>NZ_JBHSSW010000067.1:5221-5730 GCF_042659465.1 Ponticaulis profundi | reverse complement strand
GGGCCTAAACACCGCTTCACCGAAGGCGGGAACGCTGGAGGGGCCGGGAAGGCGGTGCTGGGAAGCGCGGTTGGACCGGGAGACATTCTGGGGATTGGGTGACGGTTGTGGCGTCGAGTTGACGTCGTGATCGTGATTTTGGTTCTCTTGCTTTTTGACATTGATGGATATCTGAAGAGATATGCGGGCGGTTCGGTCGTCATACGATCGAGAGACTTGCATATCGGCCTGGTAGCGAAAGCGATGATCCAGGTGTCAGCTTCACTGTTTGTCGGACTACTTCGGTAGAACGATGAACGGATGATTGCCTGCTGGAGACAGCAGGTGACAGATGTGCAAGGTTCGACGTCAAGAACCCTTTCGGGGGTTTCAACTTGAGAGTTTGATCCTGGCTCAGAACGAACGCTGGCGGCAGGCTTAACACATGCAAGTCGAGCGAGACCTTCGGGTCTAGCGGCGGACGGGTGAGTAACGCGTGGGAACGTGCCCTTCTCTACGGAATAGCCCCG
>NZ_JBHSSW010000067.1:0-2500 GCF_042659465.1 Ponticaulis profundi | reverse complement strand
TACGGTAACACGTACTGGAGGTCCGAACCCACACCTGTTGAAAAAGGTCGGGATGACTTGTGCCTAGGGGTGAAAGGCCAATCAAACTCGGAGATAGCTGGTTCTCCGCGAAAGCTATTTAGGTAGCGCCTCGGACGTATTCCCTGGGGGGTAGAGCACTGCATGGATGATGGGGGCCCACAGCCTTACTGAGTCTAAGCAAACTCCGAATACCCAGGAGAACTATCCGGGAGACACACGGCGGGTGCTAACGTCCGTCGTGGAGAGGGAAACAACCCTGACCAACAGCTAAGGCCCCCAATTCGTGGCTAAGTGGGAAAGCATGTGAGACTTCCAAAACAACCAGGAGGTTGGCTTAGAAGCAGCCATCCTTTAAAGATAGCGTAACAGCTCACTGGTCTAATCAAGAGGTCTTGCGGCGAAGATGTAACGGGGCTCAAGCCACGAGCCGAAGCTTTGGATGCACTTTAGAGTGCGTGGTAGCGGAGCGTTCTGTGATATAGAACGCTGCCTCTTTAGCCCAGCAATGGTCTACGGAGGCAATGTTCTGACTGTGAAGCCGGGCCGTAAGGCAACCGGTGGAGTGATCAGAAGTGAGAATGTTGACATGAGTAGCGACAAACAGGGTGAGAGACCCTGTCGCCGAAAGTCCAAGGGTTCCTGCTTAAAGCTAATCTGAGCAGGGTAAGCCGGCCCCTAAGGCGAGGCCGAAAGGCGTAGTCGATGGGAACCAGGTTAATATTCCTGGGCCAGGAGATGGTGACGGATCCCGAGGGTAGTTCGATCTTAACGGATTGATCGGGCTGCTTAGGGGTCCCTGGAAATAGCCCTCCACAAGACCGTACCCTAAACCGACACAGGTGGACTGGTAGAGAATACCAAGGCGCTTGAGAGAACCACATTTAAGGAACTCGGCAAAATACCTCCGTAAGTTCGCGAGAAGGAGGCCCGGTTTTTGCGCAAGCAGAGGCCGGGGGCACAAACCAGGGGGTGGCGACTGTTTACTAAAAACACAGGGCTCTGCGAAGTCGTAAGACGACGTATAGGGTCTGACGCCTGCCCGGTGCCGGAAGGTTAAAAGGAGAGGTGCAAGCCTTGAATTGAAGCCCCGGTAAACGGCGGCCGTAACTATAACGGTCCTAAGGTAGCGAAATTCCTTGTCGGGTAAGTTCCGACCTGCACGAATGGCGTAACGACTTCCCCGCTGTCTCAAATGTGGACTCAGCGAAATTGAATTGTCTGTGAAGATGCAGACTTCCCGCGGTTAGACGGAAAGACCCCATGCACCTTTACTACAACTTCGCACTGGCATCAGGATTGCGATGTGCAGGATAGGCGGTAGGCTTTGAAGCGGGGACGCTAGTCCTCGTGGAGCCATCCTTGAGATACCGCCCTTCGCACTCTTGATGTCTAACCGCGGCCCGTTATCCGGGTCCGGGACCCTGCGTGGTGGGTAGTTTGACTGGGGCGGTCGCCTCCCAAACAGTAACGGAGGCGCGCGAAGGTTGGCTCAGACCGGTCGGAAATCGGTCGTTGAGTGCAATGGCAGAAGCCAGCCTGACTGCAAGACTGACAAGTCGAGCAGAGACGAAAGTCGGCCATAGTGATCCGGTGGTCCCGAGTGGAAGGGCCATCGCTCAACGGATAAAAGGTACGCTGGGGATAACAGGCTGATGATGCCCAAGAGTCCATATCGACGGCATCGTTTGGCACCTCGATGTCGGCTCATCTCATCCTGGGGCTGGAGCAGGTCCCAAGGGTACGGCTGTTCGCCGTTTAAAGAGGTACGTGAGCTGGGTTTAGAACGTCGTGAGACAGTTCGGTCCCTATCTGCCGTGGGTGTTGGAGACTTGAGAGGAGCTGCCCCTAGTACGAGAGGACCGGGGTGGACGTTCCACTGGTGGACCAGTTGTCGTGCCAACGGCAGTGCTGGGTAGCTATGAACGGACAGGATAAACGCTGAAGGCATCTAAGCGTGAAGCCCCCCTCAAAACAAGGTCTCCCTTGAGAGCCGTGGAAGACCACCACGTCGATAGGCCGGAGATGTAAGTGCAGCAATGCATTCAGTTGACCGGTACTAATGGCTCGATAGGCTTGATTTGATCCGGAAGAAGCAGGATTATCCTCCTTCCTCCAAAGCATCCTTGGACAATATCAGACCCCTCAAAAGGTCCGACGCTGAGCGTTTCTTTCCTGGTCTGGTGGCCCTAGCGCGAGCAAAACACCCGATCCCATCCCGAACTCGGCCGTTAAGTGCCGCTGCGCCGATGGTACTGCGTCTTAAGACGTGGGAGAGTAGGTCACCGCCAGACCTGGTAAGAAACGCAATATCTCTCTGATACGATGAAACAAACCCGATCAGGACAACCTTGGCGCGGGGTAGAGCAGCCCGGTAGCTCGTCAGGCTCATAACCTGAAGGTCACAGGTTCAAATCCTGTCCCCGCAACCACAGAAACACACCCAACACCAGCCCCGGCTAAACGCCGGGGCTTTCGCATG
>NZ_JBHSSW010000066.1:0-745093 GCF_042659465.1 Ponticaulis profundi | reverse complement strand
GGTTGTGACGGGTCGTGTTGAAACAGGTATCCTGAAAGTCGGCGACGAGATCGAAATCGTCGGTATCCGTCCAACAGTATCCAAGACGACTTGTACGGGCGTTGAGATGTTCCGCAAGCTGCTCGATCAGGGCCAGGCTGGTGACAACATTGGTGCGCTGCTTCGCGGTATCGACCGTGAAGGCGTTGAGCGTGGCCAGGTTCTCTGTAAGCCAGGTTCGATCACACCGCACACGAAGTTCGAAGCAGAAGCTTACATTCTGACGAAAGACGAAGGTGGCCGTCACACGCCATTCTTCTCGAACTACCGTCCACAGTTCTACTTCCGTACGACGGACGTGACCGGTGTTGTGACCCTTCAAGAGGGCACAGAGATGGTTATGCCAGGCGATAACGTGAAGCTGAACGTTGAGCTGATCCAGCCGGTTGCTATGGAAGAGAAGCTGCGCTTCGCGATCCGTGAAGGTGGCCGCACGGTAGGTTCCGGTGTTGTTTCCAAAGTTATCGAATAGTCCGAACGGACCTTCGAATACGAAAAGGCCGCTCTCCAGAGCGGCCTTTTTTTGTTGATTGGGGTGCAATCGGGCGCGCCTTTGAATACAAACTGGGTTATAGCGCCGCTCAGATGACGCAGGAGCAGACATGACTTCACCTTTTACACTCGGCTGGGAAGAATGGGTCGCGTTTCCGGACCTAGGCTTGCCCGCGATCAAGGCGAAAGTGGACACAGGTGCGCGCACATCAGCGCTACATGCCAGCGTCATTGAACCATTTGGGCCGGCTAACAAACCTCAGGTCCGCTTTCTAATTCAACCGAATCCAGACGATCTCTCGCTAGAGTTTACGTGTTCGGCGCCGATCGTGGACCGTCGCCAGGTGACGTCATCGAATGGTGAAACCGAGCTACGTTATGTCATCGCGACACACATCAAACTCGGCGAACGCAGCTGGCCGATTGAAGTCACGCTCACCAATCGTGAGAATATGGCTTATCGCATGCTGTTTGGCCGGACTTCGATTGCAGAAGACATGGTGGTCGACCCGAACCGGTCTTTTGCTCAGCCTGAGCTTTCCTTTGATCTCTATAAGCAGCTACCGAAACGTAAGCCCGTCCGTCGCCCGCTTCGCATTGCACTCCTGACAAAGGAGCCGGAGAATTACTCCTGCAAGCGCCTGATTGAGGCTGGAGAGGCGAGGGGGCATGTCGTGGAGCCGATCGATACGTCGCGTTGCTATATGAAAATTGGCGCACGCGTATCTGAGATTCACTATGACGGTGAAGTGCTTCCGCGTTTCGACGCTGTTATTCCTCGCATCGGCCCGTCGATCACGTCATATGGGCTTGCTGTGCTGCGACAGTTCGCAAATACAGGCGCTTACTGCCTGAATGAGCCAAACGCTATTGCAGCGTCTCGAGACAAGCTCCTGGCCCATCAGATGCTGGCACGTGAGCGCATTGGAATGCCGACGACGGCTTTCGCTAATTCACCCAAAGACACCAAAGATCTCATCTCTCTGGTTGGTGGGGCGCCGGTCATTCTGAAGCTGCTGCAATCGAGCCAGGGTAAAGGTGTTGTGCTGGCGGATTCGCGCAAGGCGGCGGAGAGCCTGGTGGATGCATTCCGCGGACTTGATGCACACTTTCTTCTGCAGGAGTTTGTTGCCGAAGCGGCCGGACGCGACACGCGTTGTTTCGTGGTCGGAAACAAAGTGATTTCAGCCATTCAGCGCCAGGCAGCAGAAGGTGAATTCCGGTCGAATCTTCACAGAGGTGGCACGGCTGAAGCGGTCAAATTATCCAAGGAAGAGCGCGCGGTAGCGCGTAGAGCCGCTCAGACCATCGGGCTGAACATTGCAGGTGTCGACATTTTGCGTACGAGCGACGGCCCGAAAGTTCTGGAGGTGAATTCATCACCCGGACTGGAAGGGATCGAGACGGCGACCAGCAAGGATATTGCAGGGCAGATTATTCAGCATTTGGAAGGCAAAGTGCGTCCGCTCAGTCGCGAAGCCTTTGTCTGATCAGGATCGATGGCTGATTGCCTTCCACTACGCACTTTGGACGATAACAACACGATCCTCACGGTTCGGGTAACGCCGAAGTCGTCAAAGGACGCTTTGGATGCTATCGCGAAAGACGATGCCGATCGTGCCTTCCTTAAAGTTAAAGTCCGCGCTGTGCCGGAGAATGGCGCCGCAAACAAGGCGGTCTGCAAACTGTTGGCGAAAGAGCTTGGTCTCGCAAAATCTCATGTCCGTTTGCATTCGGGTGAGACCAGTCGCTTGAAACAGGTTTTGATCTCAGCACGTCTGGAGGACATCCAACACAAATTGTTGAACGCGTTGAGAGGCTGATACCGCTATCTGCAGATAGACGCTTTCAAAATGAAGGGTTACGCAACGGCATGCGGCTGTATGAGGCCGCTTTTTTATGCCGTCAGGTTTCTTCTCATCGAGAAAAGACCAGACGTTTCCAGGAGATTGTGGATGACGTCATCGCAAGTCCAGCCCTCAGGAGGGCTTCAATATATTCTGATCATGTTCGCGCTTGGGATGGGCGGCTTTTCAATCGGAACGACGGAATTCGCTGCGATGAGTCTCGTCCCCTATTTTTCAGCAGGACTGGGGATCGATCAACCCACTGCAGGACATGTGATTTCTGCTTACGCACTCGGTGTTGTCATCGGGGCGCCGGTTCTGGCCGTTTTTGGCGCGCGAATGTCACGGCGTAAGCTGCTGTTATGGCTTATGCTCGCCTTTGCGGGCTTTAACGTCCTGAGTGCGTTCTCACCGAATTACGAAACCATGTTGTTGTTTCGCTTTCTAAGTGGTGTTCCTCACGGCGCGTATTTTGGTGTGGCTTCCCTTGTGGCAGCGTCGCTCGTCCCAGCGAACAAGCGGGCACAGGCTGTGTCACTCGTGCTGTTGGGGCTGACCATTGCCACGATCATTGGGGTGCCGGCAGCAAGCTGGCTTGGACAAAGCTTTGGCTGGCGTTGGGGATTCGGTGTCGTAGGTCTTCTGGCCGGGCTGACTGTACTGCTCGTTTTCCTATATGCGCCGAAAGATCCTCCGAACCCGTCAGCAAGCCCCTTGCGGGAACTCTCCGCGCTGAAGCGCCGCCAGGTCTGGCTCACCGTGTTGATTGGCTCGATAGGATTTGGCGGCATGTTTGCGGTCTACACATATGTGACGAGCGTCGTCTTTCAGGTGATCGGCGCTCCAGAATGGATGGCGCTTGTTGTGCTCGCTGTGTTCGGAACGGGAATCACTTTCGGAAATCTTGTTGGTGCATGGCTGGCCGACAAGGCCCTTATGCCTGCGGTCGCGGCGATTCTTTTATGGAGCTCGACATGCCTGCTGGCATATCCCTTCGCGGCTCAGCAAATATGGTCCTTGTGTTTGGTGGTCTTCTTTCTCGGCGGAACCAATGGGCTGTCTCCGGCGCTTCAGACGCGTTTGATGGACGTTGCCGGTGATGCGCAGACACTCGCGGCGGCACTCAACCATTCTGCTTTCAATATTGCGAATGCCCTGGGACCTCTGCTGGGCGGCGCAGCTATTGCAGCCGGCTATGGGCTTACCTCGACGGGTTATGTGGGGGCGGGGCTTGCTTTAGGAGGTCTTTTGTTTTGGGGAATCGCTGTCTGGGATGAGCGTCGAACCAATGCGCTGCAAGCAGCTGAAGTTACCCCTGGGGTGACGCCGGAGGGCTGATAATATATAGTGAGAAACAACGGCGATCAGCTTTCTGTCCCCGGGATACCCAAACCCCTGATAAATGCGGGCCAGAAACTTAACTCATGTGTTGACATCCGAGTCGCAAACACATAAACGTCGCCGCTCGTGAATGAGGTGACCGTACCTTTTCGGTATACGCTCCTCCACGAAACGGAACAATTCACTGGTTTTGGTCCGCCATCTGACCGTCAGGTCGCGTGTGGTGGGCTTAGCTTTTTTTGTGCGGACGGACGCTACAATGGAACGACAAAACATCCGGATTCGCCTGAAGGCCTTTGATCACCGCGCCCTCGATGTGTCGGCGAAAGAGATCGTATCAACGGCCAAGCGAACAGGCGCTCAGGTGCGCGGCCCGGTGCCGCTGCCAACCCGCATTGAGCGCTTCACGGTCAACCGCTCACCGCACGTGAACAAGAAGTCTCGTGAGCAGTTTGAAATTCGCACGCATAAGCGCGTGTTGGATATCGTTGACCCAACACCACAAACGGTCGACGCGCTCATGAAGCTCGACCTGTCTGCAGGTGTTGCGGTTGAGATCAAGCTCGAGGGGGCACGATAAATGACACTCCCAGCTAAACGTACTGGCCTCCTGGCCAAGAAAATGGGTATGACGCGCGTCTTCTCTGAAGACGGCAATCACATCCCGGTGACGGTCCTTTCTCTGGAAGGTTGTCAGGTAGTTGGTCTGCGTACCACTGAGGAGCGCACCACTTCTGTGAACCGTGGTTCTAAGAAAGACCGCGTCGAGAAAACGAAAACAGACGGTTACACGGCTGTCGTCATGGGCGCTGGCGCTAAGAAAGCTAAGCGCGCGACGAAAGCAGATCGCGGTCAGTTCGCGAAAGCTGGTGTGGAGCCTAAAGCAAAAGTTCTCGAGTTCCGCATTGAGGGTGGTGAGCTGCCTGCAGTTGGTTCTGAGATTTCTGCTGATCACTTTGTTGTGGGTCAGAAAGTAGACGTTGCCGGAATCTCGGTTGGTCGTGGCTTCGCGGGTGCGATGAAGCGCTGGAACTTTGGTGGTCTGCGCGCATCTCACGGTGTTTCCATCTCTCACCGTTCGCACGGTTCGACTGGTCAGTGCCAGGATCCGGGTAAGGTCTTCAAAGGCAAGAAAATGGCTGGCCACTACGGTGTTGACCGTGTGACCACACAAAACATTGAAGTCGTACGCGTCGACGCTGAGCGTGGTCTTCTCCTCGTCAAGGGTAACGTTCCTGGTCCGGAAAACGGCTGGGTCGAAGTTCGTGACGCTGTGAAAAAGGCTCGCCCAGAGGAAGCTCCGCTTCCAGGGGCTTTCAAGGCTGGTGAAGGCGCGCCTGCAGAATCCGAGGGAGCTGACGCGTAATGGAACTCGCAGTCACAACGCTTGGCGCTAAGAAAGCCGGTAAGGTTGAGCTCGATGATGCCATTTTTGGTATCGAAGAGATCCGCGGCGACATTCTTCAGCGCATGGTTCGTTATCAGCTGGCAAAGCGCCAGGCTGGTACGCACAAAACCAAGTCACGTTCAGAAGTGAAGCGTACAACCAAGAAGTACATTCGTCAGAAGGGTTCTGGCGGTGCTCGTCACGGTTCACGTAACGCGCCTATCTTTGTTGGTGGTGGTGTTGCTCACGGACCTCGCGTTCGCAGCCACGCTCACGATCTTCCTAAGAAGGTTCGTGCGCTTGCTCTGAAGCACGCTCTCTCTGCAAAAGTGCAGGGTGGTAGCCTTATTGTGCTCGAGGACGTGAACTTCGACGAAGGCAAAACGAAGGCGCTGCGCGCATCGTTCGAATCTCTCGGTCTGTCTAACGCGCTCATTATTGGCGGCGTTGAGCTGAATGAAGGTTTCGCACGTGCGGCCCGCAATATTCCTAACGTTGATGTCCTGCCATCTGCTGGTCTGAACGTTTACGACGTGATGCGTCGTCAAACACTGGTTCTGACTAAGGATGCGATTGACGCAATTCATGCGCGTTTCAACGGCGAAACGGATGCTCCAGCTGGCGCAAAGCCGGGCGAAGAGGGTTTCGTTGATGATGTCGTTCTGATCGACGGTGTTGGCGCTAAAGCTTCCAAAGCTCTGGCTGCAGAAGGTTACGGCGAGCTGACGAAGCTTGCAGCGATCTCTGAAGCAGACGCAACGGCGCTCTTCGACAAGGTCGGTGTCTCTAGCCGCGCTGCGACAGAAGACTGGGTTGGCCAGGCCAAAGCAATGGTGGCGGGCGAAGCTCCGCGTGCCAAAGTTGACCAGCGCCTGCTCGTTAAAATGCGTGCTGAAAAAGCCGCAAACGGAGAGGGCTAATTCATGTCTAAAGCTGCTCAACCCGTACACTATGACACGATCGTGTCGCCTCTCATCACTGAGAAAGCGACACTGCTCTCTGAAGAGAACAAGGTCGTGTTCAAAGTTGCGATCGACGCGACCAAGCCTCAGATTAAAGAGGCTATTGAGAAACTGTTCGAAGTTAAGGTCGAAGCCGTAAACACCATCAAGGTGAAAGGCAAAACCAAACGCTTCCGCGGTATCGCTGGTCGCCGTAATGACTTCAAAAAAGCGATTGTCACGCTTGCCGATGGCCAGTTCATCGACGTGACAACCGGACTTTAAGGGGCCCCTGAATCATGGCTTTGAAGACATTCAATCCTACCTCACCGGGCCGTCGCCAGCTTGTTCTGGTTGATCGTTCTGGTCTGCACAAAGGTCGCCCTGTAAAGGCGCTGACTGAAGGCCTGACCAAGAATGGCGGTCGTAACAACACAGGTCGTATCACGGCTCGTCGTATCGGCGGTGGTGCTAAGAAACTGTACCGTAAGGTCGACTTCAAACGTAACAAGTTTGATGTGCCTGCAACGGTAGAGCGTCTGGAATATGACCCGAACCGCACGGCGTTCATCGCTCTCATCAAATATGAGGATGGCGATCTGTCGTACATCATCGCGCCGCAGCGCCTTGGTGTCGGTGACACGGTTATCTCCAGCTCAACGGCTGACATCAAACCAGGCAATACGCTGCCTCTGAAGAACATCCCGGTGGGTACGATTATCCACAACATCGAGATGAAGCCTGAAAAAGGTGCTCAGATCGCGCGTTCAGCTGGTACGTATGCTCAGCTCGTTGGTCGTGCTGATGGTTACGCTCAGATCAAACTTTCTTCTGGCGAGCTTCGCATGGTGCTTGAACGCTGCCTGGCAACAGTTGGTGCTGTGTCCAACCCGGACAACATGAACCAGAACCTCGGTAAAGCTGGTCGCAAACGCCATCTCGGTAAGCGTCCGTCTGTTCGTGGTGTTGTTATGAACCCGTTCGACCACCCACACGGTGGTGGTGAAGGTAAGTCCTCGGGCGGTCGTCACCCAGTGACGCCGTGGGGTAAAAAGACGCGTGGTCCAAAAACCCGCAAGAACAAGGCGACGGACCGTCTCATCATCCGCCGCCGTCATAAGAAGTAGGACGTTTAGACATGTCTCGTTCTGTCTGGAAAGGCCCCTTCGTCGACGGCTATCTGCTCAAGAAAGCAGAGGCGGCTGCAAACTCGACGAAACGCGAAGTGATCAAGACCTGGTCGCGTCGTTCAACTATCCTGCCGAACTTTGTTGGCCTGACATTCCAGGTCCACAACGGCAACAAATTCATCCCGGTCACTGTTTCTGAGGAAATGGTTGGTCACAAGTTTGGCGAATTCGCTCCGACCCGTACTTACTACGGCCACGGCGCGGACAAGAAAGCGAAGCGGAGGTAGTCATGGGTAAGCCTAAGGCACCCCCGAAGCAGGCCGAGAACGAAGCACGCGCTGTTCTTCGCATGGCTCGCATCAGCCCTCAGAAGCTGAACCTGATTGCTCAGTCCATTCGTGGCCTGACAGCAGAGAAGGCGCTGGCTGAGCTGGAGTTCTCTCCTAAGCGTCATGCTCACGACGTTCGTAAGCTTCTCAAGAGCGCGATTGCGAATGCCGAGAACAACCATGGTCTCGACATCGACTCACTGATCGTTGCTGAAGCCTATGTCGGGAAGAACCTGGTTATGAAGCGTCTGCGTGCACGTGCTCGTGGCCGAGCTGCTCGCATTCTGAAGCCATTTGCACAGATCACGATCGTTCTGCGCGACACAAGCATGGCTGTATCTGAAGCGGAGGCCGCGTAATGGGTCAGAAGGTCAATCCAATCGGTCTTCGTCTTGGTATCAACCGGACTTGGGATTCTCGCTGGTATGCAGATAGCGCCGACTACGGTCGTCTTCTGCACGAAGATCTCAAGCTTCGTGAGTTCATCAAGACCAAGCTGAAGCAAGCTGGTATCTCGAAAATCATCGTCGAGCGTCCACACAAGAAATGCCGCATCACCATCCACACGGCTCGCCCGGGTATGGTCATCGGTAAAAAAGGTGCGGACATTGAAAGCCTGCGTAAGCAGCTTTCTAAAATCGTCGAAGACGAAGTATTCGTGAACCTGGTTGAGATCCGTAAGCCGGAAGTCGACGCCTCTCTGATCGCTGATGACATTGCTCGTCAGCTGGAGCGCCGTGCCTCTTTCCGTCGTGCGATGAAGCGCTCAATTCAGTCTGCTATGCGCCTTGGTGCGCTTGGTGTTCGTGTGATGGTTTCTGGTCGTCTTGGCGGCGCGGAGATCGCTCGTACAGAGCAGTATTCAGAGGGTTCTGTTCCTCTGCACACACTGCGTGCGGACATCGACTACGGTACGGCTGAAGCGCTGACGACCTACGGTATCATCGGCATTAAAGTCTGGGTCTACAAAGGCGAGATCATGGAACATGATCCGATGGCCCAGGATAAGAAACAGGAAGCTTCTGGTGAAGCGCGTGCGCGTTCTTCTAATCCGCGCGGCGACCGTCAGGGCAACCGTGAAGGCGCAGGAGCTTAAGTCTAATGCTGCAACCGAAACGGACAAAATTCCGCAAGGCGTTTAAAGGCCGTATCCACGGGAACGCAAAGGGTGGCTTTTCGCTGAACTTTGGTTCTTACGGTCTGAAAGCCATGGAACCAGAGCGCATTACGTCTCGCCAGATTGAGGCGACACGTCGTGCGATTACCCGTCAGATGAAACGTCAGGGTAAAGTCTGGATCCGCATCTTCCCGGACCTGCCGGTTTCTGCGAAGCCGATTGAAGTCCGGATGGGTAAAGGTAAAGGCTCCATCGACCGTTGGGTCGCAAAGGTGAAGCCAGGCCGTATCCTGTTCGAAATTGATGGTGTGAACGATGAAGTGGCTCGCGAAGCCCTGCGTCTTGGCGCTGCAAAGCTGCCGATCAAGACGAAAGTCGTTACCCGGATTAGCGAATAGGCGCGAGGAGAGACTGATATGAAAGCGGTAGACGTTCGCGCAAAAACTGAAGACCAGCTCAAGGAAGAGCTCGTAGGTCTGAAGAAAGAGCAATTTAATCTTCGATTCCAGCAGGCCACTGGTCAGCTGGAGAACACCGCCCGCGTGCGACAGGTGCGTCGCGACATCGCCCGGATCCAAACGATCCTGCGCGAAAAGACGCAAACCAGCGCTGCGTGAACCTAAGGGAGCAATGAAGCAATATGCCTAGGCGGATTATGGAAGGTGTGGTGGTCTCCACCAAGCAGGACAAAACAGCGATCGTGCGTGTTGAGCGTACTTTCCTGCACCCACTGCTTCGGAAGACCGTGCGTAAGTCAAAGCGCTACCACGCCCATGACGAAAACAACGTGGCTGTAGAAGGCCAGAAAGTGTCAATCATCGAGTGTGCACCGAAGTCCAAGCTCAAGCGCTGGGAACTCGTCACTGATCAAGCTGGTGGAGATGCCGCATGATCCAGATGCAGACAAACCTGATGGTTGCTGACAACTCAGGCGCTCGCCGCGTCCAGTGCATTAAAGTGCTGGGTGGTGCAAAGCGCCGTTACGCGAGTGTTGGCGATGTCATCGTGGTTTCGGTGAAGGAAGCAATTCCGAAAGGACGCGTGAAAAAAGGTGATGTGCGTAAAGCTGTCGTCGTTCGCGTTTCCAAAGACATTATGCGCCCAGACGGCACAGCGATCCGTTTCGACACGAACGCTGCCGTTCTGATCAACAATAACGGCGAGCCTATCGGCACTCGTATCTTCGGACCGGTTCCACGCGAACTTCGCGCGAAAAACCACATGAAGATCATTTCGCTCGCACCGGAGGTCTTGTAATGGCTGCCAAGGTGAAAAAAGGCGATCGCGTGGAGGTTCTCTCCGGCCGCGATAAAGGTAAGCAAGGCGAAGTGACGAAAGTCATGCCTGCTGAGAGCCGTGTGATTGTGTCTGGCGTTAATGTTGTGACACGTCACCAGAAACCAAGCCAGTTCGACCAGGGTGGCATTAAGCGCTTCGAAGCGCCGATCCATGTGTCGAACGTTGCACTGCTTGATCCGAAAGACGGCAAACCAACACGTGTTGGCTTCCGCACCGACGATCACGGTCGCAAAGTCCGGTTTGCAAAACGTTCAGGGGAGGCCATCGATGTCTGATACGGCCACTTACGAACCACGCCTGCGCAAAATCTATCGCGAGACCATTCGCGAGAAGATGCAAGAGCAGTTCAACTATTCGAACCCAATGCAAATGCCGAAGCTCGACAAAGTCGTGCTGAACATGGGGGTTGGCGAAGCGGTTGCGGATTCCAAGAAGATCCAAACGGCTCTTCGTGATATGGAAGCAATTGCTGGTCAAAAGCCAGTTGCGACCAAAGCCCGTAAGTCTATCGCTGGCTTCAAAGTCCGCGAAGGCATGAACATTGGTTGTAAAGTAACACTGCGTCGCGATCGTATGTATGAGTTTCTTGACCGTCTGGTCACGATTGCTCTTCCACGCGTGAAAGACTTCCGTGGCCTTAACGGCAAAAGCTTTGATGGCAATGGCAACTACGCCATGGGCATCAAGGAACACATCGTGTTCCCGGAAATCAATTACGACCAGGTCGATCAGATCTGGGGTATGGACATCATTGTGTGCACCACCGCGCAAACGGACGAGGAAGCCAAGGCCCTGCTGGGGCACGTTGGCTTCCCGTTCCGAAACTAGGCGCTGGGAGGACGATATGGCGAAGAAAAGCGCAATCGAACGTAACAACAAGCGCAAGGCGCTCGTTAAAAAGTATGCTGGCCGTCGGGCTCGCCTGAAAGAGATTGCTCTGAATGAGGACCTTCCTCTGGAAGAGCGTTTTGCAGCGCGCCTGAAACTGGCTGAGCTTCCACGTAATTCGGCTGAGAACCGTATTCGCAACCGTTGCGAAGTCTCTGGTCGCCCACGTGGTTATTATCGCAAGCTGAAGATGTCACGTGTGGCACTTCGCGAGCTGGGCAACCTGGGTAAGGTTCCTGGCATGGTCAAATCAAGCTGGTAAGGGAGGAGTATTCATGAACTTGTCAGATCCTCTCGGTGATATGCTGACCCGTATCCGCAACGCACAGCTGCGCGGTAAAACCGGTGTCATCACACCAGCTTCAAAACTGCGTCTGCGCGTTCTGGAAGTTCTTCAGAGCGAAGGCTATATTCGTGGTTTCACCGAGGTCGAAAAAGACGGCAAAAAGTCGATCGAAATCGAGCTCAAATATTATGATGGTACGCCCGTGATCTCGGAAATCCGTCGTGTGTCCAAACCAGGACGCCGCGTGTATTCTTCGGTCAAGGATCTGCCGCTGGTCCAGAACGGTCTGGGCATCTCAATTCTCTCCACGCCGAAGGGTGTCATGTCTGACAACACAGCGCGTACAGAGAATGTTGGCGGCGAAATCCTGTGTCGGGTCGTTTAAGGGTAGGGTGAAGGTATGTCTCGTATCGGAAAACTCCCTGTAGAAGGCGGAAAGGCCACGTTCTCTCTTGAGGATCGTGTCCTGACGGCCAAGGGCCCAAAAGGTGAGCTTCAGCTCAAAGTCGTGGACGACGTTGAAATCAAACTTGAGGACAACGCAGTAACGTTCACACCTCGTGATGAGTCCAAGCGTTCGCGTGCCATGTGGGGCACAATGCGCGCTCGTGCTCAGAACATGGTGATCGGTGTCACCGATGGCTATGAGAAAGAGCTTGAACTGGTTGGCGTTGGTTACCGTGCTCAAATGCAGGGCTCTAACGTTAAACTGTCACTCGGCTTCAGCCACGATGTAATCTATGAAGCTCCGGAAGGTATAACGCTCACAAGCACGAAACCAACCGAAGTGAAGATTGCTGGCGCTGATAAGCAAGCTGTTGGTCAGGTTGCTGCTGAGATCCGCAAGTATCGTCCGCCTGAGCCATACAAAGGCAAAGGTATTCGCTATGCTGGCGAACAAGTTCGTCGCAAGGAAGGTAAGAAGAAGTAACCATGATGACGCCACGCGAAAAACAAATGCGTCGCGCTCAGCGAGTTCGTGCCAAACTGCGCAAGCAGGCTACTGGTCGTCCTCGTCTGTCCGTGGTGCGCTCCTCCAAGAATATCGCCGTTCAGGTGATCGACGACGAACGTGGTATCACGCTGGCGTCTGCCTCCACCCAGGAGAAAGACTTCCGCGCAGATACAGCAAATGGAAGCACAACAGCTGCTGCGACAGCAATCGGCAAGCTTATTGCTGAGCGCGCAAGCAAGGCTGGCGTGGAAGAAGTCGTGTTCGATCGCGGCGGCTACATCTTTCACGGTCGTATCAAGGCTCTCGCCGATGCGGCTCGTGAAGGCGGCTTGAAGTTTTAGGAGACGGCAATGGCTGAGCAAAAACAAGGCGAACGCCGTGGTCGCGGTCGAGGCCGGGACAACAAGCGCGAAGAAGAGCAAAGCGAATTCGTTGATCGCCTCGTAGGCATCAACCGCGTTGCGAAGGTTGTTAAGGGCGGTAAGAACTTCGGTTTTGCTGCACTCGTCGTTGTCGGCGACCAAAAAGGCCGCGTTGGCTTTGGTCACGGTAAGGCGCGTGAAGTTCCTGAAGCGATCCGTAAAGCAACGGAAGAAGCCAAGAAGAAGATGATCCGCGTTCCACTGCGCGAAGGTCGTACACTTCACCATGACGGTCGTGGCCGTTGGGGCGCTGGTAAAGTCGTCCTGCGTGCAGCGCCTCCAGGTACAGGTGTGATCGCCGGTGGTCCAATGCGTGCGGTTCTCGACGTTCTTGGCGTACAAGACGTTGTTGCGAAGTCTCTCGGTTCTTCGAACCCATACAACATGGTTCGTGCAACGTTTGACGCGCTGAAGAACCAGTCATCGCCACGTTCGATTGCTTCAAAACGTGGTCTGAAGGTTCAGGACATTGTTGGTCGTCGTGCCGACGGTGCTTCTGAAGCCGGCATGGCTGAAGCCACCAACTAGGAGCGGGAAACATGGCCAATAAAACCATCACCGTTCGCCAGACTGGCAGCCCGATTCGACGCAAGAACGACCAGCGTGCAACGCTGGTTGGCCTTGGTCTGAATAAGGTCGGCCGTACCCGTGAACTGGAAGACACACCATCCGTGCGCGGCATGATTGCCAAAGTGCAGCACATGGTTGAAATCGTAGACGAAAAGGCCTGAGCATCCGGGGACCCCGGACCGTTCTGGCGAGGTTATCGACATGAAACTGAATGAACTCTCTGACAATCCGGGTGCCGTAAAGGCCCGCAAGCGTGTTGGCCGCGGTGTCGGTTCCGGCACGGGTAAAACTGGCGGCCGCGGTGTCAAAGGACAAAAATCCCGTTCGGGTGTTGCTCTGAATGGCTTTGAAGGTGGGCAAATGCCTATCTACATGCGCCTTCCAAAGCGTGGCTTCAAAGCGCCTAACGCCAAGAAGTACACTTGGGTGAACCTGGGTCGAATCACGAAAGCGATCGAATCAGGTCAGCTGGACGGTAAGGCTGACATCACGGAAGACACGCTGGTTGCATCTGGTGTTCTGCGTCGCTCACGCGACGGCGTTCGTCTCCTTGCCAAAGGCGACGCACCAAAAGGCGTGAACATCACGGTCACTGGCGCTTCGAAAGCTGCTATTGAAGCGGTCAAAGCTGCTGGCGGAAATGTCACAGTGACGGCACCGTCTACAGAAGAAACAGAATAAGTCATTTTTCAGGCTTCACAAACGCCTGGCTAATGCCGAATTAAAGGCCTGTTGCTTTTTGCGGCAGGCCTTTAGCATGTAAGGCTTGCAGAGGAATAAGGAGGCGCGTGTGGCGTCAGCTTCAGAGCAGCTTGCTCGGAATATGAATTTCGAGGCCTTCGGTAAGGCTAAAGAACTTCAGCAACGGATCCTCTTCACGCTGGGGATTCTGATCGTTTATCGACTCGGCACGTATCTGCCGATTCCGGGTATTGATCCGGAAGCCTTCCGTCAGCTTTTCCAGAGCCAGCAAAATGGTATCCTTGGAAACCTCAACCTCTTCGCAGGTGGTGCCGTCGAACGTATGGCGGTCTTTGCGCTGAACGTGATGCCTTACATCTCTGCGTCGATCATCATGCAGTTGATGACAACCGCCTCTCCGACGCTTGAGCGTCTCAAGAAAGAGGGAGAGACGGGGCGTCAGCAGATTAACCAGTATACTCGCTACCTGACAGTTCTGTTCGCGCTTGTTCAGTCTTTCGGTATTGCTCAGGGCCTATCTGGTTCTCGTATTGAAGGCATGCCGGTGTGGTATTTCGACCTCACGACTGTCGTCACGCTGACAGGCGGTACGCTTCTTTTGATGTGGATGGGCGAGCAGATCACGTCGCGTGGTATCGGTAACGGTATTTCACTGATCATTTTTGCGGGCATTGTTGCGGAACTTCCGCGTGCGATCTTCAACCTGATCTCTGGTAGCTGGCAAGGTGCAACCTCCGTACCGTTTGTCTTTGGCATTCTGGCAATGGCGATCGCGATCATCGTCTTTATCGTGTTTATGGAGCGCTCTCAGCGCCGCCTGCTTATCAAATACCCGAAGCGTCAGCAGGGTAATAAGATGAGCCAGGATCAGACGAGCTTCCTGCCGCTGAAACTGAACACGTCAGGCGTCATTCCGCCAATCTTTGCCTCGTCTCTGCTGCTCCTGCCGGCAACGGTTGCCAACTTCATGGCAGGTCAGGACGGCGCTGCGAGCGGTATTCTGGGAACGATCACGTCCTTCCTGGGTGCGGGGCAGCCGGGCTTCATCATCCTCTATGCGGTGCTGATCGTCTTCTTCTGTTTCTTCTACACGTCCATTGTGTTCAATCCGGAAGAAACCGCAGACAATCTGCGCAAGTATGGCGGCTTTGTTCCTGGTATTCGCCCTGGTAAGCGGACAGCTGAGTATCTTGACTATGTCCTGAGCCGACTGACAGTGATTGGCGCGGCATATTTGACTTTTGTCTGCTTGATGCCGGAAATTTTGCGCGCTCAAATGCCTTCCATTCCGTTCTATCTTGGTGGTACGTCGCTTCTTATTGTTGTGTCTGTCACCATGGACACTGTAACACAGATTCAGTCTCACCTGGTGGCTCACCAGTATGAAGGCATGATCAAGAAGTCTCGTTTGGGGGGAAAGAAACGATGAACATTATCCTGTTTGGTCCACCGGCCGCGGGTAAGGGAACGCAGGCCAAGCGCCTGGTCACGGAGTTCGGTTTCATCCAGCTCTCAACAGGTGACATGCTGCGCGCAGCGCGCTCGGCAGGCACCGAACTCGGTCAACGCGTCGCGAACATCATGGACTCAGGTCAGCTGGTGTCAGATGAGATCGTGATCGAACTCATCGAAGAGCAGCTCGACACGCACAAGGGTGCGCCTGGCTTCATCTTTGACGGTTTTCCTCGCACGGTTCCTCAGGCTGAGGCACTGGATGCGACTCTTAAATCTCGCGGCATGGAAGTCGACGCAGTGATTCGCTTGCAGGTCGATGAAGATTCGCTGCTTGATCGTGTCACAAAGCGATTCGAAGAGCAGGGCCGGGACGATGATAACCCGGAAACTTTCAAGAAACGGCTCGATGCGTATAATGCTCAGACCGCTCCTTTGCTGCCAATCTATGCAGAACGCCAGAAGCTGGCCCAGGTAGATGGTATGCGTAGCATTGAGGAAGTCTCCGCAGAGATCGATTCCGTGCTCGCAAAGCTTGAAGGTAAGGAAAAGAAAGGTTTCTTCTCGAAAATCTTCGGAGGAAGCAACTAAGAGTGAAGTAATTTCTGTCTGAGACGCAGTCAGCTATTGACCTTGCGTGTCAGGCAGATATAAGACGCGGCTTCTGCGAGTGATAGGCGCGTTTTTTCACGGTTTTAAGTGAAGCCGTGTCTCGCAACTAATGTCTCGTACTAATGGTTTTAACGGAGAAGTAGCTTGGCCCGTATTGCAGGCGTCAACATACCGACCAATAAGCGCGTTGAAATCGCGCTCCGTTATATTCACGGAATTGGATCGGCGAAGGCCAAAGAAATCTGCGACAAGGTCGGCATCACGCCGGAACGTCGCGTAGCGGATCTGTCGGACGCTGAAGTAATTCAGGTTCGTGAAACGATCGACGCTGATTATCTCGTCGAAGGTGACCTTCGTCGTGAGACAGCGATGAACATCAAGCGCCTGATGGACCTGGGCTGCTATCGCGGTCTGCGCCATCGTCGCGGTCTGCCGGTTCGCGGCCAGCGTACGCACACAAACGCTCGTACGCGTAAAGGTCCTGCCAAGCCGATCGCTGGTAAGAAGAAGTAAGGCTGGGAATCTATGGCTAAAGATACGACACGGGTTCGCCGCCGCGAGCGGAAAAACATCACCTCTGGCGTTTGCCACGTGAACTCGAGCTTCAACAACACCATGATCACGATTTCTGACTCTCAGGGAAACACGATTTCCTGGTCGTCTTCTGGTCACATGGGTTTCAAAGGTTCGCGTAAGTCGACTCCTTACGCAGCTCAGATGGCTGCGGAAGATGCAGGTCGCAAGGCTCAGGAACATGGCATGCGCACTCTGGAAGTGAACGTGCGTGGCCCGGGTTCTGGTCGTGAATCGGCTCTTCGTGCGCTCCAGTCGATTGGTTTCACCATCACGTCTATTCGTGACACGACGCCAATCCCGCACAACGGATGCCGCCCGCCAAAACGCCGCCGCGTCTAGTTCACCCACGTTTATAAAAGGACATCGCGATGTCTGGCACGCTTGCCGTCGTAAATGACAAAAACTGGAAAGAGCTGATTCGACCTGCGCGCCCTGAGGTGCAGCACGGGTTTGATCCGTCTCGTAAAGCGACTCTGGTTGTCGAACCACTGGAGCGTGGCTTCGGTACGACACTCGGAAACGCACTGCGCCGTGTTTTGCTGTCTTCCCTGCAAGGGGCAGCTATCACCGGTATGCAGATTGATGGCGTTGTTCATGAGTTTTCGTCTATTCCAGGCGTGCGTGAAGACGTCACGACGATTGTCCTGAACCTTAAACAGGTTGCTATTCGCATGGTTGCGGAAACAGCCAAGCGAATGACGCTTCGTGCGTCAGGTGCTGGTCCTGTTACTGCGGGTCAGATTGAAGTCCCAGGCGACGTTGAGATCCTCAATCCGGATCACATCATCTGTACGCTGGATGAAGGCGCAGAGCTCCGCATGGAGTTCACGGTCGACACTGGCAAAGGGTATGTGCCTGCAGACCGTCACCGCACAGAAGACAGTCCGATCGGCTTTATTCCGATGGATGCAATCTTCTCTCCAGTGCGTCGCGTTGGCTACCGTGTGGAAGACACACGCGAAGGTCAGGTTCTCGACTATGACAAGCTGATGCTTGACGTCGAAACGGACGGTTCAATCTCTCCAGAAGATGCTGTGGCGTATGCTGCGCGTATACTTCAGGATCAACTTCGTCTCTTCATCACGTTTGAAGAGCCAGAAGACAGTGGCGATCAGGATGACGAGCCGGATCTCGGCTTCAACCCTGTTCTCCTTAAAAAGGTGGACGAGCTGGAACTCTCAGTCCGTTCTGCAAACTGTCTGAAGAACGACAACATCGTTTATATCGGTGACCTCATTCAGAAATCAGAAGCAGAGATGCTTCGTACGCCGAACTTCGGTCGTAAGTCTCTGAACGAGATCAAGGAAGTGCTCGCAGGAATGGGCCTCCACCTCGGTATGGACGTACCTAGCTGGCCGCCAGAAGACATTGAAGGTCTGGCCAAAAAATACGAAGATCAGATTTAACGGCCACGACGCCGACAAGGGAAAAGAACAATGCGTCACGGACTCGCACATCGCAAACTCAACCGGACTTCCGAGCACCGGAAAGCTATGTTCGCCAATATGGCTGCGTCTCTGATTGAGCACGAGCAGATCGTGACGACTCTGCCGAAGGCTAAAGAGCTGCGTCCAATCATGGAAAAGCTGGTGACCCTCGCTAAGAAAGGTGACCTGTCTTCTCGTCGTCGTGCGATCTCTAAGATTCGCAACAAAGACATGGCGAAGAAGCTGTTCGACGTTCTTGGCCCACGCTATGAAGAGCGTAACGGTGGTTATGTTCGCATCATGAAAGCGGGCTTCCGTCACGGCGATAACGCGCCGATGGCTGTCATCGAGCTCGTCGAACGTGATGAAGAAGCGCGTGGCAAATCAGACCGCGAGCGCGTCGCTGCTGAGCTGGAGGTGGCCGAAGAATAGGTTCTTCGAGCTTTCGAAAATATATTGAGCCAGGTGTTTGACACCTGGCTTTTTTCGTTTCCGGCGTCCCGTCGTGGTTTGATACCCGATCGAAATGCGATCTTCTTTGGACCAAAGTTCCGCAGGCTATTGAGGCCGGAGGTGTGCGGTTCTATCTCATGAAGGTGGGCCGAAAGGCTCGCGCGGTTTCGACAGAGGCAGTGACAATGACAGTTCGACGTATTCATGCCCAAATAGAGCCATGGTCCGGCAGTTCTTTTGCGACCATGACAAGACACATCAATAAGATCCTGTTCGCGCTAACAGCCCTTTTTGCGGCGTTGGTGGTATTGTTGTTCGCAAGCGTTGCGCCTTCGAACGCATATGCGCAATTACTGCCAAACTCCCGGGAAGAAATCCGCATGTCGTTTGCGCCGCTTGTGCGAGATGCATCCCCAGCGGTGGTGAACGTTTATTCCGAGCGCCTGGTTCGGCAATCGGGGTCTCCCTTCGCCGGAGATCCATTCTTTGAGCGCTTCTTCGGGCCGGACGCCTTTGGAGCTCCTCGTGAGCGGGTACAGTCGTCACTGGGCTCAGGTGTAATCGTCGGCAGCGAAGGCATTATTGTTACCAACAATCACGTGGTTGAGGGCGCAAACGCGTTGAAAGTCGTTCTCTCGGATCGCAGGGAGTTCGAAGCAGAACTCGTCCTGGCGGATGAACGCACAGATCTTGCCGTTTTGCGGATCGATACCAAAGGGGAAGATCTCCCAACGCTCGAATTTGCGGATACCCGACTGATTGAAGTCGGCGATCTGGTGCTCGCCATCGGCAACCCGTTTGGCATTGGTCAAACGGTCACCAGTGGCATTATCTCTGCGACGGCTCGAACGGACGTCGGAATTTCGGACTATGCTTTTTTTATTCAGACGGATGCCGCGATTAACCCTGGCAACTCAGGGGGTGCCTTGATCGATAATGCTGGTCGACTGGTTGGTATCAACACGGCTATTTTCTCTCGTTCGGGCGGCTCCAACGGTATCGGCTTTGCGATCCCGGCTGAGATGGTTGAGCGCGTTGTGGATTCCGCGATCAATGAAGGTCGTATCGTTCGGCCTTGGCTTGGTCTGAAAGGCCAGGCGGTGACAACCGACATTGCCAAAACTATGGACCTCGATCGCCCCGTTGGCGTTCTGGTGACAGAAATCTATCCGGAAGGTCCCGCAGATGCGGCTGAACTTCGCCGCGGTGATTTGATCGTTAAGTTTGATGGCCGCGAGGTCTATGATGAGGCGGGTTTGAAGTTTTTGGCTGCAACCCTTGTAGAAGGCGATGATGTTCCGCTTAGCGTGCTGAGAAATGGCAAGGAAGTCATTGTTAAGATCAAGCTGTCAGTGCCGCCCGGTGCAACAGAGGCAGAGCTTGTTGTCCTGAAAGGGCAAAATCCGTTAGCGGGTGCAGAAGTTGCTGATCTATCGCCGGCGCTCGCGGAATCAATCCGGCGCGATCCATTTGAAAGTGGCGTCCTGATAAATCGAATCCAGCGCGGCTCTTTTGCTTACCGCTTCGGAGTACGTCCTGGAGACCTCGTTATAGAGGTGAATGGTGAGCTGATCGAGAATGTCGAGGAGCTTCAGGACGAATTGTCCAAGACGAATGATCAGGGCGTCTGGCAGGTCGCGATAGACCGGAATGGGCGACGCGTATCTCGCACGGTCAAAATGTAGGTCACTGTGAGCGATTTGTTTCAATCCGCAGGCATGGAAGCTTCCGCCCCGAAACCCTTGGCGGAAGCGGTTCGGCCTCAGTCTTTAAGCGAGGTGGTTGGCCAGGATCATTTGATTGGTCCCAAAGGTCTGCTAGGGCGCATGACGTCGAGCGGCTCGCTTTCATCCGTTATTTTGTGGGGGGCACCGGGCGTCGGGAAAACCACCATTGCGCAATTGCTGGCCGAAGGGACCGGGCTTCACTTTGAGGCTTTGTCGGCTGTCTTCTCCGGTGTGAAGGACCTCCGGGCTGTTTTCGACAAAGCCGAAGCCCGGCGCCGGTCGGGGCAGGGGACTCTCTTGTTCGTCGATGAGATCCACCGGTTTAACAAAGCTCAGCAGGATAGCTTTCTGCCATATGTCGAGCGGGGCGTCGTAACGCTCGTCGGAGCAACGACAGAGAATCCGAGTTTCGAACTGAACGGCGCACTGTTGTCCAGATGCCAGGTTCTGACACTGAAAGCATTGGACGAAGCTGCCCTTGATAAACTTATCGGGCGCGCAGAAGCGCATATGGGCGCGAACTTGCCAGTGACCCCAGAAGCCCGTGAACATATCATTTCGCTCGCGGGCGGCGATGGCCGGTACTTTCTGGGCCTCATCGAGGATATTTATCGATATGCTGGTGACGGCCAGAGCTTGTCGCTGGATGAAGTGAAACATGTGCTCCAGACACGCGCCGCAGCATATGATAAATCAGGTGATGGTCACTACAATCTCATTTCAGCGCTGCATAAATCCATTCGCGGGTCTGATCCGGATGCGGCCATGTATTGGTTTGCTCGCATGCTACAGGGGGGGGAAGACCCGCTCTACATCGCACGCCGTCTCCTGGTGATCGCAAGCGAAGATATTGGTATGGCCGATCCAACAGCTCTGATGGTGACAGGTGAGGCTGTGCGCGCATTCGAACGGGTCGGAAGTCCGGAAGGTGATCTGAACCTTGCCCACGCTGTTTTGCATCTGGCGACGGCGCCGAAATCGAACGCGGTCACGACCGCGCTCAGTTCGGCCAAAGCGGCTGCGAGAGAGACGGGGGACCTCAGCCCTCCCATGCACATCCTCAATGCACCAACCAAGCTTATGAAATCTCAGGGCTATGGTGACGGCTATATTTATGACCCGGATACCGAATATGGGTTTTCAGGTCAGGACTACTTTCCGGAAAAGCTCGGCCGCCAGACCTTCTATGCGCCGAAGGGCGACGGCCGTGAAAAAACCATCAAGGAGCGTCTGACTTACTGGTCTGGCCTGCGACAGCAGATTCAGTCAAAGAAGCGCTGAAACGCCTGACAGAAATCACTCTACAATTGCGTCTGCTTGCAGTATGGAGGCGCCATGAGAAACAGAAACATCGTCTGGCTGCCCGACGAAGACAAAGACTTCATTCGTTCTTTTCTGATCGATGAAGATGATGAGATGCTGGCTTTCAACAAGCCTGCCGGTCTCGCCTGCCAGACCCGGAATCCGGATGACCGTACGCTCGACAAGCTGCTTTGGGCTTTTGCCAAGTCGAATGGCAAGCGGCCACGCCTTGTCCATCGTATCGACGCCGATACAACAGGTGTCGTGCTTGCTGCGAAAACTCAGCCCGCTGCGGCTGCGCTGTCGAAAGCGTTTGAAGCACGTCTGATCAAGAAAACCTATCTCGCACTGGTCGAAGGTGATGCGACGCGCGTGACGCGCGCCGACAGTCCGATTGGCACGGTGAAGACGAAAGAAGGCGCATTGATTGCGGGCATTGGTGGAAAGCCTGGCGTGAAGAACACCAAGGATGCGGCGACGACATTTCGCTGTGTTGCCGTCGGCCCGAATGCGAGCCTGATCGAATGCCGCCCGGAATCCGGGCGTATGCACCAGATCCGTATACATCTGGCACATGCTGGTCATCCGATCCTGGGCGATGAGCTTTACGGGAATGCGTCCAGTGCACCTCGCCTGATGTTGCATGCATTCCGTTTGCAAGGGCCGCACCCGATCGGCGGCGTCTTTGATTATTCTGCGCCTGTGCCGGACGATTTTGAGACCTTTGCTGCGCAACTGGACGGCTGATCTCGAAGGGTTTGAGCTGCTACGTCTGCAGACATTGTCTGAAACTGCGAAACAGTGCCAAATGCGAGCATGTTCTTTAAACATCTGATCCTTGCAGCCTGCGGCGGTGCCATTGGTTCGGCGCTACGATTCAGCGTTGGCGCTGTAATGCTGCGCATAATGGGACCAGGCTGGCCTTGGGGAACCTATACAGTCAATCTCGCAGGCAGTCTGATCATGGGCCTCGTCATGGGATGGTTTGCGTTCAAAGGTTCAGGTAGCAGCAGTGCACAGATCTTTCTGGCAACCGGTATTCTTGGTGGGTTTACCACGTTTTCTGCTTTCTCTCTGGAGACCGCCCGCATGGTCGAGACGAAAGCTTATGGTCAGGCAGCAATCTATGCAGGCAGTTCTGTTATTCTCGGCCTGCTTATGGTATTTGCCGGCCTCTTTTTCATGCGAAAGGTTTTGATGTGAGCGGCGACGTTCAGCAGATTGAAGTCTCTTACGAGGAATCAGGTGCGCGTCTGGACAAATGGTTCAAGCGCCGGTTCGACGGGATCACTCAAGGACAGGTGGAGAAGTTTCTCCGGACCGGCCAAATCCGCGTGGATGGTGCTCGGGCAAAGTCCAATCAACGCCTTGAAGAAGGACAGATGGTCCGGGTGCCACCTCTGCCAACGCGCGAGGATATGGAAAAGCTGAAAGCGTCCAAGCCGAAAAAGCTGAGCCCGCGCGACGAAGCCTTCATTCGCGACATGCTCATCTATGAGGACGATGATATCATTGCGCTGAACAAGCCGTCTGGTGTCGCCGTCCAAGGCGGCACCAACACATCGCGCCATATTGACGGTATGCTCGACGCCCTCACCAAGGGTGAGCATCGTCCACGCCTCGTTCACAGGCTCGACCGTGACACATCTGGTGTCCTGTTGATCGCAAAACACCCGCGCGCTGCTGCGGAGCTGGGTGACATGTTCCGCGAACGCACGCTGAAGAAAGTCTATTGGGCTGTCGTCGCAGGCGTGCCGGTTCCCCATCAGGGACAGATCCGCTCCTGGATGATCAAGGGTGAAGGCCCTGAAAAGGAGCGGATGGTGCCAGCCGTGCAGAGCATGAAGGGCTCTCAGCATGCGGTGACCGAGTATGCTGTCATCTCTCAGGCTGGTCAGCGCGCCGCCTGGATGGCGCTCAGTCCGCTGACAGGGCGTACCCATCAGCTTCGCTTCCACATGGAAGAGATTGGCAATGCCATTATCGGCGATCCGAAATATCCGGGACGGCGCGAGCCTCTGAACGGGCTCGGTGAAGGCCTGAACCTGCATGCGCGTGCGTTGGTTATTCCGCGGAAGAAGGGCAAGCCGCTTGAGCTTGTCGCGCCACCGCCGAAACATATGATCGAGACATTCGACGCGCTTGGCTTCCTTTATCAGGAGGCTGGCACAGATCCTTGGGAACCATTTGAATGACAGGGCCAGCGCAATCCATTCAACAAGTGCTTAGTCTGATCCAGTCCGGACAGGCAGAGCAGGCCTTGCTGAAATCGGATGCCGCGCTGAGCCAGTTTCCAAACCAGCCCAATCTTCTGCATTTAAAGGCCGTTGCCCTTCGACGTCTAAACCGTCTCAGCGACGCTATTCCCGTCCTGCAAACCGCCATATCGGGCGATCCTCGCAATGAGGAAATGCTCAATACGCTCGGCAATATGCTCAAGGCAGCCGGTGATCTGGAAGGTGCTGTGCAGGCCTATCGCCGCGCCATCGACGCGAAGTTCGGTTATGCGCCTGCCCATAAAAACCTCGTCAATCTTCTGCTCGACCTGGAAGGGAATGATGAGGCGATAAGCTCTGTCGAGGACTTTTTGCGGGCGACGGGGCGGCTGGATGCGGACGCACTTGAAGCCCAGGGCAGATTGCTTAAGCACCGTAAGGCATGGAGAAAAGCGCTGACAAGCTTCGACGAAGCGCTTCAGCGAAACCCGGCGCATGTGGCGGCTGCCTATGGGCGAGCCTCCTGTCTGGTTGAGATCGGACAGACTGAGGTATGCCGCGATATCTGCCTGTCACTCATACAGGCTGGACATCAGGCGCCGCAAATCCTCCGTCTGCTAGCGCGTTCGCAAATGGAACTCTCGGCATTCGGTGTTGCAGAGCCGGCGCTTCAGCAAGCAGTTGCGGCCGGATCCAGTGATGCGGTGAAGGATTACACCAATCTGCTCTGGATGACGGGGCGCACACAGGACGCAGAAACGCTTTTGAAAGGTGCAATTTCTGCAGGCGCGGATCGACCCCAGCAGGCATTGGCGGGGTTTGATGAGCTGCTTGATATGGAGCGCCCAGATCTGGTGGAGAGCTATTTCGACTATCTGCCCGCCGAACGTCAAACCGATCCGGTGTTTCTCAGTCGCTTGTCCATGGCGCAATCAGACCTCGGCAAGACCGAAGAGGCGTTTCAGAACGCGAACATTGC
The DNA here is from genome assembly GCF_042659465.1 of Ponticaulis profundi. Lineage (NCBI taxonomy): Bacteria > Pseudomonadati > Pseudomonadota > Alphaproteobacteria > Hyphomonadales > Hyphomonadaceae > Ponticaulis > Ponticaulis profundi. The sequence goes on along the minus strand of NZ_JBHSSW010000066.1, from coordinate 720,604 downwards.
TTACTCCGCTTTGCCGCATCACAAGGTGCTGGCCTATCAATTCATTGTCTCGTGCCTGATGAGTGGTCGCTATGATCTGGCGCTCAAATATGCCGATATCTGGCGTGCGCGCGAACCGAATGATCAGAGCTGGGTCGCGGTCAAGGCGGACGCCCACCGTATGTTGGGCCAACTGGACGCCTACCGTGCGCTGAATGATTTCGATCGATTTGTCATTCCGGCCGAACTCGAAGCGCCGAAAGGCTATGCCAGCATGGAAGAGTTTCATGCTGATTTCATTGAGCAGGTGCACGGCAAAAGCCCGTTCAAGACTCATCCGCTTGGACAGTCTGCGCGCCATGGCATCCAGTCGCCTCGTAATCTGGTCTATGACGAACGGCCCGTGGTGCAAAACTACATCGAAGCCTTGCACAAACCGGTTCAGGCCTATGTCGATCAGCTAGGGCAAGACCCTGACAATCCGCTCACCTCGCGCAATACAGGCGAGTTCTATATTGGTGGCTGCTGGTCGATTTATCTTCTGGCTGGTGGACGTCATGTCAGCCATGTTCATCCCAAAGGCTGGGTCAGCTCTGCTTATTACATGGCGGTTCCGCCCGAGGCGAAGACGGACCCAAACCGGGCAGGGTGGATCAAATTCGGTGAGCCGCCTTACAAGCTCCCGGATCCGGCACCTGCTGAACATTGGGTGTGTCCAAAACCGGGGACACTGGTTCTCTTTCCGGCTTACATGTGGCATGGGACCGTTCCCATTTCTGGGAAAGCGCCTCGCGTGACGGCGCCGCTTGATGTCTTGCCTGGAGTAGCCCCTTGAGTTTGCGTTTAGTTGTCTGGGATCTCGACGGAACGATCATCGACAGCCGGAAAATCATTCAGAACGCCATGGTCGACGCTTTCACTGCTTGTGGTCTGACCCCGCCAACCTATGACCAGACCCGCCACATTGTGGGGCTGAGCCTTGGTGAGGGGTGTCGTATGCTCGCACCCGTGGGCAGTTCAGACGACCAGATTGATCAGCTTGAAGATGCGTATCGATCGGCCTTCATCAAGAACCGGACAGTCCCCGGCTATCATGAACCTCTGTATGATGGCGCGATTGCAACGCTTGAGGCCCTCGCCAATCAGAATTGTCTGATGGCGATCGCGACAGGCAAATCCTACAAAGGTATTGAGTCGATCTTCGGCATGCACGATCTGAAGCGCTATTTTGATACTGTTTGGTGTGCCGATGATGGTCCGGGTAAGCCCAACCCGTTCATGGTTGTTGAAGCCATGAAGGTGATGGGATGCGAGGCAGATCAGACCGTCATGGTTGGCGATGCCATTCATGATATCCATATGGGCCGTGCCGCGGGTGTCACGACGCACGGCGTATCCTGGGGGTTTGGAACGTCTGCAGAGCTGGAAGCTGCCGGCGCCCATCATATCCACGACGAAATGCCGAAGCTGCATCAGGCTCTGACAGACTTCGCGACGATTTGAGATCCATTATGCAAAGCACGCCAACTGAAAAACCGAAACGTTTTTATAAAGCTGTCGACATCGCTGAGACGAATGGTCTCTGGCACGTCATGCTGGACGGTCGGACGCCCAAAACGCCGGCGAAGAAATCACTCGCTTTTCCGACCCAGGATCTGGCGCAGCGCGTGGCTGATGAATGGGACGCGCAGGCAGAACATATCGACCTGCAAGCCATGACGTTGACGCGTCTGGCTAATGTGGCGATCGACCGAACGCCCGAGACGCGCACAGAACTTGCCGCCGAAGTCGAGAAATATGCTGGCACAGATCTGCTCTGCTATCTCGCGGAGCATCCACAAGAGCTTCAGGACCGTCAGGAGGCGCATTTCAGGCCATTGCGGGATTGGGCTGGCCGGGAACATGGCGTGCTTCTGATGACGACACAGGGCGTTTTGAATGCACCTCAGCCACCGGCAAGTCTCGAAGCTGCCCGTGCCTTCGCTGAACGTCAAAATGACTATGCGCTGACAGGGCTGGTCTTCGGTCTGAATTTGTTTGGGTCGGCAATCCTTGCAATGGCGGTCGCTGACGGTGAACTCGCTGCGATGGATGCATATGATATTTCTCGCATTGATGAGGAATGGCAGATCGAACGTTGGGGTGAAGACGATGAAGCCATGGCGCGTGTTGAAGCTCAGCGCCGCGAAGTTTCTGCGCTCGATTCCTGGTTCAAGGGCCTCGCGTCAGCAGCTGTTGTGTAAAATCGGTTGCTTTCCCTGACAGAAACTTCGCTAGATGAAGTGATGTTCTGTCATAAATGCGGAAAAAGGTTGTGAGCGAGTTTTCAGAAAGTGAGCTTGAGCGCCTGGATCAGGCTGCAGAACTGTTGTTCGAAGCGGAAGATCGTCTGCCGGTCCTGAAATCCGTGAATTGGAACCGACAGGTGGCAGCTGATTTCTTTGCAAGCGATGGCAAAGAGCTCCCGAAACCTTCCTATACAGTGGTTGATCCGACCCCTTCGATTGAGCGTGTGAATGCCGCACGAAAGCTGGTTGATGGCGACTCACCTGTACATGACTGGTTGAATCGGCTGGCAGATGTCACCCGTCAGACGGCTGATATGTTGGGCGCACTCGGTACGCCCGCATTTTTCAGGCATTCGTGCGAACTATACGGATCACCAACCACGCCTATAGCGGATGGTGAGCATGGGGCGCTGGACCTGGCGGTCCGACTCGATGATCTCTTGTCTGAGTTCGACGAAGGCACTCTGAAGCTCGCACCGCCTGAGCGCTTTACGGCGGTAGAACTCAAAGCTCAGCTCGATGAAGCCTTACCCGAGCATTTCGGCGACATGGCTCCGAGCGTCATGGTGACCAGTGACGTGTCTGCGAAGGCTGCTGCAGGCAAGGATTATATCAAGCTGAGGGATGATGCGACCTTCACTGACCTCGACGTGACGCAGCTCTTACATCATGAGGCGCTGATCCATATCGCGACCGGCATGAACGGCCGGGCGCATGGCCGGTTCACGGTCCTCGGTGAAAGTCACCCCGGCAACGCGCAGACTCAGGAAGGACTGGCTGTTTTTGCCGAGTTTATCACCGGAGCAATCGATCCACGTCGCTTCCGCCGACTGGCAGACCGCACCATTGCCATCGATATGGCCGTGAACGGCGCGGATTTTCTCGATCTCTATGCCTTCTTCAGAGAGAAATCGACGCGTGACGCCCCCTTTGAAGCATTCGAGAGTGCCAGGCGGATCGTCCGCGGAGGTATGGTTGAGGGTGGGGCACCGTTCACGAAGGATGGTGTATATCTGTCCGGCCTCATTGAAGTGCATTCATATCTGCACGCGGCGATCCGCAGCGGTGATACGCGACTTATAAAGCTCCTCTTTGTCGGCAAGATTGATCTCGATGATCTGGATGCGATGGATATGCTCGCGCGTGAAAACTTTCTGAAGGAGCCGGCTTACCTACCGCCCTGGGCCAGCGATGCGCGTTATCTGCTCGCCTATCTGTCCTATTCAACCTTCCTCAATCAGATCGATCTGCGAAAGGTCACTCGGCGCTACAAGTCTCTCATCGCGTCGAACACGAACTGATGATTTCTATTTTGCGATAATAAATTATTGCAAAACGATAAAATTAACTTATCTGACTTTCAGTTTACGAATTCCGGATCTGAGGTTGAAGAGAATGTTCCGATTTTTGATGTCAGGCCTGTCGGCTGGTCTGCTGCTAAGCGGCGTTGCTGTCGCAAATGATATTGCGCCCGATAAAGCGTCGTTCAGCTCTTTGCAGAAGTTCGAGGCAGGCAGAATTCCGGAATCCATGAAGGGTATTTGGCAGTCGCAGGGATATGGCTGGCTTTTTGATATTAGCGACGAAGGCGTTCGCCAGTATCAAATTGCCGGTGAATATTGCTTTGCATCGCCCAGCGCCGAGCAGGCAATGACTGATACGCTTGCACTGAGCTATCAGTATTACCGGACGAGCTCATCACCGGATGCGGCCATCCTTCAGCTCTTGCCGGACGACACGGAAATACAAATCCGACGCGTGGCGACGCTACCGACAATCTGTCAGAGTGATTTGAACTGGAGCCGCGAAGCGGTGTTGGATTATGTGGCTGAGCTGATCGAGACCCACTACGCTTTTAAGGATCTACGCAGCATAGACTGGCCAGCGCGTGTTCAGGCCGCAAGCACTCAGTTTTCTGAAAACATGGATGATGAACAGTTCTTCGATCTGGTGGCAGGTCTGATTGATGGCTTCAGCGATTCTCATACGAAACTGATCGGCACGGTGAATGGTGAGCGACGCAAGCAGCAGGATGGGCTGGGCGAAACACTTTCGACCGTTCGCGCCAAGAATATGGAAACACCCTGGCTGATTAGCTTGTTCAGCACCCTCCAGGAAGACATTCTGGATCCGGGGAGTGAACACACAGCCAATGATCGGATTCTGTGGGGCATGATTGAGGATCGGATCGGCTATATTCAGATCCTTCAAATGGGTGGTTTCAGTGGGGTAGGAATCGGTGATCCGGAATTTCGCGTAGCGGAGTTTGCGGTGTTCGATGAAATCATGGATCGCGCTCTGGTACAGATGCAGGACGCGGAGTTCGTCATTCTCGACCTCAGTAATAATCGTGGTGGTTATGACGCCATTTCGCGTCGTCTGGCCGGTCGTTTCACGCAGCAGCGTTTTGTTGGCTATACAACACATGTGCCGGGAAGCGGGGTGCCTGCACGCGAGCGCATGATCGAGCCAACATCCGGTCTATCGTATACTGGACCCGTTATACTCCTGACGAGCGATGTGACGGTCAGTGGCGGAGAAATTGCGACGCTTGCTCTCCGAGAGCTGCCGAATGTCACTCATGTCGGTACGACCACACGAGGAAGCTTTTCTACAGTTCTGTCGAAGCCGCTCCCAAATGGCTGGGTGCTGGAATTGTCGAATGAAGTGATCGCTACGCCTGACGGAACTGTCTACGAGGAGTTGGGGATTTTGCCAGAAATTGAGATGTCTGTGTTCCCACAGGATGCCCTGATCGAAGGGCATAAAAGCGTGATTGACGCGATTGTCGCGAACGCGCCGAATTTCTGAAGACAATAAAAAAAGCCCGTACGCAAGTAGCGGACGGGCTTATCCGGTTCTCCTCAATTTCGGTGTCTAACCGACCTTGATGAGCTCGACTTCAAAGATCAGAGTGGCATTGCCTGGAATGACACCGCCAGCGCCTGCTGCGCCATAGCCCAGCTGAGAGGGGATTACGAATTCATATTTCGCGCCTTCCTGCATCAGCTGGACACCTTCTGACCAGCCAGGAATGACCGCATTGAGTGGAAACTCAATCGGTTGGCCGCGTTTATAGGAGCTATCGAATTCCTTGCCGTTGACCAGCTTGCCAGCATAGTGAACGGTGACTTTTTCAGTTGGGCCAGGTTTATAGCCGTCACCTTCTTTGATGACGCGATACTGCAGACCACTGGTCGTCGTCGTCACACCTTCTTTTTTGGCATTCTCTTCCAGATAAGCGAGATCGGGCGTAGTCATCTGGACTCTCCTTCTTGTTAGGCGCGAAGGCATGCAATGTTTTTGACGGCAGGTAAACCCTTTCAGGTGGTTGGTCATTCAAGATTCACTCCAGAATGCCCTCTGCCAGAAGCGCGTTGGCCAGTCCGGCGAGGATGCCCGTCAAATGCCTCACATTTGATGCAGCACCTGCTTTTGAAACGACGTTCACAGTCTTCACGCCGCGGCTGTCTTCGACCAACAAGCCGTCTTCTATCATTCTGTTGATCTTACGACGGACGAGCTCTCTTGAAAGCCCGGTGGCTTCCGCGACGGCGCGTCGGGATATGGGACGGAAGTTCGTCTCTGAAATGGCGAGCTGTCCTGTGTGAACGTCCTGCTCCTCCCGGTTTCTCAATCGGCGCTGAATGGAGGCAGCGATAACGGTGCAATAAATCAGCAGGTCGTCCGGTTCGAGCCCCGCTGTGTCGCGCATTGCGTTGAAGAAGGCCAGAAAGCCGTTTGTCAGTTGATAGCCAGTGTATCGCAGTTTCTGATCCAGAACGGCTTCATTGACCGTCAGACGTTTGTTGTTGCTCATGGCGCGCTCCCTGTCCCTTTAGACAGGGTAGAAGCGCCACGTGTCTAACGGAAGAGGAAGATGATCAGTGCTGTTGAGAAGACGACGATTGCTGCCTGTAGTCGGAAGTCCTTCCATCCGACAGCGCTGGCCGTCGTTGGGCGAATGTCCTGTTTGCCGAGAATGAGCTCGTTCGAGAATTCATGTTCCGGTTTCAGGATCATAGACAGAATAGCACACAGGACGAGGCAAAATGCGGTCATAATGCCTGTCATGACCGTGAAGTGCGGCAGGCCGTCTGCCTGACCGGCGGCAGCCATGCTTGCCCGGTAAGCGAAAGTCGTGCCGGAAATCAAATGACCAATGATGAGCGTTGCAAGCGCAGCTTTTCCGGAGGTTCTTTTCCAGAACATGCCAAGTAGGAAAATCGCGACGACAGGCGGTACAGAATAGCCGAAGACCTGTTGAATATAGCCAAAGACGCCCGGAAACTCCCGGATTACAATCGGCCAAAGTGCAGCAATAATGATCAAGCCGCCGGTCGTCAGCCGCCCGACCTGCATGATTTTCTTCTCTGACCAGCCGCGTTCCTTCACCTCTGCAAAGTCATGCAGTACCAGTGTTGAAGCTGAGTTGAGTGTCGAATCGACGGTGGACATGATGGCTGCGATCAGTCCCGCGAGCACAAGCCCGGTGAAGCCGATAGGCAGATAATCAGCGACAAGGGTAGGGAAGACGAGGTCGCTGTTTTCGAGGTTCGGCAGGAGTTCAGCAGCCATGGCGCCTGGAATGGCCATCACGAAAAGCGGTAAGATTTTCAGCATGCCGGCAAAGGCTGCGCCCTGACGTGCGGTCTCAATACCACGCGCTGCAAGCACGCGCTGAACGACGTATTGATTGTTTGACCAGTAGAACCAGCCAAGAATCGGTACGCCAATCAGCAAGCCTGTCCAGGGCAGGGCAGGGTCATCGGCGGACCTCACCAGTGACATATGACCATCTGGAAGCGCTTTCGTGGCTTCGGCCCAGCTAAAGCCGAACTGGCTGAACACCATGTAGGAAATGACACCCGCGCCAATAAGCAGAATGATTGCCTGAAGCACATCGGTGTAAACAACCGCACGAAGCCCGCCCGCAGCTGTGTAAAGTCCAGCAAACACGGCCAGTCCGATACACAATGGAATAAACGGCGCACTCGGGAAAAAGGTCTGAAGCACGACAACGCCCGCATAGACGCTCGCAGCCATGTCGACAAAAACCGTCAGGAATATGGTCAGTGCGGAGAAATATTTGCGGCAAGCCGGACCAAACCGACGTCCAAGATATTCTGGCACCGTCGTGATCTGCAGCCGCAGGAACAGCGGTATGGTTGTGAATGCCGCAAATGAGAGAACAAAGCCCGCCATGAGCTCATAGTTGGCGACCGAAATCCCGCTGGAATAAGCTTGGCCGGTGACGCCGATCAGGGTCGTACTGGAAATATTTGAGGCAAATAGCGAAAAGCCAATGGTGGCAACGCCGAGCGATCGACCTGCCAGAAACAGATCATCGCCGCTTTTCAGGTTCCGGCTTACAAACCAGCCGATGAACGTCACGATCCCGAAGTAAGCAACCAGGATCGCGATGTCGATAAATGTCAGCGTTGTCAGCATTCAACTCAAGTGGTCATGCAGCTTCAGGCTTAGATGTTTTTTTTTCCTCAAGCTGAGAGACCTTCTTCCCCTTAATACGGTCAAACAGATCGGTGACGTGTTTTGCCCAGTAATCGATATCCCAAGTTTTCACGGTTTCGAGCAGAGCTGATAAGCGCTCTTGTTTTTCTTCCTCCGGCATATCGATCGCCTGCTGGATGGCGTCATCCATGCTATGCGGCGAATACGGGTTCGTCAGGATCGCCTGAGGCAATTCCACCGCGACACCGGCAAACTCTGAAAGGACCAAGGTACCACTTCGACCTTCCTGAGCGGCAATATACTCTTTTGCTACGAGATTGAGCCCGTCCCGGATAGGCGTAATCCAGCATGTATCCGCTGCGCGAAAATAACAGACCAGTTCATCGAACTTTATCGGGTGCATGGTCAGCATAATTGGCGTCCAGCGTAGATTGCCGTATCGACCATTGATGGAGCCGACCAGTCGCTCGATTTCCCGCTGAGCGGCCTTGTAGGTCGTCATGCCCTTGGCAGCGGCAGCGCACACCAGCATCAGCTTCACCTTGCCGTGAAGATCGCTGCGTTTTTCTAGAACCCGGTCGAAGCATTCCAGCAGCTCTTTGGCGCCCTTAGTATAATCGACCCGTCCAACGGACAGGATGAAGTGCTGATCTTCAACTTCGCTCTTGATCTGAGCGACCCGCTCGCCGGATTCGAAATTGGAGAGATATTGCTTGATGACCTTGGGGTTTGTACCGATTGGCCAGGCGTCGACAATGATCTTGCGTCCGTTGTGGACGATATGCGGTGTAGACGTCGGTTCCGATAACGCCATGCCTGCATATGACATCGCGCCGCCGACAGGCTCTCTTTCTCCAAGCTCAACGCCGCGCAGAGACCGTGCTACGCCGCAGAAGTTTTCCGCATAACGCGGAATGTGGAAGCCCACGACATCTGCAGAGAGCAGGCTATCGACGATATCGTCGCGCCAAGGCAGAATGTTGAAGATATCGGCCGCAGGGAATGGCGTGTGATGGAAGAAGGCAATCTTCACATTCGGCTTGATCTTTCGAATGAAGTAAGGCGCAAGCCATAGATTATAGTCATGGACCCAGATCAGCCCATCATCGCTGACCTGCTCGCAAGCCGCTTCCGCAAACAGGCGGTTCACTTCCCGGAATGTGTCCCAGTCCGCGTTCTCATGACTATAGAGCCATGGAAATGAGTGGAGGATCGGCCAGAGCGCTTCTTTCGACGTGACGTGATAGAAGGAGCGGACCTGCTCGGCGGTCAGTGGCAGACGAATGACGTCGTATTCGCCATAGTCGTCGTCGATCGTTACGCGTTGCTGGAACTTCGCCTGCTTGTTTGCTGCAACCTGCTTCCACGCGATCCAGCAGCCACGTTCAGCTGTCGAGAAAAAGCCCTTCAGGGTTGGCACGATACCGTTCGGGCTGGAGTTTTCCTTGAACGTTGTTTTTCCATTTTCAACCACCTCTTCATAAGGTTGGCGGTGGTAGAGGATGACCAGATCAGATTTCTTCGACTTGCTCATGATGCGAATTCGCCCTTTGCGTGGGATTTTATCTTGCGGAGCAGGCCGTCATGTACGCCGGCAGCACCTTCTCCTTCAGCATGGTACACATTCTCGAGGTGGCTCACGGCCTCGATCAGAGCAGCTTCGGCGTTGCCGACCATTACACCGTCCAACCCCGTCTCGAAGAGAGAACGGTCGTTAAGAGTATCTCCGGCAACAAGAATGCTCGCGTCGGGTAGGTCGAAATGTGCCATCGTCTTTTTAAGCGTTGGACCTTTCTGTACGCCGCGCGGCAGAACATCAAAATAGATGTTGTCGGACATCAGGACATCATATCCCATGTCGGTGATTTCCTCGCGAAGTCGGTTGGCCTCTTCAACGTCGTGATAGAAATATGACAGGCGTCGTCCACCAAAGACCTTTTGCCGCTCAAGCTTTTGTGCGTTGATCAGCTTTTCTTCAGCGCTGTCAGACCCTGTCCAGAGTGCATCAATCCAATCTTCAACTTCCTTGACCGGTGAGAAGTCGTGTCCATGCACGACAGTCGTGCCGACATCGCCGATGACCAAGTCGGGGCGTGGCACGTCAGCAGAGGTGATGTCGTCTATAAAGCCGAGATCACGTCCTGTTACGAAAACCAGTCCCAGCCAGTCTCTGTTATCTTCAATATATCCGTAGAGCGCTTTCTTCGAAGCCTCGTCACCGCCTAAGAATGTTCCGTCTAAGTCTGTCGCAAGGATGAGGTCCTTGCCTGCCAGATTTGTCATATACCCCGTCCCGTTCAGGCCGTTAGTTGAAGTTCTGCGTGTGTTTCGCTCATCGCGCAGGCGAACAATTGATCAATGAGTTCGGCTGGTGTGATGTCGCCTGTGATGGCTTTCTCGACCGCCGGCGCAATTTCAGCGTCCAATTCCAGCGCTTTCATGAGCTGGCATACCTTGGAGACGCTCATTGCACCTTCGAACGTGTTCGCTGAAAGCGTCATTTCAGGATCCGCGAGTGCGCGACCGAATGAATAGTTTCGTGATTGTGCGTCCGTACATGTCAGGGCTAGGTCACCAGCACCTGCCACGCCAAGCAGCGTTACAGGGTTGCCGCCAAGTGCGGCGGCCAGCGTGCCAGCTTCGGCCAATCCTCGCGCGAGGATGGACGCCCTCGTGTTCGAGCCGTGTCCGAGACCGTCCGCCATACCGCAGGCAATGGCGATCACGTTCTTCATGATGCCACCGACTTGCACGCCAACCAGATCCGTCTCTGTGATGAGCTGGAAGTTTGGTGTTGCAAGAGCTTCCGTCAGAGCGTCAGCAAGCTGTGTTGGTCCGGCCAAAACGACACTTGTTGGCTGTTCATTGGCCACTTCGCTCGCGAAACTTGGGCCTGTCAGAACCATGGGAACAGACTGCGGGATTTCCCGCTTGATGCGCGTCGTGAGCAATCCATTTGTGTGTGGGTCCAGGCCCTTAGCGCAGGAAATAACCGGTGTACCTGGGCGAATTGATGTCGCGATTTCTCGTGCGACATGCTTGAACGCTTTTGACGGTGTGACAACGAAGATCGCGTCACTGCCGCGAACGGCGTCAAGAATATCATTGGTTGGAAGAATGCCGTCCGGTAAGGGAACGCCAGGAATATATTTGGCATTCGTGCCATCTTTTTTCATGTCTTCGATGTGTTCCGCGTTTCGGCCCCATAATTTGACTGGGAGGCCAGCACGGGCAAATGCCATGGCAAGAGCTGTTCCCCAGGATCCCGCGCCAAGCACCGTAATGTTTTCAATTTTGCGGTTTCGGGAACCGAAGAAAGATTGAGAAAGACCATCGGGTGCTTGAGAGGCTGGGATGTCGAGTGCCATAAGGCTGATCGCTCCTTTTTTGGGGTCCATCAATGACATTACGCGGTGAGGGCTCCGTAAGTTCCGAGAATTCTGAATTTAGTTTGCTCAATTACCCCGCCTAAAAATTGCGAGAGTATTTTTACGCGGAACAATTCACCGTTGATTTTTGTGAGCTGGATTTTGTCGCTATTTGCGGCTTTGTTGGTTTCACAAAAACCGGAAATTTTATAAGCGACAGTACGAGCACATCGGACCAACCTCCAATCTGGTGAGGGAGAAGTCATCTCGGTCCCGCTTCGCTCCTTCTGCTAACGCCTATTATTTTGGCATTCGGTCCTTTGAAGTCAAAGGAGCGGCAGCTTTCATCAGCGGCGCGGGGGTTTTTGAGTAAAAAATAATCAGAAATGATAGAAAAGGGAGCGCAATTAGGGCGCGAGGGAGATGTTTGCGAACCAATTTGACTGTTTGATCTGAGAAAGTCTGCCCAGTGCGGGTGAAAGATAGCTGGGTGGCGGCGCTTTGTGAGGAGAATCGGCAGTTTCGTCTGTTAAAGTATTTCGTGCACTAAGCAAGTTGTCGCCGGGTATGAAAAAACCCGGACCTTGCGATCCGGGTTTGAACATTTTTCGTTTGAGCAGGCTTAGAAGATTTCAAACAGACCGGCTGCGCCCATACCGCCACCAATACACATGGTGACCACACCCCATTTAGCGCCGCGGCGCTTGCCTTCCATCAGCAGAGAACCGGTGCAGCGTGCGCCGGTCATGCCAAACGGGTGCCCAATGGAGATGGAGCCGCCATTGACGTTGTATTTCTCTGGATCAATGCCGAGACGGTCACGAGAATAAAGGCACTGGGAGGCGAAAGCTTCGTTCAGCTCCCATAGATCGATGTCATCTACCGTCAGACCGTTACGCTCCAGCAGGCGCGGGACCGCGAATACCGGGCCAATACCCATCTCGTCAGGATCACATCCGGCAACATTGAAGCCGGCAAAACGACCGAGAGGTTCGAGACCGCGCTTCTTGGCTTCATCTGCTTCCATAAGCACCAGTGCAGCGGCACCGTCTGAAAGTTGAGACGCGTTACCAGCTGTAATGTACTTGCCTTCTTTGACAACCATGCCGTTTTTGAAGACCGGCTTCAGACCTGCCAGCGTGTCGACTGTGGTGCCTGGGCGATTGCATTCGTCGCGGTCACAAGTGACTTCCTGGAATGTCTCTTCGCCCGTTTCCTTGTTGACCAGCTTCATCGTCGTTTTGAGCGGGACGATCTCTTCGGACATATAGCCCTTTTCCTGGAAGATCGCGGTGCGGCGTTGCGATTCAGCAGAGTATTCGTCCTGTGCTTCGCGAGATACGTTGTAGCGCTCGGCAACGATTTCTGCCGTCTCGATCATAGTCATCCAGATGGCTGGCCATTTCGACATCAGCTCATCTTCTGTGTAGCGGTAAGTGTTCATGTGGCCGCTGTGAGAGACGAGAGAGAGCGATTCAACACCGCCGCCTATGGCGACTGGAGCGCCTTCATTTATGATGTTGTGTGCTGCGTTCGCAACAGCCTGAAGACCCGACGAACAAAACCGGTTAATCGTTGCGCCCGAAGTTGAGGATGGGCAGCCTGCCCAAAGCGCCGCATTGCGAGCAACGTTGTGGCCGGTGGCACCTTCAGGCTGAGCTGCGCCGAGATAAACGTCCTCGACAGATCCGGCTTCAATCCCGGCGCGTTCAATGGCGCCTTTGATTGCGGTTCCGGCGAGCGTGATACCATGTGTGTTATTCAGAGAACCACGGCCTGTTTTAGCCAGGCCAGTTCGAGCGTAAGAAACGATTACTGCTTCGCGCATGTCTTCCTCCCGTTAATTGACGTTGGGGGACCCTACAGCGACAAAAAACAGTTGGCTAGAGGAAACTAGCATGAAGTTGGGCGCGATGATTTCACGTTTTGAGGAGCTTAGGCAGGGCTCTTGTCTGAGGGTGGTTTTTGCCCCTCTGGGGAGTCCATTTTCGAACCATCGAGCGCCCGGCGGAGCTGATCAAGTTTGGATGAAATCGACGACTTTTCAGCTTTGCTCTGGCCGTGGCGAGCACGGTTTTCGTCGGCGCGTTTTTCTTTCAAAGCGCGCTCACGTTGTTTCCGCGCCTGGTTCAGGTTAACAACCTCTCCCACGTCAAACTCCATGCATGTCTTGGTCGATCAGATGACGTATTTGCACATGGAAAAGTTTCGCAATCAATGACCGCTTACATGAAAGTCCGGCAATTTTGCTGCGATTTTTTTCGGTCGGCCTGAAAGAATGAGAAATGCACAGCGTCACCAGAGGACAGGTTTTATCCATACTCACATCACCTGTTCTCGTTGCCGTAATGGCGGTCTTTCTTAGCACATGCATGGATGCCTTTGTGAAGTTCCTGAGCGGTCGCGTCGATCTGCTGACAATTGTGTTTTGGCGCTTCACGATTGCAGCTGTGGTGATTGGTGTTCCATTTTTCTTATCGGGGCGACGTCTGACTGGGTGGGCACCGGCACGCTTTCATGCTGTGCGGGGCTTGATCCATGTCACTGCGACCTATCTCTTCTTTTTCGCGCTGGGTAAGCTGGATCTCGTCGAAGTGACGACGATTGGCTTTATGGCCTCGCTCATCATTCCGGTGATCGCATGGATTTACCTCGGAGAGCGGATCAACGGTCTGACCTTTCTGGCGATCCTGATCGGGTTTGCGGGCGTTCTGACCGCGCTCAATGCCTGGCAAATCATCAGCAATGAGATGTCGAGGGATCGCTTGATCGGCTTTGGCTCAGTGCTTTTGTCGGCATGTCTGTATGCAGCGTCGATCGTTCTGCTGCGCAAGCGGGCTGCTGCTGATGGTGCCTTGATGGTAGCCTTTTACGCCAATCTTTTTCCGGCGCTATTCATTGCACCGTTCAGCCTGGCGCTCGCCACACCGGCTCAGCCGTCCGATATTGGGTATCTGATCATTGCTGCCGTGCTCGGATCATCCATCTGGCTGCTAATGACGTCTGCATATGCGCGTGCGCCTGCACAACGCCTGGCACCCGTCGAATTTACAGCGCTCTTATGGTCGGCGCTGATTGGTCTGTTTGTTTTTCGGGAAGTCCCGGGTGCATCGCTCTGGATAGGAGCAGTTTGCATTATCATGGCCTGCGCCATTGTCAGCTGGCAGGATGCGCGTTCAGCCGCTTCAATGCGTGCCCGCGCATCCGTGCAATCAGATCCTCGATAGAACCTGACAGTCTATTGAGTCGTGACAGGGCACTCGCCAACCCGGTTAGCGTTCGCTTCAATGGTGAACGAGCCTACTTCGCCGAGCACTGAGACCTCGCCTGCACCGGTCAGGCGAACCTGGTTGTCGCTGATCTTGGTGAAATTACCGGACGCCGTGCCAGCATAAATGCCATTGCACGCGAGCTTGAAGTCATACCCACTTCCATTTTCGGTGACGTCAGTGATCGAGCAGTTTTGGCCGAGATCTTCAGCGAGATCGTTCAGAGAGATGCTCGACTGCTCTGCCGGCAGACACTCAGTGTTCTCTTCCTCGATCGGGAATGAAACAAGCACAGTCCGGTGCGACCAGTTCCAAAGGCCTGGGTTCACAGAGATGGCACCTGATGCGTCAGCATTGGCCGCAGCGCTGATACTGGACACCGCGAGTCCGAGAGGGACCAGGAGTTTGAACATGAGACCTTTTCTCCACATTGTTGAATCAGGAATGCCAATCAAATTGGGCTATTCCAAGACAGCGATGTGAAACAATGGATAGAAATGACAGCGGTTCCCTATGGGGTGCACTGGCTCTTGACCCGTTTCGCACTCAGGGCGCGATGCATGGGGAAGGGCGTTCCGCCCAGATCCATTTCGAGATCTGAATCGATCGAAAATGCGTTATCGGTGAAGCGAATATGAGACGGTCCGGCGAGCGGCAGACCGTTTGACACACAGGCAATGTCAAACATCATTTCCTGATCGCTTTCCAGTGACAGACGTGCCTGACAGTCATCTTTCGGTTTGGCGAGTTCTGCGAACCAGTCAGGTGTCACAATGGTTTTTCCTGGTTGGATGCAAAATTCACGTTTGGAGTCGGATTTGCCATTTGTCGCAAATTCCAGCCCATCCTGAATCTGCCAGACACCTGGTGCCAGTCTGTGAGGTGCGGCCTGCGCCATTGGTGCCCAAACCAAC
Organism: Ponticaulis profundi; assembly: GCF_042659465.1. Classification (NCBI taxonomy): domain Bacteria; kingdom Pseudomonadati; phylum Pseudomonadota; class Alphaproteobacteria; order Hyphomonadales; family Hyphomonadaceae; genus Ponticaulis; species Ponticaulis profundi. Next base: position 705,314 of record NZ_JBHSSW010000066.1, on the reverse strand, counting down.
GCAAGCAGCATAGTGCAAAGTGCTTTCTTCATTGTCCCCAGCCTATGAAAACCAGCGCTGCCGTATGTGCAGCTCTGGATGTAAAAAAGCTTTGGCAAATCTGAAATAAGAAAAGCCGCCCCGCAAGATGCAGGGCGGCTTTTGCCGCAAATATTTTAAGGCGCCGAGATTAGTTGCGGGATTTGTCGACCAGACGGTCGTTCTGTGCCCAATGCATCATGCCGCGCAGTTTCTCACCAACTTCTTCGATCTGGTGAGCGTTCATTTTCGAACGCATGGCAGAGAAGCCTGGTGCGCCAGCCTGGTTTTCCAGAACCCAGTTACGAGCGAATGTGCCGTTCTGAATGTCGTCCAGAACCTTTTTCATGTTGGCTTTGGCTTCAGAGTTCACAACCCGCGGGCCAGAAACATATTCGCCATACTCAGCCGTGTTCGAGATCGAGTAATTCATGTTGGCGATGCCGCCTTCATAGATCAGGTCAACGATCAGCTTGGTTTCGTGGAGGCACTCAAAATATGCCATTTCCGGTGCATAGCCTGCTTCAACCAGTGTTTCAAAACCAGCTTTGATCAGCTCGACAATACCGCCGCAAAGAACGGCCTGCTCGCCGAACAGGTCAGTTTCGGTTTCTTCGCGAAAAGAGGTCTCGATCACGCCAGCGCGGGTGTTGCCGATCGCTTTGGAATAAGACAGTGCAACGTCTTTTGCTGTGCCGGTCGCGTTCTGGTGGATCGCAACGAGACCCGGCAGACCGAAGCCACGCTGGAACTGGTCGCGCAGCGTGTGGCCAGGGCCTTTTGGTGCTGAAAGCGACACGTCAACAGATGCGCTTGGGCGGATCAGGTTATAATGAACGTTGAAACCATGGCCGAACATGATGTGCTGGCCATCACGAACATGCGGTTCGATTTCGTTTGCCCAGAGAACAGACTGCTTTTCGTCCGGGATCAGGATCATCACAACGTCAGCCCATTGCGTAGCTTCGGCTGGGGTCATGACTTCGAGGCCAGCTTCTGTCGCTTTTTTGCGGGAAGAAGATGTTTCCTGCAAACCGACGCGTACGGTTACGCCGCTGTCTTTCAGGTTCAGCGCATGGGCGTGGCCCTGGGAACCATAGCCAATGACAGCCACTTTTTTCGACTTGATGAGGGCGAGATCTGCGTCCTGTTCGTAGTAAATTTTCATCGTCATGCTTTCTTTCTGGGACGAAATTTGTTCGCGTCTAACCGCAATGTCGGCTTTGACGCAAGACTTTGCTTCTAAGGATTAAAGTGGAAGTCCGCGTTGAATGCTCAGAACACCAGTTCTGGATACCTGTTGCATGCCAAGTGGCTCCATCAATTCTATGAATTGATCGATCTTCGAAGACGCGCCTGTCAGCTCGAAAATAAAACTTTCAAGCGTTACATCGAGCACGCGGGCCCGGAAGATTTCAGATAGGCGCAGCGCTTCAACACGTTCGTTGGACCCGGTTGCTGCGCGTACTTTGACGAGTGCCAGCTCGCGCTCCAGCCCTGCAGGGGCCATGGTAATATCTGTGACGCGGGCAACAGGTACCAGGCGTTCCAGCTGCGCTTTGATCTGATCAATCGTCTGCACCGTGCCAGATGTGACAATGGTAATGCGTGACTGGTGTTGGCGGCGGTCGACTTCGGCAACCGTCAGGCTTTCGATATTGTATCCACGCGCGGAGAAAAGGCCGACGACACGGGCCAGAACACCCGGTTCGTTGTCGACAATGGCTGCGAGCGTCCGGCGAACAATAGAGTCGTCGGAATGGTCATCAATGAAATATGCGCTTTGTGGTGAGTTTGGCGTATTGGTCACAATTTCATTCCTGTCTTGAGGGCTGATCCCGAATAGCAAGAGGGCGCGTTTTCACGCGCCCAACAGGCTAGACGAGCATTTTGCCGTCTTCTCCAATTTCGTTGCCGGTAATTTCACCGAGGATCATGTCGTTGTGCGCAGCGCCCGACGGGATCATTGGGAAACAGTTTTCATCCTTGGTAACAAGGCAATCAAAGAGAACCGGACCGTCATAGTCGATCATTTCATCAATAGCGGCGTCCAGATCATCAGGATTGCTGCATTGAATGCCATGTCCACCATAGGCTTTTGCCAGAGCAACAAAGTCCGGCAAGCTCTCTGAATAGGAGTGCGAATACCGCTCTCCATGCAGCAATTGCTGCCATTGGCGAACCATGCCCATCCATTCATTGTTCAGGATGAAGATCTTGACCGGCAGATTATGCTGAACGGCTGTTGAGAGCTCCTGCATGCACATCTGGATCGATGCTTCACCGGCAATGTCGATCACAAGCGCATCGGGATGCGCGGCCTGAACACCAACGGCAGCAGGTAGACCATATCCCATCGTGCCGAGACCGCCGGATGTCATCCAGCGGTTAGGCTCTTCAAAGTGATAATGCTGTGCTGCCCACATCTGGTGCTGGCCAACTTCCGTCGTGATGAAGGTGTTGCGATGCTTTGTTTTTTCATAGAGGCGCTGGATCGCATATTGTGGCTTGATGTGTTGCTTGTCCTCTTCAAAGGCAAAGCAATCAACGGCACGCCATGTATCAATCTGTTGCCACCATGTGGTCAGGTCATTTCGCTTGGACTGCTGGCTTCTCCAGCCCTTGAGCAGTGCCTGAATGGCCAGGCCGGCATCGGCGATGATCGGTACATCAACGCGGACGGTTTTGTTGATCGAAGATGGGTCCACATCAATATGGATTTTCTTCGAGCCTGGAGAGAACGCATCCAGGCGCCCCGTGACACGGTCGTCAAATCGCGCTCCGATGCAGATCATCAGATCGCAATCGTGCATGGTGTGGTTGGCTTCATACGCGCCATGCATGCCAACCATGCCGAGCCAATGCTCGCCAGACGCCGGGTAAGCGCCAAGTCCCATCAGGGTGGAGGTGATTGGAAAGCCCGTTTCTGTGACCAGTTCGCGTAGCGCAGTGCAGGCTTCGGGGCCGGAATTGATGACGCCGCCGCCAGTATAGAAGACAGGGCGCTGTGCAAAGCGCATCATCTCGATTGCGGCTTCAATCGCAATGCCATCCGGTTCAGCAGCCGGGTGATAGGTTTTGTGGAAGATGTTTTCCTTCGACTTGTATTGGCCGGTCGCGAACTGAATATCTTTCGGGATGTCGATGACAACAGGGCCTGGGCGGCCGGTGGTCGCGATCAGGAATGCCTCATGGACGATACGTGCCAGATCATTGACATCACGAACCAGATAATTGTGTTTCGCACAACAACGTGTGATCCCGACAGTGTCGCATTCCTGAAAGGCATCGGTGCCGATCAAATGGCTCGGAACCTGACCGGTGATAACGACCATTGGGATGGAATCCATCATGGCGTCAGCAATCGGTGTAACCATATTGGTTGCACCCGGACCAGACGTCACCAGCGCAACGCCGGGTTTGCCGGTGGATCGCGCATAACCTTCGGCTGCGTGGCCCGCGCCCTGTTCGTGGCGGACCAGAATGTGGCGTAGCTCGGGCTTGGAAAACAGAGCGTCATAAATTGGTAGGACAGCGCCGCCTGGATAGCCAAAGAGTGTATCCACGCCTTGATCAAGAAGGGCGCGCACCACGATTTCGGCGCCAGTCATTGTTGTGCGCGTTTCGTTGCTCTCCATGATCGCTTGCTTGTCCATTGTAACTTCCCGGTTGTGTTGGGGTCTCATCCCCGATTTTTTTCCAAAAATAAAGGGGCCCATTTGAGCCCCTGACATAACCGCGCCGTTCGTTAGAGTGTTTTCACTCTACCGTTCGGCGCTTTCTTACCACTACGAGCAGTTTGCCCATAAAAATTCCCTTCAAATTCTTCTGCTAGGTTATCTATTCGAATAAGCGGCGTCAATCTCTTTAAAAAGGGCATGAATTACCCTCTTGCGATCGTCTACTTCGGTTGACGGTATACGAGGCCAGAACGGAAACTGGTGTGCGATCCAGGTAAATTGGCGCTTTGCATACCGCCGCGTGTCACGTTTGGCATACTCTGCGGCGAGTTCAGCTTTCATTTCGCCTCTGAGGTAGGCTAACAGCCATGGCATACCGTGTGCTTTCATCGCTGGGAGGTTCGGATCAAGATCGCGTGCGGCAAGAGCGCGCGCCTCATCCATTGCACCTTCGATGAGCATGCTGGCAAAGCGGCTATCAATTCGACCATACAATTTTTGCCGAGGAGGCGTCAGCGCAATTCCCAGCCACTCACCCTTTGTGAGAACGGGAGGTGTTTTGTTTTCATGATAACTGGAAAGCGTTTTGCCGGTGGCGTACCAGACCTCTAGAGCGCGAGCGACGCGTTGGCGATCATTCGGTGCCAGACGCTCAGCTGATTCCGGGTCTGTCTCGGCCAGCATGCGGTGGGCGCCAAGCGGGCCTTCCTGCTGAAACAGTTTTCGGACTTCCTGGCGGCTATCTTCCGGAATAGGCGGGATTTCAGACAAGCCATCAACAAGCGCCATCAAATGCAGGCCCGTCCCGCCGATAATGATTGGAACATTTCCGCGCTTTTGAATGTCCAGAATGATCGGACGGGCATCGCGCAGCCAGCTTCCGGCAGAACCGCGTTCCGCAGCATCCTTATAACCGAACAGATGGTGAGGTGCCTCTTTCATCTCTTCGTCTGTCGGTCGAGCTGTCAAAACGCTTAGATCGCGATACACCTGCATGGAATCAGCGTTCACGATCTCGCCGCCAAGTCTTTTCGCAAGTTCGAGAGAAATTTGGGTCTTGCCGCTTGCCGTCGGACCGTGGATGAGAAGTGCAGGGCGCATGTCCTACAACTAGCTTGTTTAACAATTTTGTGAAAGCACAGTTTCGTGTGCGGGGTCGAGTTTATCATGAGCAGCGAACAGCCATCATTCTTCTTAACCTGCGTCAGTCAGAAAGCAGATGCGCTGTCTGGTGAAATGATCCGAGCTGTCCTCGTGGAACAGGGTGTTCTGGGCGCGATCACGGAACAGGTTCTGGGTGATGGCGCGGTTGATTTTGCATTCACATCAGACGCTGAAACAGCAGGAAAGCTGTCGGACGCAGTTTTGGCTGCGGTTCCGGATGACATGGATGTTTGCGTCCAGGCTGCGGCGTCTCGAGACAAGAAAATTCTGATCTGCGACATGGATTCGACCATTATTGGCCAGGAATGCATTGATGAGCTTGCCGACTATGCGGGCATAAAGTCTCAGATCTCAGAAATCACCGAACGAGCCATGCGTGGTGAGCTGGATTTCGAAGAAGCGCTGACCGAACGGGTGGGGCTACTCAAAGGACTTTCTGTGGCGGCCCTGCAGCAATGTTTTGAGGAACGGATCACCTTGACGCCGGGCGCAAGAACTCTGGTCCAGACGATGAAGTCGCGCGGCGCGGCCTGTTTGCTTGTATCGGGTGGTTTCACCTTTTTCACCGCGCGGGTCGCTGAGGCGGCTGGTTTTGATGAGAATTATGCCAATGTCCTCATTGATGATGGCAATGCGCTGACAGGCGAGGTCGGTCGTCCGATCCTTGGCAAGCAGGCAAAGCTTGATCGCCTGAATGAAAAGGTTGCAGCGCTTGGACTTTCAAATTCGGCGGTTCTGTCTATCGGCGATGGCGCAAATGATATGGCTATGATTGAAGCGGCCGGACTTGGTATTGGCTTTAATCCCCATCCCGTTCTCGCAAAAGCAGCCGATGCCGTCATTTCAGGGCCAAGCCTGACAACGGCACTTTATTTTCAGGGCATTGCGAAATCAGACTGGAAGGAATCCTGAGCGATCAGGCTTCGATCTGCAGCGCGTAGAACGATACCCGGCCACGGCGATAGACTTTTACCAGCACGGGATCTGCGCCCGCAACAGCTTCAAGCTGAGCATCGGCCTCGGCGGCATTTGTCACATCCTTGAAATTTATCTGGGTGATGACATCGCCTTTCTCGACCAGACCGTAGGATGCGCCATCCGGGTCTACCATCTCGACCAGCGCGCCATCGACCGGCTCCTGAATCTGCCAGCGGCGGCGGGCATCATCGGTAATCTCTGTGAGCTTCAGACCGTACGCGTTCGCGCCAACGAACATCGGAGGAGTCGTGTTCGTTGAACCTTCTTCTTCTCCTGCATCTCCATCTTCACGTTCTTCGATCTGGATATTGATCGTTTGTCGACGCCCTTCGCGAATAATGTTCACCGGAATGATCTCGCCAATCTCAGCTTCGGCTACCAGTCGTGAAAGCGTTCGTGTATCCGGTATCAACGTATCATCGAATTTTAGGATCAGATCACCGACCTCCAGACCGGCAAGTGCTGCTGGGCCCTCTTCGGTGATGTCGGTGACAATTACGCCCGCGGTATTTGCAAGCCCATAGGCTTTGGCAAGCGGCGCGTCGACCGCTTGAATATTGATTCCAACCCAGCCACGACGAACACGACCTTCCTCTATCAGTTGGATGACAATGTTCGAAACAAGATTCGAAGGCACAGAAAATCCGATGCCGACCGACCCTCCTGTCGGTGAGATGATCGCGGTATTTACGCCGACAACCTTGCCGTCCAGTGTAAAGAGCGGTCCGCCTGAATTGCCGCGGTTGATCGCGGCATCCGTCTGAATGAAGTCGTCGTATGATCCGGCGTTGATGTCTCGATTTCGCGCAGAAATGATACCGGCAGATACCGAGCCGCCGAGGCCGAAAGGGTTGCCAATCGCGATGACCCAGTCACCAACTTCTGCTTTATCAGAATCCGCAAAATTCAGCGCGGTGAGTTTCGTCGGCGTTTCGATCTTCAGTACAGCGAGGTCTGTATCTGCATCGCGTCCGATCAATTGGGCGGGGTAGGTCCGACCATCGGCAAAAATCACCTCAATTTCGTCCGCACCTTCAATCACGTGATTGTTGGTGACGATATAGCCGGTCTCATCGATTACGAAGCCGGAGCCGAGTGAGGAGGTGCGTTTGAAACCTTCTTCATCACGGCCGAATAGATCGTTGAACCGCTCAATTGGTGAATTCTGAGGGAATTCAGGCAGACCTGCTTCGACAATTCGTTGTGATGTTGAGATGTTCACAACCGAGGGCATGAGCCGCTTCGACAGATCGGAAAAGTCTGTCGGAGCAGGTTTGCGGTCTGGCATGAGTGAAGACAGAAGCGCTTGCGCGTCCGTGTTCTTCTTTGTTTGCTCCTGAGCCAGTACAGGCGACGCCATGGCAGTCAGGGCCAGAGCACCGGTAGCAACGCGTGTGAGCAAACCCATCTATCCAAAAACCTTCCACATATTCCCCAGCGTTCTGGTGCATAACGTGTTCTCGTAGGACGAGCAATCACCGACGCTGAAGAATAGTTCTGCATGGATTCAGCCGCGTAGGAAGCGCGCAGCAATGAAAATTATCACAGCACCAATGGCTGCAGCCAGAATGCCGGACTGGCGTATTTGGTCGTCTGGCATGGTCAGCACCATAGCGATGAAACGCTTCATCGCTTCCGGCGCTATGGCGTACAAAAGGCCTTCGAGGGCGAGAAGAAGGCCGAGTGCAACTACGATGACTAACACGTGAGGTCGTCCTCAAAAGGCGAGATCATGCGCGCATTCATCATGAGAGAAGCATGCGCGCATGAAAACCGGATCAGTTGCCGCCAGCTGTGCGAGCCTGATCAATAAAGACCCGACATAGATCGAGATCCTGAGGTGCCACGACGACCTGTGTGCCATCCTCAATGGAGTTCTCACAGGCAATCAGAGCCCGCTGGAAGCGGAAGAATTCAGCATCCTTCGAGTAGGCGTTTGCATAGATGTCGTTCCGGCGTGCGTCGCCTTCACCGCGAATCTGCTCTGCCTGCTCACGCGCCTGCGCTTTCAGAACGGTTGCTTCACGGTCGGCGCGGGCGCGAACCAGACGAGCCTGTTCCTCACCTTCAGAGCGGATACCCTGAGCCACTTGCTGACGCTCTGTCCGCATCCGGTTGTAGACACCTTCAGCCACTTCAGCTGGAAGGTCGGCCTGACGCAGACGCACGTCGATGATCTCAATCCCAGTGCCGTTCAACGTACCGTTCACGGTCTCACGAATATCTGACATGAGCTGACCACGCTGGCCGGAGACGATTTCCGGAACCGGTACCTGACCAAGTGCGTCACGAATCGCCGATTCGGTGAAACGCTGCAGCTGGCTGGTCGCGGCGCGCTCGGAACGTAGACGCTGGTAGAATTTCAGCGGGTCGGTGATTCTCCAGCGGACGAAGGCATCGACAGACAGGCGGCGCTGGTCAGAAGCCAGAACCTCGATGTCGGCGATATCCGTGCCCATATTCTTGCGATCCAGATAGATCACTTCATGCCAAGGCAGTTTGAAGAAGAGACCGGCCTCGTCGATTTCCTGGCCCTGTTCGTTCACATCATATTCGTTTCGAACAGCAACTGGGTTACCAAATTCGAGGATTAGCGCCTGATAGTCCTGGCGCACGGTATAGAATGAATTCATCCCGATCAGGGCCAGAACGCCAATCGCGACGAGGATGACAATAGATAAAACTCTCATGATCGCTATCTCCTAGTTCGCGTTTGGACGACCAGAGCGGTCGAGTTGCAGGTAAGGAACGGCACCTGAGTTGTTATCCAGGATCATCTTGTCGGTACGCTTCAGGACATTTTCCATGGTCTCAAGATACATACGTTCCCGCGTGACGCGCGGAGCTTTGCGATACTCTTCGTAAATCTGATCGAAACGAGATGCTTCACCGGTCGCATTCGCAATCACCTGGTCGCGATAGCCTTCGGCTTCCTGCAGCATACGGGATGCTTCACCGCGGGCTTCAGGAACGACCTGATTGGCGTAACGCTGAGCCTGGTTGATCAACTGTTCAGCGTCCTGTTGGGCGACGTTGACGTCGTTAAACGCTTCGATGACCTGTTGAGGCGGGTCGCCTTTTGCAATCTGGACTTCGATGATTTCGATGCCGGCTTCATACTCGTCGAGCAGAGCCTGTGTCTGTTCCTTAACCTGGCGGGCGACCTCGGCGCGCTCGGTGGTGATTACGCGCTGCAATTCGGATTTACCGACAACTTCACGCATCACAGATTCCGCGACGAGTGGGACCGCTTCGTCAGGATCCTTCACGTTGAGAATAAAATTCTGCGGCTGATCGGATTTGACCTTCCAGAAAACCGAGAATTGAACGTCCGCGATGTTTTCGTCTTCGGTCAACATCAGGCTTTCATTCAAAGTGTTGCCGATCCGGACTTCCTGCTGAGATTCAACGGGAATGATTTCGTGCGATTCAATCGGGCTTGGCAGGTGAAAATGAATACCCGCGCCCAGATTGCGTTTCCACTTACCGAACTGGAAGACGGCCGCCTGTTCGCCAGCGTCGACAACGACAGCACCTGTTGCGCCCCAGCCCAGCAAAAGTGCGACAGCCAGAAAGCCGATACCAGCAATGCCGAGGCCTTTTCCGCCGCCGTCGCCACCGCTGCCGCCGCCATTTCCGCGACCTTTAAAGGAACCACGGAAGCGGTCCTGCACTTTACGTAGTTGATCTTCCAGGTCAGGACCCTGCTGTCCGCCACCGGATGGCCGGCCCCATGGAGATCCGTTTTTGTCGTCTCCGGAACCACCTCCGGAGCCCCACGGGCCTCCATTTCCACCTTTTTGGTCATTCCATGGCATTCAGCCACTCCTTTTAATTACCTCTGATCCACATCATGTGTGGAATTGATCTCGAACTTCTAGATATGTATGTGCCTTTCCTGCGACGGGGCTTCAAGTATGCGTTTCTTTAAAAGCAGTCGACTTTCAGAGGATTCTGTTCGTCAGACTCTCACAAATCACGGTGTTGCGCCTGAACGTGTGGACAGCCTGCTCGTTCAGGAGAATGGGAATGTGACGCTGGCGCTGCTGGCGACACCTGCTGAACTGGAAGCGGCAGAGCGCGATCGATACGAAATTGAACAGGTTCTGCGGGGTATAAAAGGGGCGGGTGATGTCCGCGTCATTTTGACCGCCAACAACGCAACTGGTACGAGCAAAACACCGCCTGCTTCAGGCACGCAGCGGATTCGTAAAGGAGCGAATCTCTCTGGCTCCGTGAAAGCACAGACGGATCCATCGCGCCCCAGTCCGGGCAATATCCTGTCTCTTCCTAATGTGAAGAATATCGTTGCCGTCGCCAGCGCCAAGGGCGGCGTCGGAAAATCGACCACCGCCTTGAATCTGGCCATGGCGCTCTCGCAGATGGGGCTGAAAGTCGGTGTGCTGGATGCGGATGTGTACGGCCCGTCTATTCCAACCATGACCGGCACCACTGACACGCAGCCGGAATATACGGAAGAGAAAAAGCTGAAGCCCGTTGAGGCGCTGGGGCTGAAGCTAATGTCGATCGGCTATGTCTCTGACGTCGATGCGCCTATGATCTGGCGAGGACCGATCGTCATGAGCGCGATTTCACAGATGATGAAAGACGTCGATTGGGGAGAATTGGATCTTCTGATTATTGATACGCCGCCTGGAACCGGTGATGCACAGCTGACTTTGGCTCAAAAGGTTTCGCTGTCGGGTGCTGTGATCGTCTCGACACCGCAGGAGGTCGCGCTAGCCGATGTGCGGCGTGGCGTCGCCATGTTCCGTAAAACCAATGTTCCGGTGCTGGGCATCGTGGAAAACATGGCCTGGTTTGAAGACCCCGCTTCGGGCAATCGTACTTTCATTTTCGGAGAAGGCGGCGCACGTCGCATGGCTGAAACGCTCAGCATTCCGTTGTTGGGAGAGGTTCCGCTTCTGCCGGAAATCCGTGCTGCGGGTGATGCGGGCCATGTAGATAGTCAGATGTCTGGCAGTCGTCAGTCCGAGCTATATGCCGAAATTGCAGAGCGAATGTTGAACGAACTTGCGAACGCGGCGCCAGAGGCGCAGCCAAAAATCGTTTTCGAATAATATACCAAGCCAGATTAGGTTAAGATGTGCAAACCGGTGCTTTCGTCGTGGGAAACTCCCAAGCGAAGCTTGCCAGTTGGCACGAGTTTGGCTTCGGTATGACTTATGACGCAAGAAACTGAAAAAAGTCTCGTATCAGAACAATTGTTCTCCACGCCCCTGATCCGGGCCAGGCACCCGGAGCTGAGCAAGCTCGTGCAACCGCTCAAGGACGCTATTCTGGAGCACAAACGCGCACAGGCGGGGATAAAACGCTCCAATTTTGGAGGCTGGCATTCAGAACTCGGCATGGATCGATGGGCAGGTGAGCCAGCGCAGATGCTGGTCTCAATGACCTCAAGCATTCTGGAAGACCAGTTGGATGTGCAGCAAATGGATGGCACGCACATGCGGCCCGGTTGGGCCGTCGATATGTGGGCAAATGTGAACCGTGCAGGTGATGCCAACGCGCAGCACTGTCATCCCGGATCTTTTGCGTCCGCGGTGTTTTACGTCGACATGGGTGCATCCGGCGGCGAGCCGAAGGATGGCCATTTTGTGGTGGAAGATCCACGTTATCCGATGGCACATATGCAGCACCCGAATGTGCTCTGGAAGGGCGCTTCCGGCGCTGGTGCCGAGTCTCAGGTCGCAATCATGCCTGAGGCTGGTGAGCTGATCATTTTTCCAAGCTGGCTTCGTCATGCCGTTCGGCCGCATTCCGGTCTCGGCGAACGCATCTCTATTGCCATGAACCTGACGCTGATGTGGCAGGCACCTGGAGGCGCGAGATGAGTATGGGACCGTATCTCTGGTCTCAGGACCCATGGGGGCGAATTCTCAATGGTGCGCTGATGTCGACCGAACTGCCGGTCAATGTTCTGACGCTAGCTGAGAGTGCGATTGATCTGGCGCATGAACGATTTGCCGATGATCTGCATAGTGTCTACCTGACCGGGCCGGTTGCGCGAAATCAGGGCCGGGAGCCTGAATTCATCATTGTACTGCGCCATTCGACTCAGGCGCTTGGCATTGATCTGTTCTGCGCCGCCGCTGCGCTGAGACTGCAGAAAGAGCATCCGGACTTCGGGGCATGCCATATTCAGGTTTATGCCTGGACCGATATTTTTCCGGAAGACGGCTGTTTTTCATATCCACGATTTCGAATTGGCGTGAACAGTGTTGTTGTGGCGGGCAGGGATCTGAAACGCCTCATCGCGCCACAAAAACTGACAACGGCTGTCGCCAATGCGTTTCTGGTCGATCTGCCCGGAAAGCTTTCCAGCTTGCAGCAACGCCTGAAAGCGATCTCAACCGAAACCCGCGTTCACGCGACCAGCCGCTTGTTTTCGCAGACGGCGCTAGACGGGGCTTTTGCGCTGGTACTGGCCGAAGAGCAGATTTACACGGAAGACCCGGAGACGATGGCCTCTTTTGTCGGGCTGAGTTTCCCGCAACACCGCAATAATCTTGCAGCATTGGTCCGTATGTCGCGTCTCGGTACATTCTCGAGCCTTGAGGCGCTGGCGGTTGCAGATGAAACGCTGCGCTGGCTGCCCGGTCTCGCAGAGGCCTGGTTGGATCAATTTAATCCGAAGCGTCAGAAGTCGCTGAAACTGGTCTGAAGTTAAAGCGATTTCCGAATCAGTTTGCGATAACGTGTCGGGTAATCATTTCGGTCATCCGACGGAAGGTATTGTGTCTCAACGCAGTCCCACTCGTCTTCGTCAAAGGCCGGGAAGAAGGTGTCCGCATCCGGTGACGCCGCAACTTCTGTCAGATAGAGGCGTGCCGCATATGGCAGGGCTGACTGATAAAGCGTTGCGCCTCCGATAATGAAGAATTCATCAAGCGATTTCTCGGTCGACATGGCTTCCCCGATGGCAATGGCGTGCTCAACACTGGCAACCTGCCAGGCTCCGTCAGCACGATAATCCGAGTTGCGTGAGACCACGATATTCGGACGTTTGGGGAGAGGGCGTTTCGGCAAGCTTTCCCAGGTGTTCCGCCCCATAATAAGAGGTTTTCCAGACGACAGTGCTTTGAAGCGTTTGAGATCTGCAGACAGGCGCCACGGCATATCGCCGTTTTTTCCGATTGCCCGATTTTCAGCCATGGCGACGATGATCGCCAAGCAAGGCTTTTGAATTGTCGCGTGTTCGGCCATTTCGTTGAACTGTATTTCCGTGTCGAGCAATGCTAGCAATCTTGCTTGTGACTTGCGTTGGCAATGCCATGCAAGTGCTTTCTTGGGGAGGATGGGATTTGAGCGCTCCGTCTGTATCGGTTCTGGATCAGTTCATTTCGGCCATGGTTTACCGCGCCGATATTCAGACGATTTTCGACCTGTCCAATCCTGGCACAGCTTTCCATGCGGCGATTGTGTTTCTGGTCGTGATCGCGACAGCGGCGCTGATCTGGAAGCTGAATGGCCGCGCATGGGCCTATGCCTATGTCGCTGTCATTCCATTCCTGAACTGGTCTTTCGGAACCGTGCCAAGTTTTGAGTTCATTGCGCCGAATGACATGTTTGAGCACGGCGTGAAGATCAATCCGCTGACGATGGTCACAGGTCTGGTCTTCGTTCTACGCGACTTCGTGCAACGGGAGATGGGCCATAAGGTGCTGATCCTGATGGCCGTGGCGATAGCCTGGTCTTTCTATTATTCATGGCCGGTGATTGCGATTGCGTCGGGACTGGCCTTTGCCATTTCCGAGACAGCGGACTGGCTTTTGTTCACCTTCACCAAATACCGGCTGTCGACACGGATCCTGCTGTCAAGCGCGCTGGCCGCGCCGATCGATACGACCGTCTTCCTCTATGGTGCTGACCTTGCAAAGGTGATGGCAGGGATCGCAGAACCCGGATCCGAGTTCCATTTTGCCAACTGGGTGGTGTTCGTTATTGGCAAAATGGTCGGCGCTGTGATCGTTTCCTACATGATGCGGATGCGCGAAAATCGCGGAGAAGTGGATCCGCAGGCGGCCTGAGATTAAAATACAACACAGGGTTGGCCTAAGGCCTGCATCCTGAGTGTCATCTGATCTGGAATGACACACGGGGTGGGCAGATGAAACTGGAATACGCGTTGCTGTGCTTATTGATCGCAAGCGGTGTGGTGTTTGGTATTTCCCATCTGGGGAAAGAACTGAAACAGACTTTCGAATACATCAATGAGGCCTTCGAGAAGGCTACGAAGCCAGCGTTAAGTGCGGACGCCGATACGCCAGAACAACCAATGCTGGAACTGGCATCCGGAGAGCCAATGGGGCGCTAGCCGTGCGGCTATGCGTGAGGGGGAAGGAGCCTGCGTGTTTGCGCAGGCTCTTTTCGTTCTTAGTGGGCGAGAGCCAGCGCTGGGCCATGTTCTGCACGAAGGAGGGAGCGGCTGACGCCACCGAAGATGAACTCTTCAATGCGCGAGTGGCCATATGCACCTGCGATGATGACACCGGCATTGTGGGTCTCTGCCAGCTTGAGTAGACCGTCTGCCACCTTGCCATCAAAGCCCTGAATTTCTGCGCTGAGGCCCAGTTTCGAGAGATAATCGATGACTATTGCCGGATCTTCTGCGCCGTCCAGATCCTTGCTGTCGATGCGTTCTGCATTCTGGGCAATGATGATCTTTGTTGCTGATTTCAGAATGCCGGTGTGAAAGCGTACGGCGCGAGCAGCTTCCGGGCTGCCATCCCAGGCAATGATGACCGTGTCGAGCACAGGATCTGTTTCAAGTCCGCAGGCAATGACGGGCTGGCGTTTGTCGAGCAGCATGGATTCGAAAGCGAGGCCATGGTCATTGCCGACGCTAACGCATTCGTGCGGGGTCACGAACGCATCGGAGAGTAGGGTGACACGCGGATATACATCCGATGGCAGGCCGATATGGTGCTCGACCGAGGTTTGGTCGGTTGGCATGCCTTCGGCGGTGCATACTTCTTTGAATAGCGCTTCGAGCTTGCCTTTGGCTTCGTCCTGAGCTTCGCGAATGCCTTCGGCGAGAGTGGCGCCTGAGGAGACCATCATACCGTGCATGGTCACGCCCGTCATCAGAACGGCACGGGCCGGATCTGGCATGGCGGAGATGCCGACGAGATTGGTGTTGAGCCGCTTAGCCAGGCGGCATGCAAATGTCAGTGATTCCTTGAGGCTGAATTCGCCTTCCGTCAGGGCCGCATGAATGGTCATATCGAGTCCTCCACATTTTCCCAGCGAATAACCTTATCGCCAGTACTAGAATTAAGGAGGAAAAGCGTCAGTACAATGACACAGCCATTTGACGTATTGTCGCGCTACGAATTTTAGACGGCAATCGGCGCACGAATTGTCGGGTGCGCGTCATAGTTTTCCAGTTTGAAGTCGGACCGTTCCCAGCCGAAGATATCCGTTCTGCCAGGATTGATCCGCATCACAGGTGCCTCACGCGGGGTGCGGGTGAGCTGCTCTTTCGCCTGATCCATATGGTTCAGATAGAGGTGGGCATCGCCCAGCGTGTGCACAAACTCGCCCGGCTTGAGACCTGTTGCCTGTGCCATCATCATGGTGAGGAGGGCGTAAGAGGCAATGTTGAACGGTACCCCGAGAAACACATCAGCTGACCGCTGATAGAGCTGACAGTTGAGTTTGCCATCCATGACATTGAACTGGAACAGGCAGTGGCAAGGCGGGAGCGCCATGTCGTTCACATCTGCCGGGTTCCAGGCAGAAACGATCAGACGGCGTGAATTCGGATTGGTGCGGATCTCATCTCGGACCCATGAAATCTGGTCAATTGATTGCCCATTCGGTGCCGCCCAGGAGCGCCATTGTTTACCGTAAACAGGGCCGAGCTCACCGTCTGCATTGGCCCATTCATCCCAGATGGACACCCCATTTTCCTGCAGATAGCGCACATTCGTGTCACCTTCGAGAAACCAGAGGAGCTCGTAGATAATCGACTTCAGGTGGAGCTTCTTGGTGGTCAGCAGCGGGAAGCGCTCAGACAGATCAAACCGCATCTGGTGTCCAAACACAGCTTTTGTGCCGGTTCCCGTGCGATCTCCACGTGTCACACCTTCATCCAGAATGCGTTGCAGAAGTTGCAGGTAGACGGGATCAGCTGAAAACATTTTCGGGTTCCTGAGGTCCTGCCAAGACGGGTGTCAGACGGCAGAAAGCATCTTTCATGGTTAGCGAAGGGTCAACATTCGCCGTCTCATTTGAAGCGCTGATTTTACCTGAACACAGGAGATTCCTGTTAGCAATTGACGGTAATGAGGCGGGACAAAGAGATATCTGAATGCTGAATGGCATGAAGCATCACCTTACGGGATTCATTGAGAACAAGCGAGCCAATATCACGGTTACGTTCGCGCTGACGCTGATTCCCATGCTTGTCGTGGTAGGTATCGCGATGGACTTTTCCCGTACTGAGAGCTCATCTGCACACGTCCAATATGCGTTGGATGGCGCCGTTCTAGCGGCTGCGCGAGAATTGCAGGAAAATGCAAAAGACGATGATATCGGAACCGTCGCACAGAAATATTTTGACTCGACGGTAAGCGCGAACAATCTCTCCGCGGATTGTGGTGGTTTGTCTCTTTCAATCGATCGAAAGAACAGTCAGGTGCTCGCAGAGGTCAATTGTCGGCAGAATACGACGCTTGCGGGTCTGGTCGGCATTGGTGAGCTTGATTTCAAACGGACTGCTGAAACGGATTATGGTGTCGGCAAGCTCGATGTCGTCTTCATGTTCGATACCTCTGGCTCTATGGGCAATCAGGGCCGGATGACGGATCTGAAAGCAGCTGCCAAAGATGCTGTGCAGACCATTTTCAAAAGTAAGGTGGAAGAACCTGACGACGTTCGGATTGCCGTTTCAACCTATGCGACGGCTGTGAATGTCGGTGAAGAGTACTTTGAAGCCGTGACGAATGAAGAGCCGAACAAGACCGAATGTGGGGAATGGCGCCGTCGAGGCTACAGCAATCAGTATTACTGTGCCTGGTACCGACAGGTGACATCCACATGCGTAACAGGTCGTGAAGGCAGCCAGAAATATACGGACGCAGCGCCAGGCGCAAATTCCTGGATCGAGTATGACACAACAAGCTGCAACTCAGCGACCATCACGCCGCTAACCCATATTCAGGGACGCGTGATTTCCGCGATCGAAACCTTGCCGACTAGCGGTTCGACAGCGGGTCATCTGGGCATTGCATGGTCTTGGTATCTGATCTCACCAAAATGGTCCTCCATCTGGCCTTCGTCGGCGAAGCCGCGCGGTTATGATGACGATGACACGTCCAAAGTTGCAATCCTGATGACGGATGGTGAGTTCAACCTCGACTACATGTCAGGTGGTGGCTCATTCGATCATGCTGAGAAATTCTGCGACGCAATGAAGGCCGAAGATATTCTGATTTACACGGTCGCGTTCCGAGCTCCGAAAAAGGGCGAAGAAATCCTTTCCTATTGTGCAAGTTCTGACGAGTACGCGTTCAAAGCGTCCAATGGGGAGCAGCTTGCAGATGCGTATCAGAAGATCGCAACAACCATTTCTGATCTGAGATTGTCGAAATAGGCTACAGCCGTCCTGGTGCGCAAGTGAGTGCTCTGAATTCGGCTTGTTTGCGATGAGAGTTTTCAAACTCGTTCTTCCATCGTTCAGATTCTATCCCTATATAGATGCTGTTCTTCGGAACTATGGCGATAAACGCGCGCGTAATAAGCGGTTCGGACCCGGGGGCGGTACCCGGCGGCTCCACCAGATTTCCCCGGTCGTTAGCCGGATGGTGAGGGGCCGAAATAGGATCGACGGACGTGTAAAGGTGTTGCCTTCGCCCGGATGAGCTCCGTCAGAAGCTCAACTTGCAAATAGTTGCTAACGACAACTTTGCTGAAGGTGAACTCCTCGCAGCGTAACGCTGTGCGGAAACTAACCGCTTAAACTCCTAGATGGTTTAGCTCGTCTAGGCGGGGCCCGGAGGCGCCTGGCAACAGAAGCCTCCACTTTCTCTTAAATCTTAATGTGATGCCCCGCTCAGGTTAGCGAATCGAACGAATTTCAGGCGCTCTGCGCAGTCAGACGCGTGCGATTTCACCGAATACTTTCATGCTTTTTTGCGCCTTTCAGTGCTATTTTCTGACAGGGAAACTCCTGTAGGTGGAATGCGCTATGGTTCGAAAGCTGATTTCGGGCATGACTGTCTATATCAATGACACACGTGGCAATGTTGCAGTGATGTTGTCGCTGATCCTTGTGCCGCTTTGTATTGCGATCGGATTCGCGATCGACTTTTCCCGCGTCGAAGGCGCAAGTCGACAAGTGCAGGTCGCTTTGGACGGCGCTGTGCTGGCTGCTGCACGTGCTTTGCAGGACGACAATGATACAACGACAGTGACCGAAGAGGCGAACCTGTTTTTCAAAACAGGTTTGACTGGCAATGCGGCCGTATCTGAATGCGACAATCCGGTTCTGGAAATTACGCCGACAGCGCAGCAGGTGAAAGCCACGGTTTCCTGCAAACACCCAACGGTTCTGGCGGGCCTTGTTGGTCTGAGCGAATTTGAATTCGAGCGCGAAGCTGACAGCTATTTCGGCATCGGCAAACTGGATGTTGTTTTCATGTTCGATACATCTGGTTCGATGGGCAACGACAATCGGATGACGGATTTGAAATCAGCTGCTCAGGAGGCGGTCACAACAATTTTCGATACCGATTCCAACAAAACCGGCAATGTTCGTATCGGTGTTTCCACCTATGCGACGTCGGTAAATGTCGGCACGGAATATTTTGAAAAAGTCACGAATGAAGAGCCCAATCAGACACGCTGCACGGGGACTGACTCGTATGGGCGCTGTAACCGGTACACTCAGGTCACCTCAACCTGTGTGACTGGCCGCGAAGGATCACAGAAATATACAGATGATGCGCCAGGCTCGACGTCGTGGATCGCATATAAGACGAATAGCTGCAATTCGGCGACCTTGCTTCCTCTTACCCCGACCGAGTCTGACGTTATCGACCGTATCAATAGCCTGCCGACAAATGGCAATACAGCCGGGCATCTTGGCATCGTATGGTCATGGTATTTGCTGTCACCGGAATGGAAATCGATCTGGCCGACATCTGCAGAACCGTTGGGATATGAAACGACGAATGGACGGAAGATCGCAATCCTGATGACGGATGGCGAGTTCAATCAGGCTTATATGTCAGGCGGCAATTCTTTCAAGCACGCCCAGAAATATTGCGACGCAATGAAACAAAAGAAAATTCTGATCTATACGGTCGCGTTCAAAGCGCCGAAGAAAGGCCAGAACATTCTGAATTACTGTGCGACCAGTTCATCCCACGCCTTCAACGCGGCAAGCGGTGAAGAACTGACGGCCGTCTACAAAGCGATTGCTGCTGACATTTCGCAGTTACGCCTGACACGATAGCGGGCGCTTACTTTTCTGCACGGCGAAATGGAACCTGTTTCGAAACATTGCGTTTCTCTCTTCGAATATCAGAGGAGAAAACAATGCTTATTCGTACGTTGCTGATTGCTGGTGTTGGTCTGATGACCGTTGCTGCTTGCGACACAAATGATGGCCCAGCTGAAGAAATGGGCGAGCAAATCGATAACACGATTGATGAAACCGCTGATTCTGCCGAAGAACTTGGCGAAGACATGGACAACGCTGCTGAAGAGGCAGAAGACGAAATCGAAAATCCTGGCCAGTAAGAACCAGGTCAGCGTATTAAAAAGGCACCCGACTGGGTGCCTTTTTCTGTTGGAAGGCTTACTCGCCGTACAGAACCGTAATGGATTCTGCGACCAAAGCCGGACGGTCCTGGCCTTCGATTTCGACCGTTGATTCCATGATCATCTGCTTGCCGCCGGCTTTCGGCTCAACGGACAGGCATTTTTGCTTCAGGCGAACTTTAGAACCGACAGGCACCATGTTGGTGAAACGGACTTTGTTCGAGCCATAGTTCAAAGCGCGTGTGACGCCAGAGAAGCGTACGACTTCTGCACCGAGCATTGGTAGCAGAGATAGCGTGAGGAAGCCGTGCGCGATCGTGCCGCCCATGGCAGCTTTCGCTTTTTCGACATCCACGTGAATCCACTGGTGGTCGCCGGTTGCATCGGCAAACAGGTTGACGCGATCCTGATCGATCAGGTGCCAGTCAGAGGCACCAACTTCGGTACCAACCATGGATTCCATCTCGGCGTAAGCGATGGTTTTTGGGCTAGCCATAAGCGTTTCCTTTCAGTTCTTTTCGAGACTATGACTTCTTGTATCGTTTAGGTTTCTTTCGCGGAGTGTGTGAGGTCAACCAATTCCTTTGTACTTCCCAAGGGAAAGCAGGCGCAATGGTATCGCGGGTATCCGTGACGTGATGCCCCAATTCTCTGCCTGATGAATATTCCCCTCAAAAACACATCCCCGAACGCGGTGTCCGGGGATGCACTTTAGTCAGCATTTTCAATCAGACAATCCGGCTGTCTTTTTTGCCCCAATAGCGATCCCGGATCAGACGCTTGTAAAGTTTGCCAGTCGGGTGGCGCGGAAGTTCTGGATCAAAGTCGACCGTCCGTGGGCATTTGATTTTCGAGAGGTGCGTGTGACAGAAGTCGATGAGTTCCTGAGCCAGCTCATCAGACGGTGTGACGTCTGGCATGACCTGAACAACCGCCTTGACCTCTTCGCCAAAGTCTTCGTTCGGAACACCGATTACCGCCACGTCTGCGACCTTGTCGTGCGTGATCAATACGTTCTCGGCTTCCTGCGGATAGATGTTTACGCCTCCGGAAATGATCATGAAGGCTTTGCGGTCTGTCAGGTATAGGAAGCCGTCTTCATCCATGCGGCCGACATCGCCGAGTGAAGACCAGTCGTCATGGAATGGGTGGCGTGCCTTTTGCGACTTTTCCGGATCATTGTGATAATTGGGCGGCGTCGTGTCCGAGAAGTAGATCATGCCGGCTTCGCCCACCGGAACTTCATGGCCTTCTTCGTCACAGATATGTGGCACACCATGAAGCGGTTTACCAACGCTGCCCTTGTGACCGAGCCAGTCTTCGGAATTGATCCATGTGAGGCCATTGCCTTCAGAGCCAGCATAATATTCGTGGATGATAGGCCCCCACCACTCAATCATCTGTTCCTTGACCGGGATCGGGCAAGGCGCTGCAGCGTGAACGGCAAACTTCAGACTTGAGAGGTCGTATTTTTTGCGAACGTCTTCTGGCAGTTTCAGCATGCGGACAAACATAGTCGGCACGAGCTGCGAGTGCGTGACTTTGTATTTTTCGACATACTGAAGATAGGTTTCAGGGTCGAATTTTTCCATCACGATGACGGTGGCGCCGATTGCCATAGCGGTCATTGTCCAGCGCAGTGGTGCAGCGTGATAAAGCGGTGCTGGTGAGAGATAGATGCAGTCTTCTGTAAAGCCGCCTGCGCCGCCAAGGATCATGCGCAGCACAGTATCAACATCAATCGGCATATCGGGATCAAGCGTCGGACGAATGCCTTTCGGACGTCCCGTTGTTCCCGAGGAATAGAGCATATCTGCGCCGGAGCTCTCGTCGGCAACACGCTCGGCTGGCTGAGCATTGCGATCAGCCTCGAAATCTTCAAAGCCTTCAATGCTTCCAGAGACGCTGTAGTATTTGTCGAGAGTTGTCGTTGCCTTCACTTCTTTCGCAACGTCGGCAAGCGCAGGGCAGGTGATAAGGATCTGGGACCCGGAATCCTCGACGATATATTTCACTTCTGGCGCAGTGAGACGCGAGGAAATGCAGGTGAAGTAAAGACCACTGCGTTGCGCAGCCCAAGCGATTTCAAAATAACGCGGATTGTTGTCGAGAAAGATTGCGATGGTGTCGCCTTTCTCTAGCCCGAGCGACCGGAACAGCTGAGCGCCCTGGTTCGAACGGTCATCCATTTGCTTGAAGGTGATGGTTTCACCACTTCCACCCATGATGAGAGCAGGTTTATCCGGCGTTTTCGCGGCCTGGATATATGGGTGGAAAGTTTGCGCCTGACTCATATGTTTTCTCCCTCGATTTTTTTTGGCTGCGCTGCCAATATCTTTCTAGGGCGGAACATAGCGAAGCTGTACGGGCTGTCTATCTCTGACGCTAGGGAAGGAGGGGGCGTTTCAGGCGGATTCCGCGGTTTCATCCTTCGGTGCGGTGCTGCCTTCGTACGCGCGACGAATATCCTCGCTTCGCTGGTGCTTGCCATCGGGTGACCAGCCGGGAGGCTGAGACGCGCGCGCCAGCCAGATATGCGGACGTAGGCCATCGCTAACGCAGTCGCGGGCAAGCCCCCAGCCTTCATGATATGCTACGATTAAGGGATTGTAGGAGGCGAGTGGTTTGACGACACCGTACTCCATAGGCAGGTCCGCGGTCTCTTCGGTAAAGGTGCCGAAAAGTCGGTCCCAGATGATGAACACGCCTGCATAGTTTCGGTCCAGATACATCGGGTGGGTGGCATGGTGTACCCGGTGATGGCTCGGCGTGTTGAAGATGAACTCGACCCAGCGCGGCAGGCGATCAATCGCTTCGGTATGGATCCAGAACTGATAGACGAGGTTCAGTCCGCCAACGAGGGCGAGCAGGGCAGGATGAAATCCGAGGATGACGAGCGGGGCGCCAAGAAGGATCAATCCGGTAAACGGGCCGAACCATGGTTGGCGGACGGCGGTGGTCAGATTGTAGTGCTGGCTTGAATGGTGCGTGACGTGTTCCATCCAGAACCAGCGCACTCGGTGCGCAAAACGGTGTTTCCAGTAATACACGAAGTCATAGAGCAAAAAGGCTATGAGAACGCTCCACCAGGTGAATGGTAGCTCAGCGATCCGGAACTGCCAGAAAAACACTAACATCAGAAAGGTGACGGTAGCGCTCAGCGTGTTGACGACGACATTTCCGATGCCCATCGCCATGGACGCAAAGGCGTCTTTCGATTCATACTTTCCGCGTGCGCGGCCGGTTGCGACGGCCCACCATTCCCAGGCAATAGCGAGAACAAACAGCGGCGCAGCAATCAGAGTTGGCGAAGGAAAATCAGGCACGATCCGGGTTTTTCATGTTATCTGGGACCAGAGATTTTAGAGAATACGGCCACACCATTTCTTAATCAAAGGTTTTCCGCTTTGGCGAAATGAGAAGTTTTCCGGGAACCCTGTTTGACATCAAACCGTTCATTTTACGTTCAATTGCGCAAGATCATGATGGGGTCTGGAAACAGGAGCAATATACTATGCTTAAAACGGGTGCTTTTCTTTTATCGGTTGCGGGGATCGCTCTGACGGCCCCGATGGCAGCGGCTCAATCCAGCTATTGGAGCTATGATGGTGCATCTGCGTACGGTTCTTACGAATCGTGTGAGCAGGCACGTCGCACGAACACCATTGGTGGTGCAGCTGTTGGCGGCGCAGTTGGTGCTGGCCTTGGCGCACTCGCTGGAGGTAATGATACGCGTAACGCACTCGTTGGTGCCGGTATTGGCGCGCTGGCAGGTGGTGCGATCGGGAATAACCGGACGCGCTGCGAACAGGTTAGCTACCAATCTTATGGCGCGCAGCCAGACTATTCGTATAACCAGCAGGGCTATTACAATACCGGCTCAAACTATGGCGGTTCGACTTATTCGACGTACCCGCAATCTGGGTACACCTATTCGCCACGCACCGGGTATGGTTCATCGTCAACC
The DNA here is from genome assembly GCF_042659465.1 of Ponticaulis profundi. Taxonomy (NCBI): domain Bacteria; kingdom Pseudomonadati; phylum Pseudomonadota; class Alphaproteobacteria; order Hyphomonadales; family Hyphomonadaceae; genus Ponticaulis; species Ponticaulis profundi. The sequence goes on along the minus strand of NZ_JBHSSW010000066.1, from coordinate 681,716 downwards.
GTGACCCGCACATACACCACCACGCAGCCAAGCTATGGTTCGTCTTACGGTTATGATCGCGCCTACCAGCAGACTTACAGCAACGGTTATTCTCAGCCGCGTTATACCTACAGCCAGCCAGGATATTCTTCTGGCACGCGCACGGTTACGCGCAGCTATACAACGTCTCAGCCGAGCTATTCTTCTCAACGATATTATTCGGCGCAACCGAGTTATAATTCGAATTCGCAAACCTACTATCGCAGTTCTGGTTCGAACTATGGCTATGCACCGCAGCCAGCTGTTGAGACATGGACTTATGATGGCCGGGCACAATACTCGTCATATGCGGCTTGTGAACAAGCGCGTCGCAATCGAACCCTCGCCAGCGGCGGACTTGGGGCGGTTGCAGGTGCCGGACTCGGTACGCTTGCAGGCGGCGATGACGGCCGCAATGCGGTTGTGGGCGCAATCGTTGGTGGTGCTGCCGGCGCCTATGCAGGCAACCGTTCTATCCAATGCTATCAGTACGCTCGCGCATACTAAGATTATAGTTTCCTATCGGGACTTGATTTCCCCAAGGAGAGTCAGCTTCACTCCCGGTCAGTCATGACCGGGAGGAATTGTTTATGGCCAAAAGAAAAGAGTTCGAGACCGTTATTCTTGAGGTAGAAGACGGTATCGCAACCATGACGCTGAACCGTCCAGACAAGATGAACGCTTTCACCGGGCAGATGATGCTCGACATGATTGCAGCCTTTGATGAGACGGATGCAGACGATGACGTCAAGGCTGTCATCGTAACAGGCTCAGGCGACCGTGCCTTCTGCGCAGGTGCTGACCTGTCTGCCGGCGGTGCAACGTTCGACTATGAAAAACGTCAGGATTCTGGCGAAGCGGGCCGTACATCTCAGGAAGATTTGCAACGCGATGGCGGTGGTCGTGTGACTCTGCGCATCTATGAAAGTCTGAAACCTGTCATCGGCGCGATTAATGGTGCTGCTGTGGGCATCGGTGTGACCATGCAGCTGCCAATGGACATTCGTCTTGCATCTGACAATGCGCGTTTTGGCTTTGTATTTGCCCGTCGCGGTATCGTGCCGGAAGCTTGCTCGAGCTGGTTCCTGCCCCGCCTCGTTGGTATCAGCCAGGCGCTCGACTGGTGTTATTCCGGCCGTGTCTTCCCGGCGGCAGAGGCGAAGGCTGGCGGACTGGTCAAGGAGATCTATCCGCAGGCAGAGCTGATGGATGCCGCAAGAGCGATTGCACGCGAAATCATCGACAACACGGCGCCAGTTTCTGTATCGCTGACGCGTCAGATGATGTGGCAGATGCTCGGTGCAAACCATCCGATGGAAGCGCACAAAGTCGACAGCCGTGCGATCTATGAGCGTGGCAAGACCGGAGATGCGAAAGAAGGCGTCATGAGCTTCCTTGAAAAGCGCAAGCCAGAATATCCTGAGAAGGTGTCTGACGGCATTGCACCGCATTATCCATGGTATCCGAAGCCAAAATTTGAATGGCCGGAAAAAGCCGAATAGGCTTTCCGTCATAAGTCTTATTGGGGCTGGCATCGTATTCGGTGCCAGCCCTTTTGATTCTACGTGAAAGTGTGACACCTACTCATTCAAATTGCGTAGATGAATTTCTGTGCGATTGTCGCGTGACATTGCCTTTGCAACACAGTTTCTTGTCAAATGCTGCGAAGGCGATTTGATTGGGTGGCAAAGTCGACGCAATCGGCTAAACGAAACGCTTTGTGAAAAACAAGGAAATCGCGATGGAATGGGGCTGGGATAACGCGCGTGCGCTCATCGGGCTCGCTATGATTGTAGGCATAGCGTGGGCGCTGTCGGAAAATCGGAAAGCCTTTCCGTGGAAAATCGTCCTCGGAGCCGTAGGGCTACAGTTCGCATTCGCGCTTTTGCTATTCGCCGTTCCGCCTGTTCGCAGTATTCTGTTCAAGGCCAATATCCTGGTTGATGCCCTCGAAGAGGCGACAAAGGCCGGTACTGGCTTCGTTTATGGCTATATCGGCGATAATTCGACCTTTCCTGTTGAAGGTGTTGAGGCAGGACCTGCCTTCTTCTTTCAGATCCTCCCCATTGTGATCGTCGTTGCCGCGCTCTCAGCGATTCTCTGGCATTGGCGAGTGCTGCGTCTCGTAACCAAGGCGTTCGCCTTCATTTTTTCAAAGACAATGGGGCTGGGCGGGGCGACGTCACTAGCCGTTTCAGCCAATATCTTCATGGGGATGACGGAAGCGCCCGTTCTGGTGAAACCGTATCTGAAAGGTATGACGCGATCTGAGATCTTTGTTCTCATGACCACAGGGTTTGCCACCATCGCAGGATCGGTGCTCGTCATTTACACGACTTTTCTCGAGCCCGTTATGGCCAACCCACTGGCGCAGCTTTTGACGGCTTCCATCGTCGCGGCGCCCGCTGCCGTTGCGCTTGCGCTGACCATGGTACCTGAGAGGACGGACATTCATGATCGCGCGCACGAGCCTGATTTCGAATACGAATCGACCATGGATGCGTTTGCGACCGGTGCCAGTGATGGCCTGAAGATCGTCCTGAATATTGCGACCATGCTCATTGCGGCACTGGCATTGTTGTATCTGGTGAATGGTATTCTTGGTGGTATCGTGCCGGATCTAAATGGCGAACCACTCTCCATTCAGCGCATTCTCGGATGGATTTTCCTGCCGCTCATGTACATGGTTGGCGTTCCGCTTGAGGAAGCCGCAAAGGCAGGGTCTCTGATGGGGATCAAAACGGTTCTTACAGAATTCGTAGCCTTCCTTGAGCTTGCGAACACACCGGATGGTGAACTCTCTGAGCGCTCTCGTATCATCGTTGCACACGCGATTTGTGGTTTTGCGAACTTTGGTTCAATTGGCATTCTGATCGGCGGGCTGACCATTATTGCACCAGAGCGGCGGGATACATTCCTGGGTCTTGCCTGGAAGACTTTGCTGGCGGGAACTCTGGCAACATGCATGTCCGCGTGTATTGCCGGAGCCCTGCCAGCGCAGCTCTTTCTTGGTAACGGATAATTGAGCACTCACTTGACGTAGCGTGACGACACATCGTCACTTTTCATCTTCCTAAAGCCCTATAGTGATGGTCCAAACGGGCCCTCACCAGACAGGGTTTTAGGGAGACACTTATGCGAATTCTGACATCGGTCCTGCTTGGATATAGTGCGATTTCTCTCGCGCTTGGTGCGAATGCACAGGAGCAGGGGGCAGCCAACGAGCGTCAAACCAAATCCCGTTCAGATGACTTTCTGATGAGTACGATCTTTGTGCTGGGCGACCGGACAACGGCCGAGCCGGGCTCAAACTCTGTCGTCACTGCGGAAACCATTGCGAAAATATCCGCTGATCATCCGGCAGAGCTTCTGAATGTCGTCCCTGGTGTCAATATCCAGCTAAATTCAGGTCAGGAACACCTTGTATCGGTTCGATCGCCCGTTTTGAGTGGCGGCGCGGGGCAGGGGAGCTTCCTCATCCTTCAAAATGGTGTTCCAACGCGTTCTCCGGCTTTTGGCAATGTGAACATGCTGTTCGAGCCGCATTATGAAGTTGCTGATGTGGTGGAGGTTGTCCGTGGGCCAGCTTCGGCCAAATATGGTTCGAATGCCGTGCACGGGTTGATCAACTTCATTCAACCCGATGCTTCCGATGTTTCCGTCTTCGAGCTGAATGCCAGCGCATCGACGCTTGGGCGTTCCAAGTCAGATATTCTGGCTTCATCCGACACGGGATACGTGGCTGTATCCCTGATGGATGATCAGGGGTGGCGCAATGATACGAGCGTTGGACAGCAGAAGGTGACAGCCCGGCAGGCCTTCAGTCTGGGACAGTGGGATGCAACTGCCTGGGCGAGCTACACCAATTTGAATCAAGAGACAGCGGGCTATATTGGCGGCTACAAAGCTTACCGCGATCGCGACCAGGCAGAACAGAATGAAAACCCGGAGGCTTTTCGTGACGCCAAATTTGCCATGGGCGCCATCCGGTTCGAGCGCACATTTGATGAGGTGCAGTTTTCCGTAACGCCTTATGCGCGCTGGCAGAAAATGGAATTTCGCCAGCACTTCCTGCCGTATAAAGGATATGAGGAGAATGACAGCTCAGCGATTGGTGTGATGTCTGACGTTTCAATCGAACGTGAGCGTTCCAATTGGCGGTTTGGCGGGATGCTGGATTTCGCCAGCGGCAGTCTACTGGAGACGCAGCCGGAGCCATTCGGCTTTTTTCCCGGTGATTCCCGTTTTCCGGTCGGTGTTCACTATGATTATACCGTTGATACCTTCGCTGCGGCGCTCTGGGGCGAGTATGGTCGTGAACTCTTTCCTGATGTCATGATGGTTGCGGGTCTGCGTGTTGAGACACATGACTATGATTATACCACACGCGCTCCCGCTGGTATTCGTGGGCGCTTCAATATTCCCGATGACCGAAGCGATACATTTGATCTCGTTACGCCCAAGCTTGGCTTCATCTGGGATGATGCAATTGGCGAAGTTGATCTTTATCTGAATTTTGCACGTGGTCAGCGTGCGCCGCAGGCATCAGATCTCTATCGTCTTCAAAGCCAGCAAGTGGTCGGGCAGGTGAAATCAGAAACGCTCGATAGTGTCGAATTCGGGGGGCGTGGGAGCGCGTTTTCTGGGCGTCTGAGTTTCGATGTCGCCGCTTACGCCATGACGAAGGAAAATTTCTTCTTCCGCGATGCCGATGGACTGAACGTCCCAAATGGCGAAACAGATCATATCGGAGTTGAGCTCATGGCAGATTATGCGTTGACGGAACGTGTCAGCTTGTCCGGCAATGTGAGCTGGTCTGAGCAGACCTATGCCTTTGACCGTCCGTCGAACGGCATTGTCGAGGGCAATCGGATCGATACAGCCCCCGAATGGCTGGCGGATCTGTCGGTTAGTTGGCAGGCGACCGACAAGCTGGAACTTGATGCCCGTGCCGAATTTGTCGGTGAGTATTTTACGGATGAAGCGGCTTCGAACACATATAACGGCCACACATTGTTCAGCTTGCGCGGTGCCTATTCAGTTTCGGAACAATTGGAAGCCTTTGTGCTCATCAAGAACCTGTTTGATCTGAAGTATGCGGACCGGGCTGACTTTGCTTTCGGAAACGCACGCTATTTTCCGGGTGAGCCGATGAACGCGACCTTCGGAATTCGTTCTCGCTGGTAGGTTTGAGCCTTGTGATTTGTCTTCCAAGCTGCTGATCTGAGGCAAACAATGGGAGGAATTCAATGAAGCTCTACTCTGCACAAGGCGCGCCAAACCCGGACCGTGTTACGTTCTTTCTGAAAGAAAAGGGCAAGCTGGGCGCGGTCGATATTGTCGAATTGAAGCTGCTGGAAGGTGATCATCGCAAGGATGATTACAAGCAGGTCAATCCACTGATGCGTGTGCCATCTCTGGAACTGGATGACGGCACGGTGTTGGGCGAAAGCCGAGCAATCTGCACGTATCTGGAAGGTCTGTTCCCGGAACCCAATCTCATGGGCGAGACACCGCTGGAGCGTGCGCAAATCGAGATGTGGGACCGGCGAGTTGAGCTGATGCTGATGGGATCTATCGCTGGTTGGTTCCGTCACGGACATCCGGCTGCTGCAGCGCTTGAGCCTGTGCAATGCAAGGAATGGTCAGCGTTGTGTGAAAAAGCGACGCTGAAGACTGCAGACTATTTCGATCGCGTGCTCGGTGAGACCGAGTTTGTTGCAGGCTCCCGTTTCACCAATGCGGATATCACCTTGTTTATCTGTATGGCGTTTGGACGATACATGCAGTTCAAGGCATGGGATGGCCGTAAAAATCTCGCGCGTTGGTATGATCAGATGAAAGAGCGCCCAATGGCTCAATAGAAAAACGGGGCGCGGTAAGTTTGGGCGATTCGAGAAACCGCGCCCCGGGCTATTGGGGAAGCCCCAAAGTCAAAGAAAGCGCCCTCATCTGAACTCCCACCCAGACCAAGCCGCTATTGGTAATCTATTCTGAGGCCGGTGTTTTCGCATCCCCTGTACGGGTGAAGCGGATCAAAAAAATTTTGTTTAGCGTCAGTTTTGCGACCTTAATGAGATCAGATCCGGAATTTCAACGCTTATGACCGCTGCCGCTCAATCCCGTTTGCTGAAGATTATTGATGCGGCTTACGGGGTTGCGTTGTCGCCCGCTCAGTACGAATCGTTCGCAGCTGAATTGGACGATTACATCACGGCGGGTGAGGCGAGTGCATCGGACGCCGAGCAGTTGCTGACTCACCTGGATAAGGCGTTATCGGTGCTGGAGCGGTTACACGCCATTCGGAAGCGCGAAGACGGGCCGGACGCTCTGGTCGAGCAGGAAATTGGTGCGGCCGCTATGGTGCAGCCCGATGGCGAGATTATTGCGACCAATTCAGCCTGGGACCGCACCATGAAGCTGGACGCCGGACCGGTCTGGAAGATTTCCAGCGATACGAGAGAGCAGGAGAAGATCAAATCGGCCATGCGCCGGTTGCATGAGGTTGTCGAACGTCGCACAAGCTTTACGCGGCTCGAGCATCTGTCGGTGGGGGTGCCGATCAGCCTGGCGATTCGCAGATGCCTTCAGGATGATGCACAGCACACGCGCTCAAACTTTCTGTTTCGTAGTACGCAACAGATCTGGTCTGATCAGATCAGCCAGCTTGTTGCGTCTGAATTCGACCTCACACCGGCAGAAGTGTTGCTTTTGAAGCGCATGGCGCTCGGGGATACATTTCAGGACGTCTCGGCAGATACCGGGCGCGGGATTGAGACTCTGCGAACCCAGTCAAAGTCCATCTATCGAAAAATGCATGTCAGTGGGCGTGAAGACGCGGTTCGCGTGGCGCTGCAACTTCACCTTTTGCTGTCCGGTGGAGATTTCGTTCGTGAAACGCCTATAAATGGTGAAAGGGAAGGGGTAGTGCGCCTGAAGTCTGGGCGCCGACTTGCCTGGCGCAAACAGGGGGATCTGAATGGAAGGCCTGCCCTCTTCCTGCATGGCATGAGCCAGGGGCATGGGTTTACGGATGCATTTCTGCGGAAGCTGATGCAGGAGAAGCTCTGTTTCATCTGTATCGACCGGCCCGGCTATGGGCGTTCTGATCCACCGAAAGACTGGCGCAAAAATGTCGATGAGTGGATAGAGATTTTCCCAGAAATCCTGGAGGCTCTGGGGCTTGAGCGGGTTCCGCTGGTGACCCATACGACTGGCGTGTTGTATGGTTGTTCGGCAGCAGCACATTATCCACCCCTTGTTTCTGGGGTCTACGCTATTGCTGGCGGCATACCGATTACGGATAACTCCATGCTTGCGGATTATCCGGCACAGGTTCGGATTGTTTCTCGTGCCGCGCGGTTTTCCTCACAGGCTCTGCGGTTCGTTCTTTCGACATCGACGGCATTTTACCGACGCGAAGCAGGACGAAATCGCATGATCGAGCGGACCTATTCGAGTGTCCCGAGCGATCGCAAGACGCTTGAAGATCCGGACGTTCGCGACATCGTTCATGCCGGACTGGAGATGATTGCGCTTGGCGGGTTCGATGGTTTTGTCGGTGATGGGCTCAGTATTTTTGCCGATTGGTCCGAATGCGTGGAACGTATGCAGGTGCCGCTTCATTATATTCTCGGCGACCAGGATCCGATCTGTCCGCTAAAATGGGCGCAGTCGTTTTCGCAGAAGTACCAGCATGTGAGCGTTACAGCTGTGGAAGAGGCCGGAAACCTTTTGCAGCATAGTCATCCGGACGTTGTGATTAATACGCTCATCGAGCTTTTTTCTGACGCCGACGCTTCAGGCGAAATGCTCGCAACCTGAGCTGCGTTTTTGTAACGCATGGGTGCGACGAAGGGATTATTGAATGTATCAGATACTTCTCGGTTTTGGTGGCCTGTTCGTGCTCTTCATTCTCGTACTGTTGTTCATTCACGGCACTCAAAAGCGTGAAAAGTAGCAAGCAGTATGCGATTTTTCCGGCACAGGCGTCTCGCAATTGGCGCGGGAATTGAAAAACGATGCCCTCGGACTTGCAAAGGCTCTACATCCGTAGATGATCTTCGTCAGCTATGACTGGGGAGATCTGGGCATGAAATTGAAATCGGCCATTCTGGCCGCGGGACTGGCTGTCAGTCTGGCGGCATGTGGTGGCGGCTCATCGGATGAAGTTTCCGGTGATGACGCAGAAAAAATAAGCATCAACAAGGATCCGTTTCCGTCGACATATACGGCGTATCCATCTGAGACGGTTCTCATCACCGGCGCGACCGTGTTTGACGGTGTCGGTGGCGAAATTCAGAACGGCGATGTTCTTCTCGTCGACGGCAAGATATCCGCGATCGGAGAGGGACTTGAAGCACCTGAAGGCGCGACGGTTATAGATGGCACAGGAAAATGGGTAACCCCCGGAATTATTGATGCCCACTCGCATTTGGGCGTCTATCCATCGCCTTCCGTCAGTGCTTTGCAGGACGGCAACGAGATCTCGGCGCCTGTGACGGCGGAAGTCTGGGCTGAACATGGTCTTTGGCCTCAGGATCCGAACTTCACCCGCGCTCTGGCTGGTGGCATTACATCGCTCCAGATTTTGCCGGGCTCGGCGAACCTGTTTGGCGGCCGCGGTGTCATCATCAAGAATGTTCCGGCACGCACGGTTCAGGATATGAAGTTTCCGGGTGCTCCATACACATTGAAGATGGCTTGTGGCGAAAACCCTAAGCGGGTCTATGGCTATGGCGGCGGACGTTTTCCGGGTGGCGCACCTTATTCCCGCATGGGAAATGTTGCAGGCTATCGCATGGCCTGGGCCGAGGCGGTTGAATACAAACGCGCATGGGAGAAGTACGAGAAAGACGGTGGCGAGCCGCCAAAGCGCAACCTCGAACTGGATACGCTGAAGGGTGTTCTGGACGGCGATATTCTTGTCCATATGCACTGCTATCGCGCTGATGAGATGGCGCAGATTATCGATATGTCCAAAGAGTTCGGCTACAAGGTCACAGCTTTCCACCATGCTGTTGAAAGCTACAAGATTGCCGACATTTTGGCTGAAGAGGGTATCTGTTCTGCGATGTGGGCCGACTGGTGGGGCTTCAAAATGGAAGCTTATGACGGCATTCGCGAGAACATCCCAATGGTCCATGCCGCAGGCGGTTGTTCCATCGTTCACTCCGATAGCGATATCGGGATTCAGCGTCTCAATCAGGAAGCGGCCAAGGCGCTCGCCGACGGGCGGAAGGTCGGCATAGACATAAGTAAGCCTGAGGCATGGACGTGGCTGTCTGCGAACCCTGCCAAATCGCTTGGTATTTTCGATCAAACGGGCTCGCTTGAAGTCGGCAAAAACGCTGACGTTGTAATCTGGTCAGGCGATCCGTACTCCGTCTACACGCAAGCTGAAAAGGTCTTCGTCGATGGGGCGCTGATGTTTGATCGAGATGATGAGGCCTATCAGCCTGTGATGGATTTTGAATTGGGTCAGCCTGGTGAAGGAGACGCAAAATGATCAGATCTCTACTCGTTACTGCCGCGGCGTCGGCATTCGCCTGCCTTCCTGTCGGGGCCGACACTCTGGCTTTTACCAACGCCAAAATCTGGACTGGTGGTGACGCAGGGCTCATTGAAAATGGGACCCTTGTTGTTGAGGATGAACAGATTGTGTCGGTTGGGCCAAGCGGTGCTATCGCCATTCCTGACGACGCTGTCGTGGAAGATGTTGGCGGTAAATGGATCACGCCGGGCATCATCGCGCCTTATTCGCGTGTCGGCGTCGTAGAAGTTGGTGCTGAAGACACGACCAATGATACAAGCTCATCCAATACGCGTTTCACTGTTGCGCTGGACGTCTCCAGAAGTTTCAACGCGAATGCGACGCCGGTGGATGTAACGCGCATTGAGGGCATTACTCGCGTGGCTGTCATGCCGGCAGCGGGCAGTTCACTCTTTGCCGGACAGGGGCTCATTGCGAATACCAGTGGCGACTTGCGCAAATCGATCACTAAGCCACGTGCTTTCCAGTACATGGTGATGGGTGAGCGCGGCGCGAGTGAAGTTGGTGGTTCGCGGTCTGCAGCCTGGCGCTTTCTGAATGGCGCGCTTCTCGATGCTCGCAGTTTTCCGACCCGCTATATGGCGCATGATCTGGGAGACAGTCTGTCACGCGCCGATGCGGAGGCATTTCGTCCTGTCATTCGTGGCGAGCAGCCTCTGTTCATAGAGGTTCAGCGGGCATCTGACATTCTCGAAGTCGTTTCCTTTAAGGAAGAAAATGACCGCCTGAACATCGTGATCGTTGGAGCGGATGAGGGCTGGCTTGTCGCAGATGAGCTGGCTGCTGCCGGCATTCCTGTCATTATCGACCCGTTCCAGAACCTGCCCATCAGCTTTGAGCATCTGGCGGCGACCGGAAAGAATGCAGAGCGTCTCGTGGCAGCAGGTGTGCCAACGGCCTTTGCGCATTTCGAAGATGCCAGTCACCAGGCACGACTTGTGCTGCAAAGTGCGGGCAATGCCGTCGCCAACGGTCTCGATTTCGATGATGCGATGGCAGGTCTCACGACCGTGCCAGCCAGCATTTTCGGGTTGGATGACCTTGGTTCTCTTGAAGCCGGAAAAACAGCAGATCTGGTGATTTGGTCGGGAGATCCGCTGGAGCTTATGACTTCACCTGAGGCGGTTTATATTTCTGGTGAAGCGCAGAGCTTGGAAAGCCGCCAAACCAAACTGCGTGATCGCTATCTTTCGTTGGATAAGAGCAAGCAACCGCTTGCCTACACGCCAAAAGACTAGCGCGGTTTGAGCTTTTTGATCGTGCCTGAAAAATTCAGGCACGGTCGTCCTTCTGCGGTAATTACCCCGCGCACGAATACCAATGAGCCGCCAGCACGCAGCACATCGCCGCGGACTTCCATCAGTTCTCCTGGCAATGCGCCTCCCATAAATTCGGAATTCATGGTTACGGTGACACCCGGCGTTTCGGCGACTTCGTCATGTGCAATGATGAAAAGGCCGAAATCGGCAAAGCTCATAATGCAGCCGCCATGCATGCTGCCATTGCCATTCATATGGCGCTTCTCAGCACGAAAGGCGCCGACATAACTGTCGCCTTCCTTTCGGAAAAAGAACGGACCAACACGCTTTTCAAAGCTATCATTGTCCCAGTAACGCCAGCCTTTGAATTCGCCGTCTGTAACTTCCTTGGTGCCCATCATCTTCCCCTGAGTGCTTTTCAGCGTTCATAGGAAGGTGTGAGATGAGTGTCCATTCCCTAATCTACGGAACGGACCTCTCCACCGCCAAAGATAGATTTCGAGACTTCCGGTGTGCCGCGATACTGCACATCCCCGCCACCGAATATAGAGACATTCAGTTCGCTTGATGGGCTGACCTTGATATCGCCACCACCTTTAATAGAGACGTCGACTTTGTCTGCAGGCACTGCGAATGCGTTTACATCGCCGCCACCGAGCAGTTCGATCTTAAATTCATCACGCTTTTCGAAAGCGCCTTCGAAATCAATGTCTGCGCCGCCTTTGATCTTCAGGCCTTCAATACGTGGCATAGTAACAATGCCGGACCGGCTGTTTGAGCCGACACATGATTTATAGCAACTCAGCACGAGCGCATCGTCGTCAATGCCGACAGCCCAATACGAATTGTCGCTCGTGTTTTCAAACGTGTAATCGCTGCTGAAGCGGATCATGATTTCTCCACCACCTCGCAGCTCGACCCGGTCAAAGGGGGCAAGCTTCGTGACAGCGTTCGCTGTTGGAGCAAAGCTGGATGGTGCGGCGTCTACGATGATGCAGCCAGAAAGGGCGAAGGCGGACACTGCCGTCAAAAGAAATTTCATATTACGTTTCGCATTGTTTTTCGATATAATAATTATTGAATAACAACAAAATCGATGCCTGTCTATGATGTTTTATGTCTGTCGTTTGGCTGTTGCGATAGTCGGCTATCGACGACGGGACGTGACGCGATTATGGTCCCGTTCAAAGCAAATCAGAAGTCTGTAGGGGTAGAGACATGGCATATGATCAGGAAACACGCGACGCTTTGATTGAGATGGTTCGTAAGTTCGTGAACGAGCAGTGCAAGCCGATCGAGGCGCAGGTCGCCGAGGAGGATGCTGTTCCACAAAGCGTTGCGGATCAGATGAAAGAGCTTGGTCTGTTCGGCATCTCGATTCCTGAAGAATATGGCGGCCTCGGCCTGAATATGGAGGAAGAGGTTCTTGTCGCGCTCGAGCTCGGTCAGACCTCTCCTGCATTTCGATCTGTCGTGGGAACGAATATCGGAATTGGCAGTCAGGGCGTAGTCATGTGGGGCAATGACGAGCAGAAATCGACATGGCTGCCGAAGATCGCGAGTGGCGAGGTGATCACCAGTTTCTGCCTGACCGAGCCTGAAGCGGGATCCGATTCCGGTTCCGTGCAGACCAAAGCCATTCGCGATGGTGACCATTATGTCCTTAACGGAACGAAACGCTACATCACCAATGCGAACAAAGCGCATCTGCTGACGGTCATGGCGCGCACCGATCCGGATACGCCGGGCGGCAAAGGTCTGTCAGCGTTCATTGTTGAGACGAATACGCCGGGTGTTTCCATCGGAAAACCGGAAAAGAAAATGGGCCAGCAGGGCGCGCATATCTGCGATGTTAACTTTGACAATGCGCGTGTGCCGGTTGGCAACCGTCTTGGTCAGGAAGGCGAAGGCTTCAAGGTTGCCATGTCGGTGCTGGACCGCGGGCGTCTGCATATTTCGGCGGTATGTACCGGTGTAGCAGAACGTCTCATTCATGAAATGACGAATTATGCTGTTGAGCGAAAGCAGTTCGGTCAGCCGATCGCCAATCACCAGCTTGTTCAGGCCATGATGGCTGATAGCTATGCCGAAGCCTATGCGGCGCGTTGCATGGCGCTTGATGCTGCCAAAAGGCGGGATGTTGGCGAGAATGTCACCCTGCTGGCAGCCAGCTGCAAGTTGTTCGCGTCAGAAATGGTGGGCCGTGTCGCTGACCGGGCCGTCCAGGTCTTTGGTGGGGCTGGTTATGTGAGCGATTATGGCATTGAGCGCTTTTATCGCGATGTGCGCATCTTCCGTATCTATGAAGGGACAAGCCAGATCCAGCAGATGGTCATTGGGCGTGGTCTCGCAAAGCTCGCGAAGGACGGCTTGATCTAAGCGCTTAAGGGGAAGCCTTGCTTCCTCTACGTTAGCATTGTGAGAGCCCAGCGGTAAGGTTAGTCTCTGTCCAAACAGATCAGGGAGGACAGAGATGGAATTTGTAGGCGGATGTTATTGCGGTCAGGTCCGTTATAAGGCGAGCGGTGATCCGGCTGTGAAGTTGCAGTGCAATTGTCGTGAATGCCAATATCTCACCGGCGGTGGCCCGAACTTCGTGGTTGGGATGCCTGAAGCGGGTTTTGAGTATACGTCTGGAAAACCCGCGACTTATACGCGGTCAGACCTTGATGCTCCGGTCACGCGCGAATTCTGTGGGAATTGCGGAACACCGCTAACATCGCGCGCGCCAGCTATGGCAGGCGTTGCTTTGGTGAAAGCGGGAAGTATGGATGATCCGAAGGCGTTCGGAACGCCTCAGATGGTTATTTTCGATTGCGATCATCAGCCGTTTCACACCAACCCGGATGGGGTGCCAACCTTCGATAAGGTGCCTGGCTAGATCCGATGAAACAAAAGCAGGGCGGAGCGCCGCCCTGCTTTTTCTTTTGGGGCTCCGAACGTTCCTACCGGCAACCCAGAACTTGATTGCGTTGGACCAGCTAGTTCGCGAGCTCAGGGCGAACCTGGTAGTGATCACCATTATTACCAATGAAGATTTCACTGATTTGTGGGTGGTCGATCGGACCACCGGTTGCGTCGTCCAACAGATTCTGTTCGGAGACATAGGCCACATAATGGCTCTCATCATTCTCGGCGAGGAGATGATAAAAAGGCTGATCCTTTTCCGGACGCATGTTCTCGGGAATGGATTCCCACCATTCGTCCGTATTAGCGAATTCAGGATCGACGTCAAAGATCACGCCCCGAAACGGAAAGAGGCGGTGTTTGACGACCTGTCCGATCTGAAACTTAGCAGTGCGATCTGTCATGAGCGTTATCCTCGTCGCTTAACATCCCTAAAGAGATAGATACGCAAATGCCCAAGCTCAAGAGATGAGAGCTTTTGCTAACCAGAACTGTTTGCTAAGGTGGTGGTAACTTAAGCATTTAGAGCGGCCATATGCTCACGTCCAAAGCGTCCCAGAAAAAGGGACGTCGGCGGGCGAAACCTGCCTTTCAGTCCAAATCCATGTTCGCAGCAGTGGATTTAGGGACAAACAATTGCAGGCTCCTGATTGCGGAGCCGCGAGGCAAACGGTTTCGTGTCGTCGACTCATACTCTCAGATCGTCCGTCTGGGCGAAGGTATGTCTGCATCCGGCGTCCTGTCGGATGATGCGATCTCGCGCACCTTGTCGGCGCTGCAGGACATTCGCCAGAAGATCAAAGGCTATCCCATCCGGCGCATTCGATGCGTCGCGACGCAGGCTTGCCGTGTTGCAAGCAATGGGCGGGAGTTCGTCGAGCGTGTACAGCGCGAGACCGGGCTTACTTTCAAGGTCATTTCGCCGAAGGAAGAGGCCCAGCTTGCTGTTGTCGGTGCCCTGGATCTGGTTGATGCGGAAAAGGACGTTGCTCTGGTCGTTGACATCGGTGGCGGTTCGACAGAACTCTGCTGGGTCGATGCACGCAAAGCGAACAAGATCGGACTGAACGGCGCCTTGCAGAAAGTGCCCATGCTCAACTGGGCCAGCTTTCCCATTGGTGTCGTGACCTTGTCCGAGATGTTTCCAGAACGGAATGATCCGGACTGGTATCCTCAGATGCTGAATTATGCGCGCTCTCAGCTGGAGAGTTTTAAACATGGCAGCAAATATTCTGAGCTCTTCGAAAAGGATCAGGGGCATCTGATAGGGACAAGTGGAACGGTGACGAGCTTGTGTGCCGTGCATATGAACCTTGATCGGTATATTCGATCCATCGTGGATGGCGCGCATCTGAGCCGTGTTGACGCGATTGCAGCGCGCGAACGGCTGAGTGGTCTGACACGTGAGGAACGCTCCTTGATCCCATGTATTGGTGATGGACGGTCCGATCTGGTTCTGGCGGGATGTGCGATTATGGAAGCTGTCTGGCAGCTCTGGCCATGCAGCGATATGCGTGTCGCGGATCGCGGGCTGAGGGAAGGGCTACTCTTGTCACTTATTCACGGGAAGCCGCCTAAAAAACGACGCCGTTCGGGCAAGAAGAAAACAGCAAACGCCGAGACAGCAACAGAAGGTCAACCAGCTCATGACGGATGATGGAAAACGCCGCTGGACCGGCAAGGGTATCGGCCAGGGCAAGGGAACAGCTGGCCGAACGGCGAAAAAGAAAGTGCCAGCTTATAACGCGCGCACCGAGAGCTCAAAGCGCTGGATCGAACGCCAGATGGCCGATCCATATGTAAAGAAAGCGCAAGCTGCAGGCTTTCGTTCAAGAGCGGCGTTCAAGCTTCTGGAATTACAGGACAAATTCAAACTTATAGCGCCGGGCGATTTTGTCGTGGATCTGGGAGCTGCGCCTGGTGGTTGGGTGCAGGTCGCTCAGCAATTGGGTGCGAAAAAAGTCGTCGGCATCGACTTGCTGGAAATCGAACCCATTCCTGATGCCGTATTGCTGAAAGGTGACGTCGCTGACGAAGCAATGATGACACGCCTCTTGGAAGAGCTTGGTGATAAGCCGAATGTCGTGCTGTCAGATATGGCGGCAAACACGACCGGGCACCGTCAGACGGACCATTTGCGAACTGTTGCGCTTGTTGAACTGGCGATCGAATTTGCGTTCGATACGTTGAAGCCGGGTGGTACTTTCTGTTCGAAGGTGTTTCAGGGCGGAACCAGTGCCGAGCTGCTTGCGACGCTCAAGCATCGCTTTCAGGAAGTGAAACACGCAAAGCCGCCGGCCAGCCGAACGCATTCTCCGGAAATCTATGTGGTCGCGAAGGGCTTTAAAGGATAGGTCTCAGGCCTCTTCGCAGATTTGTGCCCAATAGCCATACATAGGTGGCAGAACGCCTGGCACACTGCCCATATAGCCGTGGGAATCGACGATGACCGCCATACCGTCCTCGATTTCAGGAGCCCAGAATTTCACTTCATTTGTCAGATTGAAAATGCAGAGGACGCGCGTGTCCCCGTGGCCGCGCATGATGGCGAGCACGCCGTCAGGGCTTGGCAGGACGTTCAAGCTTCCAACCCGCAATGAACGCGTTGCCTGACGAACTTTCATGATCTTACGCGTGAAGTGCAACGTTGAACTCAGTTGGGCTTCCTGCTTGTCGATTGTACGTTCGAGATGTGCATCGTCAATCGGTAGCCACGGGTCTTTGTTTGAAAAGCCGCCGAACGGCACGTGAGAATTCCACGGCATAGCCGTTCGTGCACCATCGCGGCCCAGCGTGTGCGGCCAGTTTTCGATAGCTTCCGGGTCCTGCAGGAATTCAAATGGGACATTTGCCTGAGGCAATGCCAGTTCTTCGCCCTGATAGATGAAAATATTCCCGCGCAGGCTGGCGAGCAGGAGAAGATAAAGCTTGGCGTGGCCTTCCGTATTGGCGCCGTGACTCCAACGAGTGAGCGCACGTGGTGCGTCATGATTGGAGAAAGCCCAGGATGGCCAGCCCTGGCCGTCTTCTTCGTTCCAGTAAGATAAGGCGCGTTCTGTTACGTCCGCTGTCAGTTCCGGTAAGTAGAGGAAGTCAAAGCTATATGCAGAATTGAGACGCCGGTCACCTTCAGTGAAAGCCATTAGCTCGGTGATGGGCTCGGGACCTGCAACCTCAGCGACCG
Organism: Ponticaulis profundi; assembly: GCF_042659465.1. Lineage (NCBI taxonomy): Bacteria > Pseudomonadati > Pseudomonadota > Alphaproteobacteria > Hyphomonadales > Hyphomonadaceae > Ponticaulis > Ponticaulis profundi. The sequence continues at coordinate 664,795 of NZ_JBHSSW010000066.1, read as the reverse complement.
TGAACTTGATGCCGTATTCATCGAGCACTGAGCGCAGGCGCTCCAGAAAGATGACAATGCCTGGGTGTGAGCGGTTGTAATCATGTCGCTGCATGTCGAATGGGCGCGTCACAAACTGCATTGGCAGTCCGGATGGCGGATTATCCCGGAAGGCCAGGTCGTGCATCATGAAGTTCACAGCATCCAGGCGGAAGCCGTCTACGCCTTTTTCCAACCAGAAGCGTGCGACGTCCAAAAGCGCATCCTGTACTTCCGGATTATGCACATTCAGGTCAGGCTGACAGGGTAGAAAATTGTGCAGATAATACTGACGTCGATACCCGTCCCACTGCCAGGCAGGCCCGCCGAAATAGGACTGCCAATTATTGGGAGGTGACCCATCTGGCTTGGCATCACGCCAGACATACCAATCCGCTTTCGGGTTGTTCTGGTCCTGACGGCTTTCGCGAAACCAGTCGTGCTCATCAGAGGTATGAGAATAGACCTGATCAATGATGATTTTCAGGTTCAGCGCATGCGCTTTTTCGATCAGTTCTTCGAAGTCTTCCATGCGCCCGAAGAGAGGATCCACACTACAATAGTCCGACACATCATAGCCGAAATCGCGCATAGGCGATTTAAAAAACGGAGAAATCCAGATCGCATCGACTTCCAGAGAGGCAATGTGGTCCAGACCCTCTGTAATGCCCTTGATATCGCCGACACCATCGCCGTCTGAATCGAGAAAGCTGCGTGGGTAAACATGGTAAATGCTCGCGCCTCGCCACCAATAGTCTTTGCCTTCCTCGGTCGGGTGGGGATTGATGATGGGAGAATAATACCGAGGCACTGACAAAAACAGATCTCCCTTCATATACGCACATCGCATTTTGGTATGCAGGACGACGTCCAACAAAGCTGATGCGACGTCAACACATCGAAGCTGCTGCTTGTTGAGCAATTAGCTCTTTTTTTTCGTCTGACGACAAGTTTGATCGCCAAGTGCCCAGGTTTTTATCGGGGCTGCTCAAATGCTGCAGTCCGCTTTCCGCGCCCAGGAGGCATTGATTCTAGCCGGGAAACCTAGCGCATCATACGGAGAATTTTTTGCCCGTATGAGTTGGGAAACAGCCTTTGCAGCAAGTCGCCGCCTTTCGCATCCTTGCCAATCAAGAGCCTGGTCTGGCGCTTTTCAATCGCCCGGATGATCAAACAAGCGGCGCGTTCAGGCGGCATGGTCAGAAAGGTGTTCATACGCTGCTTATTTGACGCTAGTTCGTCGTCGCCGAATTCGGTGGTTCCGCGTGCACTATTTGCAATGTTCGTTGCAATGCCGCCTGGATGGACCTGCGTGACAGCGACATTTGTATCGGCCAGTTCCAGACGCAAGCTCTCTGAAAATCCCCGAACGGCAAACTTACTCGCACAATAGGCCGTTTGTCCTGGCGGTGCGATGAGGCCAAACAGGCTCGACAAATTCACGATCTGGGCGATGGGCTGGGACTTCAAGTGAGGTAGCAGGGCTTTTGTGAGCCGGACTGTTGCCCAGAAATTGATGTTCATCAGCCATTCGAAATCATCGAGAGACATGCCGTCAAATGATCCTGCGATGGCGACGCCCGCATTGTTGATCAGGACATCAATGCGTCTCTGATCTGTCATCAATCTTTTCGCGAATGCGCTGAGTGCAGCGGCATCACCGACGTCAACAATCTCACTTGCCAGAACACGACCTTCTGGCAGCATGGATATGGTTTCTCTGAGACCGGGTTCGGAAATATCGCAGAGTATGAGACTGGCATTTTTGTAGGCAAGCTGGTGGGCAAGTTGGCGCCCAATGCCGCTGGCTGCGCCGGTGATGAGTACGGCTTTTCCGTTCAGATCGAAGCTTTTGTCCATGTCTGTGTATGGTCCCGTCCAGAGGTTCTGTGTCGCAGGTCGCATTCTCGTACACCGAATAAGGCATGAAACGAACGCGAAAGCACGTAAGGCTGCTCCTAACGTCGTTGATATGCCAGCTGATTTCTGGTGGCGATGCGGAGTAGAAGACGAATGAATGAGGCTGATTCAGGACGAACGGCATCTGATGTGTCAGGGCGCGAACTTAGCCCGACTACGCTCTTCGTGTTTGCACTTGCCACGGGCGCTTTCGCAGGCAATCTTTATCTTGCGCAGCCCCTGATCGAATTAATCGGCCGTGACCTGAACATGTCGACAGCGACGCTTGGGTTTATCGTCATGCTGACTCAGATCGGTTACGCGATGGGTATGTTCTTCATTGGACCTGTCGGGGACGTCGTCGAAAATCGACGGATTATTCTGGCCTCTGTGCTATGCGTGATTATCAGCCTGCTCGCAGTCGCATTGTCCGTTTCGCCAGCGATGTTTTTGATCGCATCATTTGTTGTTGGTCTGTTTGCAGTGGGAACGCAGGTTATCGTGCCGCTGGCGGCAAATCTGGCAACCGACGAGAAACGCGGTGCGCAGATCGGTACGATCATGGCAGGCCTTCTGGGCGGCATTATGCTTGCGCGACCAGCTTCCAGCTATATTGCCAGCCAGTTCGGCTGGCGCGCGCCGTTTCTGGCAGCCGCCCTGCTGATGACTTGTATTTTCGTAATGCTGTGGCTCAAGACGCCGAGATATCAGCCCAAGGGACAGTCCACATATGGCTCGTTGATCAAGACCATGATCCGACTGCCAGTCACTTCTGAAGCCTTGCGGCGCCGCGCGATCTATCAGGCCATCGTGTTCGCTGTCTTCAATATGTTCTGGACGTCTTCTTCGCTTGTGCTGACGGAGTCGTTCTCGCTCAATTATGAGCAAATTGCGCTTTTTGCACTGGCCGGTGCTGGTGGGGCGCTTGCGGCGCCATATGCGGGAAAGCTGGCTGACCGTGGCTTTGCACGCATCGCATCTGGAGGCGCAATCGCCATTATTCTTGTCTGTATGGCTCTGAGTGTCCCGATCGTGAATCTGACATGGCTGATCGCCTTTGCCATTCTCGGGATTGTGATCGACGCTGCGACGCAGGCCAATCAGGTGCTCGGACAGGCGACCATTTATGCGGCGCTGCCTGAGGCGCGGGCGCGGGCCAATGCTTTCTACATGACGAGCCTGTTTGTCGGCGGCGCCGTTGGTTCCATGCTGGCGCCCATCTGTTTCGATCTCGGTGGCTGGCCGATGCTGGTCAGCGCGGCCTCTGTTTTACTTCTTTTGGCGCTTGTCTATTGGGCGAGCGAGTATCTTTCCAAGCGCAGCATTGCGTCGACAAAGGGATGAATTTGATGAAGCCTTTTTTTCTTTCTACGGCAATTCTGGCCCTAACTCTTGCGGCGTGTGAGACGGGAACTGCCGTTGACGAAGTTGACGCTAAGCCTCAGGCAGAGGCGCAAGTCGCGTTCACGAATGCGACAGCCATGCAGGGCTATGACAATCTCGGGCTCGTCAAAGGTGCCCCTAAACCATTGCCGGAAGCACGCGGGACGCTGATCGCGAATCCGCAAGCTGTCTTCGCTGATGCTATCGGTTATGCAGCAGATACGAATAGCTATAGCCTGCTCGTCTGGTGGAAGGGCAATCTGGTCCTTGAGACGTATTTCGATCCGTACGATCAGAACGTGCGTCCAGAGCCAGCTTCAATGCATAAATCGCTGTTGGGTCTCGTTACAGCCAAGGCGATTGCAGACGGATTTATAGAGTCACCAGACACGCCGATCGGGACATTTATTGATGCCTGGAAAGACGATCCGCGGGGCGAAATCACCGTTCGCCAGTTGCTGACCATGTCATCGGGGTTGGCGCCGCTATCTTATGAGGGTGGTGAAGAGGCGCCTGCGCGAAAATTCATGGCCGGGACGCTGAATGCGCGAGCAACGCTGCTGAATATGCAGCTGGAAGAAGGCGCTGAGCCACATTTTCACTACATCAATACGGTCAGTCAGCTGTTGATGCTCACGCTCGAAGAGGCAATTGGGCAGCCATATGCCGAATATCTGTCAGAACAGATCTGGCAGCCGATTGGTGCTGAAGATGCTTATGTCTACTATTTCGAAGAGGATGGCTTCCCGCGTGGTTATGCATCTTTTCTCGCTACTGCGAAGGATTGGTTACGTCTTGGGCTGCTCGTCAAAGACAATGGTGCATTCGGTGGTGAGCAGATCATTGATGCGTCAGTTGTTAAAGCGCTGAAGGCGCCATCGGAGCTCAATCCAGATTATGGCTGGCAGATCTGGCGCGGCGAAACCTACGAGGAGAATCGCTTCTACAATGACGAGAAGGCGGGGTTCTCTGTCTATGCGAGCGCGCCTTATCTGGCTGATGACCTTGTATATTTCGATGGATTTGGAGGGCAGCGCGTCATTACCAGTGAAACAGAAGATCTGGTGATTGTGCGTCTCGGCGATACGCGAACAGACTGGGATGATGCCAAACTGCCGAACCTCGTGATCGGGGCGCTCCACACGCTCGATGCGGAATAATTGTCATGGAACCGCACAAGGTCGATACACTGATACGGAACGCCTATATCGTCACGATTGATGAGGGGCGAAGGGTCTTCACGAATGGCTATATGGCCATTGATTCTGGCAAAATCGTAGCTGTTGGCCCAGATCCTGACTGCGACTATATTGGCGCGGACACAGTCGATGCTGGGGACAATGTACTTCTGCCTGGCTTTGCGAATGCGCATAATCATCTCGTGCAGAGTTGCTTTCGCGGCTATAACGACGATCGCTGGCCCGTGCTTGATATTCCGGCGGCTGTTCGATCTCTCATCAAGCAGCTCTTTCTGATTTCAGATCGGATGGATGAGGAGCGGACCTACAAGATTGTCCGTATGCATGCGCTCGAGATGTTGAAGCTCGGATACACGGCGACACATGACGAGCACTTCACCAACATCCGAAAAGACAGTGTCGATGGCTCCTGGGCGGCAATCCGGGATTCTGGGATGCGGGGCTATCTCTGCCGTTGCATCGCCAACAGTCAGAGCGTGCCGGAGGCTGGGCGAGAGGCGGTTGAGGATGGTCTGGTCGAGCTGGAGCGTTTAGCGGCTGCCCATGCGTCGGAGCGAATTCATGTCGCTGGCGGCTTTCTGAACTTCAATTTTCTGGCAGATCCGGAAGATATGCGTCGTATCCGTCATGGGTGCGACGCGCTCGGCATTCCGTTCGGTGTCGACATGACTGACAACAGCCGTGGCGCGGCCCTTAAAGCACGCGGCTTTGAGGGCGGTCAGGTCGAGTATTACCGGCAGTATGATTTGCTGCACACACCGGTTTATGCTGGCAAAGCGGTGAATGTTCACCCGCATGAATTCGACATATTGGCTAAACATGATTGTCGAACGTCGCTGGTACCGGTGCTTCGTTTCTTTGATGGGACGGGAATCCCGGTCCATGAGTTTCTGAGCCGGGACATGCTGCCGGCGATTGGCACAGATGCGCCTCTGGTGAGCGACTCGCAGAACCCGTTTGAGATTATGCGGCTTATGATCTTTGCTCAGAATATTGCTGTCAAAGCCAATATTGCTGGCGGTGGAGAGCGACCGAGTAAAGAGCATTGGCTGACGGCCGAGAAATGTCTTGAGATGGCAACACTTGGCGGCGCGCGGACACTTTTCCTAGATGATGTGTCCGGAAGCCTGGAAGTCGGCAAAGATGCCGACTGTATTCTCGTCGATCTGAACAGGGTCGAAGCCCAGCCAACCCATGATAATTTGCGAACATTGGGCGCGCTCGTCTGGGGTGGTCAGGCAACGCAGATCGATAAGGTTTGGGTCGCGGGTGACAAGCTGGTCGATGGGGGGCGGTCTACCGTCTGGGACGAGGAGACGGTTATCCGCGAGGCAAATGATGTTCTCTTGGAGATCGCTGCAGAAACCGGCTTTCACGACATGCTACCCGCACGGGTGCCTCAGCAGACCTTCCGCGGCTGGACCTATTACTGACAATAATCTGAACAAATACAGGTGACGAAAATGGCGGAAGCGAACTCGAAGACCGTTGTGGTAACGGGCAGTACCAGAGGCATTGGTCTGGGTATCGTAAAAAGTCTGATCGCGCTTGGATGCAATGCCGTGATCACGGGGCCGACGCAGGCTGCCTGCGACGCGGCGTGCAAGGCGGTCGCAGATACGCAACAGCGAGCTGATCAGGTGATTGGCGTGGCGTGTGATGTACGTGAGGAAAAACAGGTCCAGGCATTATGGGATCGAGCTATCGACGCTTTTGGGAAGGTCGACGTCTGGATCAATAACGCGGGGCTTGCTCTGACTGGGCCCGTTCTGTCTGATTTACCAAGTGACGAATTTCGCAAGATGCTGGAGATCAATCTGCTCGGCGCCATGCATGGCAGCAAGGTCGCTTTTAATGGCATGAAGGCGTGCGGCGGAGCGATCTATAATGTCCTTGGTGCAGGCTGGCAGGGGGAGATTGTCCCGAACATGATCGGATATGCGACCTCCAAATCCGGATTGACCTACATGACACGGGCGTTTGCTGCTGAGGCGGCTGGAAGTGGCGTGCTTGTAAACGGGATTGCACCTGGCGTCGTCATAACGGAGGGCTTTTTGCGTGAGCAGGCGAAATCAGACGCAGGTTTGTCGCCAGAGCGTGCTGCAGTTCTGAATATTATTGGTGATCACACCGAGACAATTGGCGACTGGATTGCCGAACTGTCTGTGACGAACACGCAAACCGGTGAACTGTTCAACTGGCTTACGCCTGAGCGTATTGCTGAGCGAAAAGCCATGGTTCCGTCTCGCGGCGTGCTGTCCCGCTACGCGTTGGTCTGAAGCGGTGTAGCGGTTCTCAAAGTTGCTGCCATCACAATAGGCAGAAAACCGCACTAGAAAAGTCAGTTTTCGGGCGTATGCGTTTCGGACTGGCCTGACATATTCGCTCTGCGAACTTTCCTTTCGCATGTCTTTGTCGTTTCCCCGTTTTCGAGCGCTCATTCTAGCAATGACGTTCGAGGAGGGGCGAAAACAAATGCAAATTTCAGGAACGAATACCATTAGGTCATTTGGCTTGATGGCTTCCCTTATCTCTCTGGTTGCTCTTATGGGGTGCCAGCAAGATTCAGCTTTTCCTGCATCAGGTGCTTCCGGCGACACGATGAAATCAGAGGCGGTAGGCCAAGCGCCTGAAAAAGTCGGCCTGGTGTCAACGAAAGACGGCGATCTGCAGGGTGTGCTGCAGAAAGACGCCGCATACATAAGTTATCTGGGAGTTCCGTTTGCAAAGCCGCCTGTCGGGTCTCTGCGTTGGGCGCCACCTGAGCCAATTGAGTCCTGGGAAGGTGTACGTGACGCAGGCACTTATGGTCCGGACTGCATGCAGGTAGCAGCGAAGCCAGGTGCCTGGAATTACTCTGAAGATCAGAATTATAGCGAAGACTGCCTTTATCTGAATGTCTTTGTGCCTGAGAAAGCCAAGTACAGCGGATCGCCGCTTCCTGTCATGGTTTGGTTTTACGGCGGTGGCTTCTTTGCGGGTGGAGCAAGTCAGGACGTCTACCGAGATCCAACGGCTTATACCGATGAAAACGTCATTCTCGTCATTCCGAACTATCGCGTCGGCGCGTTTGGTTATTTGGCGCATCCGGATCTGAGTGCAAAATCAGAATCTGGTGTGTCGGGTAATTACGGCACGATGGATAATATTGCGGCGCTAGAGTGGGTTCAGGACAATATCGCGGCCTTTGGCGGTAATCCTGATAATGTCACGATCTTTGGTGAGTCAGCCGGTTCGATCATTGCGAATGTTTTGCTGTCGACGCCTTCGGCATCAGACCTCTGGAGCAAGGGGATCGCGCAGAGTGGTGCTATCTGGGGGCTAACGCCTCCGATGAAGACACTGGAACAGGCGGAGAGTTGGGGGGAAGAGTTTCTATCCGCCCGCGGTGCGACAACAGCTGAGGAGGCGCGCGCGCTTCCTGCCGAGGCGATTACAGGGCTGACGCCGGAAGAAGCCGTCGAACACCAGTTTGGTTTTCAACCCATAGCGGATGGACAGCTTACGCCCCGAACGACGGGTGATACCTTTCTGCTGAAAGAGCAGGATTCGAAGCCGATTATCATCGGATGGACGCGCGATGAAGCGGCCGGTTTCTTCCCTCCAATCGAAAGTGAAGAGGCCATGATGAGCTGGTTTAATAGCCAGTTTGGCGCGGCCGGTGCTGAACTTGCTGAGGCTTATCTGGAGCGCGATGGTCAGTATCGCGATGCTATGATCGGTGCAGCATCTGGAAGTATTGGGCAGGGAACTCTGGTAGAGGCCGCAATACACTCTGAAAAGTCGGATATCTGGGTGTACCGGTTCGATCATCCTGCGCCAGGTCAGGATTACGCCGTACACGGCGTCGATGTCAGCTACACGTTCGGCCATTTTCCAGATGGTGTGAACTGGACTGATGCGGACCGCAAATTGAGCGAAGATCTGGTGAGCTATTGGGTATCGTTTGCGAAATCCGAGGAGCCGGATGCGTTCGGATTGCCCGAATGGCCCAAATACGATCCGGAAAATCCTGAAATTCTGTATTTCGATACACCGGTTCGCGTTGGTGAGATCGAAAACTATGGGCGGCTCATGAAGACGATCAAAACGGAAAATTACTCGCGTGATCCGGCACTGAAAGCGCTACAGGAGTAGGTGTAAAATGTCTGGTGACAATCGCATTAAGCCGCGCGGTATCGAGCGCCGGAATCTATTGAAGGCGGGTATCGCTGCACCAGCCTTATTTGCAGCGTCGAGCGGGCAATCTGCAAAGGCTGATGGCGTAAAGGCTAACGCTTGCGACGCGGCCAAAACTGTAGAAACGCCTTCGGACCTGATCGTGAGCACCGATAAAGGCAAGGTGCGAGGGTATATTTCATCAGGAATTCGCACGTTTAAGGGGGTTCCTTATGGCGCTCCGACGGGTGGTGAAAACCGCTTCATGCCACCAAAGCCTCCCGCGCCCTGGAGCGAAGTTAGGGATGCATTCGATTACGGCGCTATTTGCCCGCAGGAAGCGCCGGGGCCTGGTGGGCGCTTTGGTTTCATGTTGCGACCATCGCAGGGATATGCAGATGAAGACTGCCTGAACCTCAATATATGGTCGCCAGGGCTGGATGGTAAAAAGCGCGCCGTCATGGTGTGGATTCATGGTGGCAATTACACCACAGGGTCTAGTTATAGTCTCGCCTGTCAGGATGGTGAATCGCTGGCGCGCAAGGGTGATGTCGTTGTTGTTTCGGTGAACCATCGCCTGAACATTCTCGGGCATATGGACCTCGCCGCGATTGGTGCCACTGATGAGCTGTCGGGCTCCGTCAATGTGGGGCTGCTTGATCTTGTTCGGGCACTGGAATGGGTGCGCGACAATATCGAAGCATTTGGCGGCGATCCGGGAAATGTGACCCTGTTTGGCCAGTCGGGTGGCGGATTGAAAATCGCTCATCTCTCCGGAATGCCCGCAGCAAAAGGTCTGTTTCACAAAGCGATCTCGCAAAGCGGTTCCCAGGTTGAGCCATTTGATGATGCGATGACGGCGCCACTGGCACAGAATGTCATGGAAGAGCTGAGTTTGGAGGAAGGCGATGTCGCTGGTCTGCAAGCTGTGCCGATAGATCGCTTGCAGGCAGCCGCCCAGAAGGTGTTGGCGGATTGGCGGTTGACGTCTGGTTTTGCTGATATCTGGAAGACGGTCGGCTGGGCCCCTCGGATAGAGGCGAAAACACTGCCTTATGCGCCTTATTCGCCGGAGGCTGGCGACGTCTCGCGGAATATTGCCTTAATGGCTGGTTCGGCGCGTCACGAATTCAGCCTGGCTGTGTTTAACCCTTCGGCTGAGAGCATGACTATGGACGAGCTGCGGGCAAGTCTTAAGTCGATGTACAAGGATCCGGACGCGGTCATATCGGTTGCACAAGAGACCTATCCGGAGGAAAAACCGGTTGGTCTCTATTCGGTGATCAGCGCTGCGTACTTCAATCGAACAAACGGCATCAAGCAAGTTCAGGCCAAGGCGGCTCTCGGTGGAGCGCCAGCATTTCTCTATCAGTTTGCGTGGCGAACTCCCGTTCTCGATGGCACGCCAAAAGCTTATCACTGTGCTGAGTTACCATTCGTTTTTGCGAATGCGGAACGAGAGCCGCAGGCAACAGGTGGCGGCGCAGATGCGCTAGTGATCGAAGAGCAGGTTGCGGGTGCGTGGATCGCTTTCGCAAAAACGGGAAATCCATCGCATGCAGTGCTTCCAGATTGGGTGCCTGTTGAGCCGGATACGGTTCCGACAATGATCTTCGATACGACGCCACATCTTGACGCAAATACAGATCAAACGCTGAGAGATATGGTTCACGCTCAAAGAAAGTGATAATTATTATTCTTGGAAACCAACTGTAGTTGAAATATCGATCGTGAATATTGTATTCCAGTATTATATAAATCGATCAATGAATATAATATTCACTTAGCGAATAAACGCATTTATCCGGATTTAAAGTATATCCAATGATTCAATCATCTATTCATGTGTTGTGAGGGTAAGGAAGTAATCTCTTGCTCGCATAAGATATATGAATAGGGGAAATACTTTATGAAGAGATTTGAATCGAGGAGTTTAGTAAGGGGTGTAAGCCTTTTAGCTTTAAGTGTGTCGGCTTTTTCTCTTGCGCAAACTGCTTCTGCGCAAGAGGTGGACGCCGAAGAATCTGCGCGACGGATGGATAGCGTTGTTGTGACGACACGTCGTCAGGAAGAGAATCTTCAGGATGTTCCGATCTCCATCACCGCGCTCGGTGATGATGATCTGCTCGAGAAGTCCATTGGCGACTTTGATGATGTGGCAGCCTATACGCCAGGACTCTCTTTTCGGGACTTCGTGACGGGCTTTAACGGCGTTGCGACAATGCGCGGCCTCTCGCAGGCAAACGTGCAGGATGCTGTCGGTAACGTGGGTACGTTTGTAGACGGTATCTACCTTCAGCGCGGTTATATGGTGAACTTCTCGCTCGCAGATATCGAGCGTATTGAAGTTGTTAAAGGCCCTCAGTCTGCTCTTTATGGTCAGAACACCTTCTCTGGTGCGATCAATCTGGTCACAAAAAAGCCGACAGATGAGTGGCGTTTGAACGGATCGGCGACGATTGGTGACTATGGGCGCAAGGAGGTTCAGATTGGTGTTGGCGGTCCGATTATCGAAGACGTTCTGGGCGTTCGTGCATTCGTCGCAAACTCCGCTTATGGCGGTACCATAGAGAACAACTATCCCGGCATTGATGGCGACGATTTTGATCGATTTGGCGGTTATGACCGGACGGCCTACTCGGGTAATGTCGAATTCACACCAACCGACTATCTGACTTTCACGGCATCGTATCAGAAGCTTGAGCGAAGCGAAGAGCAGCGTGCGTATTATCGCGCTTCTGGTTCATCTCCGGAATGGGCGCTGAATGCGGGAGAGCCGAACGCATACGGGACTGGAAACTGGTACGAAGGCACGCTGCCAACGAATCCGAACGAATTGCTGTCGGGTGCAAACCCGGATCGCCCGTCTGGTTTGTTCTCGGTTCCTCAGCCTGAGATGATTTCGGACTCCGAAATCATTCGTCTTGGTGCAGAATGGGACATCAATGATGCGTTCTCTCTGAGCTATACCTATGGTGATGCCTCAGGTGAGGCGCAGGAGAACTTCACCTTCCCGCAAAACAGCTACAATCCGCTTGAGGGTGGCAATATCGCTCAGCAGAAAGAGGGCGGCGTCCTCGACTTCAGCAGCCACGAGCTTCGTCTCGTGTACGATGAAGGCGGGCGTTTCAATGGTGAAGTCGGGTATTATCGCTCTGAAGCTTCCGACGAATTCCTGTTCGGCTTGCGCTTTATTGCGCCGGGTACGCCGCTATTCCTTCTCTCTGATGACCCTATGTCGTCGGATGGTCTCTCGCTACCGTTCAACATTCGTGCAAACGAATATGAAACCGAGGCGATCTTTGCCCGTGCTGATATCGCCTTCCTCGATGGTCGCGCAAATCTGAGCCTTGAGGGTCGTTACACGATTACTGATGTGAAGGTTCGCGATATTCTGGCGCGTGACCGTGCAGAAGATGCAGGTCTTGATCCGGATGTCGAGGCACCTGACCTGTCAGATCAGTGGAAGGATTTCACCCCGCGCGTCAGCCTTAGCTACAATCTGACACCGGATAACATGCTGTATGGTTCCTTCGCCAAAGGTGTGAAGTCAGGTGGCTTTAACGGCTATGTCACAGGAACTGTGCCGCTTGAAGAAGATGAGCAGACCTATCCGCCAGAATCGAACTGGACGTATGAAGTCGGTATCAAGAACCAGCTGCTCAACAACCGTCTAACGCTGAATGCGGCGGTGTTCTACACGGAGTGGATCGATCAACAGATCTCCGTCGTTCCGGTGAACTACGAGGATGTGATTGGCGATTCAACGGCTGTTCCAGGTATCTGGGATTCCGTTGGCGACGCGACGGCCATCGGTATCGAGCTTGAATCTAGCTATATGCCAACGGACTATCTGAGCGTTTACGGCAATCTGTCTTACACGAAGACAGAATATGGCGAAGGTTCAAGTAACCCGGCTTATGGTGATGTGGCAGGCGAGGAAATTCCAGGCACACCTCCGCTGTCTATCTCGGTTGGTGCGCAATACCAGCGACCTGTCTATCAGGATTATGAAGGCTTTGCCGGCATTGACGTGAACTATGACAGTAAAATGTGGCTCGATCCACTGAACACAATCGACATTGAGGCTCGCACGCTGGTGAATGCTCGTCTCGGCGTTGAGAAGGGGCCTTACAAAGCCTTTGTTTTCGTGAAGAACCTCACCGACGAATACTACATTGATGGTGCGTTCCTGGTGCCTTCAAACTATTCGATTTCACCGTCCTTCGGTGAAGGTCGAACAGTTGGTTTGACGGTCGCGTACGACTTTTAAAAATGGAAGGCAGGCGAAGCGCTCTGTTTCGCCTGCTTTTTCGTCCCAATGAGATGACGTGTTGTGCCGCACTGGCCCGACAAGCTGAATGAAGAGGAAACCAGTATGAAAAAGTTTATGACGGCAGTTGCTATGTCCGCAATTATTGGCATGGGAGGCGCCGCAATGGCAGGTGAAAGCCCGAAAACGGAATCTGCCAGCTATGAAGACATCAAAGACATTATCTGGGGCAAAGAGCTCTCAATTTACGAAGGTCGTGGCAATGGCGACCTCTCGGCCTATCTTGCGAATACGGCTGAGAATTACGCAGCCTGGCCTCCTTACAGCGCGACACCAAATGATCGTTCCGCACTCGAAGCGGGTGCCAAGAATATGGAAGGGCGGGATCAGGAAGAGCTCGCTATGGAGTTTGTTGACCTGATCGTGAATGGCTCTACGGCAATTATCTACTATCAGACACATATGACTCGCGCAGGCGATGGCACGCCGGTCGACTATCGTTATGAGGTCACACACACCTGGGTGCTTGAGGACGGCGAGTGGATGGTTTTCGGTGGCATGGCGCGTGAACTACCTGAGCGCTAAAGCGTCGTAAAATATACGATAGACCAAAGACATACGGCTTGCTCGAACGCGGTTTCGGGCAGGCCGTTTTGTTGTGCGAAATGTATTTAAGAGGACATGTTCGTCAGCCGAATATCACCATAAAACCAATAGGGACATGGCATATCAGCGCTCATGTTTTTCCTGAAAACGATGGCATTTTCAGGAGGCGCCAATGCAGCTGGATGAAGCAAGAGGTCTTAAAGAAAAGGTTGCGCTTGTAACCGGAGCTTCAGGCGGAATTGGCGGCGAAACAGCCAAGCGTCTGGCCGCACGTGGCGTTGCTGTCGCAGTGCATTACCATAGCAATGCGAAGGCAGCAGAGGCGCTCGTTTCCGAGATAAAGGACGCCGGCGGAAATGCGATAATCGTTGGAGGTGATGCAGGTCGTGAAGATGATGCCAAACGCATTGTGCAAGAGACGGTAGATGCCTTTGGCGGTCTGAATATTCTTGTGAACAATGCCGGCATTTCAACGCCGATCGATTTCGGCGCAATGGTCGATGAAAATGTTGACCGCGAACTTTCTGCAAATGTGAAGAGTGTCATCTATGTCACTCAAGCTGCCGCGCCATTTCTCGAAAATGGTGGTCGTGTCGTCAATGTCAGCTCAAACCTGGCATACCAGCCGATACCTGGCATGACGCTTTATTGCGCTGCCAAGGCGGCAGTATCCTGCCTTACGCATGGATTTGCCAAAGAGCTCGGTTCCAAAGGTATCAGCGTCAACGCTGTCGCGCCGGGCGCTACCAAAACGCAAATGACGGCCTGGATTCCGAATGAAATGATCCAAGGCATCGCAGATGGCACGCCGCTGGGCCGTGTCGCAATGCCGGATGATATCGCGGACATCATCGTTTTTCTGGCATCGCCAGAATCGCGCTGGGTGAATGGACGTACCGTTCTCGCAGATGGCGGCCTTCTCTAATTTACTACTATATATCAAAAGGATAGCATACCGTGACAGATCCGAAAGCGCCGAAAGCCATATGGCCGGATATTCCAGAACCTCTTATGCCCTATTCGCCAGCGGTCAAAGCTGCCGATTGGATTTTCGTGTCGGGCCAGCTCGCCAGCGATTTCAAAACAGGTATTGCGCCTGACGCCATACCGTCGAACCCAAATCTGGAAAATGAGCAGGCGCTCCAGTCAAAATTCGTGATGGAAACGCTCAAGCGTACGCTCGAGGCTGGTGGTGCCGACATTTCCAAGGATGTTGCACGCATCTGGCAATGGCTGCCTTGGGAGACGCCAACCTATGAAGACTTCAAATCGGGCAATAGCTGGCCTGACGGGTTAAGCATCACGCCATATCTCGACACGCGAAACGAGTATATTTTCGATCCGCGCCCGGCCTCGACCGCGGTCAGTATCCGGGCGCTTCCGGTCCGTAATGCGCATATCGAGATTGATATGATCGCAATTACCGACGGCAGCAAACCGGAAGGTTTTTCGCCAGGACCTGAAGTTCCTATGCCGTTGGCTGGATACTCGCCGGCGCTTCGTCGTGGCGACTGGGTATTCCTGGCAGGCGATGTGCCGACGGACTGGGTCGGAGATTATGGCGAGGCCCGGCATATGGGGCCGGAAAGTGCGCTTGCCAAAGAAGCGCGTGTGAACCCGCATGTCTGGTATGGTTCAGAAATCGAGCAGCAGACTGATTACGTGCTCTGGAAGCTCGATAAAATCGCTGCGTCAGCCGGTGCTTCCCTGAAGCGTGCTGTTAAAGCTGAGGTTTATATCGGTCATCCAAGCGACTATCAGGGTATGGACGCTGTCTGGAAGAAGTGGTTTCCGGAAAATCCGCCGGCGCGCGTTGTTATTCCGTATATGGGGCTCGGAACCCGAGGAAGCCGCATCGAGATTGCGCTGACGCTACTTACGGATGACTCCAAGCTCGAGATTGAAACAATTGAGACGTCCGAGGCACCGGAGCCGTTTAGCCACGAACCTCAAGCTGTCAAAGTCGGAAACTTCCTGTTCTTGAGTCAGCAAATGGCGTGTGATTCAAAAGGTGTTCTGGCACCTGGCATGGTACGTCACGAAAACTTCCCATGGTACGGACAGCCCGGCCAGAATCAAATGCGCTACATGATGAAGAATGTTGCGGCAATTTGTGAGGCTGGCGGTACCAGCGTGGAGAATATCGTGCGCCGTGCGTGTTTCCACAGTGAAGGTGATATCTTTGCGGATTCCATCGAAGAGTGGTCGAAATACTTCACGGGAGTTAAGCCGGCATCAACAACGATGAAAATTGGCGGCCCGCTGGTCGTGGAAGGCGCCAACACCTTGCTTGATCTGATTGCATATGTGCCAGATTGATCTTTGACTGCATAAGTATAGGCGGCGACGTTTGAGTTTAATAGCAATTATGCTATGGCTTGCGTCGCCCTTATCAAGAAAATAATTGCACTTACTAAGTATAATGCAATTTTGGCGTGTAGATTACTTCGTGTTTTAGACGCGATTTCGAATTGCTAAATAGATATAAGAAAGGGACGAGGCATGGCGACTGAAACTGCAGCAAACGAAATTCCTGAGCCGGTTGCGCCGGCTCCATTCAGTCTGAGTCAGCGCGGACGCGCAGGCATGGAAATTCTTGGATCGATGCAAAAATGCTCTTCCGGGCCCATCCGTTCATACGCTTCCGAGAAGTTCTTCGCCAATCCGGTTGCGGCAAAATTGAATGAAGAGCACGTCGCTGATAAAAAGCCGGCGAAAGAAGATCTTCGTCGTCGCCTGGCTAAAGCCAAAGCGATTTGCGAGAATGACAGCATTTACCGACTGGAGCGCTTTGTTCAGCGCTACGTTGCGGAAGAAAACTATAATCGCGGCATCCCGGCAATCGAAGAACGCCGGTCCATGTTCGAGGCGTTTGTGAATTCTGAGGCAACACCAGCCGAAGGCTCGACTCTTGATCTGGAGCTGGATGCTGAAGAGCCGAAATACTGGTCGGCGACCGAGTGGCACCTCGAGCCGGGTGGTTGGGAAGGCTATGACCTCTATGCCGCCGTTTTTGCTTTTGCAATTGGTCCAAAAGTGTTTGCGCATGGTGGATATGCTGCGGTGGGCGTCGGTGACAACATCCGTCAACAGCGCGTCGATGTTGCGCGTCAGCTGCCGAAAGATAGCTATGAGCGTGTTTACGAGCCTGGGTGTGGTGGTTTCGGCACGCTCAATGCTGTTCACACTGTATTCCCGGACGCGGAACTGCACGGGTCTGACCTGTCTCCATCTCTGTTGAAGGGTGGCTTCAAAATGGCTGGTGCCATGAATGTGCCAGTTCACCTCAGCCGACGGGATTCAACCCAAACCGGCGAAGCTGATGACAGCTATGACGGCGTGATCACTTATGCGCTGCATCACGAAATGCCACCGAAAGTGAACCGGGCAATTTTCGAGGAAATGTTCCGCATCCTCAAGCCGGGTGGTGACATCGTGATTTCCGATCCGCCGCCATTTCGAGCTGTGAACATGTTCCACGCTGTGCTGCTGGACTGGGATACGGATCACCGAGAAGAACCATTCTTCACAGCAACGGGAGAAACCGTTCTGGAAGATGTTCTAGAAGAGGTCGGCTTCGAAGCTGCTGAAGCATATTCGATAGGAGAACAGGGCAGCTATCCTTGGGTGACGCGTGCGCGCAAGCCTCTGGATTCCAAGCCTGCTCACGTCGCAGCTTAGCGTCTCACAAAGTAAGATTGCACAAAAAGCGGGCCGAATTTCGGCCCGCTTTCGTTTGTGGCAGGCATTCACGAGCGAGCCGAAACCGTCAAGCAACTGAGTATTCACCACGCGATATTCTGCTACACGGACATGGTATTCCCTCCGAAGAGCCTCATCATTTCGGTCAGGAAATCAGCCAGGGAGATGAGGCGATGGATAGAAACTATCTCGACGAGAAAAGCGTAACAGACCTTGGCCGCATCATGATGGCGCTCATGTCTGAAGTCTGGATTCTCAAAGATCGCACAATGCTATTGGAGCACGCCCTGGAGGCGCGAGGCGGTTTGGCAAAAGACGAGCTGGAGAATATGCAAATTCCGGAAGAGCTCGCGGCCAAGATTGACGCAGAGCGCGACAAGTTCGCGACGCTGGTGCTCAGTGCGCCGATTGCCGGCGAGAAGCGGTCGGTCAAGGACATTCTCGAGCGTGCCGGTATCAAAGACAGCCCTGTTTACGAAACCGCAGAGTAATCGCATCTGCCGGTGCTGATGAGCGCCGGTCGGACTATCAGCGCGGACGGATGGGATGTGAGAGCGTTATCTGCATCGGCTGCCGCCATCGGGGGAGTACGGTATGACAACAACAGTATCATCTGACGAAACGACAGAAAGCACATACGGGCGGCTTTCTTTCTGGACAGCGTTCGGTTGGGGGATGGGGACGCTCGGCGTTGCAGCCATGTATAATGCAGTGAATGTGCTTTTGCTGCGGTATCTGGTCGATTTCGTTGGCATTGGTGCAGCGGTCGCTGGTTCGCTGATGGCGTTTTCGAAACTCTATGACGCCTTTACGGATCCGATCATCGGGACCATTAGTGACCGCAGCAAAAGCAAGATGGGCCGTCGGCGTCCGTTCATTCTTTATGGCTGCGTTCTGCTCGCCATTTCTGCGATTTGCCTGTTCAATATTCCCACAGGACTGAACCCGACAACGGCAACGGTTCTCGCTGGTATTGCATTGATCGTCTACGCAACGGCTTACGGCTTGTTCGGTGTGCCCTATATGGCGATGCCGGCCGAAATGACCAATGACCACAATGAACGCAGTCGATTGATCTCATACCGCGTTCTGGCCGTCGCACTTGCCAGCTTGATTGCGACGTTCGTCGGACCGGTCGTGTTGCAAATGTATTCGAACAGCAGCACCGGATATTCGATCTTCAGCGGCATGCTGGCAGCGCTGGCTGTCGGTGGTGGTCTTGCCTGCTTCTTTGCGACCAAGAATGCGCCTTTCCACTATCAGGATACGCAGCTGTCTCTGAACTTTGTTGGCATGATCAAAGCGGCCTGGAAGAACAAGCCGTTCATGATCCTTGTGTCAGTGAAACTGATATCCCTGATGGCAATGGCTGTGACACAAGCCGTGATGCCATTTCTTTTTGGTCAGGTGCTTGCGCTAGACTCCGCTCAGCTCGGTTATTACTTCCTGGTGTTCTACGTAGGCATGATCATCTCACAGCCGGTCTGGCTGATGATCGCCAAGCGCATTGGCAAGCGATATCTTTTCATCACAACCACGCTCGTATCGTCTCTGGTGGCTGTGACCTGGGCATTTGCTCAGTCGGGCGATCCTTATGCATACGTTCTGGCGCGCGCGGCGGCAGCGGGCATTATTGGTGGTGGCGGCCTGATGGTTGGTCAGTCACTTTTGCCGGACGTAATGGCTTATGACTACAAGCTGACTGGGATACGCCGTGAAGGTGTTCTGTCTGCGGTCTACACACTGGTCGAGAAATTTGCCTACGCGATCGGTACGAGCCTCACAGGCATCGTTCTGGGACTGACGGGGTATATCCGAGGAACCGGTGCAGGTGGCGCTGTGCAACAGCCTGAGAGCGTTGTGAATGCGCTCTATACGCTGATTGCGATTGTGCCTCTGTCGATCTCGTTGGTGTGTGCCTGCCTGATTTATTTCATGCGGATACCGGGACAGAAATAGCTCGACTAAACTTTATACGAAGCAACTTGGCAGCCCTCTGGAATACTTCAGAGGGCTGTCTGCTATTCACCGTCAGGCACTTGCGATGGATGTCCAGGCATGTTGCATGATGAGCGCCAAATAAACGCACGAATTTGCTTTTGCGTTTGGTGGATCGATCGGCGAAAGAGAATCTGAACGATATATCAGGAGGAAATCTGGTGCCGCGAGAGAGAATTGAACTCTCGGCCTCACCCTTACCAAGGGTGCGCTCTACCACTGAGCTACCGCGGCATTGAAATCGCAGAGCGCGCTCGTTACCTCAAAGCAATTGAATTGAAAACCCCAAAGAACAAAGAGCCCTGAAGAATGTCAGAAAAAGAGGGTAAAAATCCACAGAAAGCCGGTTCCGAAAGTCGTGAGGATCGCCTCAAGTCTGCATTGCGTGCGAACCTGAGGCGTCGGAAAGCGGCATCGCGTCGCCAAACCGCGAAAAAGGATGAAGGTGGTGACACGTAATCGCCCGGTTTTGCTTTCGGTTTGCCGAAATAATGCCTTTCCCTTGCGTCGATTCAGTGCCAAGCGTGGCTCATGGACAGTTTAATTATACGTGGCAGCAAACCGCTCAATGGAACGATCCCGATCTCGGGGGCAAAGAACTCAGCGCTGAAGCTAATGGCGGCTGCGCTTTTGACGGATGAACCGGTTGAGCTGCTGAATATGCCCAACCTTGCTGATTCCCGTTTTATGTCGCGGCTGCTTTCGACACTCGGTGTGGATGTCTACTGGCCGCAAAACCATTCGGTTTGTCGATTGAACGCGGCAAGCATTACCTCGACAATTGCGCCATATGACCTTGTTCGCAAAATGCGTGCGACCTTCAATGTCCTTGGACCACTTCTGGCACGTATTGGTCATGCGACGGTGTCGTTGCCCGGTGGATGCGCAATTGGCGCGCGGCCGGTAAATTTTCACCTGGATGCCTTCGAGAAGATGGGCGCTGATATCGTCATAGAACAGGGTTATGTCAAAGCCGCTGCGATCCGCGGGTTGAAAGGCGCTGACATTGAGCTGCCATTTCCGTCGGTAGGTGCGACCGAGCATACCATGCTGGCAGCGACCCTGGCAAAAGGGACGACACGCATCAAGAATGCGGCGCGTGAGCCTGAGATTGTCGATATTGCGGCCATGCTGACAGGTATGGGGGCGAAAATTGAAGGCGCTGGCACTTCGACAATTACGATTGAGGGCGTGGAGCGATTAAGCGGTATCAGTCATCAGGTTATGGCAGACCGTATTGAGGCTGGTACTTACGCCATTGCTGTTGCTGCAACCGGTGGAGATGTTTTTCTGGAGCGCGCGCCAGCGCATGAGATGACGGCATTGATCGAGCATCTGCGCGCAGCGGGCGTGACGGTTGAAGAAGTCGAGGGCGGTATTCGTGTTTCTCGCAATGGCAAGCGTCTGAAGGCGGTCGACGTCGATGTTCAGCCACACCCTGGCTTTGCTACAGATCTTCAGGCCCAGTTTATGGCGCTCATGACAACGGCAGACGGTGTCAGCCATTTTACGGAAAATATCTTTGAGAACCGGTTCATGCACGCGCCTGAACTCAATCGTCTGGGTGCCCACATTGATGTGCAGGGCAACAAGGCTGTTGTGACGGGTGTAGGGCAGCTCAAGGGCGCTCCGGTTATGGCGACTGATCTTCGGGCATCGGTGAGCCTGGTGATCGCGGGCCTGGTCGCGCAGGGCGAAACTCAGGTAAATCGCATCTATCATCTGGATCGGGGCTTTGAAAATCTCGAAGCGAAGCTAAATGCGTGTGGTGCGGATGTTGTTCGTGAGAGCGAGACGGCAGAAGCAGTCTAGAAACGCGTATTGGCAATGCGATTGGAGGCGTAAAAGTGAGCGAAACGATGGGACTTCGGCTTCTGGCTGTGGATCAGGAAGATCTGAGTGTCATATCGGCCGCCGTTCAGGATGGTGTTTGTAAACCAATCGATCTGGTTTTCGAAGCGAAACGTCACCGATTTCATCTCGAGTTCAATCGCTTTCGTTGGGAAATGAAGCGTGATGTCTCTTCGAAGGGGGAGCGCGTACGCTCCGTGCTGTCATTTGATAGCGTCTCCAGTGTCAAATCCCGCGGACTGCCACCAAAACATGAAGACCTCGTGCTTTCACTTTTATCGGTTGAATGGATTGCGGATGATGAGCCACCGGGCGGCAAAATCCGTCTCATGTTTGCTGGGGATGGGGAGTTGCTAATTTCGGCGGAATGTCTGGATGCGACATTGCTGGATATCAGCCAGCCATGGCCGACCCGCAACAGACCGGAACACAAGGACTAGTTTCGTGGCACGTTGGTTTACGACAAGCTCACAGGATTTCAGCGCAGACTTCTCAGCTTTTCTCAAAGAGCCGCGCGGCGATGCTGCTGATACGGCTTCGGCTGTTCGGGCGATCATTGATGATGTCCGTGAGACGGGCGGGCAGGCGGTCGCGAGCTATACGCAAAAGTTTGATCGTTTCGAGATCGACGCGATTTCCCTGAAAAACGATAGCATGTCGCTGGAAAGGCTGGCGAAAGACTGTCCAGAAGATGTGCGACGCGCGGTCGACTTCGCGCATGACCGTATTGAGGCGTATCATGCGGCTCAAAACCCTCCTGACCATTCCTTTGAGGATGGGCATGGCATGACTTTGGGGTGGCGTTGGACGCCGTTATCATCCGTTGGCGTGTATGTGCCTGGTGGGCGAGCAAATTACCCAAGTTCTGTCCTGATGAATATGGTTCCTGCGAAGGTCGCGGGTGTTGAGCGCATCGTTATGGTTGCGCCGACACCTGACGGTGTGATGAGCCCTGCCGTGGCTTACGCTGCATTGAAAGCGGGCGTACAGGAATTCTATCCGATTGGTGGCGCGCAGGCAGTCGCTGCGCTGGCTTATGGTGCTGGGGACCTTGCGCCGGTGGACAAGATTGTGGGGCCTGGCAATGCCTATGTAGCGGAAGCCAAACGTCAGGTTTTTGGTACGGTCGGCATAGATACCATCGCAGGTCCATCGGAAGTCTGCATCATTGCAGACGGCAGCGTAGAGGCGAGCTGGATTGCTGCAGATTTGTTATCTCAGGCAGAGCACGACCCTTCAGCACAATCGATTTTGATTTCTCTAGATGAGGGATACGCGAAAGAGGTTGAGGCGGAAGTGAAAAGCCAGTTGGCCGTGCTTGGAACGGAAGAAACTGCGCGACAGTCATGGAACAAGCATGGCGCCATTATCATTGCCTCTTCCATGTCAGAAGCTTGTGACATCTCGAACCGTATCGCGCCTGAACACCTCGAACTCGCTGTGGCAGAGCCGAAAACGCACCTTACAAAGGTGAAGCATGCGGGGGCTGTTTTTCTAGGGGCATGGGCCCCTGAAGCGCTTGGTGATTATGTAACGGGCTCGAACCACGTATTGCCAACCTCGGGCGCAGCGCGTTTTTCATCCGGTCTTGGGCTTTTCGATTTCATGAAACGCATGTCGGTTCAGTCTGCGACGCCGGGTGGTTTTCGTCATCTTGCTGAAGCTGCAATGGCATTAGCAGAGGCAGAACACTTGCCTGCACACAAGCGCAGTGTTTCCATCCGGTTCGAAAAGGGAACAGATGTGTGAGTGATTCGGAACGGATTCTTTCCGTCGATATCGACAATCAGACTCTCAGTGCTTCAGGACCTGATGCTGAGCACGAGCGCCGAGTCGCGATTTTTGATCTTCTCGAACACAATACCTTTTCGCTTGGTGCTGAGTTTGACGGCCCATATAAGCTGGAACTATCTCGTCAGGATAACCGCCTGATCATGGTGATCAGTGACGAGAAGGACGAGCATCTCCATACTTTTATTCTGTCGCTGGCGCCTTTCCGGCGGATCGTCAAAGACTATTTCATGATCTGCGATAGCTATTACGACGCCATCCGTAATTCGACGCCGCACCAGATCGAAGCCATTGATATGGCTCGGCGCGGTATTCACAATGAAGGATCGGAACTCCTGGCGACTCGCCTGGAAGGTAAAATCGAGACGGATTTCGATACCGCGCGTCGGCTCTTCACACTGATCTGTGCGTTACTTTCGAAGGGGCAGTAGCTGCTGGGCTGGTAATTTTCGAAAAAACAGCCAAATAGACCGCTAGATTCAAAGAAAATGGTCGGTAAGTGGTATTGGTGGGTGACGGAGACGTCAAAAAGGCACTATATCCCACGACTTGAAACATAGTTTGCCTACGAGGAGTGCATGGCAAAAGAAGAAATGCTTGAATTCAACGGGACCATTGTGGAATTGCTTCCCAATGCAACGTTCCGTGTGAAACTGGAAAATGATCACGAAATTGTTGCCCATACGGCTGGTAAAATGCGCAAGAACCGCATTCGCGTGCTAACTGGTGACAAAGTGCTCGTCGAAATGACCCCTTATGATCTGACAAAGGGGCGGATCACCTACCGCTTTAAATAGTGGCTGGGCTTGTCGATCGTCCCAGGCTGATCCTGGCAAGCGCGTCGCCGCGTCGCCGCGACCTGCTGGGGCAGATGGGTATCGTTCCTGATGAAATATATCCGGCGGATCTAGATGAGACGCCGCGTATGAGTGAGCTGCCACGTCCCTATGCTTTGAGGCTGGCGTTTGAGAAAGCGCAGGCTATTTTCCCGAAATATCCGGATGCTGTTGTGCTTGCCGCCGACACGGTTGTTGCTTGTGGTCGCCGGATTTTACCAAAGACCGAGACACGCGAAGAGGCGCAAGATTGCCTCGAGCTGCTTTCCGGCCGTGCACACCGCGTGATGACGGCTATTGCTGTGCTTTCAGCGAAGCGGGACGCACAAGTGCGCGTTGTAACCACACGAGTTAAACTCAAGCGCCTGACGGACCAGGAAATTCATCAATATCTCGAGAGCGGTGAATGGCATGGTAAGGCGGGGGGGTATGGCATCCAGGGAGCTGCCGGTTCACTGGTCGCTTCGCTCTCTGGCTCCTACACCGGTGTCGTGGGGTTGCCGGTTTTTGAGACACGTAACCTCCTGCAGGCTGCAGGGTATTCCGTGCCGCTCTGTTCTGAATGTTAGAGCTGATCAAAGAGACGACGCCCGTAGAGACGCGTTTTCTTGCTTTAGATGATCAGGAGCGGCCCGTTTCCCTTCATATTTTTCGCCCGCCGTCGATCGACGCTCGGGTGAAGTGGGGTGAAGTGCATCCGTGCATTTTGACACGGATCGACTATGCTCAGAGCGCAGCCTTTGTTGCATTTGCATCTGAAGAAACGGGTTACTTCAATCTTCAGAAAGGCAGGAAACCGCCTCCTGAAGGTGCCAAATTAAATGTCGAAATCGTATCGGAGTCTTGGGCGGAAAAATCAGCGCGAGTAAAACCCTCTGAACACCCAGTCTCTCTCCTGACTCAGAACGATGACTTTGAAACGTGGTGCAGCAGCTTGGGACAAGCCGACGTCCGCTTATCGGAACGACCGTTTGCTGAGCAATGCGCAATTATTGATTCTGCCCTTGAAGAAGTGCTGTCAGAAACGATTACTGTTCGCGGGGGAGGGGCGATCCACCTCGAGCAGACGAGGGCTTTTTTGTCGGTTGATGTCGATAGCAATGGTCGTGACCTGAAAAAGGCGGGTGGTTCGATCAACGCTGATGCGTTGGATGAGCTGGCCAGACAGATCGTGCTTCGACGATCGGGTGGGCTGATTGTGGTAGATCTGGTGGGAGCGCCCAAAGGTCAAAAGGCTGATGCTTTGCGGGCCAGGTTTCAATCAGCTTTACA
This sequence comes from Ponticaulis profundi, assembly GCF_042659465.1. NCBI lineage: Bacteria > Pseudomonadati > Pseudomonadota > Alphaproteobacteria > Hyphomonadales > Hyphomonadaceae > Ponticaulis > Ponticaulis profundi. The sequence goes on along the minus strand of NZ_JBHSSW010000066.1, from coordinate 639,809 downwards.
ATCTTCTGTTCGCTCGGGGAATGAAGTGCTTCCGATTTCGCGGCTCGGGCTGCTTGAAGTGTCTTTGCGTCGGCGATACCGCCCGCTATCTGATCTGTTTTGCGCAGAGCGGCAGCAGGACACAGTCCGCGAACGGCTGATAACCTGCTTTGTCGATTTGACGCGCCGTGCGCATTTGTGCCGCACGGATGTCTTCGAAATCGGGCTCGGTGGATTGCTATACGAGACGTTCCGAGCGCTCGACATAGATGTTATCTCTACCCTGTCAGAAAACTACGGTTCCCGCTTTTCCGTAGAAAAGCGTAGTGAGCTAAATGCTGAAACTTATAAGATAATTACGAAATGATCTCAAAATCACTTTGCCCGATCTGCGAAAAGAAGAAGTCTGATCCGGCCTATAAGCCCTTTTGCTCGAAACGCTGCGCCGACGTGGATCTGTCGCGATGGCTTTCGGATGGATACGCGATTCCAGGCCAGTCTGCTGATGCGGCTGAGGAGGTTCCAGACAAGGATCGCGAATAAAATCGCAGGATTTGATTTTTGTGACATGCTTGTCATTAAGGCCTGATAACCGCAAAAATTGCAGAAATGACCGGTCCGAAGGTGACGATTCGGGCTCTCACAATTTAATACGGGATAAGATTATGCGTTTTCAGACGAGTGTTTGCCTGCTGGCTCTAAGTTTCACGGCCGCCTGTGCAAGTGTTGACCCGAATGAAGCGTATCCGAAAGTTGCACCGTTTGCAGAAACGGTCGCAGTTGGGTCTACTGGCGATGCAGCCGATGATCCTGCAATCTGGATCAATGAGAACAGTCTGGAAGAGAGTCGTGTTCTCGGCACTGACAAACAGGCCGGTGTTTATGTCTACGATCTGTCAGGAAAGGTTCTGCAGTTCCTTCCGATCGGTGAATTGAACAATGTGGATTTGCGGCAGGGCGTTATGTTCGGCCAACAGACGGTGGACCTCGCCGCAGCAACCAATCGTACAATCAATGGCGTGAGTCTTTTTGAAATCTCATCCGATGGCACAGTCGAGCATGCAGGTGATTTTCCGGTAGAAACAATCGAGCCGTATGGGCTGTGCACTGGATATGATGAAAGTGGCTATCGCGTTTTTGTCACCTACAAAACAGGCCAGGTCGAGATTTACTCTTTGGCGAGCGAGGGCGGCGCTTACGCGGCGACGTTAGAAAACACGCTTAAGTTGGAGAGTCAGCTTGAAGGGTGCACATATGATGAATTTCAGAATGTGCTGTTTGTTGGCGAAGAAGCGACCGGCGTCTGGCGCATAGACTTGGATCGTCATCAGGAGTTCTCCCGACGTGCAATAGATCGCGTTGGTTCACCAACAGGTCTCGTCGCAGACGTTGAGGGCATGGATATCTGGCGAGGGCCAACAAATTCAGGGTATCTGGTTGTATCTGCTCAGGAAGGTGATCGTTATGTCGTCTATGAGCGAAGCGCACCAAACCGGTGGGTCGGCACGTTTGCGATCACTGGTACGCTGGATGAAACGATCGATGGGGTGTCGCACACGGATGGCCTCACAGTGACATCTGTTGGTGTGCTGCCCGAATCGCCAACCGGCATTTTGGTGGTTCAGGACGACTCAAATGGCGATGATGGGCTGACCCAGAACTTTAAATTTGTGTCATGGAAAGCGATTGAAGCGGCGCTTTCAGCTCCGGCCAACTGACGAAAACACATGAAACCTCAGTCGGTTCCATTATTTCGCCAATAAACTCAGCTGGGGGCAAAAACTGTTGCATGGAAGACGCGGAATTCGAAAACGTCATGAAAATGCAATGAGTTAAGGGCAAAAAACTATCGCGTTTTTCGGGAAAACTAGCTAAGTAAGAAATGGTGCGGTTTTGCGCCGTACATTTTCCTGCGGCCGTTCAGTATACTTCTGGCGGCTCACACAAGGGGATGGGTATGAAAAAAACTCTTCTGTGCGCCACAGCGGCCTTCGCACTCGCGTCGGTCTCAGGCGCTGCATTTGCTCAGGACGGTTGGTACGTCCGCGGCGACATTGGTTACAACTTTGACGGTACGTATGACTACGACGCTAACGAAGACGTAGCTGGAACACTCGGTGGTCATGGTGACGTCGAGGGTGAGCTTCTTTATGGCGGCGGTCTTGGTTACGGCTTTGACAACGGCTTCCGTCTCGAAGGTGCACTGACATTCCGTAACAACGATCTTGATGTTCCAGGTTCTGTGAACAATCAGGCGTTCTACGAAGCTGGTCTCGCGCCATGGGAGACAACGGTCGTTGCACCTTCAGGTAAGACGTATGGTTGGGATGCCATGCTGAACCTGCTGTATGACTTCAACCGTGATGGCAAATTCCAGCCATACCTCGGTGCTGGTCTTGGTGCTGCTGAAGTTTCTACGCGCACGGTTAACTACTACCTGCTCGATGGTTTCAACAGCACAGGTTACGCTGTAAACGGCATCGACGATTCTGAAACAGGTCTGGCTTACCAGGCGCTGGCAGGTATCGGCTACAAGCTGACAGAGCGTCTGACGTTCGACCTCGGCTACCGCTATTTCGTGGTTGACGATCTGGACATGGCTGGCGAGCTCACAACATATGACAGCACGTACACAGATCACTCTGTTACAGCTGGTCTGCGTTGGCAGCTGTCTTCGCCTCCGCCACCTCCTCCGCCACCACCACCACCTCCGCCACCACCTCCACCACCGCCACCTCCGCCGCCACCACCTCCGCCTCCGCCTAAGCCGAAGGTTGAGCTGCCAGCGTGCTCGACGGTGTCTCGTGAGTTCGTGGTTTACTTCGAGTGGGATGAGTCTGATCTCTCCAGCGAAGCTGCAGCAACGATTGATCGTGCTGTTCAGCAAATCCGTGAGCGTTCTGACTGCTCGATCGGTTCTGTGACCATTGCTGGCCACGCTGACCGTTCAGGTCCTGCAAGCTACAACGTGAAACTGTCTGCGAAGCGTGCGGCTGTTGTTCGTGACGCACTCGTGTCACGCGGCGTCGCTGCTGACATGGTTTCCACGGAAGCGTTTGGTGAGACTCAAAACGCGAAGCCAACGGAAGATGGTGTTCGTGAGCCTCTGAACCGTCGTTCAGAAGTGGTTATCATCGTCAAGTAAGACGGTCTTAGCGACGAAATTAGAAACGGCCTGGCAATCGCCAGGCCGTTTTTGTTTGGGCTGAATTTTTCTGGTGAGTGCAAATCCTGGCCTATGTTTTGCGCGACATTCGAATCTGCCGCATAAATGTATTTCATCCGGATGATGCTGGGGGTTGATATTGCTTGGCCTTATGCGCCACAACTGAGCCACCCCTTGGCCGCTAAGCAAAAAGAAGACACCATTGCAGCGAGCCGTGATTTGAGCGTTAGGGAAGGGCTCGTATGTCTCTGTCGGAGCTGAATGAAACAGATCGCCAACTTCTCTCCTGGATCAAGGGGAGGGGAAAGAGCATGTGTGAGCGCACTGTGGCATGGTCAGAGATAAATTCAGGTAGCTGGAATGCTGAAGGGTTGCTCCAGATGGCACCACTGGTCGCCGAGCGATTAGGCGAGCTACCCGGTAAAACAGAAGAGATTGATGCTGGTGGTATTGAACTCATTTCAAATGAAGGCGGTGCTGTGCAACACCCGACCGGCCCTGTGCTCTTTCACACGTGTCGACCGGAATCGCCGGTTCAGCTTGTGTTGACCGGGCATTATGACACGGTCTTTCCGCCGAACTCAGGTTTCCTGAACGTGAATGATCTCGGAGACGGGCGTCTGAATGGCCCGGGCCTCGCCGACATGAAGGGCGGGCTTATTCTGATGACCGAGGCGCTGAAGGCGATTGAGAAGACCGACCTTGCCAGTAAGATTGGATACAAGATCGTTATCACGCCGGATGAAGAAATCGGCAATCCTGTCAGTGCAGCATATTTAAAGAAGGCTGCGGCTGGTGCGCAGATCGGTTTGACCTATGAGCCGGCGCTGGAGAGTGGCGGGTTTGCCGGTGAGCGTAAAGGAAGCGGAAATTTCTCATTTGTTTTCAAGGGTGTCTCTGCGCACGCTGGTCGTGCACATGCCGATGGACGCAGCGCTATCCGGGCGGCAGCAGAGTTTGTGGTAGGCTTGGAGAACCTGAATGGCGCGCGTGACGGTGTGACCTTCAATACTGGCAAAATCGATGGTGGCGGACCTAACAATCAGGTTCCCGACAATGCGGTGGTCCGCTTCAATGTGCGCGTGCCTGATGCTGAAGCGACGCGTTGGGCGGAGGCGAAAATCAATGAGCTGGTCGAACGAGCAAATACTCAGGACGGTATACACGCCCATATTCATGGTGGGTTTTACCGGCCACCAAAGCCATTCAATGCTGCGCAGAAAGCCCTTTTCACGGGGGTGAAAGAGACCGGCAGAGCCATCGGACTCGAGCTCGACTGGGTTTCGACGGGTGGTGTTTGTGAGGGTAACAATATCTTTTCTGCAGGCGTTCCCAATATTGATACGCTCGGTGTGCGCGGCGGCAGAATTCATTCTGATGAGGAGTTTGTCGTAGTGGACAGCTTTGAGGAGCGCACCGCACTGTCAGCGTTGATCATGTGTCGTCTGGCTGATGGCCGAATGAATGCGCAGGAAATCAAGGAAATGATGGAGAGTGCCGACGTATGAGCAAGCTTGTAATGCGTCCATCGCGCCTTGATGACTTTGATGATCTTATGGAGTTGGCCGAGCTGTCCGGGCCTGGATTTACGAGCCTTCCTGTCGACGAAGAGCTTGTGTCGAGTCGTCTGAATGCCTCCGAGAAGGCCTTTTTACGCCAGCCTTCAGCACCACAGCAGGGCAAGTTTCTGATGATGATGGAGGATGTGGAAACATCGACGACAGCAGGGTGCTGCGCGGTCAAGGCCGGCATTGGAATGCAGCGGCCTTTCTTCAACTATCGCATCATTACCATTTTGCAGTCCTCAAACGTTGTTGATCGGCGTTTTTCTATGGACGCACTCGTCCTGACGAACGAGTTTATGGGCTTCACAGAAGTCGGTACGCTATTTCTGAAAAAGCAGTATCGAGGTGGCGGAGCGGGACGCCTAGCTGCGCAATCGCGCTATCTTTTGATGGCTGCGGCGCCAGATGAATTCGGCGAAAAGGTGCTGGCCGAGCTCCGCGGGGTGGTTGATCCGGATGGCATATCACCATTCTGGGAAGGCGTCGGGCGTCAGTTTTTCGACATGGACTTTCAGGAAGCTGACTATCATTCGGGGGTGACAGACGGTCAGTTCATCATGGATCTGATGCCGAAATACCCAATCTATGTTGATCTGTTACCGTCCGAAGCGCGCGAAGTGATTGGGCGCTGCCATGTCGATGGTATTGGCGCTATGAAGCTTCTTGAATGGGAAGGATTTCGGTTCGAACGGGTCGTCGATATTTTCGATGGCGGGCCTCAGGTTTCGACCCTGCGGGACAATATACGAACCATTCGAGAGTCTCGAGAAGTGGTGTTCGAGGTCGGCGAGATGCTAGCCAGTGGGCACGAAGCACTGGTTTCGACCGATCAGCTCGAGGGCTTCAGAGTGTGCTGGTCTGCTTACGATCTGCGGGGGACGGGTAGGGTCGTGCTGCCTGCGGATACAATGGAAGCTCTGCAAATCAAGAACGGCCACAAAGGCCGAATTTGGATGAGGTCATAGGATTATGAGTAGCCTTTTTATCAATGGAACATGGAAAGCCGGCGGTGGAAAAGCTTTTCAATCGATCGATCCCGCAACGGGAGATGTTGTCTGGGAAGGCCCAGAGGCGCTTGCAAGTGACGTAAACGATGCTTTCTCTGCGGCACGTGCAGCTTTTCCAAAATGGGCGCGAACGCCACTGGACGAGCGCATTTCGATCTTGCGGCGCTATGTGCAGGAACTCGACAAACTTGCAGACGTACTGCCGCAAACCATCTCTCGTGAAGTCGGTAAGGTGCTCTGGGAGACGATGGGCGAACTGAATGCGATGAAGGGCAAGGTAGAGCTCTCCATCACAGCTTATGATGAGCGAACAGGAACGCAGTCCTCAGATACTGATTTTGGGCGTTCAGAACTGGTGCATCGCCCCCATGGCATCATGGCCGTTATGGGGCCATTCAATTTTCCAGGCCATTTGCCAAATGGCCATATCATTCCGGCCCTGCTTGCAGGGAATACGATCGTCTTCAAACCTTCAGAGCTCGCCCCCGCGACTGGAGAATTGCTGGTTAAAACGCTGGAGAAGGCAGGCATTCCTTCTGGTGTCGTGAGTCTGGTTCAAGGTGGTCGCGACACGGGCGCAGCGCTGCTGGATGGCGATCTGAACGGAATTCTGTTTACCGGTTCTGCATCGACTGGGACATTCATACACAAGAAGTTTGGCGGCCGGCCTGATGTGATGGTGGCGCTCGAAATGGGCGGAAACAATCCGCTCATTTCCTGGGATTTTGGTGACGTAGATGCTGCGGCAGATATTGCCGCTCAATCAGCTTTCCTGACGACTGGACAGCGGTGCACATGCGCACGCCGGCTCATCGTGCCGACCGGAAGCCTGGGTGACAAATTGGTAGATGCCGTCATTTCGCGTGCTGACAGGCTTCGAATTGGAGCCTGGGATGAGGATGACGTCTTCATGGGGCCGCTCGTCAGCGCGCATGCTGCCAATGGCGCTGAGGCGTTTCAGAATAAACTTGAACAATGTGGTGGTAAGGTTCTGAAAACACTACAGAACCCAGAGCAGGGCGGCGCGTTTGTGTCTGCCGGTGTCATCGATATGACCGGCGTAGAGAACGTTCCGGATGAGGAATTGTTCGGGCCATTTCTGCAGGTTTACAGAGTGCCGGATTTTGAGACGGCCATCGCAACCGCGAACGATACCCAGTTCGGATTGTCCGCAGGGCTGATAACGGAAAACATGACGCTCTGGGATGAGGCACACCTCAGCCTGAGGGCAGGCATTCTCAATCTCAATCGCCCGACGGCAGGAGCGTCTTCAGCGTTGCCATTTGGCGGGCCAGGGCTTTCCGGCAATCACCGTCCGAGCGCTTATTATGCGGCTGACTATTGTGCCTGGCCGCAAGCAAGCCAGATTGCGCCTGAACCCAAGCGCATGTCCGCGAAAGGCTTTCCACGGTGACAACAGCGTATGAAGTCAATTTCGACGGTCTGATTGGACCCTCGCACAATTATGGCGGCATGTCCGAAGGCAATCTGGCAAGTGCGCGCAATGAAGGTGCGGCTTCCAACCCGCGTGAGGCTGCTTTGCAGGGGCTGGAGAAGATGCGCATTCTGGTCAATGCGGGTCTGAAGCAAGGGTTTCTGCCACCCTTGCAGCGTCCGAATTTCGATTTTCTCTTGCGATCCGGTTTTAACGGCACGAATACGGAAATCATCAAATGCGCTGCGCAAACGGCGCCTGGTTTGCTGAAGGCTGCCTATTCTGCGAGCGCTATGTGGGCGGCGAATTCGGCGACGGTCTCACCGTCTCCGGATACAGATGACAAACGCCTGCATATGACAGTCGCTAATTTGTCGACAATGCTGCACCGAAGTATTGAGTATCCGGATACGTTTCAGAATCTGCAAACGATCTTCGCGGACGAGGCTCATTTCCGTGTGAATCCAGCCTTGCCCGAGCATGCGGACTTTTCAGATGAAGGCGCTGCGAACCATGTCAGACTGTGTGCAAAACATGGGGCAAAAGGTGTCGAGCTGTTTGTCTATGGACGCGAGCACACAGAAGAAACTGCAGGCTTTCCCGCGCGCCAGACAAGGTTGTCCTGCGAGCGCATCGCTGCATCACATGGCTTGAGAAAAGAGCGCACCGTCTTCGCCAGACAATCGCGCGCGGCCATTAATGCTGGTGCGTTCCACAATGATGTCGTCTGTGTTGGCAACGTGCACACACTCTTCACGCATGAACTCGCATTTGAAGAAAAAGAAGCTGTTTATCAATCGCTTCGTGACGCAAGTGCAGGCCTTTTCAATCTGAACATTGTTGAGGTGCCGCAATCGGAAGTGTCGATAGAAGATGCGATCGCGTCCTATCTGTTCAATTCGCAGCTTCTGAGTTTTCCAGATGAAGACCGGTTGGTTCTGTTCGCACCGCTGGAAACGAAGGAGACGCCATCTGCGTATGCCTTCTGCGAAGCCATGGTCGCAGGAAATGGTCCAATCGGCCGTGTTGAATATGTCGATGTGCGCCAATCCATGCGCAATGGCGGCGGCCCTGCGTGCCTGAGGCTCCGCGTTGTGATGACCGATGAACAGCTCGCAGCCGTTAATCAGGCTTATTTGCTGGACAATCAAAAGATCAACGCGTTGCAGGACTGGGTTCGAACCCATTATCGCGACAGTCTAACGCCGTCTGACCTTGCAGATCCTGCATTCGCTGCAGAGGTGAAAGTGGCGCATGAAGCGTTGACGTTGCTGATCAACTCTTTCAATGCCTGATACGGAACACTCTGGGAGAATTTATCATGGCAATGGATAGGACTACGCTGGAAAACCTGCTGCGCACGGCTTTCCCGGATGCAGAGATCAATCTTGTCGATCTGGCTGGAGATGATGACCACTGGAGCGCTGAAATCATCTCGGCCTCCTTCCGCGGCAAGACGCGGGTCGCCCAACACCAGATGGTCTACGCGGCGCTGAATGGACAGATGGGCGGGGAGCTGCACGCGCTTCAGCTTAAAACATCCGCACCGGCCTGACACAGGATACCCGGCGCCATGAAAACCGCCATCGTTGGTGCATCCGGCGCACTTGGGCGCGCTGTTTTTGAGAGACTGTCAGTAGAGGATGCGCAACAGGCATTTGTGCTGACATCACGTTTTCCCGAGCAGCTTGTCTGGGCCAAGGGCAGTAAGCGTGTTGAGGTTAGGAAGCTCGACCTTGAGGATCCTATGCATGCGGCAGCCGTGCTCCGCGACTGTGATCGCGTTGTGTTTTGCCCGATCCTCACTTTGAGTGGCCCGACCGCGCGGTCCCTGAGACAGCTGGATTGTCACGCGCATCTGGTGCTTTTCTCTTCCAATAATGTCGGCATAGATTTTGAGTCTGACGTCTATGCGGCTTTGCGTGCAGAAGAAGACCGTGTTCTCGGGATGGGCGGGGGAAAACTAAGCGCTGTGCGCCCCTGTATGATCTATGGCGATATAGCTGACGGCAACGTCGGGCGGTTGATCGGGCTTGCGAGAAAATTGCGGATTTTACCGATGATGGGGAGCGGCGCCGCACGCCAGCAGCCGGTTCACTATGATGACCTTGCGCGTTTGGTGGCGCGATTATTCGAGGACCAGACCGCTGAACAGCTTGCGATCGCGGCAGGCGGTCCGGACGTGCTTTCAATGACGCAGATGTATAGAACCGTTCAAAGCATTGTACCTGGTCCTGTGTTCATCATCACAATTCCAGGAAGTCTTCTCCGGCTTTTGATCACGTTTTTTGGAACACTCATGAATCTGTCGAACGCTCAGGTTCGACGTTCAGAGACGGACCGCTTGCCAACCTGGCCGTTACTGCCATCATGGACTCCAATCGTGTCATTCGATCAAGGTGTTCGGCGAATTGTAGAAAAGCGCTGACGATTCAGGTTAAGGCACTTGATCTTTCGCGTAGGAATTCACACCTCGCTGGTACGAAATCAGAGGAGCACTGCCAATGAGTGTCCAGGACACCATCAAATCGCAGATCGAAAACAATGACGTCATGCTTTACATGAAGGGCACACCAACCTTTCCTCAGTGTGGCTTCTCATCTGTTGTGGCTCAGATCCTCAACTACCTTCAGGTCGAGTATCAGTCCTTCAACGTGTTGGAAGATATGGACGTGCGTGAAGGTATCAAACAATACTCCAATTGGCCGACCATTCCTCAGCTGTACGTGAAGGGTGAGTTCGTTGGCGGTTGTGATATCATCAAAGAGATGTTTGAGCAGGGTGAGCTGAAGCCATTCCTCGCTGAAAAAGGCGTGCTTGCTGACGCTTGATGGTTCCCATGTGGCTCCATTTGCGGTAAAGCCCGCCGCTTCGCTGCAATGAGGCCAGAATGACTGTTACCGTCAACACAGAACCAAAACGACAGCCCAAAGTCGGTATCGTCTCTCTGGGCTGTCCAAAAGCCCTCGTGGATTCTGAACGTATTGTGACCCGTCTGCGTGCAGAAGGGTATGCGATCGCGCCCGACTATAAAGGCGCTGATCTGGTGCTCGTAAACACCTGCGGCTTTCTTGATAGCGCTCGTGATGAGAGTCTTGATGCCATTGGCGAAGCCATTACCGAAAATGGTCGTGTGATCGTGACAGGCTGTCTCGGCGCTGAGCCGGATGTCATACGTGAGCGTCACCCGAAGGTTCTGGCAATCACCGGGCCTCACCAGTACGAGCAGGTCATGAGCGCGGTGCATGAGCATGTTGCGCCGCCGCCTGACAAGTTTCTCGATCTTGTTCCGGAAAGTGGTCTGCGCCTGACGCCGCGCCACTATGCCTATCTGAAGATCGCAGAAGGCTGCCACAACAAATGCAGCTTCTGCATCATTCCAAAATTGCGTGGTGATCTTGTCTCACGTCCGATTGATCACGTGCTGCGCGAAGCAGAGCAACTCGTGAAAGCGGGCGTCAAAGAGATCATGGTGATCAGCCAAGATACCTCTGCATATGGGCTCGATGTTAAATACGAGCCCCGGATGTGGAAAGATACCGAATATCAGACCCGTTTCTATGACCTGTGCAAAGGTTTGGGTGAGCTCGAGGCATGGGTTCGCATGCACTATGTTTATCCATACCCGCATGTGGACAAGGTCATGCCCTTGATGGCGGATGGTACCATCCTGCCATATCTCGACATTCCATTTCAGCATGCTCACCCGGATGTTCTCAAGCGTATGCGCCGACCGGGGCAGGGCGGGGACAAAGTCCTTGAGCGTATTTTACAGTGGCGCAAGGATGTGCCGGACCTGACTCTTCGTTCAACCTTTATCGTTGGTTTCCCGGGAGAAACGGAAGAGCAATTCCAATTCCTTCTGGACTGGATGCGCGCTGCGAAGATCGATCGCGCGGGCTGCTTCAAGTATGAGAATGTTGAACATGCAGACAGTCGTGTGCTCGACAATCATGTGCGTGAAGATGTGAAAGAGGATCGCTGGCACCGTTTCATGCAAGTTCAGGCGGAAATTTCAGCTGAACGCTCTGCTTCGCAAATCGGCAAAGTTCTGGATGTGATCGTCGATCAGGTTGATGCGGATCAGGACATTGCGATCGGCCGAACGAAAGCGGACGCGCCGGAGATTGACGGTACAGTTCAACTTGCCGAAGGCGGTGAACTAGAACCTGGTATGATCGTTGAGGCGAAAGTCGTTGCCGCGGACCATTACGACCTGTGGGCTGAGCCAGCCTGAAACACAGCTTGATCTCAGACAAATTTGTGTCCCTTAGTGACTGAGTAGGGGACAGGCATGATTTCGTATTTCAAACCAGCATACTGGCGTGCGGCCTTCAGGGATCCGCTCACGCTTCTGGCGATCGCCGTTGATGTCATTCCGGTGGTCTTTGTTGTCTTCTTTGGCTGGGGGGCTGAAGCGCTGGTCCTGCTTTACTGGGCTGAAAACCTTCTGATCGGTGTTGCAACCCTCGTGCGCATGTTCTTGTCAGGTCTCCAAACGCTGGGCGTATTTGGCCTGTTTGTCGGTACGTTCATGACGGTCTTTTTTACGTTCCACTATGGCCTGTTCTGTTTCGGCCATGGCGTCTTCCTCTTTGAGTTTGCGCGAAGTGTTGATCTTCCAGCGGGCTCCATGGCGCCATCTCCAGATACGATGTGGCAAATGTTTCATGCGGTCAGGTTATCCTGGCCCGGAATGGGCGCCGCCTTGATGCTCATTCTTGTTTATCAGCTCGCCGCAGCCATTGCAGACTACTGGCCAGGGAAGACGCAGACCATTCCGAGCCTACAGGAGGAAATGTTTGCTCCATACGGAAGAATTGTAGTCCTCCATATCGGTATATTTGCAGGAGCCGCCGCGTTGATCGCACTGGGTGACCCGATGATTGGCGTGTTGCTACTCATTGTTCTGAGAATTGGCTTCAGCATTGTCGGGCGGACCTGGCGAGATTCGCGACGCGAAAATATTTAAGAAAAAACAGAAGGTTGAGAGCGGTAATTTAATCGCACGGCGATCAAGGAAATACCAAAATCTATCATTACCTTATTGCAAATGATTATTAAAAGCGTTCGCATTACGTGTTTAGTACCATTTCAGTGAGGATATATGGTTATTATTGGGAGTTCTTCGGTGGTGCGGTCCAGCCTCGCAGCGATAGCACTATCGACGACAGCATTTAGCGGCTTGTTTTATCCGGCATTTGCGCAGTCGAAGTCAGTTTCCGATGATGAGAAGGCAGCGGATCGACAAGCGGCTGAAGAGGCTGATGCTCGCATGGAACAGATCGTCGTGACGGCGGCAGGTCGGATTCAGAGTGTGGAAGATGCGCCTGCATCAATTAGCATTATTGGGCGAGAGGAACTTGAGCGGACACCGTATCGAGAAGTTACAGACGCGCTGCTCGACATTCCCGGTGTGACAGTTTCGGCAGGTGAAGGGAATTCACGGGACATTTCCATTCGGGGTATGTCTCCGCAATACACGCTTATTCTCGTGGATGGAAAAAGGCTCAGTGCGCGTGAGGCGCGCACGAACGGGGGAAATATCAGCGAAGGTGGTCTCCTGCCTCCACTGGAGTCGATTGAGCGCATCGAGGTTGTTAGAGGTCCCATGTCGTCACTCTATGGCTCAGACGCGATGGGTGGCGTCGTCAACATTATCACGAAACGTGTTTCTGATGATTGGAACGGAAAGATTCGTCTGAATGCTACGCATCAATTAGAGGATGGTTTCGGCAACTACCAGGATGCCAATTTCTATCTTTCTGGTCCGATCATCGCTGACAAGCTGGGACTTCAGCTTTCCGGCTCTATGAACCACCGAGAAGGTGATACCATAATCGGTGGCACACCAGAGCGAAACGATGACAGTATCAATGCCAAATTCACTTGGCAGGTATCCGATACGCAGTCGCTTATGTTCGAAGCGGGGCGCTACAATCAGGAAGTCATCGAAGTCGCAGGTGAGACCTACGAACCAACGGAAAGAAATCCTGTTGAATTGGGAACACGAACAGAGCAGACACAGGTCCGCAATGTCTTTTCTATTCAGCATGATGGAAGTTGGGGCGATATTACGTCGTCATCATACATTCAGTATGAGGATGCAGTCGGTACTGACGATAACAAATCAATCGAAAATATGGTCGGTCAGACCTCTTTCATCATTCCTTTCAAACAGCATACGTTCAACGTTGGTGGGTTCTATCGAAACGAAAAGATGTTCGACGAGACCAGCAATCGTCTTTCTGATCGCACCAACGCGGAACGAACACAGTTTGCGGTTTTCGTTGAAGACGAATGGCGGCTTGTCGAGAATTTTGCGCTTACAGGCGGCATTCGGATGGATAATGACGAAGAGTATGGTGATCACTGGACGCCTCGCCTGTACGCTGTCTGGAATGTATCGGACGCCTTCACGCTGAAAGGTGGCTATTCTGCAGGTTTCCGGGCGCCGAATTTGCGTCAGACGCTGCCAGATTGGGGGCAAGTGAGCCGTGGGGGCACCATCTATGGAAACCCTGCGCTTGAGGCGGAAACCTCCGAGAATGTCGAGATCGGTCTCTTCTACACCTTCAGCGACCGGCTTCAGGTCAGCGCAACGGCTTATCAAACAAGATTCAATGACAGGATTACACGTGTCACATGTGAGTCGGCAGGTGCCTGGTGTCTGGACGAGCCGCTGAGTTCAATTGGTCGACCACCAACAACTTATGTAAACATTGATGAAGCTGAGATCACGGGCCTCGAATTTACCGCCAGCGCGGAACTGACAGACTCAATTTCACTTGATGGTTCTTTTTCCTTCACAGATTCAGAGCAATTGACGGGTGAAAATGCTGGAGCGGCTTTCAATGATACGCCGGAGCAGCAAGGTAGCCTTGCATTGAATTGGGAGCCGACAGACAAGCTGAACACTTATATTCGTGCTGTCTATCGCGGTGAGGAAGCTGTAACCGAAGCGCAGATCAGTGGTAGCAATACCGTGACCGGGGCCTACACCACCGTCGATTTTGGCGGCAGCTATCGATATGCTGAAAAATCCGAAATCTTCTTCGGAGTTCAGAACCTCTTCAACGAACGCCTGAACTATGAAGAGAGCGGATACACAGTCGACGGCGCTCGCGTATGGATGGGTATTTCTGCTGGATTTTAGTCGGCTTCGTTCTGAAGCTCACGCACCAGAAAGTCAGAAATGGCTTTCTGGAGTGCGCGAGGGTAGAGGAAATGCTCTCTTTCAAGGACCCTTTCGGCAAGCGCATCGGGTGTGTCGTTAGGCATGATCTCAACGCGTTCCTGATCAATAACGGCGCCTTCATCAACACCTGCAGTGACCCAGTGTACGGAGCAACCAGCTTCTTTATCACCGGCTTCGATCGCGCGCTTATGCGTGTGTAGTCCTGGATATTTTGGCAGAAGTGAAGGGTGAATGTTGATCATTCGCCCTTCCCATTGATCAGTAAACCATGGCGTTAGAACGCGCATGAAACCCGCTAATGCGATGAACTCCACATTGTGGAGTTCAAGCGTGTCCTGAACATCTTTCTCGAAGGATTCCCGATCATCATATGCGCGGTGGTCGATTGCCGCGATCGGCAAATCGTTTTCGGTCGCCCACTCAAGACCGGCAGCGGAATAGCTGTTTGAGAGGATCAGAACAGGTTTGGCGAAGCCCTCATCCAGGCAAGCCTGCACGAGCGTCTTCATGTTAGAACCGCGTCCGGAGATGAATATAGCCAGTCGCACCGGCTCTTCACGTTCAGCCATTCGTGAGGTGCCCGTAAATGAACGCATTTGTGCCGCCCGCTTTGAGCACTTCAACAACCTTTTCTGCCTTGTCAGGTGCCACACAAAGGATCATGCCGACTCCCATATTGAAGGTCCGGTACATTTCAGCTTCTTCGACCTGACCTACATCCTGCATCCAGGAAAAGACCGGAGGTGGCGTGAAGTCATCGCCGTCACGCACCGGCTTGAGATTATCTGGCAACATACGCGGCAGGTTTTCGGTGATCCCTCCACCTGTAATGTGCGCAAGCCCTTTGACCAGATTGTCTTTGATGAGGGGCAGGACGCTGGTTACGTAGAGCTGCGTTGGTTCCAGCAAGGCTGCGCCAAGTGTTTTGCTATCGTCGAACGGAGCCTGATCTGACAGGGACAATCGCGAACGTTCGACAATCTTGCGGATCAGGGAATAGCCATTTGAGTGAGGGCCGCTCGAAGGCAATCCAATCAGGACGTCGCCTGTCTGCATTTCAGAAAGCTTTGGAAGAACATCGGAACGCTCAACTGCGCCAACGACGAAGCCCGCCAGGTCATAATGGCCGGGCGCATACATGCTCGGCATTTCTGCCGTTTCGCCACCAATCAGAGCGCAACCAGATTGCTTGCAGCCTTCCGCAATGCCTTTGACCACATCGCTTGCAATATCCGTTTCCAGTTTTCCTGTCGCAAAGTAGTCAAGGAAAAAGAGTGGTTCGGCACCCTGAGCCAGAACGTCATTGACGCACATTGCGACCAGATCGATGCCGATCGTACTGTGAAGGCCAGCTTCCTGCGCGAGCAAAAGTTTCGTGCCGACGCCGTCGGTTCCGGAAACCAGGATGGGATCATCATATCCACACGCTTTCAGATCAAAGAGGCCTCCAAAGCCCCCAAGATCGGAAGCGACGCCGGTCCGACGGGTCGCCGCAGCAAGCGGTTTGATGCGATCGACAAGCGCATTACCAGCATCGATATCGACGCCAGCCTGGCGATAAGTAAGCGGTGATGATTCTGTCATGCGCACGCGTTATCATGACTTCACCGTAATCGCCATATTCTGTGTCTTTATATCATCAAAAAGGGCTGGTAGGACGTTAGCATGAAACCGATTTCGATTCTGGCCGGTGCGTTTGCGGCACTTTCTCTCAGCTTCAGCGCTGCCAGTGCTGATACGAGAGCGATTTACACGATCTCCAACATCTCCGTGGACGAAGAAGCGCAGAATACGCGCCAGGCGGAAGCTGAGGCATTTGCGACAGCCAAAGTCGAAGGCTTGCAGCGATTGGTCCGGAAGATCACGCTCCCTGAAGATCGAGACGGGATAGGAAACAGCTTTTACAGCTACGCAACGGCGAATGAGTTGGCCTCGGCTGTCGATGTGGACAATGAGAAGCGAAGCTCGACCGTGTATCGTGCCGACCTTTCGGTGGTCTTCAATCCTGTACGGGTTCGTTCCCGGCTTCAGCAGCTCGGCGTGCCATATGTCGATCGGCAATCGCCGCCAAGCCTAATCGTACCGGTGTCTGAAGATAGCAGCGTGCTGGAAGACTGGCGCGAAGCCTGGCCGCGAGCAGACCGAGGGGCGCTAAATCCGTACGTCACCGGGCTTTCGTTTTACAAGGCGACCGATAATTGGTCCGCTGTTTCGAGCGAGGTTCGTGCATCTGGTGCAAGCGATGCCGTGTTTGCTGAACTATCCGGTGCCGAAGGCAGCTATCGTGTCCGTCTGACACGTGTGTCTGGAGGCGACAGTATGGTTGTCGGTATGACAGGCGCTGTTGCGACCATCGAAGATGCAATGCTAGCTGCCACGGAATATCTCGACACGGTCTGGAAACGACAGGCCATTGTGCGCAGCAGTGAGCGCACCACGTCCAGCGCGACAGTCCGCTATAGCAATCTGCAGACCTGGGCGAAGCTTCGTGCCGCGCTTTCGAGTTCAGCGCTGGTATCTGATTTTCAGGTCGACGCCATCTCCCGCGACGGTGCCTTGGTAACATTCCGCTATGCAGGCGATGATACGCGTCTTGCAGGTGAACTCCGTCAGCGCGGCGTCATTCTAACAAGAGAGCCTTCGGGCTGGGTTATGGAATCTGCCCTCGGTGGGTAGCCTTTAAGGTGACGTGATTATGTCAATGGGAGAGCAGTTCAAACTCACTTTCCCGCAGGCCGTCCCGCCACTTGATGCCTTGCTTTACGGGGCGCAGGGGCGCGCCTCTCTGCGTGTGTTAAGGCAATGGCGGGAATGGCCGAAATCGTTCGTGGCGCTAACAGGTCCCGTTCGATCTGGTGTCACAACCGTTCTGAAGTCCTGGGCGAAAGAGTTTGAAGGACGATATCTCGTACCATCGGACTGGATGACATTGAGCCCTAATGAGCAGGCGGCGCTGCTGGATCAGCCGCTCGCCCTCGACGATGTTGATCAGGTTGTGCCGTCCAATGCTTTGCTTACGGTTCTCAACCTCTCGGCTGAGCATAATATGCCAATCGTTATTGGCGGCCACGGCAACGCTGCGAATTGGCATTTTGAGCCCAAGGATCTTGTTTCCCGACTGTCCGCGGCAACGACTCTTGTTTTGCCCACGCTAGATGAAACGAATTTTCCGAGACGACTTCGCGCAGCGTGCTTGCGACGCTTTATCGATTTGCCGGACGAAACGCTCGCCTATGTGAAGCACCGACTTGAGCCAAGCTATGAAGCGATTGAGACGTTTGCTGCAGCGCTTGATGACGCGATGACGGAACAGCAGCGCCCGGCCACTGTGCCCCTGGCGCGCAGCGTTATGCATGCGCTCACAGATTATCAGGATAAGGATGATGGTGCTGATCTTGACTGAGCACCTGATTGAGGGATTGAAAGGGTAGGCGAATGACTTCCGCACCACGGACCGCTTCAAGAGGGTCTGGCAGACATGGTGGCAAGATAACCATGTCGTCTCCAGAGCGTTTCATTGACCGGGAGCTCTCCTGGTTGAGCTTCAATCAGCGCGTATTGGAGGAAGCAGAAAATCAGAGCCATCCGTTACTGGAGCGCCTTCGCTTTCTCTCGATATCGGCGAATAATCTCGATGAATTCTATATGGTTCGCGTTGCTGGTCTGCGCGAACAAGTCCGTGCCGGTGTCGTGCGCCCGGGCCTGGATGGCCGCACGCCTGCAGAGCAGCTTGTCGCCGTCAATGACCGCGCCACGCGGCTAATCGGTGATCAGCAAATCCGCTGGAATGCCCTGCGCAAGGAACTGGCCGAGAACGAAATCGAAGTCCTGAGCTTCAATCAGGTTCCGAAGGCAGACATGGTCTGGCTTCGGAATTATTTCATGGCGAACATCTTTCCAATTCTGACACCTTTAGCTGTCGATCCGGCCCATCCATTCCCGTTCCTTCCGAACCTCGGTTTTGCGATCGCGCTTGAACTGACCGCAAATGCAAGCGGTGAGATGATGAAGGCGCTGGTGCCGCTGCCAAGTCAGGTAAATCGTTTCATTCGGCTCCCAAAGCAGGCGCGGAACAAGGATCTGATCCGGTTCCTGCCGCTTGAAGATCTGATCAGTCTCTTCCTCGATACCATTTTTCCGGGCTTTTCCTGCGAGAAGAAGTGCTCGTTCCGCGTTGTCAGAGACAGTGATATCGAAATCGAAGAAGAAGCCGAAGATCTCATTCGCGAATTTGAAATCCTTCTGAAGCAGCGGCGCCGTGGCCGGATTGTTCGCTTGAAGTTGGACGGTAATGCCGACGAAAGCCTGAAGAACTTCATCATTCACGGTGTTGGTGCTGAAGCTCAGGACATCATAGAGGTCGACGGCATTTTGGGACTTGCTCAGTTGTCCGAGTTGATTGTCGATGAACGACAGGATCTGGCGTTCACGCCGTATGAGCCGCGTTTTCCCGAGCGTATTCGCGAACACAATGGGGATTGTTTCGCAGCCATTCGCACGAAGGACATGATTGTCCACCACCCATATGAGTCTTTTGATGTGGTCGTGCAGTTCATCAAGCAGGCGGCACGTGATCCGGATGTAATCGCGATCAAGCAGACACTCTATCGGACCAGTAAGAACTCACCAGTTATTGCCGCGCTTGTAGAAGCTGCAGAGAGCGGAAAGAACGTTACGGCGCTTGTCGAAATCAAGGCACGTTTTGACGAGGAAGCAAACCTTCGATGGGCGCGTGATCTCGAGCGTGCGGGCGTGCAGGTTGTCTACGGATTTATTGAATATAAAACGCATGCTAAAGTCAGTCTGGTTGTGCGTCGTGAGGCTGGCGAGCTGCGAACTTACACCCACTTTGGGACAGGCAATTATCACCCGATTACGGCGAAGATTTATACTGACCTGTCGCTCTTCACAGACGATCAGGCGCTTGGTCGCGATGCCGGGCGCGTCTTCAACTATGTGACCAGCTATGCAGAACCGCCAGACCTTGAGAAGGTCTCGCTGTCGCCGCTTCATATGAAGAACGACCTGATCCGCATGATCAAAACCGAGATCGCAAATGCCAAGGCCGGGAAACCAGCGGGCATTTGGGCCAAAATGAATTCATTGGTTCATGATGAAATCATTGATGCGCTTTATCGGGCCAGCCAGGCGGGCGTACGTGTTGAACTCGTCATTCGCGGCATTTGCTCACTGCGTCCCGGCGTGCCTGGGCTGTCGGAAAACATCTATGTGAAGAGCATTGTCGGCCGTTTTCTGGAACACTCCAGAATCGTCTGCTTTGCCAACGGCCATGAATTGCCATCAGACGAGGCAAAGGTCTTTATTTCGTCAGCTGACTGGATGCACCGAAATCTTGATCGTCGCGTGGAAACGCTTGTTCCGCTGGAAAACAGCACGGTGAAGCGACAGGTTCTGGACCAAATTATGGTCGCCAACCTGAATGACGATATGCAAAGCTGGATGCTGAAAGCCGACGGTTCGTATGAGCGCGTTGTTCCAGAAGGTGACGGATTCTCGGTGCATAGCTATCTCATGAAGAATCCGAGCCTGTCAGGTCGCGGAGAATCTCTTGCCGCAAGTTTGCCGCCCAAGCTCGACCCAAAGCCTGTGAAAGGCGCGCATGAACACTCTTGATCCTGTAAAAGCACGACGCCCCTTGTCCTGGCGGCTGGGGCGTCCTCCAAAGCCGCGTCAGCAGGCTGTGATCGATATCGGTTCAAACTCCGTGCGCCTTATTGTCTATCACATTACAGGGCGAAGCATCGTCCCCCGTATCAATGAAAAGGTTATGGCGGGACTTGGAAACGGTGTTTCGGAGACCGGCAAACTCTATCCAGAGGGTGTCAAATCTGCGCTCACGGCGTTGTCCCGATATGAGGCGATCTGCGCGTCAATTGGCGTCACGGATATTCGCGCCATTGCGACCGCAGCCGTGCGCGAGGCAGATGACGGCAAGGACTTCTGTGACGAAGTACTGGACACGACAGGTATCCGCGTGCGCGTTCTCACGGGCGCTGAAGAAGCCCATTTTGCGGCGCTTGGGGTGGTCGCAGCTTTGCGCAAACCGACCGGCCTTATCGGCGATCTCGGGGGCTCAAGCCTTGAGCTTGTGAAGTGCAATGAGGGCAAGCTTGCGACGGGGAAAACCTATCGGGTCGGACCGTTGGCGCTTCAGGCTGCCTCCAAATCATCTCCTGCCGATATTCAGGCACGGATCGATAAGGAGCTTCAGTCACAAGGCAAAATTCCGAAGGCCGATGTCTTTTATGCCGTGGGTGGCGCGTGGCGCGCATTTGCCAAGGTTTATATGCACTATAAGCATTACAGCCTGCATGTGCTTCAGTCCTACAGCATTCCTGCAGACGAAGCGGTCGCGCTTTGTGATCTCCTGATTGATCCCAAGAGCAAGGTCCAGAGTCTCGCGAAATCAGTGGCGGGCAAGCGGTACGCCAATCTGAACCTGACGGCACAAGCGCTGAAGAGCGTGCTGCTGGCTTGTGGCGCGAACCGGATGACCATCTCAGCCTACGGAGTACGTGAAGGCCTCGTCTTCGATTCGATGGAAGAAGAGTACAAAGGGCTTGATCCAATGCTGGCTGGTATCACCAGCCTGGCAAGGCCGGATACAAGTCAGGTGCATTTTTCAAGCGGTCTTCGAGAGTTCATGCAAGGCGTACTCTCGACGCTTGAGCCTGTCTTTGGTGAAGACGGTAAAACAGACATGCGTCTGATCACGGCGTGCTTTATTCTGGCTGACATTGGGGCAATTATGCATCCTGATCACCGGGCAGACATTGCACGTCAGATTGTATTGCGTGGTCCCTACACAGGCATTGATCACGCGGGTCGCGTATTTATGGGACTAGTGACGGGCTTTCGGTACAATCGTAAATTCCATCTGACTCAGTTGGAACACAACACATTGTCTGTTGAGCAGGTACAGCGTGCAAAAGAAATTGCGTCGCTGATCCGTGTTGCTGCTGAATTTTCCTGTCGAACCGAACGTATTCTCAAACGCGGGTATCTCTCCGTTGAGGACGGTAAGCTCATTCTCAACATTAGGCCGCGATATAAGCAGCTTGTGTCAGAGAGCGTTTTGCGACGTCTGGGGCAGGCCGCGAATATTTTGGGGCTGGAGCCGGAAGTCCCTGTCTTATGACGGTGACTTCGCGGCTGCTGTGACATCAAATAATTGGATGTCGCCTTCATTGAACGTGATGGCGAGCCGGCCATTTAGCAGGTCTTCAGCGCGCTTGCCAAAAACATCATACCGCCAGCCGGTCATGACATTGGTTTCGTGCCCTTCGCCTGCGGCGACGCGCTCAAGATCTGCAGAGTTTGCGACCAGACGAGGCGTGATTTTTTCTTCGTCACAGATCTGCTTGAGAAGAACACGTAAGAGATCGGCTGCACCAGCTGGTGATGGCGCACGTTGCTTTGGCTTTTCGACAAAAGGCGCGACCTCATCCACATTGTCGAGTGCGTAGTTGATCGCCTGGATCAGGCCTGGGCCATGCCGGGACTTTCCGAAGCCGCGAGGAACAGACCGGAGCCTTTCAAGCGCTTCGGGCGTCTTGGGGCGTTGGTCTGCAATTTCCTGCACAGCGTCATCTTTCAGGATACGTGTGCGGGGCCGATTGAGCTCTTGTGCCAACGCTTCACGCCAGACCGCGACTGATTTCAAAACTGCGAGATAGTCCTTCCGATTGCGTCGGATCTTCATACGTTTCCACGCATTTTCAGGATCGCTCTCATACAGTTCGGCAGATGCCAGCAAGTCATGGTCTGCCGCCACCCAGCTCCAGCGATCCAGCGAATCCAGTCGACCCGACATTTTCGCATAGACCTTGCGGAGATGCGTGACGTCGCCCAGCGCGTAATGAAGTTGCTTCTGGCTGAGCGGGCGCCGGGTCCAGTCCGTAAACTGAGACGACTTGTCGATTTGCTTTCCGGTTAGCTGGGAAACGAGATTGTCGTAAGAGATCGAGTCACCGAGTCCGAGCGCCATAGCAGCAACCTGGGTATCGAAAACAGGCGCAGGCGGCTTTCCGAGTAAGCGATAAAAGATTTCCATGTCCTGGCGTGCGGCATGAAACACCTTAGTGATGCGCGTGTTTGCAAGAAGTTCCAGAAAGGGTGTCAGATCCAACCCCTCGGCCATTGGATCGATAATCCCTTCGACATTTTCGCCAGCAGCCTGAATCAGACACAGCGTCGGCCAGAAAGTTGATTCGCGGTGAAATTCGGTGTCGACGAAGATAACATCGTTCGATTTGAGCGCGTCGCAGAACTGATTGAGTTCGTCTTGTTGCTCAATTACATTGATGTCGGCTTCACTCATTCGCTTGTTTGCCTTTCACTCGCTTGACAAGAGCCCTTACCCTGTGCCGTTTGCGCAGAAAATACTAATCCTATGTACGGAGTCTTCCTGAAATGCATCTCTATCGGACGCACACCTGTGGCGAGCTGCGGCAAACCCATGTGGGTGAAACAGTCCGCTTGTCGGGCTGGGTTCATCGCAAACGCGACCACGGAGGACTCCTGTTCGTCGATTTACGCGATCATTACGGGCTAGCGCAATGCGTTGTGACGCCTTCGAAGGAGTTTTTCGAACGTCTTGAACGCCTTCGCGTCGAAAGTGTGATCACGGTCGTCGGTACAGTCGTTGCCCGCGATGACGAAACGGTCAACCCGAATCTGCCAACTGGCGAAATCGAAGTGCAACTCTCTGAGCTGGAAGTTCAGTCAGAGGCTGCTGAGTTGCCGCTGCCAGTTTTCGGAGAGCCGGACTATCCGGAAGAAATTCGTCTGAAGCACCGTTATCTCGATTTGCGTCGGGAAAGCCTGCACAAGAACATGGTGCTGCGCAGCCAGATCATTACGTCCCTGCGACGTCGCATGGTTGATCAGGGCTTCACGGAATACCAGACACCGATCCTGACGGCCTCTTCTCCGGAAGGTGCGCGTGACTTCCTGGTGCCATCACGTCTGCACCCAGGCGAATTCTACGCGCTCCCGCAAGCCCCTCAACAGTTCAAGCAGCTGCTGATGGTTTCCGGTTTCGATCGCTATTTCCAGATTGCACCATGTTTCCGGGACGAGGATGCGCGTGCAGACCGTAGTCCGGGTGAATTTTATCAGCTCGATATTGAGATGAGCTTTGTCACGCAGGAAGATGTCTTTCAGGCGATTGAGCCTGTCATGTCTGGCGTGTTCAAGGAATTCCAGAACTGGGACGGCAAGACACGTGATATGCCGGATGGTCCGTTCCCACGCATTCCATATCGGGAAGCGATGGCGAAATACGGCTCCGACAAGCCTGACCTGCGGAACCCGATTGAGCTGAAAGATGTCTCGGATTTCTTCAAGGATGAGAGCAAGACAGGCTTCTCGATCTTTGCCAAAATCACAAATGGTGGCGGCAAGGTCATCGCAATCCCGGCGCCGAAGGCAACTGCAAATCAATCTCGTAAATTCTTCGATGATTTCGACAAATGGGCGAAGAAAGAGATGCAGGCTCCAGGTCTTGGCTATGCACGCTTGCGCAAGGACGACAGCGGCGCAGTGGTCAGTCAGGATCCAGTTCTCAAGAACTTCGATCCAGAGCATCTAAAAGCCTTTTTGGAAGCAACTGGTCTGGACGATGGTGACGGCGTATTCTTCTCAGCCGGGAAGAAAGAAGCGGCTTACAAGCTCGCAGGTGCTGCACGCCTCAAAATCGGTGAAGAGCTCGATATCGTCGAGAAAGATGTCTTCCGCTTCTGCTGGATCGTCGACTTCCCGATGTATGAGTATGACGAAGACAACAAGAAGATCGACTTTTCTCATAACCCGTTCTCCATGCCGCAAGGTGGTATGGAAGTGTTGGAAGCAGCCGACACGGATGAGAAGAAGCTCGATATTCTGGCCTATCAGTATGACATCGTCTGTAACGGTATTGAGCTATCTTCCGGTGCAATCCGGAACCACCGCCCGGATATCATGCTGAAGGCATTTGAGCTGGCTGGATATGGTCCGGACGTTGTTGAGGAAGAGTTTGGCGGCATGCTGAATGCTTTCCGTTATGGCGCGCCGCCGCACGGCGGCATCGCACCGGGCGTTGATCGGATTGTAATGATCCTGGCGGAAGTCGAGAACCTGCGTGATGTCACGCTGTTCCCGATGAACCAGCAGGCGCAGGATCTGATGATGGGTGCACCTTCGACTGTTTCTGAGAAGCAGCTGAAAGAACTCCACATCAAGCTTTCACTTCCTAAGAAATAGGAAGCTATCGCCATTACGTTGCGTGAAGGCTGGCGCGGCCAGCTTTCGCCCTCCATACTGCTCCGATAACGATATCCCGGAATCGGGGCAGGGGAGAAACATGGTTGAAGAAACTGCTCTGAAGCCGCTATCGGCTTTACAGAAATGGGTCATTGCATTTGCGCTTGTGTCGATGGGCGTCGGCATGACGATCAGTTTCGTCGTTGCTCCGCCCCTGGCACGTGATGCCGGGCTTAGCGAAATCCAGGTCGCGGGCGTTCTCACGCTGTCCTCGTTATTTTTTACGTTTCTTACGCCTGTCTGGGGCAATCTCGCAAACCGCTATGGCCGCAAACGCGTCATGGCGTTCGCCCTGTTTTCTGCTGCGATAACGAATGCAGCCTTCATTTTGTCGCTGAGTGCTGCGCTGAAGGGAATGGTTGTCGGGCTGAACGCTTTCCTTCTGCTGGCTGTTGTTCGGCTTTCTTTTGGCGTCCTGGCCTCAGGTCTTCAGCCCGCATCTTTTGCGAGCATGACAGATTCGACGACGGCTAAAGACCGGGCTGCCGGACTTGGATTTCTTGGTGCGGCCATGAGTGTCGGATCGATCCTTGGCCCATCGACAGCTGCGCTGCTGGCACCAATCGATCCGTTGGCGCCGTTATGGGGATCGGTTGCGTTCTCAGCGATTGGCGGCCTGATTGTGATGTTCACCCTACCGAATGACGCGACGGTGGATCACGACAATGTCCGTCCGAAACGCATGTCGCTTCTCGATCCGAGGGTGCGTGGCTATCTGATCTTTCTGATGTCGTATTTCATCGCCGTGGCATGTGTTCAGCAAACACTTGCCTGGTTTGTTACCGACCGGTTTGATCTTGATCGATCCAGTGCCGTCGAGGCGGCTGGTTGGGTGTTTGGCGTCATGTCCCTGACGATGATCCTCACTCAGACATTTTATGTCAGCCGGTATAAGCCAAAGCCTGAATTCATGCTGCCGCTCGGACTTTTGCTCGTACCAATCGGTTATGGCCTTTCTATTCTGCCGCTTCCATTTCTCGCGATGTGTGCGTCCTTCGGTCTCGTCGGCATCGGATCAGCGCTGATTGTTCCGGCAATCAATGCTTTGGGAACACTCGCGGTTGATCCGCATGAACAGGGCGGAGCGGCTGGCTTGTTATCCGCTGCGCCGCCTGCGGGGTTTGTTCTCGGGCCATTGCTAGGTGCCTGGCTTTATATGTTCAATCGGTCTTTGCCGCTGATTGTCAGCGCCGTGGCAATGAGCACACTGCTCGGCTTCGTGCTTCTTCGTATGCGGGGGCGTCGCGGGCACGCCTGAGATAAATACGTTCGAGACAAAACGCGCGCTTGAAATCATCGTCAAACCGCTTTCATTGAGGGCATGAATATTTTCATTGCCGGTGGCGGTATTGGCGGTCTTTCCGCTGCGCTCAGTTTCGCGAAATTTGGTCATAACGTAACCGTCCTGGAGCAGGCATCGGCCTTCGAAGAGGTTGGCGCTGGATTGCAGATTAGTCCGAATGGCATGAAGGTTCTCAGGGAACTGGGTCTGTCAGAGGCTGTTCGTTCGGCAGGTTTTGAACCGGAGCAGATTGAGTTGCGGTTCGGTGAGAGCGGCCAGACGATTTTTAACATTCCATTGAAAGTGCGTGCCATCAAACGCTGGGGAGCGCCCTTCGTTCAGATCCACCGCGCTGATCTTCTTCACGTGCTCGCAGAAGCGGCCGAAGCTCACCCCAACATACGCGTCGTTTTCCAGTCGCGGGTCGAACGCTTTGAAGAAACACCAGAGTCCGTACGCGTCATGACCTCGAGCAATCGTATTCTCGAGGGTGACCTTCTGATTGGCGCTGACGGGATTCATTCAACGATACGAGAGCAGATGTTCGGACAGGACTCGCCAGAATTTACAGGCTGTGTTGCCTGGCGCGGTGTGGTCAACCTTGATCAGTTCTCCAACCCGCCTCCACCAAATGCCGTGGCCTGGGTTGGACGCGGCAAACACGCCGTGACCTACCGGCTCCGGCAGGGCCGCCTTGTCAATTTCGTCGGTGTGGTCGAGCGCGAGGACTGGCGCGATGAATCCTGGTCCAAACTCGGAATGAAAGACCAGATCCGCAAGGACTTCGAAGGCTGGCACCCGGTGATCCGAAACATTATCGAGCAGGGCGAAAGCTTCTTTCAATGGGGACTTTTCGGCCGCGCGCCTCTCAACCGGTGGAGCAGTCAGCGCGTGACACTCCTTGGTGATTCTGTTCACCCCATGCTGCCCTTTCTCGCTCAGGGCGCGGTCATGGCCATTGAAGACGGCTGGGTTCTGGCCAAGTGTCTCGACAGTCAGATGGGGCTTTCAAGTCAGCTGACCATGTATGAGCAGATACGCAGACCACGCACATCAAAAGTTCAGAAACGGTCGCTGGATAACAAGACAACTTTCCATCACAGCAGTGAGTTAATGCGTGCCGGGACGTATGGGCCGATGTGGCTCGCAGGCAAATTCATGCCGGAATTCGTTCATAGGCGTATGGACTGGATTTATGGGCACGACGTGATCTGAGCGGGGCGATCTGCCTGTATACGACTATAAAATAAACCGGCATACTTGCAGGCTATGACTGCGTGAAAGCGTATTTACCCACGCAATTGCGGGTCATATCTTTTGGGATCGAGCTTTCCATTCTGAAGCGGCTGGTCATAACTGCCCACAGAAGACACACAAAATCGATCCTTCGGGAGGAAAAGATGCTGACAGAAGAACAGACGCTCATTGTCGACATGGCGACAGGGTTCGCAGCCGAGCACCTGCGCCCCAATGCAGCGAAATGGGACGAAGAGGGCTATCTCGACCGCGACGTTCTCAAACAGATGTCGGAATTGGGATTTGGTGGAATATACACCTCCGAGGAACACGGCGGGTCTGGTCTAGGTCGTCTGGATGCCGTTCTCATCTTCGAGGCTTTGTCTCGTGGCTGTGTGGCGCATGCGAGCTTTCTATCCATCCACAACATGGCAACATGGATGATCGATAGCTTCGCGGATGACGCGCTGCGTGCAAAGTATGTCCCTCGCTTGACGGCAGGCGATCTGATTGCCTCATATTGTCTGACGGAGCCATCCGCGGGGTCAGATGCAGCGAGTCTCAGAACGACTGCCACGCGTGATGGAGATAGCTACGTGCTGAATGGCGCGAAAACCTTCATCTCAGGCGCAGGCTTCTCTGATATTTATGTCGTGATGGCGCGTACCTCGGATGATGGCGCACGTGGTGTATCGACATTTGTGGTCGAAAAAGAAACGCCCGACCTTTCATTCGGAAAGAACGAAAAGAAGATGGGGTGGCGCGCCCAACCCACCGCGATGGTGAATTTCGACGATTGCCGGATTCCGGTTTCCAATCGTGTTGGCGAAGAAGGGCATGGCTTCAAGTTTGCCATGAAAGGCCTTGATGGTGGTCGCCTGAACATCGCAGCTTGCTCACTTGGTGGCGGTCAGGAAGCTATTGATCGCGCCATGGCATATGGGCGCGAAAGAAAGCAATTCGGAAAGAGCATTCTCGATTTCCAAGCAACGCAATTCAAGCTTGCCGATATGGAGATCGAGTTGCAGGCAGCCCGTAGCCTCCTCTATGACGCTGCACAAAAACTTGATGCTAAGGCGCCTGAGGCTACGAAATTCTGTGCGATGGCAAAACGCTTCACCACCGATGCTGGCTTTAAAGTCGCGAATGACGCGCTTCAGATTCATGGTGGTTATGGCTATCTGGCGGACTATGAAGTCGAACGCATCGTTCGCGACCTTCGCGTTCATCAGATTCTGGAAGGTACCAATGAGATCATGCGCGTGATTGTGTCCCGTGAGATGTTGAAAGCCTGATAGGAGCTCCCGTCAGCGCTACTGCAATCGAGTGCCGGAAATAAAAAAATGGTCCGCCAGACAGAGTAGGCGGACCTAACAAGGACGAGGAGTATGAGGCGGGGTTAAAAGGTTTTTCGAACCATGACGCCATATGTCCGGGGATCCCCGAGATAAGCATTTCGGTCGATATCCTGAAGCGGCGTGTTGAAGTGCTGCGTGACATAGACCTCATCGGTGGCGTTTCGGATGAAGGCTGATACTGTCAGATCGTGATCTTCGAAGGAAAGTCCTGCATTCGCATTCAGCAGTGTCACCGCTTCCTGTTTCAGGTTACTCGCTGTGTTGGTGAAGACCTCGCTGGTATACTGAACCTGCGCAAGACCTGTTAGGGCGATGCCGGGTGCAATCGGATAGTCGAGTTCAAGCGACGCATTGGCTGCCAACTCAGGCGAGGTCGAAAACCGTCGTCCGGACATGCCGCCGAGATATGGTCTGTCAGGGTCAGCAATTCCCAGAACAGGGTCATCCCCGAAGTCGGCCGTTTCCAGCCAGGTCGCTGAACCTTTGGCAATCAGATAGTCATTGATTGCATAGGTTTGCTCGATCTCAGCGCCAAAGACTTCCGCCGTGGGTGAGTTGATAATAGCGAATTGCAAGCCGAGGAATTGAGCCACCTGAAGGTCGGTGATGTCGTTATAGAAAAACGCAAAGTTGGTGCGTGCTGCTCCGCCCGCCCAATCTATTTTCCCACCGAATTCATAGGCATCGATAAGCTCGGGGTCATAGAGGGGGCTCGAATAATTGCCGGGTACACCAGCAGCGTTTACGTCCAGATTAACGCCGCCCGACTTATATCCGCGATTATAGCTGACATAGTACATCTGGTCGGCGTTCGGTCGGTATTGCAGGCTGATCGTGCCAGTAAAGGCCTCGTCGGAAAATTCGTCGTCATATTCCAGGCCCGGCACGACTCCGGCGAGCGCCAATGGGTCAAGCATGCTACGGAAATAAGGGTTCTCAAAACGGCCTGTCTTGCTGTCGCTGGAATAACGTGCGCCCAGAATGAGGTTCCAGCGTTCCGCGATCGCAAAATCCCAGTGTGTGAAAAGGGCAAACGATTCCGACCTGCTTTCAAAACGTTCCGCCGAAAACAGTCCGGGAGCGGCGTAGGCGAGGCCTGGCACACCGAAAACCACATCCCAGAAATCCTGGGCCTGCGATCCGTGGAACAAGTTACGGGCCATGCGCAGATCTTCATCCGAATAGTAGGCGCCGATCACATAGTTTGCTTCAACTGGTGCGTTCATGGTGCCATTGAATGAGAATTCCTGAGAGAAGAAACGCGAGCGGAATGTTTCGTATAGGTCAAGCAGGTCAGCTGCGCTGAAATCTACATCCTGATCTTGCGTGACATCGAAGCGTCGAAAACCCGTCACTGAGGAAAGTGTACCGGCGCCAGTATCGAAATCTATCTGAAGAGAAATGCCCTGATCTTCGATGAGATTGGGTGTTTCCGGGAAGCTCGTCGCTTCAAAGGCGGAGATGTCATCGGAAGGTGGCTGATAGCCATTCGCAATCGACAGGGAGTCCACAAATCCCTGCAGCGGTCCGTCGAAAAAGTCCGCGGTGCCGTAGCAGCAATTGTCGTCCTCCTTCGCATAGTCGGCAATCAGCTTGATCGAGAGATCGCTTGAAGGCTCCAGCAGAAGACTCGCCTTGTATCCGTTGCGTTCGATATTGTTCAGCGTTCCGCCGTTCGGGTCGTCAAAGTAACCATCCTGTTTGGTATGGGTTGCTGCAACGCGTAAGGCAGCCCAGTCGGTCAATGGCAGATTGACGGCGCCTTTCAGATTAAATGCATCATAGTTTCCATAGCTGCCTTCAACATATCCTTCGACGTCATCAAGCGATGGGGATGCAGACGTCATCAAAAGAGCGCCGGCGGCGGTGTTCTTACCAAAGAGCGTGCCTTGTGGGCCCCTCAGAACCTGAAGATTGTCGATGTCCAGAAAGTTGGCGAGCGCCTGTCCGGACCGCGTCCTGTAGACGCCATCGATAAACACGCCGACAGCGCCTTCAAATGTTCTAGCGTTGCCGGCGGTGCCTATCCCGCGAATTTGAATGTTACTTGAAGATGCGGCGAAATTTGTTTTTCGAAATGAAATGCTCGGTGTGAGCAGCGAGATGTTCTCGACATTGTCGACCCGCAGTTTCGCCAGGGTCTCGCTGTCGGCTGCTGTGACAGATAAGGGGACATCCTGAATGCTTTCTTCCCGACGCTGAGCTGTCACGGTTACGGTGTTCAGCGTTCTTGCGCTTTCATTTACTGGCACCGGTTCGGCAGTCTCCTGCGCAGTGGATTGAAATGAAAGAGCATAGCAGGCAGCTGTTGCACCCATGAGTAGGGCACGCTTCGTAGAGCGGTACATTTGATTCCTCCCGATATCATTTAATCAACCAATTAAATCTGACGCTTAATTTAGTCGACTCTGACTAAAGTTAATGTCGCAGCGTTAGGAATGTCAATCCACTTCTCGTCCGGGTCGCGTTGTAAGGCTTTTGGGCGAGTTTGATTTCTCTCTCAGTAAAAATAAAAAATTCAAAGAAAGTAGTGTATTAAATCTATACGTATTGGATTGAAATTTTGCCGAGCGCGTAGTTTGAGCATGCCTCACTCAATGAATCTGTTCCAGCGAAGCAGAGGTGAAGTAGGCTATAATCGAAAATCTGGAGACTATTTTTAGCAATCGTGTTGGCTGTTCAAAATTAATTGACTGAGTAAATCTGCTGGGGTTTTAAAAGAAATGACGCGCGCTATTACGGTGCGAACGCAAGAAGGATAGATGCGATGAAATCGCAGGCAGAGACAGAGGTAGAATCGTCTCAAATGGACGCTCGGGCTCAGCTTTTGGAGGCGGCCAGTCGCATTATGCGAGAGCGTGATACGCTTGATTTTTCTCTCAGTGATATTTCAGAGAAGGCAAACCTCAATTCTGCGCTTGTGAAATACTATTTCGGAAACAAGCGCGGCTTGCTGGATGCTTTGCTAGAGCGAGATGTCGGTCCGGAGGTTGATCAATTGAAAGACCTGGTCCGATTGCCGATTTCGCCGACGCGGCGTCTTCAAATACACATTGAGGCGTTGATAAATCTCTATTTTCGTCTTCCCTATCTCAATCGTCTCCTCATGAAGCTCATACGGGAAGCAGACGATGAACGAGCGCAGGAAATTTCAAATCGTTTCGTCAAACCGATTACGGAAGCCTATGCCATTATTATCGCTGAAGGCCGTGCAAGAGGTGAGTTCAAACACATCGATCCAGAACTTTTCTACTTCAATATCATCGGTGCCTGTGACCCGTTTTTTTCGGCTGGGGCTGTCCTGAAGTATTGCTACGGTATTGAGAAAACGGATGACGAATTGCGTCGAAGATACATCGCTCAGACGTCAGAAACACTGCTCAACGGCATTTTGCTGAAAGGCTGAACAGTCCTGCTGTTGATGAGTGTTATCGCAGCAGCCCGGATTAAGTAGACAATTAAAGTATTGGAGGAAGCTGAGAATGCTCACGGAAACACAATTGGCCATTCGCGATATGGTTCGCAATTTTGCGCAGGAGCAGGTGAAGCCCAGAACGTTTGAATTTGAGCTTGAGAATGGTTTTCCGCAGGAGCTGTTTGAACAGATGGCTGGTCTTGGCCTTTGGGGAATGACCGCGCCGGAAGAGTTTGGCGGCGCCGGAGTCGATACGTTTTCCTATGCGCTTTCGCTAATGGAGATCGCTGCAGCAGATGGCGCACTTTCTACGATAGTTTCGATCCAGAATTCCATCATTGTGAATGGTCTTCTAAAAGATGGGACGGACGCGCAGAAAGCAAGATTCCTTCCCGATCTCATTGGCGGGCGGATGATCGGTGCCTTTGCGCTCACGGAGGCGGATGCAGGCTCGGATGCTTCGGCGATTCGGACGCGGGCGACAAAAGTCGACGGCGGCTGGAAGCTCAGTGGCAGCAAGCAGTTTATCACGTCGGGCCGGATTGCTGGGCTGGCGATGGTGATTGCTGTGACGGACCCGAACGCCGGTAAGAAAGGCCTGTCAGCCTTTCTCGTTCCAACCGATCGTGATGGCTACCATGTCGACAAGGTCGAACATAAGCTTGGTCAGGCTGCTTCTGACACCTGCGCTCTGCGCTTCGAGGATCTGTTCGTGGAAGATGATCTCATGATTGGTCAGCCAGGGCAGGGCTATCGGATCGCCCTCTCGAATCTCGAGGCAGGCCGGATCGGTATTGCTGCTCAATGTGTCGGAATGGCTAGAGCAGCGCTTGATGTCGCTATTGATTATGCAAAAGACCGCCGCTCTATGGGAAAGGCCATTATCGAGCATCAGGCTGTCGGCTTCCGGTTGGCGGATCTGGCCACAAAGCTGGAAGCTGCGAATCAGATGGTGTTATCGGCTGCGGCCTTGCGTGATGCGGGCGAGCCGGCACTTACCCGGGCTTCTATGGCGAAACTCTTTGCATCAGAGGTCGCAGAGGAAGTGGTCTCCGGTGCCATTCAGGCGCTCGGAGGCTATGGCTATCTTGAGGAGTTTGGTGTGGCCAAAATCTATCGTGATGTGCGCGTCTGCCAGATTTATGAAGGCACATCGGAAGTCCAGCGACTGGTGATCGCGCGGAGCTTATAAAAAAGGGGGAATGGTGCCGGCTGCAGGAGTCGAACCCGCGACCTGATGATTACAAATCAACTGCTCTACCAACTGAGCTAAGCCGGCTCTCCGAAAAGGAAGGGGCCTATTAGCTCAAACCGGTATCAATAGGCAAGGGCAATAATGCGTTCTGAGCAGAAGTTTTTTTCGGTCGTTGGTTTGATCGCTCATATTCGCTTGATCGTCATGGTCGCCCTGCGATCCAGGACATTCGTTTCGGCGAGAGAGAAGGTAATAATAATGGTGATTTGACGTTTCCTCTTATCGCGCCACGCGTTAAAGAGGGCGCTTCTGATCACACCACAGCATACTCATACGGATAGACGAGCGAAATGGCGCGCATTCTCATCACATCGGCTCTGCCTTACATCAATGGGATCAAACACCTTGGCAATCTTGCAGGGTCGATGTTGCCCGCTGATGTGTATGCTCGTTTCAAGCGCCTGCAGGGGCATGAAGTGCTCTATATCTGCGCGACCGATGAGCATGGTACTCCGGCAGAACTCGCCGCGCAAAAGGCCGGTATTGATGTACGCACATACTGCGACGAACAGCATGAAGTTCAGCGAAACGCCGGTGAGGGGTTTCTGCTATCCTACGATTATTTCGGTCGCTCATCGGGCCCGCAGAACGCCGAGCTGACACAACACTTTGCACATGTGCTCGAGGAGCGTGGCCTGATCGAAGAACGCGTCAGCAAGCAAGTGTATGCCGTAGAGGATGGTCGCTTCCTGCCTGACCGTTATGTCGAGGGAACATGTCCCCATTGTGGTTTCGAGAAGGCACGTGGAGATCAGTGCGATAGCTGTGGCAGGTTGCTTGATCCGGTCGATCTGATCAACCCGTATTCCGCTGAAACCGGTTCGACGGCCATCGAACACCGCGACACCCGCCATCTGTATCTCTTGCAGTCGAAAATGCAGGACGAAATCCGCGCTTGGGTCGAGCAGGCTGACGAGTGGCCAGCGCTCGCAAAGTCGATTGCTTTGAAGTGGCTGGACGAGGGACTTCAGGACCGCGCGATTACGCGAGACCTGTCCTGGGGCATCCCGGTTGCCTATCGGGGCAAAGCTCGAGAAGGCTTTGAAGATAAAGTCTTCTATGTCTGGTTCGATGCGCCGATTGAATACATCGCCGCGACCCGCGAATGGGCCGAGGCCAAGGGTGACCCAGATGCTTGGGAAAGCTGGTGGCGGACAGACAAAGGCGCTGATGACGTCACATATGTGGAGTTCATGGGCAAAGATAACGTGGCCTTCCACACGGTAGGCTTTCCAGTGACATTGATTGGCTCTGGAGAGCCCTGGAAGCTCGTGGATCGCCTGAAGGCCTTTAACTGGGTCACCTGGTATGGTGGTAAGTTTTCGACTTCCAACAATCGCGGCGTGTTTATGGACCAGGCGCTTGATCTGCTGCCTGCTGATTACTGGCGCTGGTATCTCATGGCCAATGCGCCGGAAGGCTCGGATGCAGCCTTCACCTGGGAAGGATTTCAGGCTGCGGTCAATTCAGATCTGGCAAATGTTCTGGGCAATTTCGTCAATCGCATCACCAAATATACGAAGTCCAAATTTGACGGGACGATTCCATCAGTCGGAGAGCCGGGAGAGGCAGAAGCCTGGATTGATACGGAGCTTCGCACGCGCCTGGAAGCGCTGACGGAGCATTACGAAGCGATGGAGTTCCGCAAAGCAGCCGCGGAAACGCGCGCGATCTGGGCGGCAGGCAATGAGTATCTGACAAAAGCGGAGCCCTGGGTAAAGTACAAGTCAGACGTCGACGCGGCAGCAGTTGGTGTCCGCATTGGCCTTAACCTCGCTGCAGTTTTTGGGATTCTCGCACAACCATTCGTACCGGATGCCGCCGCGAAAATCCTGGATGCGTTGGGTGTTCCGGAAAACAAACGCGTCTTCCCGAAGGCGGATGACGCAGATTTGTTCAGCATTCTGCAGAATGGTCAGGAAATTGCGCCGCCGGACGTACTCTTCAATAAAATCGAAGACACAACCGTTGCGGAATGGACCGAACAATTCGGCGGCGCGGATCAATAGCTACCAGTTTGGTTCTTTAAAGCTCAGGAACATGTCGGTGCCCTCGAATGCGAGTTCGGGGCATGCGATGTCCTCTGAATCAGCGGCACTATTTCGACAACTGAATTCGAAGACGGAAACATCCGTTTCTGCGCACGGCTTGGGGAAAGCATCGAAATGCGTGAGCAGATCTTCGCTTCCAATGACGTCTTCTTCGCCAAGGATTGGAAGCAGGGCGAAGCCATTGCCCATGACCTTTGCCCCATCAAGCATATAGCTCACATTCAGTCTCAATGCTTCCCGATCTGATTTGATGAAATAGGAAACATTCGGATTGCAGGTGCCGAGGTCGGCATCATCGTTGTTTTCGAATGTTACCTGGAGAATTTCCGGCTCCAGTTCTTCAAAATTCTTCGCGTCTGTTGTCTCCGTTGAGTCGGCTGCTGAGCAGGCCGTGAGCACGGTCGCGATGGCCAGCATCATCAAAGCTTTGTGGATATTCATATGCCCTCCGGTGTGATTTGATTTGTATCCATCTGTCTTTTCAACGCATTCATCGTCAAAAAGCGGACGAAGTTTCTCACTTTGGGCTGCTCAGGCGAGGAACGGTGGCAGCGACAGGCGTTTGCGAATTTTATTCAGTGATGCGATCGGGTTTTCATCCGGCGGAAAGCTGTAGCACCATGGTTGGTAAGTCAGGATCGGCCCAATGACTTCAAAGTGTCTGCGGGCGTCCTCTTCCATGCCGAATTGGTAAAGGATCCAGGCGAAGTGATTGTGTGCAAATAGTTTTTCAGAAGCTGGAGGTGTGCTTGTTTCCAGACCTTCCCAGAACTTGGCTTCAATTGCTTTCAGTTCTTCCTGGAACGTTCCGTCTCGTCGTAGCTGACGATAGCTTTTGATGGCGTCTCGATCATCTTCGAACGCACTAAACCAAAGCGAATCTTCAATCAGCGCTTTTGCGCGCAGGGCGTACCAGGCGCTATTTGGAGGAGCTTCGGTATATTTCGTCGCCACTGCCCACATTTCATCTCGCGAGCCAAGCCATTTTTCTGTTCGCAACATGAGTAGGTTAGAGGGCGCAAAAACCGACTGCTCACTGCATGCGTGGTATTTTTTCTGTATGTCGTCGACGGCGTTCTCATCAGCGCTCAAACCCAAAGCAATGTTGAAATGAATGATGGTTGGAACAGAGTCTTCTGGTGAGGTTGCCTCGGCTTGCAGGACGAGCTTTTCGGCGATGTGGAGACAATCACGCATATCGAAAAATGCGTTTGTTTCGACGCGATCCGCTGTTTCACCACCGCGAATGCGAAACCCTCGGTTCGTATGGAGTTCCGCCAGTATACACGCCAGGTCTTTTGTTTCCGCTTCGGTTGGAAGGTCTAAAGCGAGCGGCAGCATTCGGGACAAGGTATGAAGCCAGGCGTATTTGTCGCTTGCTGTCGGGATCTGACGATAAAGTGAGGTCACTTCTTCCCAGTTTTGCACACCAGCCGCATCCGAGGCTTCGAGGATGAAAGCGCGCCCCTCTGTTGGATCATGTTCTGCAGCTTTCTTTCCCGAGAAAACGTCCAATAAGCCCATAATGCCTCTCACATGTCGCTACGGTCTGATCCTATCAGAGCTAAAATGCCTTTTAAATCAATCCGTTTTTGGCGCCTGATGATGGGACAGGGCGAGAGATAGATCCTGCTATCTTGCGATTGTGCGAAGAAGCATGTTCCATCAGCACATATTCAATCTCAGGGGAGCAACTGATGTCATTTCATTTGATCAAGGCGGGTGCTGTAGCGGCAAGTCTGGCTATATCCAGCGTGAGTTTTGCCCAAACCGATTCGATCGAAACGGGTGCAGATCTCATATCGCTTTACAAATACCTTCATACGCATCCGGAACTCTCCCTCAAAGAGTCTCAGACAGCGTCACTTTTGGCAGAGGAACTGAAAGCACTCGGTTTCGATGTCACGACCGGCCTGGGGCAGGAGTGGATTGAGGCCAAATCAGAGCGTGATCAAGGGCAGGTTCGCGAGGGCGTTGGCGGCTATGGTGTTGTCGGTGTGTTCAGGAATGGAGATGGTCCAACACTTCTTATTCGCTCCGATATGGATGCGCTGCCTGTGAATGAGCGCACAGGTGTTGAGTATGCGTCAACCGTGCGCGATGTCTCCTGGACGGGGGTCGAGAGCGGCGTCATGCATGCGTGTGGCCATGATGTTCACATGACGGCGTGGGTCGGGACAGCGCGAAATCTGATGGAACGTAAGGATGAGTGGTCAGGCACGCTCGTTATGATCCTGCAGCCGGCTGAAGAGATTGGTCTGGGTGCCCAAGCCATGATTTCTGACGGTCTGTTCGACGACTTCCCTCTGCCCGATTATAATCTCGCACTCCACGTCAGTGCGGGCATGCCGTCTGGAAAGATTGGCTATTCGTCCGGTTATGCTCTGGCGAATGTCGACAGCGTCGACATCATTGTAAAGGGCGTGGGCGGTCATGGCGCCTATCCGCATACGACGAAAGATCCGGTGATCGTCGCCTCCTATATTGTGACGGCTCTGCAAACGCTTGTCTCTCGCAATATTGACCCGCAAACGCCAGCGGTGGTGACGGTTGGTTCCTTCCAGGCAGGTGCCAAACACAACATCATTTCCGACCAGGCGCATCTCAAACTGACCGTGCGTTCTTATTCCGATGAAGTTCGCTCAACGCTGCTGGAAGGCATTAAGCGGATTGCCAAAGCACAGGCTCAAGCATTTGGTGCGCCGGAGCCCGAAATCCGTATCGATTCGGATTACACGCCTGCGACCTATAATGATCCTGATCTTTCGCAACGCGCTGGCGCGGCTATGGCGGGGGCGATCGGTGAAGAAAATGTCCTGCAATTACCGGCCGTGATGGGTGGTGAGGATTTCAGCCAGTATGGTCGAACAGATGAGGATATTCCGGGGCTGATCTTCTGGGTTGGCGCTGTTGAGCCAGAAACATATGAAAAGTCCCAGACGGGGGCATTGCCGTTGCCATCTCTTCATTCGCCATTCTTTGCGCCGGATGCAGAAGCGACTATTGAAACGGGCGTGACAGCCATGACGGCCGCGGCGTTGGACTTGCTCCAGCCAGAAAGCGCCGAGTAGGCAAAAAGAAAAAGCCCGCCAATTGGCGGGCTTTTCGTTTATTGAACGACACCATTATTATAAAAGTCGTCGATATCGGAAGGTGACACACCCATCCGAGAAAGCAATTCCCTGGTGTGTTGACCGAGTTTGGGAGCGGGGCCTTTGGGGCCATCATCCGCGCCTGGGAAGCGAACAGGGGAGGCGGGTGCCCGGAACGTGCCGCCAGAAATGGAGGGCGTCTCGACAATGCCGCCAGCTGCGATGACCTGTGGATCTTCGGCGACCTGCGCGAGCGTTTGGACTGGAGCCCAAGCGATTTGTTCGGCATCAAGACGCTCGGCGAGTTCCGCTTTGGTGTACTGTCCAAATGCTTTGTCGAGCCTTTCGACAATTTCCGCTGCATGGGCTCTGCGTCCTTTGCCCGATTTCAATCGCTCATCTTTTGCCATGTCCTCAAGGCCGGCAGCCCGGCAGATTTTCGGCCAATCAACATTTCCCTGACGTGCAACAATGCAGATCCAGTCATCATCGCTGGATTTGAAATAGTTCATTATGGGGACGGTTGGCTCGGCGCGTGGTTTCGTGGATGCGACGCGGTCAAAGAACAGTTGGATTGCAAAGTCGCTTCCAATGGAGAAAAGCGCTGCGCGAAGTAGTGAAGCTTCGATGAGTTGACCTTTTCCAGTGCGAAACTTCTGCACCAGGGCCGCATTGATGGCCGAAGACGCCGCAATTGAGGTGACGTGATCACCGAAGGCCGTTCGCAGAAGCATGGGATCGACGTCTTTCGGTGGAAAGAGACGGGCCAGCCCCGCGCGTGACCAGAAGGATGCGATGTCAAAGCCTGGTCGGTCCTTGTCTGGTCCTTCCAGACCATACCCTGTCAGTGTGCAATACACGAGTGAAGGATTCAGTTTTGCCAGTGATGGAAAGTCGAGGCCAGATCGTTCCAGGCCGCCCGGTCTTACATTCGTCAGAAAGACGTCCGCTTCGCTTGCGAGCTTCCGGACGATTTCAACGCCTTCAGGTTTGGTTGTGTCGACGACGACCGATTTTTTCCCGCGATTGTCGAAGTCAAAAACTGGATTGTCCTTGAGGTCTGTTCCGATCGTATCAAAGAACTGGCGGATCGGATCACCACCCGGCGGTTCGATCTTGATGACTTCAGCGCCCCAATCTGATAGAATAAGGCCAGCCCCCGGTGCGGCCATATATGTTGCGTATTCGACGACTTTTACGCCTTCGAGCATTCTTCCCTCCCTTTAGGCCTCTCCGGGCCTTTGAAATTTTTTAAAAAACCGCTCGTCAGACCCATTGGTAAGCGAGTGTTAATGTTAACAGAGTCAAAACAGACTTGGTTTGATTCATTCGATAAGGCTTGTCCTCATGTCCGTCAAAGCTATGCGCCCTCGTCTCAGCCAGGAAGATATCATCCGACTGATGAAAGGTAGTTCAGTTGAGGATCGCGCACATGCAACCCACAAGCTTTGTCGTCGTATCAGCGTTGAGGACCTAACTCACGAAGAAAAAGTCTTTGCTGACCAGATTCTCGCGCTTCTGGCCAAGGATGCTGAAGTACTGGTCCGCCGCGCCATGGCTGTGACCTTGAAAAATTCACCCAATCTGCCACGCAATGTCGCGCTGAAGCTCGCGCATGATGTCGAAGCCGTGGCGCTTCCGGTTCTGCAGTCTTCGCCGGTCTTTACCGGGTCAGATCTTGTTGAGCTGGTCTTGAATGCAACCGATGCCAAACAGATCGCCATTGCCGGACGTGATGCGCTCTCCAGTGATGTTACCACGGCTATGTCTGAACATGCGTGCCGTGATGCCGTAAAGGTCATGGCTGCTAATGATGGTGCCGAAATGACGGAGCGCGGCTATGACGCCGTACTAAAACGCTTCAAGGCGGACCAGGATGTTCATGGCGCTCTGA
This sequence comes from Ponticaulis profundi, assembly GCF_042659465.1. NCBI lineage: Bacteria > Pseudomonadati > Pseudomonadota > Alphaproteobacteria > Hyphomonadales > Hyphomonadaceae > Ponticaulis > Ponticaulis profundi. The sequence goes on along the minus strand of NZ_JBHSSW010000066.1, from coordinate 599,553 downwards.
TTTCACGTCAGTGGATACCGCCACAAATCGCTGAAAAGATGGTTTCACTCGTGTCAGGTGAGTTGTTTGACAAGCTCGTGAATGAGCATGAGTTACCGCCACAGCTTGCTATTGAGCTTGCTTCTGGCGCGCGCGAACGCGCGACGCTGGATCTTGTCGAGCAGGCGGGACGCTCCACGAACATGGAGCGTTTTGTGCAGCAGCTTAATCTGAATGGGCGGCTGACTTCATCCATGATCATGCGCGGACTTTGTCTTGGACACATGCGCTTTGTGGAATGGGCGATCGCTGAACTCGCCGGAATTCCGCATTCGAAAGCCTGGCTCATGCTTCATGATGCCGGTTCGCTTGGTCTTCGTACGATCTTCGAACGGGCAGGGCTTCCCAATGGCATGTTCATGCCGTTCAAAACCGCGATTTCGGTTTACCACGAGCTCGAATTCAATGGGCTTGAAGGTGATCGACAGCGTTTCCGGACCTGCATGATTGAGCGCATTCTCACGCAGTTCCAGGCCATTCCGCAGAGTGACCTGGATTATCTGCTTGAGAAGCTCGACGCTTACAGAGATGTGCGCGATCGTGACGAAAGTGGTAAGTCAGAAGAGGAAGCCGCTTAGGCGTCCGCCATCATCTTCAGCGCATGCGTTGCGCCCAGCTTTTCCAGCGTTACTGAATCCCGCCAGTTGGCGCGGTCGACGATGACCTCTCCGCCAAGGCAGGCGACAATGTCCGCTCGCATTTGCAGAGTGTCATTGTACATCAATTCGTCCGCGTTGACCCGAATGCGTTCGATTGCTGGGCGCAGACGCGAGCAGAACGGCGTCGCAAAGGATTTGCGTGCATCCATGGCAATCCGAAAGCCGGAACGGCGAAAAGCTTCAAATTGTTTCATTGCTGATGCGTCGCCGCAGGCGAGGCTGGCATCCTGGAACTCGAGCATGAACTCCTGCGGGCAGTACCCTTCTTCCTGCACGGTATTTTTTGCATCGCGTGCCGCCGATTCGTCCATCAGAGTCGCAATTGGCATTGGGACATGGATCGGGCGCGTTAAGGAATGAGTGCTGTTCGTCGCCGTGATAAGTTTTCTCAGCGCCACGCAGAGCCATTCGCCAGGTGATCTGAAGCCATTCGGGCCGATGGGCGCGAAAGGAGATGCCTGTTCTTCAAACAATGGGTCAACACGGGTGAGCGCGAGGTCCGGTTCACCGTCAGAGAGACGGCGACATACCTCGAAACGACTACGTAGAGCTGGCCCTTTTTGTCCGGAATAATTGTTTTCGTTATGGAGAGAGACGGACATAAAACCTCACTAAGTCTGGACACAGGCAGACCTTAGCAAGACACTCCTTCAATCCCGTGGCGTAAGACGACGGAATTTAAAACAAGCTAATCAGAATGGGGAGAGAATTTATGAAGGAATTGGGGGAGGGCTCGCAGCCAAAATTGTCATCGACCATTCTGCTGATCCGCGGAGAGGCGGAAACCGAAGTGCTGATGGTCGCCAGAAGTTACCAGATCGACTTCGCCTCTGGCGCGCACGTCTTCCCGGGTGGAAAGGTCAGTGAGGATGATCTGAGGCCTGAATGGCGTGACTTCGTTGAGGGTGACTTTGAGGGAGGTGAGCTGGCCGTTCGCATCGGTGGGATCCGGGAAGTCTTCGAAGAGTCCGGAATTTTGCTGGCCAGGTCTCGGTCCGCCAAGCCTGGCACGCATGTGTCCAGAGATGTCTGTGAGACGCTGGCGCCGCACCGTGGGCCGATAGATCGCAGAGAAGAGAGCTTTCTTGAACTGATCAAAGCGCAGGATCTTGTGCTTTGTGTGAACGAACTTGTGCCCTATGCCCACTGGATTACACCCGACATGATGCCAAAGCGTTTCGACACACGCTTTTTTATTGCGAGAGCTCCAATCGAGCAGCGCGCCGTTCATGATGGCCGTGAGACAACCGAAGCTGTGTGGGTTCAGCCATCGGAAATATTGCGCCGCGAAAAAAGTGGAGAAGCTACGCTTCTGTTTCCAACCCGCGTCAACCTGGAGCTTTTGGAGGACAGTGGTCCGCCCGAAGCGGCTCTGGATGCTGCACGACAACGAGAAATCGTTACAGTGTTGCCAGTCGTAGATAAGGGCGAGCAGGGGGCGGTTTTGAAAATACCCGCCGAAGCGGGTTATCGCGTGACAATTGAGCCGCTTGAGACGGTCAATAAAGCCATGAAGAACACGGTAAAAGGTTCAGCCTAGACCGCGTCTGCATACTCTTCTGTCTGCGTTTCCAATTCATGTGCCAGAGCAATGCCGACCGGATGATCCGGGCTTTTGATGTTCTGGCGCATAGCTGTTCGACAGGCATGAACATGCGCTTCGATCAGGTTCGCTGGAGCAACAGCCCGCGACGTATCGGTTGCAAGCAGGCGGCAGAGTGAATTGGCATAACGGGTGATTAGCGGGTAGCCATATGTTGTCGCCAGACCTTTCAGGTCGTGTGAGGCGCCGTAGACTTCCGTCAACTGGTTCTCACGATCAGACAGATCACGCGCAGCGTTCCACGTATTTTCCACGCGTGTGATCTCGTCGTCGAGCCAGTTGTCAAATTCGTGGGAAAGGTTTTCGAGCGCACGTTCGGCGCGCTTGATGGCTTCGGAACTCGTCAAAGACAATGGACCACCCAGTTTCGCTTTGAGCACGTTCGGCGGCGTGATGATCTCGATTGGCTTAGATTTTCCCATGACCCGGTTCCAAGTTTGAGAGCTTATTTGGATTTGAACAAGAACACTCTTTTATTAATATTCCCTTCCAGAGGATATACCAATACTCAATGAGCGAACTGTTCCTGAAGAATTCTTTCTTCCAGTGCATGACCTGGATCGAAGAGCATAACCAGCGGCTTGGAGCGGTCTTCCGTAACCGTGACGCGCTCGACCGAGCGAACCTCCTGATTGTCTGCAGATGCTGAAACAGGACGAAGTTCAGCGATGCTGATATCGATGACAACTTCAGCATCATGGCGTAGTAGCGCGCCGCGCCAGCGTCGAGGACGAAACGGACTGATCGGCGTGAGCGCCAGCAGATTCGCTCCAATCGGAAGAATTGGACCGTGGGCGGACAGGTTGTAGGCCGTTGAGCCTGCAGGTGTTGCGACCAGAACCCCGTCGCATGCCAGTGAGGCCATACGCACCCGGCCATCTATTGTGATTCTCAGGCGAGCTGTTTGAGAGGTTTGCCGTATGAGCGACACTTCGTTGATTGCCAGTCGCACATGGGTCTCACCGGAGGTCGTTTCTGCCTTCATGCGAAGCGGGTAGATAATAGCACGTTCAGCAGCGTCGAGGCGTTCAAACAAGCCATCTTCCCGATAGTCATTCATCAGGAAGCCAACCGTGCCCTGATTCATACCGTACACCGGACGCGGGTCATCAAACCTTCGACGAAGGGTTTCAAGCATACAGCCATCGCCGCCGAGTGCGACAACAACATCTGCTTCGTTCTCGTCAACCTGACCATATTTTTGCGTCATGAAGCGCAGGGCTGTCTGTGCCTCCGGCCGCTTGCTGGCGATGAACGCAATTTTGATGCTCATGCTTTCTCCCCCAACATAATATGCTTATCGCTTGGCATTGCACATTGTCTGACAGACCGACAGCTTACGCTCAACCAGAATTCTCTACAGGCTATGTGTAGAACAGCTTCAGCCCCAATTCTGAAGTATGCTGGCAGCTTACGTTTTGCGTTATCAGGTGAATAGAGTAAAATACATCAAACATAATTGGGAGGAACAAAATGGCCGATGATCTGAGCATAAAAAGCGTCCAGGCAAGCGTAACACCTGAAGAATGGCAGGCGCGTGTCGATCTCGCTGCCCTCTACCGTCTAACGGCCTATCATGGTTGGGATGACCTCATCTTTACGCATATTTCCTTGCGTGTACCGGGGCCTGAACACCACTTTCTGATCAATCCATACGGTTTATTGTTTGAGGAAATCACCGCGTCATCACTGGTGAAGGTGGATCTTGATGGAGAGATCGTCTCCGATACGCCATATGCGATCAATCCTGCTGGTTTCACGATTCACTCAGCTGTGCATGCGGCTCGTGAAGATGCAAAATGTGTGATGCATTTGCACACAGATCAGGGGGTTGCTGTTTCTGCTCAGAAGGGTGGTCTGCTGCCCATTTCTCAGACGGGCATGATCGCCATGTCTGACCTCGCCTATCATGATTATGAGGGCATTGCGCTGGACCATGATGAGCGTGAGCGCATTGTTGCGGACCTCGGAAACAAGCATTCCATGATGCTTCGTAACCACGGAACGCTCACTTGCGGTGAATCAGCGGCCCAAACCTATATGCGTATGTTCTTTTTAGAGCGGGCTTGTAAGATGCAGATCATGGCGCAAGCAGGTGGGGAGCTGCTCTTTTGTCAAGACGACTTACAGGACAAAGTAGCGGGACAAAGCAATCCCAAAGGCATGGGCATGCTCGCAGATGCGCTTGCATGGCCAGCACTGCTCCGACGTCTCGATCGCAACCTTCCAGGTTACGACGTCTAGTCACAGCCTTAGTCTGTCTCGGCTCACTTTTCGGAGCTGCGGCACACGCCGGACCGTGGGTGCAGTCTGACGGCGGTATTTATTCGCGTATTTCGCTCGCTGCGGAGGATCACAACGGGTTCTCCGCGGAGCGGTTGGATGCTTACGGCGAATGGGGTATCACTGCGGATTGGACGTTGTCTGCGAAGTACGAGACGGTCGATTTTTCAACATCAAATGCTTTTGACAGTGAAGGCTGGCGTGTCGCTGCACGCCGCCGCATTTGGGCGAATGAAAAGTGGTCGAGCACCGGTGAAATCGCGATACTGGAAGGTGCGGCAATCGGTGGTTTTCGCGGATGCGATGCTATGGGTGGCGAAATCTCTCTGGGCGTAGGGCGGACGTTTAAGCTGGGACGTTATGAAGGTTATTCCGGATTAAATGTCGGACGCCGGGAGCATGATGGCGGGTGTTATCATGATCGGCTGGAAGCGATCATCTCCGTGCAGCCACAGCCAAATGTATACTGGACGGCACAGCTTTGGTCCGAACGAGGTGAGGATGACCGCTCTGACAAAATTGATCTGACTCGTTCGTTTGTTTTTGGACAATTTGAATTCGGGCTTGGTGTTCGACAGGAAGTCAGCGGTGAGTTCGATGAAACTGCAGCCGTTCTCTCATTAGCATTCAGAAACGGTCGGTAAGTTCTGAAATCACCCATTGTCTTGTTTCCTGAATGTCGAAATTCGTTCTATACCAAATCTGTGGATGAAGACTGGGAGAGGGAAACGCCATGCGCTTATCCGACGAAACCATTTCAAACGAAGAGCTGGAAAAGGCGCCACGGATCGCGCTTTCACGACGCGAAATCATTACGGGACTTGCGGTTGGCTCTGTTGTCCCAATTGTATCAGGATGCACGACCAACCCGGCAACGGGGCGGAGCCAGTTTCTGCTCGTGGACGAGGGGACTGTCGCACAGATGGCCGAATCCGCATGGACAGAGATGAAGCAGCAAACGCCGATCAGTCGCAATTCTTCACTCAATTCGCGCGTCAATCGGGTCTGGGAAAAGATATCGGTCGGGGCAGGCCGATCCAATGAGCATTGGGATGTAGAGGTCTTTGACACAGATGATGTGAATGCTTTCGTGATGCCCGGTAACAAGGTTGGTGTGTATCGCGGTATCACCGAACTCGTTGAAAATGACGATCAGCTTTCCTCCGTTCTCGGCCACGAAGTTGGCCATGTCGTCGGCAAGCATGCCGCGGAGCGTTATTCTGTCCAGATGGCTGGACAGCTGGCAGTCGTTGCTGGCGCGATTGCTGTGAATCAGTCCGATACTTTGAAAAAGTATGGCAATGAAATTGGCGCGCTGGGCGGCGCTGCGCTGCAGTTTGGTGTGCTTTTACCCTATAGCCGAAACCATGAGCTGGAAGCAGACCGGTTGGGTGTCGACTACATGCACAAAGTTGGCTTCAAAGTCGCTGAAGCGCCGAAGCTCTGGGATTTGATGGCTGCGCGCAGTAGTGGTTCCTCGACACCGGAGTTCATGTCGACTCACCCGGCGCCGCAACGACGCGCCAGCGAACTTCGACAGTATATCAATGCCAGAGGATATGACTTGGTTTGATTTCAAAAAAGCCCGGCATGGCCGGGCTTTTCTTACATATCTTTAGCTTCGAAGCGTTTTCCGTGAGAATCGCACTCTGGCAGGACGAGTTTTGCCAGTTTCGCCGCAACCTCTTCGGGGGGCGGGAGGGTCATTGGATCCTCGCCGGGCATCGCGTCAGCCCGCATTGCCGTACGCGTCGCACCCGGGTCAAACAGGTTGATTTTCATTTTGGTGATCGCGGTCTCTTCGATCCACGCGTGAACCATGGCTTCTAGGCCGGCTTTGGATGCCTGATATGGCCCCCAGAATGCGCGCGGGCGTGGCACAACGCCTGATGTCACAAAGACAGCTCGGCCGGAGTCACTTGTTCGCAGCAATGGATCGAAGGATCGGATAAGACGCCAGTTCGCTGTCAGGTTTGTATCGATGGTTTTGTCGAATTCGCGAGGAGTAATCGTCTGTAGCGGGCTCAATGGACCCAACATACCAGCATTACCGGCCAAGCCGTCCAGGCGGCCCCAGCGCTCCAGAACAACAGCTCCCAGCCGCTCAACAGAAGGCGCGTCTGTGAGATCGAGCGGTATCAGCGTCGCCTTGCCGCCTCTGCTCTTGATTTCATCGTCAAGTTTTTCGAGCGCAGACTTGCTGCGTGCCAGCGCCAGAACGTGGTGATCGTGAGTGGTTGCCAATTCCAATGCAAGCGCGCGGCCAATACCTGCGGACGCGCCCGTGACGAGTGTCAGTCGCTTGTCAGTCATATGCTCAAATGTCTTTGCTAGTCATCCAGGAAGGAGAGTTGCGCATCACGCCCAACTTCATCGTAACGGCGATCAATCAGGCGTGTTGGATAGTCTCCGGTGAAGCAGTGATCGGCGTATTGAGGTGTGTTCGGGTCTCGCTTCACGTCACCGACAGCCCAATACAGGCCATCAACAGACAGGAAGCCCAGACTGTCTACCTCGAGCTCATTGCGCATTTCTTCAAGAGACATGCGAGAAGCCATCAATTCCTGCTCTGATGGCATGTCGATGCCATAATAGTCAGGGAAACGGATAGGTGGGCTCGCCGATCGGAAGTGGATTTCCTTGGCGCCAGCTTCGCGGACCATGCGGACGATCCGTTTGGAGGTGTTGCCGCGGACAATCGAGTCATCAACGAGGACGACGCGCTTGTCTTTCAGAACTGCGCGGTTTGGAGCGTGCTTTTTGCTGATGCTGTTCTGTCGATCAGTCTGCGTGGGTTCAATGAAGGTCCGGCCGACATAATGGTTTCGAATAATCCCCAGCTGGAAAGGGATGCCTGACGCTTCTGCGAAACCGAGTGCAGCGGGAACCCCGCTGTCAGGTACGGGCACGATCACATCGGCATCAGCGGGTGTGTCCTGTGCCAAGCGTTCGCCCATGCGGCGGCGAACCTCATAAACGCTCTTGCCCTGGATCATGCTGTCCGGGCGTGCGAAGTAGACAAACTCGAACAGGCAAGGCGCGGTCGAGCGGCGCTGGAATGGCGTGAGGCTCTCGACGCCGTCTTTTGTCACGACGATAATTTCGCCCGGTTCGACTTCGCGAACGAATTTCGCGCCAATCAGATCAAGCGCGCAGGTCTCTGATGCCAGAATGCTTGCGCCGTCGAGATCACCCAGAACAAGTGGACGAAGGCCTACCGGGTCACGCGCACCGATCAACATATTCTCTGAAAGTGCAACGAGGGCGTATCCGCCCTCGATCTGTCCCAGTGCGTCAACGAAACGCTCAGTAATACGTGCTTTGTCGGAGCGGGAAATCAGGTGAAGGATCACCTCTGTATCCATCGTACTCTGGAAGATCGCTCCCTTGTCGACAAGTTGGCGGCGCAGTGAGCGCGAATTCGTCAGATTGCCATTGTGTGCAACCGCAAACCCACCGCAGTCCAGATCCGCAAAGATCGGCTGAATGTTACGGATGGCGGGCGTACCCTGTGTCGGATAGCGGTTGTGGCCGATGGCCCAGGACCCTGGCAGACGCTTGAGCAGGTCTTTGCCTGTGAATGCATCACCGACGAGGCCGGTATGGCGTTCATTGTGGAAAAGCTTTCCGTCAAACGCTGCGATACCGCAGGCTTCCTGGCCTCTATGCTGAAGCGCGTGGAGCCCAAGGGCCGTAATGACAGCAGCTTCCGGATGACCAAACACACCGAAGACGCCGCACTCCTCACGAAGTTTGTCGTCGTCATGATCCCAGATTAACACGATCGAGCGAGCTCCAATTTGACTGAATGCCAGTTAGGGCGATTCAGTGATTTCGACAGGTATTGCTTCCTGAACGCCTTCAGCAAATACCATGAAATTACTCTGTACCCAGATAACAGCGTCGACGAAATATGGATAGGTGTAAGCATCAACTATCCAGCGGATTTGTGCTTCTTCTATGAAAGGGCGTGTTGCCAAAAGCACAAGTACCACAACTGCCGCTCCGCGAGCGACGCCGAATACAAGTCCTGCAAGACGATCAAAAAGTCCGATATCCGTATGGATATGCACGAACTTGGAGATCTTTCGGCCAAACCAGGCGGTGATGATATAAATGGCAAGAAACGCGATACCTACGACGAGGGCATCTGCGATCCAGTCACTCCAGTTCTCTGGCAGATAGGATCGTGCCGTTGGGGCGAACATGCGCCAAGCCATAAACGCAGCAAACAGGGCGAGAACGAATGCAAAAATCGAAGCAATTTCCCGAATGAATCCTCGAGCGAGCGCCATGAGACCTGAAATGACCATGATCGTTACAACGATCAGATCAAACCAGGTAAACGCCCCGGGTCCCAGAAAATCACTCATCATCAACTCCGATTTGCAGGAGGTCTACTAGGTCACCAAGGCGATTAAAAGGTTTATAGGTCAAGTCTTTGAACTGCGTCTTTGGCCCTTCCGGGCCATAAGCGTGTTTAAAGCCCAAACGCTCGGCCTCCTTCAGGCGCGCTTCCATCCTTGCAACAGGACGAATACTACCCGAGAGGGCAATTTCACCGAAGAACACTGATTTCTCAGGCAATGGCGAATCGGCGAGCGAAGAGAGTAGGGCTGCCGCTGCTGCCAGGTCGCCTGCCGGTTCGGAAACCCGGTATCCACCGGCCACGGTCAGATAAATGTCGCGAGGTCCGATCTGTATGCCACACCGAGCCTCAAGAACAGCAATGATCATGGCTAGCCGGTTGTTGTCCCATCCAACAACAGACCGGCGCGGTGTACCAATGGCAGAGGAGCCAATCAGAGCCTGTACTTCTGCGAGCACGGGCCGAGAGCCCTCCATGGCTGCAAAGACCGCCGCACCGCCCGCCGACTCATTTTCAGTCGATAGGAAGAGCGCCGATGGTTCGCTCGCCGGAGAGAGGCCGTATTGGTGCATTTCGAAAATGCCAATTTCGTCGGTCGGGCCGAAGCGGTTTTTTACGGCGCGCAGAATACGGAACTGGTGACCGCGTTCGCCTTCGAAATAGAAAACGGTATCCACCATGTGTTCGACGACGCGTGGTCCGGCAATCTGACCTTCCTTCGTGACGTGCCCCACAATTACCAGAGCGCAACCAGATTTCTTCGCGAAGCGGACGAGTTCCTGAGCGCAGGCTCGAACCTGCGAAACAGATCCCGGTGCGGCCTCAATGCTGTCGGACCAGAGCGTCTGAATTGAGTCGATGACCACAAAATCCGGTTTGGTCTTCTTCAGGGCTGAAAGAATGGTGCGAAGATCTGTTTCTGTCGCCAGTTTCACCGGGCTTGTGGAAATCTTGAGGCGCTCAGCACGCTCTTGTATTTGCGCGGCAGCTTCCTCTCCCGACACATACACGACGTCTTGCCCATTTCGGGCCAGCCGTGCTGCGACCTGTAAGAGCAGGGTCGACTTTCCAATCCCCGGGTCTCCACCAATTAGAGTCGCTGATGCCGGAACCAGGCCGCCGCCAAAAACCCGGTCGAGCTCTTCGACACCCATGACGATGCGCTCTGGCGGATCCGTCGGGTCATTGAGGCTAACGAAATCGAGTTGACTTGTTGTCTGCTTCTTGGTTTTTCCGAGTCCGCCAGGAGTGCTCTCGATCGTTTCCTCAACGAGCGTGTTCCAGGAGCCGCAAGCTTCGCATTTGCCATTCCATTTCGAGAATGCTGCCCCACATGACTGGCAGACGAATTGTGTTTGTTGCTGGCGTGCCATGACAGAAACTCAAGGAAGTTGGGGATCGCTGGAAGTGGGTGCGATCTTATACGATTCGGATTTGAACGCAGATTGTGGATGCATTGCATGGATGTCTATGCGGAAACAACTTAATGTGACACGACTATCGTCACGTGACAGGGTAAGCCTGTCTGAGAGAACGAAAACGTCATCGGAGGATAACAAAGCAAATGGCTGATTTACCGAAAACTGGGCTACAGGTTCGTACCCTCATCAAGTCCGAAGGCGAGCTGGAGCTTTCGCTCGCTGAAGTCGACATTAAAGAACCAGGCCCTGATCAGGTCATCGTCCGCGTTGAGGCTGCGCCGATCAATCCATCGGATTTGGGTCTACTGATCGGTGCGGGTGATTTGTCACAGGCAAAGCAAGGTGGGTCGGAAGATCGCCCGGTTATTACGGCACCTGTGCCACCGGCCGGCATGCGCGCAATGGGAGCTCGTGTGGACCAATCCATGGCGGCTGGTAACGAAGGCGCAGGCGTTGTCGTTGCAGCTGGGTCGAGTGACGCAGCTCAGGCTTTGATGGGCAAAACGGTCGCCTGTCTCGGTGGTGAGATGTATTCGGAATACCGAAAGCTTCACATTTCACAGTGCATGGAACTGCCGGATGACATTACACCGCGTGAAGGCGCATCGTGTTTCGTAAACCCGCTGACATCTCTGGGCATGACCGAAACCATGCGGATGGAAGGTCACACAGCGCTGGTTCACACTGCGGCTGCGTCGAATCTCGGGCAGATGCTCAATCGCATCTGCATTGCCGATGGTATTGATCTGGTGAACATCGTCCGTAAGCCTGAGCAGGAAAAGATCCTGAAAGACCTCGGCGCAAAATATATCGTAAATTCGTCTTCCGAGACGTTCATGTCCGACCTTGTCGATGCACTTGTTGAAACAGGTGCGACGATTGCTTTTGATGCTGTCGGTGGTGGTCCGCTGGCAGGCCAGATTCTGATTGCGATGGAGTCTGCCGCGAGCAAGAAAGCAGGTGGCTACAGTCGTTATGGTTCCGATACGCCTAAGCAAGTATATGTTTATGGACGTCTGGATCTGAGTCCCACAACCATTCCTCCGGGTGTCGGTATGTCATGGGGATGCGGTGGATGGTTGCTTCTGCCGTTCCTCGAGAAAATCGGCGCGGAAGGAAATGTGCGTCTACGTAAGCGCGTCGTGAGCGAGCTGAAAACAACGTTTGCGAGCCACTACACCAAAGAGATATCACTGCGTGACATGCTCAATCTTGATGTTGCGAAGGCTTATGATGCAAAGGCGACGGGCGAGAAGTATCTTCTGAATCCGTCTCTGTGAGAAAATGTGCGGAGCGTCATATCCTTATGATGCTCCGCATGATCACCTACATTGCAGGCTGGATTGGGCCATGCGCCCGACCATGCACAAATTGATCGACATATTCGTTGCCGGAATCGTCGACTGTATCTGCTGGCCCGCGCCAGATAATCTTTCCTTCGAAAATCATCGCAATTTCGTCACCTATCTTACGCGCCGAAGGCATGTCGTGCGTGATCGAGACTGATGAGGCACCGAGCGTTTTTGTCTGTTCGACGATGAGATCATTGATGGCATCTGCGGTAATCGGATCGAGGCCGGTTGTCGGTTCATCAAAGAAAATCAGCTCCGGCTTGGTCGCGATCGCACGCGCAAGTCCAACCCGCTTTTGCATGCCGCCGGACAGCTCTGACGGGTAGAGGTCAGCGATGTCAGAACCGAGACGCACTTTTTTCAGCGTGTCGATCGCCAGTTCTTTTGCATCGCTGCGCTTCATTTTTCCGCCATGTAGGAGTCGAAAAGATACGTTTTGCCAGACAGGTAGACTGTCGAACAGTGCACCACCCTGAAAGAGCATGCCGGTCCGTTCGAGCATATCTCTCTGCTTTTTCGCGGTTTTGCCCGTGGTCAGACTTTCACCGTTGAAAAACACGTCGCCTTTATCTGGTTTCATGAGACCCAGGGCGCATTTCAGCATCACGGATTTCCCGGTGCCTGAGCCACCAATGATGACAAGCGAGCGACCCGGCGCAACATCGATATCAACGCCGTTCAGCACGTGTTTTGGACCGAAGGACTTGTGAACGCCTTCGAGTTTGAGAAGAGGTTCCGTCACAGCCCGATCCTTGTGAAAAACGTTGTCAGAAGGAAGTTGGCGAAGAAAATCAGCACTGCGCTTGAAACAACGGCGAGCGTGGCCGCCCGGCCGACACCACTGGCGCCGCCTTTGCTGTTCTGACCATGATAGCAGCCCATGATCGAGACAAGCGCACCAAACACAGCTGCTTTGATCAGGCCTCCGACAATGTCTGAGGTCGTCATGTAGTCGAATGTGTTCCGGATATAGAGATTGCCGTTGAAGTCGAGCGTACCGACGGAAACCAGATAACCACCGAACACACCCAGAATGTCCGCGATGAATACGAGGATCGGCAGTGTCAGAACTGCCGCCCAGAAACGGGGGGCGTAGAGATAACGAAACGGGTTGGTCGACAGGGTGTGCAGCGCATCAATCTGTTCGGTTACTTTCATCGTTCCGACTTCGGCGGCAATACTTGCACTCACGCGGCCCGCAAGCATTAGTGAGGCAATCACCGGGCCGAGCTCTCTGGTTATGCCCAGTACCACAATGTTCGGTACGAATTGCTCCGCGTTGAAGCGTGAACCACCGACGTAAATATTTAGAGCCAGCGCCGCACCAGTGAATAGCGCCGTGAGTCCGACAACCGGCAGCGAATAGTATCCAATGCGGATACACTGCAGGAGTATCTCACCAGGATAAACAGGGAGAGAGACGGCTGACAGTTTCACACGTCCGGCGAAATGCGCGAGCCGTCCCGTTTCGGCAAGCAGGCCTAAAAACGCTGCGCCGACCCATTGGAACGGTCTGAGAAAAACGGGAATGTTTTTGGTCACCCTCAATAACTCCTATTCGCCCCACACATGCCTGATGCGCCCGCCAAGTCTCGACGTCAACTCATAACCAATTGATCCGGCGGCTTCTGCCTGGATTTCCAGCCCCGCTTGTTTGCCCAGAAACTCAACACGGTCACCCGGTCTGGGTGCTGCTGGGAGGTCGGAAACATCAATGGTTGTCAGATCCATCGAAATGCGGCCCAGAACCGGGCAGGGAATGCCGTCCAGGACCGCGAAGCCGTAATTCCCTGCTGAGCGTAAGTAACCATCGGCATATCCCAGAGAAACGGTGGCGACACGAATCGGCCTCCTCGTCTGGAATGTTGCGGCATATCCGACAGTCTCGCCTTCAGGAACATCAAAGACTTTCAAAATCGGGGCGGTCAGAGTCAGGGCAGGTGTCAGCTTTATACCTGCAGGGCGTGCAGGTCCGCCGCCATAGAGCCCGATACCCGGACGCACCAGATCGTGATGATAGTCTTCGCCGAGATAAATTCCGGCGGTTGCGGATAGGGATGCTTTCGATTCAGGAAAATCGGACTTGATTTGGGAGAAACGCGAGAGCTGCGCTGCATTCATCTCGTGGCCGGGAAGGTCTGCACAGGCAAGGTGGCTCATCACCAGGTTTGGCGGACGTGCTTTTATATGATCTGCAATCTCGGACATGTCACCTTGCGAAAGTCCGAGACGGTTCATGCCCGTGTCGAAATGCAAGGCGAAGCCGATGCGTTGGTCGAGTTGAAGAGCGCTGGCGATATCGGAGACTTGATTGCAGACCGGAGACAGGTTTGATTCGCTAAAGGCTGTTATTTCAGTGCTGCGAATACCATTGAAAACATAAATCGTCGGCTCGGACCCAAGCGCTTTTCGCAGAGCGCTTCCTTCACTCAGATAAGCGACGAAGAATGTTCGGCATCCTGCAGAAAGCAGCGCGGTGCCGACTTCAGCCATACCATGGCCATACGCATTCGCTTTTACAACGGCAGACGTTTCCGCCGATGTCACAAACGAGCTTAATGACGCGTAATTTGATTTGATTGTTTCCAGCGAAACATAGGCTTCAGGAAAAAACGAAGGCTCGTTTATCACGTCATCAATATTCGGGTGGTTGATGCCGTCGTTCAAGATTGCTGAATTTTGTGATGTTGGCATCAAAGTGCAATTCTACCCTGCCGATTGGACCGTGGCGCTGTTTAGAAATGATAACTTCGCCAATATTGCGGACGCGGTCCATTTTTTCCATCCAGGCCTGGAATTTTTCGTCGTTTTCTTCCGGCTCCATCCGCTCCAGATAATAGGACTCCCGATACACGAACAGAACGGCGTCGGCATCCTGCTCGATCGAGCCGGATTCACGAAGGTCAGAAAGCTGAGGCCTCTTGTCTTCGCGTTGTTCAACCTGACGAGAAAGCTGGGATAGTGCAATGATCGGAATGTTCAATTCTTTCGCGAGCGCCTTCAGGCCCATGGTGATTTCACTGACTTCCTGAACGCGGCTCGCGCCCTTTTGCGCGCCTGAGCCTGTGATCAGCTGAAGATAGTCGATGATTAGAATGTCCAGACCCTGGCCACGCTTTTGCCGTCGCGCGCGTGCTGCCAGCTGCGAAATCGAGATGCCACCGGTATCATCAATGTAGAGAGGCAGGCTTTCGAGCTCTGCAGCCGCGTCCCGAATTTTATCATACTCATGGCGCTCGAGGTCACCCTGACGAATGCGGTGTGACTGGACGCCGGAAACCTCAGCGAGAATACGTGTCGCGAGCTGTTCACACGACATCTCAAGCGAGAAGAAGCCCACGCGTCCACCGTCGCGCAATTCTCTCACGCCATTCTCGTTGAGCTCCTCCTTGAAGACCTTGGCAATATTGTACGCAATGTTCGTCGCCAGAGATGTCTTACCCATGGATGGGCGTCCGGCGAGGATCAGCAAGTCGGAATTATGTAGACCACCAAGCTTGTGGTCGAGATCGCTCATGCCGGTGGAGATACCGGCGATTTTGCCATCACGCTGGTAAGCGGCCGTTGCCATGCGGATCGATTCGGTGATCGCGTAGTCGAACCCTTTGAACCCGCCGCGTGCTGACCCGCGCATAGCCAGAGCGCCGAGTTGTTTCTCGACCGTCTCGATTTGCTTGTCGCCAGGAATGTCGTCGCCCGGCGTGTTGGCGACAGACACCATGGTCGAGCCGATATCAATCAGCTCGCGCCGAATGGCGAGGTCACGGACGATCGTTGCATAATCCACAATCTCCGGACCAAAAGCCGCCCGGTCCAGCAGGTCTGCGAGATAGGCGGCGCCGCCGACGGTTTCGAGTTCGCCTTTTTTGGAGAAATGGTCGTGCAGCGTCACGCCATCAGCCATTTTGCCGTTCGGCACGAAGGCGTGAATGACCTGATAGATGAGCTTGTGGCCGGGTGCGTAAAAATCTGAGTCGTTCAAAATTTCAGAAACGCGGTGATAGGCATTATTGTCGAATAGGATTGCGCCCAGAATCGCAGCCTCCGCAGCGATATTATGCGGAACATCCTGTTTCGAAGTGTTAGGTTG
The DNA here is from genome assembly GCF_042659465.1 of Ponticaulis profundi. Lineage (NCBI taxonomy): Bacteria > Pseudomonadati > Pseudomonadota > Alphaproteobacteria > Hyphomonadales > Hyphomonadaceae > Ponticaulis > Ponticaulis profundi. The sequence goes on along the minus strand of NZ_JBHSSW010000066.1, from coordinate 583,737 downwards.
CGGATCGTCGTATGCCATCAGGAACCGTTAGCGCCAAAAATAGTTAACGTCAGAGCTTGACCGCATCTTAACAGATTCCATCCCCGTTATTCACAGGGCACTGCAGAAAATTCCTGATTTGTACTTATCCGCAGATGAGAGGCTGGTGCAGGGAGTCTACACCAGTCCTTTCGGTGTCCCTATTGGCTGGCTGCAGCGGTGGTGCTGGCTTCCGGTCGTTTGCCGCCAACCCATTCAGATGCCTTGTCTTTGATCTTGCGGAATTTCTTTGAAATGCTGGAGAGCCGATCATCCCATTCGGGATCTTTTGTCTGACCTTCGATCGTTTTGAAATAGACATCCATCATGCATGTAACAGCAAACGGCTCAATCACCGCTGCTTTCACCGCCCAGGCAAATATGATTGCAAAGATGAAGCCGCCCGCTGACCAGCTACCAGGGATCAGATAAACAACCAGTGCTGCCGGTGCGAGCATGATGAGAAAAATCAGAAAAGACAGAACATAGACGATGACCGCCAGGAAGGCGGCATTCTTCAGCATCTTCTTGTAGTTCTGTCCGTAGAGCACCAGCGCATCTTCTGCTGATTGCCAAGGGTTATCGCTCTTTGTGCGCATGGCGTAAGCGAGAATGATCTCATCGACAAAGCCAACAGCCACTTTCAGAAATGCTTTGATGATCCCGACAATATTTTGAAGCCCCGGAATGGGCAGAATGGCGGTAATACCCTGCATCAGGCCGGTAATGGCCGCGATGACGCCCTTGATTAGCTGATCAAGGCCAAACAGCACGTTGGACTGGATGAAGCGTTCTTTGACCATCTCAGCGCCGTACGAGATTTGATTTTTTCCGCCGGGGATGTCGCGCCCGTCAAGCAGTTCGACGAGTACGGCAATATGCGCAGCCTTCACCATGTAGAGAATGTATTCTCGTGCCAGATAAAGCGCGCCGGCTGTCAGTCCAAAGCCAGAGAATGCGCCCCACATGACGCCAGTGGCTTGTCCGTCTTCGCCGCCAAGACTGCCAATGCCCCAGCCAATACCAGCGCCGGTTCCAGTCACAATGACAAACGCAATCGCGATGCCAGCATAGGTCAACATCCTGAAAATCAGAAATGGAAGTGTCCGGACCATCAGGCCGAACGATCTGCTAATGCTAAAATCCCACATGGCGAAACCCCCGCTCAGGTCTGTGCGTGTGTTCAGTCTGAGTTGGTTCAGGACCGGCGCCGCACAAACAAACTATGTCTACCATGAAAGACACGCCTTTTTCAGGCAGAAGCGGACATGAATCACAACGGCCGCTTGGAAAAGCGGCCGCTCATTAGCATTACAGAATTGTGGTGCTTAGTTGTCTTCGAACTCGATGCCGCCACGCTTACCGCTGGACCAACGGACAACGCCCTTTTTGGTGCCATTATAATTGATCTCGAAACTGTTGCCGACTTCATGAGCCGGGACTCCATCGATACCGATGCCGCGCGGACCTTCATCAATGACGCTTGCTTTGATGACTTTCCCATCGCTACGCAATTCGATCTTTTCGCCATAGACGGGTACACGCTCTCTTTTGCGGCGTTCCTCTATGGATTCCTTGGAGTGCAGATAGTCGGAAATGTCGTTCAAAGACTGCAGAACGGCGCGGCTGGATTCGTCCAATTCCTTGAGCGCAGCCAATGCTGCATCATGATCACCGCGTTCGTGTGCTTCAAGTGTTTTGACCGCGCTGTCGTGAACATGTTTGTGCGGCTCTGACAGCTTTCTGAAAGCGTCCGTCCGTTTCAGTTCGGCATCGTCGATATTGTCATACCATTTGCCGAGACGACAGGCGTGATTGCTCGGAACCTCAGAGGCTTTCCAGTTTTCCCGGCCCATGACCGTATCAACAACCCGCTTCTTGAAGAGAACATGGTCGATTTTTGCCATTTGGCAGAGTGAACGACCTGAGCTGTTTTTGAACCATTGGTTCGCCGTTTTGGAGAGGTGATCATTGCTTCGTTGAAGCAGATCGCCAATATCGACAATGCATGTGGCATTCTCGCGAGACATTTCGGCAATGCCTGAAACATGGCCGCTGATCTCAAGCGTCGAGCCTTCCTGTTGCTCAAGGATGGAAGCGACTTCGCTCATACGATTGGCCACTGTACCCATCTGCGTACCGGCCGATTCAATACGAGTATTCGCTTCGTCGAGCGTTTGCTCGCCGCTATCGATTGCTGTTTTGGTGTTTTCGAAGTTGTGACTGATCCGGTCGATTTCCGACTGGAGGGTCTGAATGCGCTTGGCAACGTCATCACTCGCAGACGCGGCCTGACCGGCCAGAGCTTTCACTTCATTTGCGACAACAGCAAAACCACGTCCTGCATCGCCCGCACGTGCGGCCTCAATCGTTGCGTTCAGTGCCAAAAGGTTCGTCTGGTCGGAAATTGATTGGATGATCTCCATGAAGGCGCCGATCTCGTTCGCCGCGTTTTTCAGTGAGGACAGGCTGCGATTGCTCTGTTCAGCGGCTTCGGAAACGGTGCTGATTGCAGACCGCGCGCTTGAAACGCTTTCAATGCCTTCGCCCAGTGCAGCGTTCGTTTCATTTGCGTCGTTGGACGCGCTCTGACTGGTGTCAGACAATTGCTGAATGGATGCCACCATTTCTTCAACGGCAGCGGCAACAGATTCGCTTGCTGAATTCGATTTGCGAAAACTGTCCGACAGAACGGTAAGATTAAGTGTGAGCTCATTCAGGTCTGAAATGGAGTCCGCAATCGTTCTTAGGTTCTGATAGTCATTGTCCTCGCGCCACTCGATGGCTTCCTTGTCCGTGATCTGGCTGGAATAGGACTCATTTGCGAGTGCCATGTCGAGAAAGATGCGGGCGATCATTACCTGAATTGCCTCAGCCGCGCGTTGTGGTGTGAACCGATGGACCTTCAGGATGATGGGAATAGCGTCCATCAGGATTCGACCATAGCTCGCGATGAACCAATCTGATGTCAGGCCGATGCGCACGTGTGCGGAGCCAATTTTTTTCGCTTCCGTTTCGAGACCGGAATCGACTTCGCCGGTGAATACGCGCTCCCAGTGATTGGTTTGCAGTTCGCCCAAACGAGTAGGGGTCTTGGGATCGTTACCCAATTTTCCTTTCAGATTCGGTGTCTCCGCAAGGCGGCTGTAGAAGACGCTCAGGACGTCAGGAAGAGCTGGCTTGAGTTGCGCCCAGACGGCTTTTGCTCGCGCGCCGTTCGGATCGTCTGGCAGCAGATATGATGCCAGTGACTGTGTATTGTTCTCTTTCTTGCCCGTGAAAGTGTCTGAAGCCAGAGCCGCTTGCTGAACTGTAGCCATGCGCGTGTCCCAACCAATCCTTTGTTGTTTTGGTTAAGGGGTAAACGTATTCAGTGTAGGGACTCTTAAAAACAGTACAGAATTTAGTGAAATGGGTGCGGCGAGTTGTCCGCAGGTCTCAGGCACAAAAAAAAGCCGCATGCTGGCATGCGGCTTTTTTTCAGAATTTCGAAAAAAAGACTTACTCGTCTTCTGAAGGACCGCGCTCAGCAGCAACTTCCGCTGCAACTGCAGCCATTTCAGATGCCTGGGCTTCCTGATCAGCACGTTGTTCAGCGAGCGCTGTTTCAACAACGTTTTCACCAGCAGCCTGACGCTCCGCTTCGTCTTCAGAGCGTGCAATGTTTACAGTGACGGAGACCGTGACTTCTGGGTGAAGGCGGATTGTCACTTCATGCAAACCGATGGTCTTGATTGGACCATCCAGAAGCACCTGACGCTTTTCAACTTTCTGGCCTGCTTCAGCAGCAGATTCAGAGATGTCGCGCGCAGTCACGGAACCAAACAGTTGCCCGTTTTCACTCGCCTGACGGATCATAGTGAAGGTGAGGCCGTTCAGAGACTCACCTGAAGCTGCCGCTTCCTGTTTCGCTTGCTCGTTACGAGCTTCGATTTCAGCGCGCTCAGCTTCAAAGCGTGCACGGTTCGTCGCTGTTGCGAGAAGTGCTTTGCCCTGTGGGATCAGGAAGTTACGAGCAAAGCCGTTGCGGACTTCAACTTCGTCACCGATTGTTCCCAGTTTTTCGACGCGTTCAAGAAGAATAACTTGCATTGGTTTTTCTCCTTACTGCACGCTGAACGGAAGCAGAGCGAGGACACGAGCACGTTTGATGGCTTGTGCGAGCTTGCGCTGTTTCTTCTGGCTGACAGCCGTGATGCGAGCAGGAACAATCTTGCCTTTTTCGGAGATGTAACGCTGCAGCAGTTTCACGTCTTTATAATCGATCTGCGGTGCATTTTCACCGGAGAACGGGCAGACTTTGCGGCGACGACCAAAAGGACGACGAGCCGGCAGGTTGGAAATATTCAGTTTTCCAGCTTTAGACATGACGTCCTCCCCTTAGTCTTTACGACGACGATCGTCGCGGTCTTTGCGAGCAATGATCGGAGAAGGCTCTTCAGAGAGCTCTTCAACGCGGATCGTCATGTGACGCATGACGTCGTCATTGATGCGCAGGCGGCGGTCGAGTTCCTGAATTGCTGCAGCAGGTGCATTAATATTCAGAAGAGAATAGTGACCTTTGCGGACCTTGTTGATCGGATACGCCAGGTTGCGCAGACCCCAGTATTCGGATTTGCCAACTTTGCCGTTTTCAGTTTCGATGATTTTCGTGATATCTTCGACCAGTGCTTCCACCTGTTGAGGCGAAATATCTGGGCGCGCCACGAACACGTGTTCGTAAAAAGCCATGTTTTACCCTTTGCTTGAAATGCGGCGCTTATTGGCAAGGGAGACAATAAACGATGGCCCTGATTCAACCATTGAAACAGGCCGCATTTCGATCAAGCGGCGCTTAAACCTCAAAATTGCGGAAATTGCAAGTGCTTGTCTTGTGCGCCAACACTGATTAGGCAATTCATCAAATCGAGTTGGGATGAAACGTCGGATGGAACAGACAGCTTTTATTTTTCCAGGACAGGGCGCGCAGTTTGTCGGCATGGGCAAAGAGCTCGCTGATACCTTTGGTAGTGCAAAAGCCGTTTTCGAAGAAATTGATGAAGCCTTGGGTGAGTCATTTTCAGATCTGATCTGGAATGGGTCTGAAGAAGATCAGAAACTCACGGCAAATACACAGCCTGCACTTATGGCGGTCAGTCTCGCCGCAGTTCGTGCGCTAGAAGCCGAATTCGGTGTTAAAATAGCGAGCGGCAAATACGTCTCCGGCCACTCCCTTGGCGAGTATTCGGCGCTCGCTGCAGCTGGCGCGCTGAGTATTGGTGATGCTGCGAAATTGCTCCGTTTTCGTGGAGAGTCGATGCAAAAAGCGGTTGCGCCGGGGGATGGCGCAATGGCTGCGCTGCTCGGAGCGACTATTGAACAAGCAGAAGCAGCATGTGACGCCGCAGACGGCGTATGTGAAGTCGCAAATGACAATGCGCCTGGTCAGGTGGTCATATCTGGCGCGAAAGCGGCTGTCGAAGGCGCGATTGCGTGGGCAAAGGACAATGGCATTAAAAAAGGTGTCCTCTTGCCTGTGAGTGCACCCTTTCACTGCAGCCTGATGCAGCCAGCCGCCGATGCAATGGAGGCGGCGCTCGCAAACGTCGCTCTGACAGCACCGTCTATTCCAGTGTATGCGAATGTAACGGCTGCCCCGGTAAGCGACGTCGACAGCATTCGCAAACTGCTTGTTGAGCAGGTGACGGCCCGCGTCCGTTGGCGCGAGAGTGTCGAGGCGATGGCCGCGGAAGGTATCACGACCATGGTTGAGTGCGGCGCTGGCAAGGTGCTGAGCGTCATGAATCGCCGGACGGCGAAAGCGATCAATGGTGTGACGCTTGGCACGCCGGAAGAACTTGAGAAATTCGCCAACTCGATTTAGGCGCATTGGGAAATGGAAGGAGATCGCATGTTCGATCTTTCAGGTAAAACGGCACTGGTGACCGGTGCTTCGGGTGGTATCGGTAAATCAATTGCTCTCGCGCTGTCTCAGCAGGGCGCGCGTGTTGCGCTGAGTGGAACGCGAGAAGCGGTTCTGGAAGAGGTTGCTTCTACACTTCCGGGCGAGACATTTATCGCACCGTGCAATCTTTCGGATTTTGAATCGGTCGGAAACCTCGTGCCGACGGTTGAGAAAGAATTCGGTCCGCTCGACATCATGATTTCCAATGCGGGCCTGACCCGCGACGGTCTTCTCATGCGTATGAAGGAAGATGACTGGGATACCATCCTGAACGTCAATCTGAAGGCTTATTTTGCGCTTTCCAAAGCGTGCCTGCGTGGGATGATGAAACGTCGCTCCGGCCGTATCATCGGGATCACGTCGATTGTGGGTGTCATGGGTAATCCGGGCCAGACCAACTATGCGGCATCAAAGGCCGGCATGATCGGCTTTACCAAGTCTATGGCGCAGGAAGTTGCGAGCCGTGGAATCACAGCAAACTGTGTTGCGCCGGGCTTCATTGAGTCGCCGATGACCGATGAGCTTCCTGAGCAGCAGAAAGAAGCGCTGTTGAAATCTATTCCGTCTGCACGTCTCGGTTCAGGTGCTGACATCGCCTCTGCTTGCGTTTATCTTTCGAGTGATGAAGCGGCTTATGTCACGGGACAAACGCTTCACGTAAATGGTGGGATGGTCATGATCTGACCAAAATCTCTGGTCACATGAAGTGACTAAAGCTATTGGTCAAACCGAGCCGTCTGTGCTAGCGGCGCAACACGCAAGCTGATCTTGAGTGAAACAAACAAAACAAATCGCTTCAATATGAGAAGGAAAAGCCCATGTCTGACGTATTCGATCGAGTGAAGAAGATCGTAGTCGAGAATCTGGAAGTTGAAGCAGATGCGGTTACCGAATCTGCAAGCTTCATCGATGACCTCGGCGCAGACAGCCTCGACCTCGTCGAGCTTGTAATGGCATTTGAAGAAGAGTTCGGCATCGAAATCGAAGACGAAGTGCAGGAAAACATCCGTACGGTCGGCGATGCTGTAACAGAGATCAAAAAGACACAAGGGTAAGCGTTTTATGCGGCGGGTTGTCATAACAGGTATTGGTCTGGTCACTCCTCTTGCGGGTAATCGCGAAGCGAGTTGGTCACGTCTGATTGAGGGACGCTCAGGTGCTCAGAAAATCGACTTGTTCGATACTGACGACCTGCCGTGCAAAATTGCTGCGCAGGTGCCTTGGACCTCAGGTCGCGGTGGCGGTGAGGGTGACCCTGACGCTTTCGATCCAGACCGTGTGGGGTCGGCCAAAGAACGTCGTCGCGTAGGTGAGTTTATTGTCTACGGCATGGCTGCGGCTGAAGAAGCGATTGCGGATTCCGGCTGGGTTCCGGAAACGGAAGAAGACAAATATATGACCGGTGTGCTCATCGGTTCAGGTATTGGTGGACTTCCGGAAATTGCTGAAACAACGAAAATTCTGGAACAGGGCGGCCCGCGCAAAGTCAGCCCGTTCTTCATTCCAAGCGCCCTGATCAATCTGTGCTCGGGTCAGGTGTCCATCAAGCATGGCTTTAAAGGACCGAATCACTCGGTTGTCACAGCTTGTGCAACCGGCGCTCACGCGATCGGCGATTCTGCGCGTCTCATCCAGTATGGTGACGCAGACGTTATGGTCGCGGGCGGAACGGAAGGCTCTCTTTGTCGCCTTGCTGTTGCAGGCTTTGCTGCAGCAAAAACGCTTTCGACAAAATTCAACGACGAGCCAGAGCGCGCGTCTCGCCCATACGACAAGGACCGCGATGGCTTCCTGTTCGGTGAAGGCGCTGGTGTTCTCGTGCTGGAAGAATACGAACATGCCAAGGCCCGCGGAGCGAAGATTTACGCTGAAGTGCTCGGGTATGGCCTGTCTGGTGACGCGCACCACATAACGTCTCCACCAGAGGACGGTAATGGTGGTTTCCGCGCCATGCAGATGGCGCTCCGTCATGCAGGACTCACGCCAGCGGATATCGACTATGTCAACACGCACGGCACTTCCACGCCCGTTGGCGATGAGATCGAAGTTCGTGCGATTGAGCGCCTGTTCGGAGAGTCCGTGAAGGGGCTTTCTCTGTCATCAACGAAGTCATCGATCGGCCACTTGCTTGGCGCGGCAGGTGCCGTTGAGGGCGCGTTTACCGCGCTTGCAATCAAGCACGGTCAGATCCCGCCAACGCTCAATCTCGAAGAACCGAGCTTTAAGAGCGATATCGATCTGACACCGCTGGTATCGAAGAAGCGCGACATCAAATACGCTCTGTCAAACTCCTTTGGCTTTGGTGGTACAAATGCCGCGCTTGTTATGGGCCGGGTAGACGACTAACGCTTAGGGGTCGCTGACGTGATTCCCGGAGAGACGATATGAAATGGGTCACCAGGGCTTTGGTGGCCCTTTTCATTTTAATAGTGCTGGCTGGCGCTGTGATCGGCGGTGCATTCTTCTGGTTTCAGCAGCAAATCCACATGGAAGGGCCAGCCGCTGGCGGTGAAGATCAGATCGTTCTGATCGAGCGGGGCTCGGGCGTTATCCGCATTGGTCAGCAGCTCGAAGATGTCGGGCTCGTCTCGGATGCGCGACTGTTCCGCTTGGCAGCTCGCTTCACGGACAAGCAGGATGGTATTAAGGCTGGTGAATACGAAATCCCTGCGGATGCTAGTATGGTCGACATTCTGGACCTTCTCGAATCTGGAAAAGTCATTCTTCATGCCGTTCAGGTGATCGAGGGAGCCACGATCGCCCAGGCCATGCGCGTTATCGAAGAGGCTGAGTTTCTGACGGGTGACATGCCGGCAGCGCCTGCAGAGGGCGCTTTTCTCCCAGACACCTACCATTTCGTCCGTGGCACCACGCGTGAAGAGGTCGTCAACCGGCTGATCAACGCACAACGTAACCTGCTTGACGACATCTGGCCCACGCGTCAGGAGGGGCTGCCCATTTCGTCCAGAGACGAAGCGATCATTCTTGCTTCGATCGTTGAGAAAGAAACAGGCGGTATCAAGGATGATGACCTCGTTGCAGGCGTCTTCATCAACCGCCTGAATCGCGGCATGCGCCTCGAAAGCGATCCGACGATCATTTATGGGATTTCCAAAGGCGAACGCCTGACGCGTGTTGTAAATGGCGAAGAGGTTCAGCGCGGTATTTATCTGTCAGAGAAGAACCGCGAAACGCCTTATAACACGTATTTTATTGCGGGTTTGCCACCCACGCCTATTTGCAATCCAAGTGCAGCTGCCTTACGAGCCGTTCTGCAGCCAGCGGAATCTGAATATCTCTTTTTTGTTGCGGATGGGACAGGCGGGCATGCGTTCTCGCGGACATATGCAGAGCATTTGCGCAATGTTGCAAAATGGCGTCGAATAGAGCGCGACCGACGTGAGGCCAATGGGGGATAGTGATGGTTTCGAGTATGACGGGCTTCGCCAGCATGACAGGCGAAAGTGAATCGGCAAGCTGGGTTTTTGAGGTCAAATCCGTGAACGGGCGCGGTCTGGATGTTCGGTTGCATTTGTCTCAGGGCTGTGAGGCGCTGGAGCAACCTATCCGCAGTGCGTTCAAGAACGCGTTCGCGCGTGGCAACCTTCAGGCGTCGCTTCAGGTGCGGGAACGCTCTGATGCGAGTTCTCTGCGCGTCGATACGAAGTTGCTTAATGCGCTGTCGCGCAGAGCACGTATCATGGACCGGGCCAACGGAATGCCTGGCGCGACGTCAGCATCAGATCTGCTGAATTTTCGCGGTGTGCTGAGCAGTGAAAAGAGTACTTTGAGCGTCGCACCTGATGGCAAGATTGGCGAGGCAATCCTGCAGTCCATTGATCAGGCAATCGAACAGTTGAAAGACGCACGGGATCGAGAAGGTGAAGCGCTCAGTACGATCTTAGCGCGTGTCGTGCTCGATATGGCCGAAGAGGTGAGGGGCGCGAAGCATACGGCTGACGCTCAGCCTGCCATGATGCAAGCACGTCTGCATGATAAAGTTGCTGCTGTTCTGGACGATCACGCCCTTAATCAGGAGCGTCTGGAACAGGAAGTTGCGGTCCTCATCACCAAAGCAGATGTGACAGAAGAATTAGACCGTTTGAATGCCCACTTTGACGAGGCCGGTCGATTGCTGGCTTCAGACAAGCCGGTCGGACGCAAGCTCGATTTCCTGTCTCAGGAATTGCTACGTGAGGCGAATACGCTTGGCAGCAAATCAGCCAGCCTTGAGATGACACGTCACTCGCTGGCACTGAAAACTCTGATCGATCAATTCAAGGAACAGGCGGCCAATGTCGAGTAAAGCTTCTAACCGTCGTGGATTGATGCTCGTGATTTCCAGCCCGTCGGGTGCAGGCAAGACGACGCTTTCGCGCATGTTGATGGAGCGCTATCCGGAAATTGTACTTTCCGTATCAGCGACCACGCGGGACCCACGTCCTGGCGAGGAAGATGGCGTCCATTACCACTTTGTGGATCATGCAAAATTCGAGAGCATGATTGGCAAGCGCGCGTTTCTCGAGTGGGCAAAGGTCTTTGATCATTTCTATGGTACACCGCGTGATCAGGTCGAAGAGCAACTCGCAGCTGGTCAGGACGTAATCTTTGATGTCGACTGGCAGGGCGCAGATGCCATTCACGATCAGATGCCAAATGATGTCGTTTCTGTCTTTGTGCTCCCCCCGAGCATTGAGGCGCTCCGCAGCCGCCTTGAGCAGAGGCCGGGGTCAACACCAGAGAAAACGGCTCATCGGATGGCAGGTGCTCAGAACGAAATCCGACATTGGCGGCGTTATGATTACGTGATCGTCAATACGGACGTCGAGCAGGCATTTGATGAGCTGGAACGGATCCTGCTGACCGAGCGCCAGAAACGTCTCAGACAGCTTGATCTGGAGCCTCTGGTTCAGCAATTGCTGGATGATTGCTGAGCGCCGGCCCAGGCTTTGGTGAGTTTCCGGAATTCTGCCTGCGATAGCGTTTCTGCTCGCCGTTTCGGATCAATGTCTACGCTTGTCAGCAGCTCTTCGGCTTGAAGTCCTGACGGCAAGATGCCTTTGAGACTGGCTCGAAGCATTTTTCGCCTCTGGCCAAATGCCGCTGCAGCCACTTTTTGCAACGCTTCAATATCATCGAACCGATCTTCTGGCGGCAGAGGCGTCAGGATGGCGACGGCAGAGGCAACCTTGGGCGGCGGTTTGAAAGCGCCGGGTGGAAGCACAAATGCAATACGTGTTTTCGAAACAGCTTGTGCCAGAACCGCAAGACGTCCGTAGTGATTTGTATCGGGTCTCGCGCAGATGCGCTGGGCGACTTCCTTTTGGAACATCAATGCCATTTCGCCAGCCCAGTCCGCTTTCGTAAGCCAGTCGACCAGAAGCGGTGTGCCGACATTGTAAGGCAAATTTGCAATGATCATAACTGGCGGCTTGAGATCGTGACGCTCGATCAGTGCATTCCAGTCCATCTTCGTAGCGTCACCGCGCTCAACAGCGAACCTTCCGGTTTGTGTCTCCGGCCATTGCTCCAAGGCATCCGCAAAGCGGTCATCCATTTCGACAGAGACCAGTTTCGTAACACCTTCACGTAACAAGGCACGGGTTAGGCCTCCGGGGCCGGGCCCTACTTCTATCACGTGACGATCTTTTACCGGTCCGGCGGCAAGTGCTGTGCGTCGGAGGATATCTGGATCGAACAGGAAGTGCTGGCCAAGGCGCTTGTCAGCATCTGCGCGCAGGAGTTCCGGTTCCGATGGATTGGTCATATGTCAGGTCTGCTTTGATCTGTTCTGAGCCATGCTTTTGGCGAGTTTGATGGCAGAAATCAAACTTTCACAACGAACTTTTCCCTGAGCAGCAGCGTCATAGCCCGTGCCGTGATCAGGTGACGTTCGAACAAAAGGGAGGCCGAGGGTTACATTCACGCCGCCCCAGATGTCGAGTGTTTTTACCGGGATCAGCCCCTGATCGTGATACATGGCCACAACACCATCATATGCGCCGTTCAGTGATTCATGAAAAATCGTATCACCGGGGCGAGGTCCGACAACGGATAGGCCGCGCGCTTTAAACTGCTCGATAACCGGAACGATAACATCTTCATCTTCAGAGCCGATTGTGCCAGCTTCACCTGCATGCGGGTTTAGTCCGCATACGCCGAGCACGGGCGTTTCGACTCCAAAATCATGCTTCAGCGCATCAACCGTAATTTCGCAGACCTCATGAAGCAAATCTTGCGTCAAATGAGCAGCGACCGTCATGAGAGGGATATGAATTGTTGCAAGCGCGACCTTCAGCCCCCCACCGACCAGCATCATGATCGGGAGAGGTGCGGGCCCATTCGTAAGTTCTCCAGCAAGGTGTGCAAGAAATTCTGTGTGACCGGGGAATTTGAAGCCGGCGGCGTAGAGCAAATTTTTCGAAATGGGATTTGTAACCACAGCGCTCGCATGGCCATCCCAGACATCGCCCACGGCCTGTTTGATAGACGTGATAATTCCCGCGGCGGACCGCGGGTCTGCCTTTCCCGGTGTAATGTCGAGTGTCTCGCCGGATGGTATGATGGGAAGGCCATCTCGAAAGGCGACACATGCCTCATCAGGGTGTCCGATTTCGACGATCGGTGTTTTGCATGAAAAACGCCGAGCAGTGTCCTGGAAGACTTTGGTGTCTCCGCGTAAATACAAAGCCAGATGACGGCTTTCCCGGAGCACGGGCCAGGCGTTCAGAGTGGTCAAAATACCGACACCTGCCGGGTCGCCTTGTGTCAGGACAAGCGGCTTATCGCCGGATGATGGTCGCTTCACGCTTCAGGTCTCTCAGGTCACGCTGACTGAGCATTGAAATTTGCTGGTTGTACAGACGGTCCTCAATCTGGCTGCGCGATGGAAGTTGCAGGCCAGCAGCCTGACGGTCGCAAACAAACAGAACAGCCTCACCATTTGGCGTATTCAGAACGCTGCTGGCACGGCCAACGGGAACGCCGTCGATTGCGGCACGTACTTCAGCCGTCAGGGCATTCTCTGGAACGACACCCAGATCTGCATATACAAGGCCGTCATCGGCGTTAGCAATGGATTCGAGCTGATCACAACCCGGTTGTTCTAGGGCCAGAGCATTCAGCGCAGCGCCGCTACCCGTGCTCAGAATCTGCCGGAGGGAAACCTCAAACGCTTCATCGGCGCCATCCTGCTTGCCGCGTACGGCGTAGATATAGACGCCATCCTCGACCAGGATTGGCGGCGTGAGCGCAGGTGGTGTGGTGTTCTCAATGACTTCTCGTGCTTCTGGCTCAAGTTCCGCAGGGGAAACCCAACCGAGGTCGCCGCCAACGGCTGCCGATGGCGCGTTTGAGTACTGCTGGGCGGCCAGTTGAAAGCGGGCACCTTGGCCAAGTTGCTCGATGATAACGCCAGCGCCCTCGAGGATCTGTTGTTTGTCAGCTTCTGTCGGTGCGTAGAGGAAGATTTCCGCCAGCTGATAGCGTTCCTCTGTCGCGCTCTGGCTCAACCGATTGAGCATATTGTCGATCTGACCGCGGGAGATACGAATGCGCTGGCCATAAAGGCCGCCCATGATCCGTTGCCACGCAATCTCTGCACGCATCTGATCCTGAAGCGTGGTCGGGTTCACACCTGACTGGCGCAGCGTGTCATACAGCTGTTGAACCGTCGACTGGTTCGAAGAGGCAATATCAGCAACGGCAGACTCAATAGCTTCATCACTGATTTCGAGTTCGTATTCGGCGGCCTTCTGCAATTGCAGCCGCTCTTCAATCAGCTCCTCCAGTGCGCGTGGAAGAGCTTGCTGCAAATTTTCCTGGTTGGCTGGGACGCCAAGCGTGATGAGCAACAGTCGCGCCCGTTGCGCGACATCCGAGATCGAAATCACTTCGTCATTTACGACAGCCGCCACACCGCCGAGAAGACGGGCTTGAGGGTCTTCAGCAACTGCAGCTTCTGCCTGTGGTCCAAGGGCAAGGTCCTGCGCGATCGCGCTACCAGAACACGTCGCAGCTGCGATTGCGATGAGGGATGCCCGAATACCAATCATAAAATACTCACTCCAGATCTGCCGACTGACAGTTTGCGCCACCATAGGGCAGTTATCACGGGGATCAATAAGATGTCACATGAACTTGCAGAAGGGTTGCGTCAATCAAACTGGTCGCCAGCGAGATTGCCGAGTGTTCGAAGCCCGAACGCAATCTTAAGAGCCCCGGAGTCGCCAACGCCCCGATCGCTGATATCGGACTCGCTCCAAGTTAGCCGTATGAAGCCGCAATCGTCGTAGAATTCGACGCCAATAGCTTCACGCCGGCGTTCTTGCGTTTCGATATTGCGAATCTGCGAATACATGAGCTTGATGTTTTTGGTTACATCGAAAGCGCCCTGGATCTGAATGCCTTCACTACCGATGTTTCTGATCTGGCTATCAGAGAGATCGTCAGACAACTCGAAATAAGTGACCCCGGCCTGTAGACGCCAGTATTCCAAGCTGCTGCGCAGCTCCGTTCTCTGCAGCGTGAAGTCTTCGTCCAACCGGAAATTTGATTCGATCGAGAACACATTCCCAAAGCTGAGACCGCTTCCGACGAGGTAGTCGGACTCAGTCTGAGATAGATTGCTGGCACGTGAGAAGCTATCGTCATCCTCAGATTTCCAGCGCCTCGCGACCACACCGTTCAGGCTTAGATTATTGTTGAAGTCAGCACGAGAGCGCACTCCGGCTGCGAGCCTTGTGCCGGTCTCAATCAGGTCGCTGGTCGCAAATGGGTCGGGCTCGAAGGCCATATCGAGCGTGTATTCGTAGAAGGTCGAGTCTTCGTTCGGGAGTGTGCCGTTCTCGATGCTTGATTCGCTATACGCAACCATGGCGATCGGCTCGACATAGATGTTTGCGAATGACGTCCGGTTGATCAGCGGCCAGCGCGCAGTTGCGGCCACCATCCCGACATTGCGGGTTGTACGGTCTTCGACGGTGTCCGTCGTCCCGGTTCCTTCCAGGTAGTAGTCGTAATAGTCAGTCCGCAATTTTGCTTGCGGTTCAAATATCAAGCCAGCCGGGGCGACGTAACTGTTTTCCCATTGAGCACTTGCAGTGACGCGGCGTGTGTCATCGCCTTCCGCGCGATTCAGAATAGAAGTCAGCCCCTGAAATGTAACGAGACCATACTTTCCGAAATCGAGATTCTGTTCAGCAAACGCGAGCGGGGTGACGACGCCAAACTCATCGTCATCATCTCCCGGACGGAGTCCCTGTACGGAGAACGTCGCGACGTCGAAATATGAGGATTTCGTCTGACGGACGGCATAGATCTGGCTGAGCAGGCGTTTTTGTTCTGTGTCGTAAAGGCCGCGTTTTTCATTTTCGCCGGAGATGTCGTATCGGCGTAGATAGAGGTCGTCAGTCACGCGCTCGGCAGAAAAGCCCCAGCGCCAGTCTTCGTTGATGATGAAGCCACCTTCCGCGAAAATATGGCTTCGAAGAGATTCCTCACTTGGAATCAGAGGTCCCGTGAAATTCTCAGGTTCTTCGATGACATTATAATTTTGATCATACTGTATACGATCACCATTGCTATCGAACTCATAGTCATAGGCGAGAGACAGGTCGGCTGTCAGAGAGCCTGACCAGAACCGCTTACGGTATTCGAGTCCCAGTGTCGGATTCACCTTGGTGTGAATGCGCGGCTCAACGATGACATCCTGATAAGGTGAGATTGCCCAGTAGTAAGGTTGCTCGTAAACGAAGCCAAGCTTGGATGAAGAGCCTGGTTTCGGAAATAGAAAACCGGATTTGCGTTCAAGCGTTGGGTCCGGGTGAGCAAAGTAGGGCATATAGAAAATCGGGACGCCTTTGAGTTCAAAGACCGTGTCCTGATAGGAGATCATGCCTGTTTCGGCGTTTTGTACAGCCTTGCGAGCCCGGAGCGACCAAGTGGGTGTATAGTCGTTTTCTTCGCACACATCGCAGGCAGTATAGATCGCGCGTTCAAGCATGTTTGAGCCGTTTTCGGTACGGGTCGCCGTGCGAGCCGCGACGAGCGCATTATCCGGCAATTGTGCAGAGAATTCAGCCGCAACGCCCGAACCAAGTGTGTCGTCCACCTCGATTTCATCGGAAAAGCGAACAGTGCCATCCGGATCCTGAATACGGACATTGCCAATGGCACGGACTTTCTTGGTATCGAGTGAATATATGACGCGATCGGCGCTGAGCTGACGATCCCCATAGCGGGCGACGACATTGCCTTCTGCGATCATTTCCTGATTTTGCTGATTGTCGATCAGGACGTCAGCCTCAAGATACACCTTATCTGCTTCGGCTTGTTGCGCTGCGACCACGGGGGCAACAGACAGGGCCAGTGCCGAAACAGCTAACATGTGAAATTTGGGCACGAGCGTCGCCTCCATACTCTCTTACACGTGGTTATACATATCGTTCGCGGGAAAAAAGGCTTAGTCGTGAGTTAGAGCACAAAATTTGGCGGAATGTTGATGGTAAACCACGGTATTTCTGGATTTTAATTAAACTGCTCTCTGAACGAGTCCGCCGGGCAGAGAAATCGCATGTCCAGCAAGTTCTAGCTCAACAAGGTGGATTGCGCAGATCCGGACCGGGAGCTGACTGGCGACGGCGAGATCGGAAAGACTGGTTGGGGTTGGTGAAAGCAGTTCCAATAGTCGTTGCTGATCCTCCACGTGGACTGGCGCATCCTCAGCGTCATCTGTCTCCAGAGAGGCTTCGGCAAACAAATCACTCTGACGCGGCAGAATCATTGGGGCTATCGCTTCAATGACATGTTCGGCATTTTCGACGAGCGTTGCGCCGGATCTGATGAGGCCATTCGAGCCCTGTGTGCGGGGGTCAAGCGGTGAGCCGGGAATCGCCATCACTTCACGGCCTTGTTCCAGCGCGGTCCTAGCGGAAATCAGAGAACCGGACCGTTTGGCAGCTTCAACGACCACGACGCCGTGAGAAAGTCCTGTTATCAGCCGGTTGCGCCTCGGAAAATCACGGGCCTTTGGTTCAAGTCCAAATGGTGCTTCGCTTATTATGAGACCGTCTCGCGCTACAGCTTCATAGAGTGATTTGTTCTCAGCCGGGTACACATTATCAATTCCACCGGCGATGACAGCAATCGTTCCGGTTGCCAGAGAACCTTTGTGGCAGGCCGTATCAACGCCCCGGGCGAGGCCTGACACAACGGTCCATCCAGACTGGCCTAAATCCCGCGCCAGATCATGTGCTTGTCGGATTGCTGCGGCAGAGGCGTTTCGCGAACCAACCATGGCGACACATTCCGACGCCAAAAGATCAATCCGTCCGAAACATGTGATCACGGGCGGTGGGTGAGATAGCGCGCGAAACAGTGCCGGGTATGCTTCATCTGTTTCGAAAAGGATGGTCGCACCATAGCGTTCTGTTCGATCGATTTCCTGTTCGATCTTGCGATCTGGGGCGAGCAAATGGCCGGATTGGCCAGCGCGCTTCACACGCTCTGGGTATCGCGTCACAGCTTCCGTTGCGCTGCCGTATTGTGAAATCAATTGTCTAAAGGTCAGCGGGCCAATGCCGTTTGTTCTTGCCAGTCTCAGACGGGCAAATCGATCCGCATCCCAGGCTGTCATTTGGCTTCTGATTTCTTTCCGCCAATTTTGGGTTCCGTGCCATCAAGCAGGCGTTTGATGTTCTCTTTGTGGCGCCAGAAAACAACAAGCGTCAAAATCAGGAGAATGCAGATTTCGGTGCCTGTATACCCGAGTGCCCAGCCAACAATCGGGACCAATACGGCAGTTGCAAGCGCCGCCAGAGAGGAACGCCGAAACAGAAATGCAATGCTGAGCCATGAAATCGCGGCGAAAATCCCTAGCGGCCATGCCCCGGCAAACAGAAGTCCGGCGTAGGTCGCGACGCCTTTACCACCTTTGAACCCTAGCCAGATCGGAAAGCAGTGGCCGATCAGGGCCGACGCACCAGCCAGCAGCGCAATTGGCGGATTGAGCGATGAGACGGCGAACATGAAGATCAGGGCAGCCAGGCCCGCTTTACCGGAATCCAGTAAGAAAGTCGCGGCAGCAAGGTCCTTACGTCCTGTGCGCAGCACGTTTGTCGCGCCGATATTGCCGGAACCAATGGTCCGGATGTCTCCGAGACCAGCCATGCGAATAATGACAAGGCCAAACGGGATGGACCCTAACAGGTAGCCGACTATTACAGCGCTGAGGTACAGCAGTGATGAAGTAGATCCATCCATGATTTACGCCTTCAATCGGTCAAAGACACACTGACCTGATACAAATGTCTGCTGGACTTGCCCTGTCATCAGGCGTCCGTCAAATGGAGAATTTCGGGATCGCGACCTTAAGTGGTCTCGCGTGCATTTCCACGGCGTATCCGGATTAAATCGCACAATATCGGCTGGACGACCGGTTTCCAGGCGTCCTTGTGGCAGGCCAAGCAGCTCCGCCGGGGCGATAGTTACTGTTCTTAGCGCATCCATCAGGGACAATTCATATTCAGGTTCAGCCACGACCGATGTCAGCGCCGAAAGGAGTGTTTCTAGGCCGGCAGCTCCAAAGCTCGCTTCCTCGAACGGCAAGCGTTTTTCTTCTGGCGGCTGCGGATCGTGAGCTGATGTCACGCAGTCAATCTGACCGGATCTGATGCCTTCAATCATTGCCAGGCGGTCGTCTTCGGCCCGGAATGGTGGATTAACCTTACAATAGGTCAGATAGGCCTTTCGTGGATCCTGGCTGCCATCACCAATATCGAGCTCATTGAAAATCAGGTGGTGCGCAGCGACGCTAACGGCGCAATTCACGCGCCGCTTTCGCGCATTCTCGATGATTTGAAGGCTGCGCGCTGTGGAGATCTGGTCGACGATGACATTTGCGCCCGTCATCTCGGCGAGGATGAGATCGCGTTGCAGCCCCATCCATTCGGCGTGCGGTGCCATACCGCTGAGGCCCAGGCGTGAAGCAAATGCACCGGCATTCATGACTCCGGATGCCAGGCTTGGTTCATCCGGACGTAACATCAGAACGACGCCCATGCCCTTTGCATACTGCATGACCTTACGAAGCATGCCGGTCGATGGGAGCGGTTGATCGACGTTCGAAAAGAGAATCGCACCAGCTTTTTTCATGAGCCCAATTTCGCTCATGCTTTCGCCTTTCAGTCCGACGCTGATGGCTCCGGCTGGGTATATGTGGTTCAGGATCTCCGACGACTGGCCTGCGCGCCGCAGATAGTCCACGAGTGCTGGAGTATCGATTACAGGATCCGTCTCCGGCATAACCACCATGGAGGTGATGCCCCCTGCGACAGCGGACTGACTGGCCGACTGCAGTGTCTCGCGATGTTCGCTTCCTGGTTCGCCTGTTTTGACGCGTAAATCGATCAGCCCCGGAGCGACCACATGACCGTTGCAGTCGATATCGCTGGACATTGCGCCCGGGAGGGTTGCCAGATGCGGTCCCACGTCCTGAATGATGTCGTCTTCGACAGTGATGCCGCCGAGAATGTCCGTTTCGCTGGCCGGATCGATGAGGCGTGCATTGTAGAGCGTGAACTTCATGACTTCACTCCGGAACGCTGACGCTCAATGACGTTTGAGAGCGTTTCCAGCACCGCCATTCGAACAAAAACCCCCATGGAAACCTGTTCCGTAATCACGCTATTGGTGCTTTCTGTGAGGGCGCTGTCTATCTCGACCCCCCGGTTCATCGGTCCCGGATGCATGATGAGGGCATCGGGTGCTGCATGGGCGAGCTTTCTTTCATCCAGACCATAGAGTTGGAAGAACTCACGTTTGCTTGGAAGATAGGTGCCGTGCATGCGTTCAAGCTGCAGTCGAAGCATCATAACCACGTCGCAGCCGGAAATGCCTTCAATCATGTCCGTATGTGTCGAATGTGCGCCCCAGGTGTCACATCCCGAAGGCATGAGCGTTGGGGGAGCAACGAGACGCACCTCGGCGCCCATGAGATGCAGAAGCATAGCATTTGATCGAGCCACGCGGGAATGCAGAATATCTCCGCAGATGGCGATCTTAAGTCCTTCGAGCCTTCCTTTGTGACGACGTATGGTCAGCGCATCGAGCAATGCCTGCGTCGGGTGTTCATGCGTGCCATCGCCTGCGTTCACGACGCCGCAGTCGACCTTTCGTGACAAGAGGCGGACGGCACCGGAGGACCCGTGGCGAATAACCAGCAAGTCCGGATACATGGCGTTCAGCGTCATGGCTGTGTCGACCAGTGTTTCGCCCTTTTTGATGGATGACGATTGGACTGACATGTTCACGACATGCGCTCCTAGGCGTTTGGCCGAAATTTCGAAAGATGCCTGCGTACGTGTCGAATTCTCAAAGAAGAGATTGATCAGAGTTTTGCCAGCGAGGCTCTGCTCAAGGTCCTTCGTGGTCGTCAGGGCCTGGGCGCGATCCAGAAGACATTCGATATCAAGTCGATTCAGGCCTTCAATTCCTAGAAGATGTCGATGAGGGAACTCATAGCTGAAAGACATCGTGTTCGACTCGTTCGTTCTGGGTTGTTTTGCTCAACTAGTCCTGCGGCGTGCGTCACGTCAACTGAAGTCACTTCAGGATGGCAGCAAACCGAAAACGAACAAAATGGCTGGCATGGTGAATATGGCCAGTACCGTTTCGAGCGCGATCAGGTTAGCCATCAGATGATAGTCTCCGCCGAGCTGTCTGGCCAGAATATATCCATTTGTCGCGGTTGGTGTGGCCGCGGCGATTGCAACGACGACGAGCGGTACACCAGTGAGGTCAAAGCCATAATGCGCAATCAGAACAGCCACGACCGGCATCCCGAGCAATCGGACGAGCGACCACACAACGGTCAGAATGCCAGCGCGTTTCAGAGCATCGAGATTTAGTCCTGCCCCAGCAGCCAGAAGCCCCAGTGTGATGGCTGGCTGCGAGAGCAATTCCAGCGTTGTTTCGATCAGCCCTGTCGGCGGGAGGTGCAACGCATTCAACGTTCCGCCAATGATGCAGGCAATCACTAAGGGGTTCCTGAGCAGCTCCAGGACTGGGTTTCTTTTCTGGTGCGGTTCACTGTCTGCAAAATGCGTGAGCGCGGTGACGGACAGAATGTTCGCCATCGGAATCATGACCGCTGCCGCAAGTGACGTGAGCGCGATGCCTTCTTCCTGAAACAGGACACCTGTCAGTGAGAGCGCGACGAAAGTATTCCAGCGCGAATTTGATTGAATGATGCTGCCGACGGCGGGGCGGGAGATGCCCGGCCATAGTAGTGCAAGCAGGCCGGTGCTCGCCAGGATGACCTGGGCTGCCATCAGCGGAACCGCAATTTTCCAGGGTGCCTGCTCAAAGGGGGCGCGTGACAGCACGAGAATGATCATGGCCGGAAAGAGGACCGTGAAACAGAGCCGCTCCATCGCGCGCCAGCCATCGGGCCCCGGTAAGCCGCGCCGAGCAAGCAAATGGCCCAGGCCGACCAGAAAGACCACCGGCAGCAGGGCACTCAAAAATGTCATGATGCGTTTGCGATTGTATCGAGTGCCGTTTGGAGAATAATGGAAGCCGCCGCCTTATCGATATGGTCAGCGCGCTTGGCGCGGGACAGATCAGCTTCCAGCATTGCGCGTTCGGCACTCATGCTCGACATGCGCTCATCCTGAAATGCGAGGGGTACGTCCCGAATTGCGAGAATATGACGAGCAAGTGCGCGGGCGGACTGAACGCGCGGTCCGGAACTGCCATCCATATTGAGTGGGAGGCCCATCACAAAACCGACTGCGTTCCGGTCGTCAAAAATCCTGAATAGCGCGTCCAGTGTTGGCGCGAGCTTCTTTCCGCGATGGAGTGTTTCTATCGGCAGGGCGGTGTATTGAAGTGCATCACTTGCGGCAACGCCAATCGTCTTGGTGCCTGGATCAAGACCGACAAGCACGCCTTTGTTCGGAAGTTGCAAAAGTTCAATAATCGCCATGTTTGTCTGCTATACCTGTCCGCATACCGGGTCCAGAAAATTTGCGACGAAATGGCGGGCTTTAAGACTGTCATTAAGTTGTCACGATACTTGATTGAATGAGCGGAACTGCCTAAACCGCTATCAAACTGGAGATTTCAGAATGAGCGTCACGAAAGACGATGTAAGAAAAGTTGCCAATCTGTCCCGGATTGCGCTGCCAGAAGAGAAAGTTGCGCCGATGACCAACGAACTCAATGGCATTCTGCATTGGATTGAACAGCTCAATGAAGTCGATGTCGAAGGCGTTGAGCCTATGACCTCCGTTGTTGAAGCATCGCTTCCCATGCGTGAGGACGTCATCACGGATGGGAACATTCAGGACAAGGTGCTGGCAAATGCGCCAAAGTCTGAAGACGGTTTCTTCGTGGTTCCGAAAGTTGTAGAATAACACGAACAGTTCTGCGGGATGATTGAACCTTTTGTGGTTTCGTCGATTTAACCCAGAGCGGGAGAAACAGAATGCATCGAGATAAAGCTATACCAATGGTGTACGGCGCTCTCGTCTTCCTATTGTCAGCATGTGCAACCGCTGCAAACGGCGCGTCGAGCGATGAGCCGCGCGGCATCGAGCGCTATGCCGGGGACCCTCGCCTGGGCGAGGAAGTTTCCAACATGTGCTTTGCTTCGTCAGTAGACAGCTTCAGTGAAAACACCGACGACACGGTCGTGCTGGCGATCAGCCCGAAAAAATCCTATCTCGTTGAAGTGGATCGCGGTTGCTATAATCTCGACACAGCACAGTCGATCGGTCTCGCCGCATCTATGTCCTGCGCCTCAAAGGGCGACAAACTGATTGTGTCTGACAGCGCTTTTGGTCTCGGTCAGTCCAGCGGCATTGGTCCTTCGTCTTGCCTGATCAAGGGCATTTACGAGTGGGACAAAGACGCTCTGAAAATGGATGAAGCGCAATAGTCGATTGCTGATCAGCAGCCTTCTTTTGTGTGATCCATCAGCGAAATTGAAAATTGATCCGCCGGATCGATTTGCACCACTTGAAATTCTGCAGCAGAAACGCTTACCAAGCGGCTGGTTTATTTGAACTGGCTGAGTCACATCTGGTGTGACGCAAACGTGCTCGATGTAAGAAAGAGACAAAATGACTGATCTCACTGCGCTGACCTTGTCTGAGGCCCTGGATGGTCTCGACGCGAAGGAGTTTTCTTCTGAGGAAATCACCAGCGCGTTCGTTCAAGCGATTGAGGCAGCAAACCCTTCTCTGAATGCATATGTCACTGAGCTCCCTGAGAAAGCCATCGCAATGGCGCGCCAATCGGATGAGCGCCGTGCAAAAGGCGAGGGTGGTGTTCTCGAAGGCGCTCCGCTTGGGATCAAGGATCTTTTCTGTACAGAAGGTGTTCGCACGACCGCGTGTTCAAGCATTCTGGGCGAGTTCACGCCGCCTTACGAGAGCACAGTTACATCGAACCTCTGGCGCGAAGGCGCCGTCATGTTGGGTAAACTCAATATGGACGAGTTCGCGATGGGGTCGTCGAATGAAACCTCCCGCTTTGGTGACGTGACAAACCCATGGCGCAGAAACGACGGAAACAACGCCAAGCTGACACCAGGTGGGTCTTCGGGCGGTTCTGCTGCGGCGGTTGCGGCTGACCTATGCCTGGCTGCAACGGCCTCTGATACGGGCGGTTCGATCCGTCAACCTGCAAGTCTGACTGGTACCGTTGGCATCAAGCCGACTTATGGACGAGCAAGCCGGTATGGCATGGTTGCGTTTGCTTCATCTCTTGATCAGGCCGGGCCCATTGCAAAGTCTGTGAAGGATGCGGCTTTGATGCTCAACGTCATGTGTAGCCATGATGACAAGGATTCGACTTCCCTCAAAGTTGCACAACCAGACTGGACGAAGGCGGTTGGCGCTCCTGTGAAAGGCATGAAGATTGGTGTGCCGAAAGAGTACCGTGTTGAAGGCATGCCGGAAGAGCTCGAGAAGCTCTGGCAGCAAGGCATTGACTGGCTGAAAGACGCTGGTTGCGAGATCGTCGATGTCAGCCTTCCGCACACCAAGTACGCGCTTCCTGCATATTACATCGTTGCACCTGCAGAGGCGTCGTCAAACCTCGCGCGCTATGACGGTATGCGTTACGGTGTCCGCAAGGAAGGCGAGGGGCTCTCAGCGATCTATTCCAATACGCGAGCTGAAGGCTTTGGTGCTGAAGTGCAGCGACGTCTGATGATCGGGACATATGTTCTGTCTGCAGGTTATTATGATGCGTATTATCTGCGTGCGCAGAAGGTTCGAACAAAAATTCTGCAAGACTTCCAGAATGTCTTCCAGGAAGTTGATGCGCTTCTGACGCCCACCAGCCCATCGACAGCCTTCGCGCTGGGAGAGCTGTCTGACGATCCGCTGACCATGTATCTGAATGACGTCTTCACGGTGACGGCTAACCTTGCCGGATTGCCTGGCATTTCTGTGCCGGTTGCGACAGATCATCTGGGCTTGCCTATGGGGCTGCAGGTGATCGGCAAGGCGCTCGATGAGGAAGCCTGCTTCAAGGTGGCAGCGCAGCTCGAAGAAGCAGCAAACTTCAAGAAAAAAGCGGATCGCTGGTGGCTGTAAGAGCCTGAGCGCGCAAATAGAGATAGACGAACAGTCCTCCGACGAGATCGGGCCAAGTGAAAGACGAATTCAATGAGCGAACGCAAGCCATATATCATTGAAGGTGAAACCGGCGACTGGGAAGTTGTCATGGGTATGGAAGTCCATGCTCAGGTCGCAAGCAATGCAAAGCTGTTCTCTGGCGCCCCAACGGCTTTCGGCGCAGATCCGAACTGCAATGTCAGTCTGGTCGATGCGGCGATGCCAGGTATGTTGCCTGTGATCAATAAGGGCTGCGTGGAACAGGCTGTCCGCACGGGTCTGGGCCTCAATGCGAAGATCAATCTGTGGTCTCGATTTGACCGGAAGAACTATTTCTATCCGGACCTTCCGCAAGGCTACCAAATTTCCCAGTATCAGTTCCCGATCGTCGGTGAGGGCGAAATTGAAGTCGAACTCGATGACGAGACAAATTTCGTTGTCGGTATTGAGCGCCTGCACCTGGAGCAGGATGCTGGTAAGTCGATCCACGATCTCGATCCGAACGCGACATATGTTGATCTGAACCGTTCCGGCGTCGCGCTGATGGAAATCGTTTCCATGCCGCACCTGCGCTCGCCGCAGGAAGCTGCTGCCTATCTGCGCAAACTCCGTGCGATTGTTGTCGCTCTGGGCACCAGCGATGGTGACATGGAGAAAGGCAATCTCAGGGCGGATGTGAACGTCTCGGTTTGCCCAGTCGGCAATTATGACAAATTCATCGAGACGGGCGATTTCAGCTATCTCGGCACACGTCGCGAAATCAAGAACATGAACTCATTCCGCTTCATCATGCAGGCGATTGAGTATGAGGCGAATAATCAGGTTGAGCGTCTCGAGCGTGGCGAGAAGATCGATCAGGAAACTATCCTGTTTGACACGACAACGGGTGAGACGCGTTCCATGCGTTCGAAAGAAGACGCGCATGATTATCGTTACTTCCCGGACCCGGATCTGCTTCCGCTGGAAATCGAACAGGCCTGGGTGGATGAAATCAAAGCCACGCTTCCCGAGTTGCCGGACGAAAAGAAAGCCCGCTTCATGTCTGAGTATGGTCTGACACCATACGATGCATCTGTTCTGGCGTCAGACTATGAAAAGGCGGACTATTTCGAAGCCGTCGCAAAAGGCCGTGACGGCAAGATGGCGGTGAATTGGGTTGCCAACGAACTGTTTGGTCGACTCAATAAGGAAGACCTCACCATCGGTGAAAGCCCTGTTAGTGCGGCTCACCTCGGTGAGTTACTGGACCTGATCAAATCGGGCGAAATTTCCGGTAAGATCGCGAAGACCGTTTTTGACAAGGTGTGGGCAGGCGAGGGCTCGCCGGCAGAAATCGTCGATAAGGAAGGCCTGAAACAGGTCTCTGATACCGGTGCAATCGAAAAGATTGTCGATGATATCATTGCAGCCAACCCGAAGCAGGTGGAGCAAGTCCAGGCTCAGAAGGCCGAAGGGCATGCCAAACCGAAAGCGCTTGGCTGGTTCGTTGGTCAGGTCATGAAAGCAAGCCAGGGCAAAGCCAACCCGCAAGCTGTGAATGAAATTCTGAAAAACAAGCTTGAGCTTTAGTTTCTCTCAAGCTGAAGCTGCCTAATCCAGCAGCGGGGTGAGTTGCAGCTTCTGCTTCAATTGTTGTGAGAGGTCGTTGTAAAAGGCGGCCTCTTTTTCACGTTTTTCCATATGAATCTGGCGGTCGGTCTGGCCGTGAATCCATTCATCATTCGCCGGCTGGGCGAAGGATTTCTCGTTCAAAGAGACGGAAAAGAATTGGAACCGCATTTACAAAACCCAATGGATTGCGAAGTGAGGTTCACCAAATAACAAGCTCGGGATAACGCCTTCTTCAGACATATTATCAAGCTTGAAAGAGCTGTTAAGGAAATTGTTATCCTTACCGCAGCGTTTACCAAAACCTTTCGAGCTTCTTCTCAGGGAATAGAAAAACTAATTGATCGGTTTGGTTTGCAGTCGTTCAATTTATTGTTCGCATGGGCATATTAGGCAGACTGGCGCACGGCCCCCATTTAAGCTGTGCGACGTCATTTTATTTGAGAAGGTGCGTTATGAGCGCGTTGGCAGAGGCTAAAACAGATATTCAGGAAAGCGAACGCGACACCGTTGGTGAAGTCGCTCGCCTGAACGCAAGATGGCGGACAATTCAGGCCGAGCGTGTGCTGAAGCTTGCCCTGTTGGAAGAGTTTCCTGGTCATATCGCTGTCAGTTCTTCCTTTGGTACGGAAGCAGCCGTGTTGCTTCACCTCGTGTCACGCGTGTATCGGGCGACACCGATCTTTTTCCTCGACACGGAAAAGCATTTTCCGGAGACACTGGAATATCGTGACCAGTTGATTGAGTTTCTGGGACTGCGGGATGTTCGGATTCTGAAGCCGGTTGAATCTGAAGTTGCCGCTGAGGATCCGCGCGGTGATCTGTTTGGACTTGATTATGATGCGTGTTGTGCGCTGCGAAAAACCCGGCCGCTGGAATACGCGCTTGAAGGCTTTGACGCTTGGATCACCGGGCGTAAGCGCTATCAGAATGACGACCGCGAAGATCTGCCGATCTTTGAGGCTGACACAAACGGCAAGGTGAAGGTCAATCCGCTTGCGAACTGGTCGCCGACCGATATCCAGACGTATTTCAATGAGCATGGCCTTCCGCGCCATCCTCTGGAAGCGCAAGGATATAAGTCGATCGGTTGTGCAACATGCACGACACCGGTCGCCGAAGGTGAAGATCCGCGAGCCGGACGCTGGCGCGATAGTGAGAAGACTGAATGCGGCATCCACGTCACGGAAGACGGTAAGGTCATCCGCACGCGTCTCATCGATAACCGCTAATCGGTTTCTGCTGGCGCTGTGATGATTGCTTTCACGGTGCTGGCAAAATGCTTCAGCGTTTCTTCGGCTTGCCAGGTTGGGTGCGGTCTCGACTGGTCTGCGAGCAATGATTCACGAGCTGACAGCACCGCGCCAAGATAGGCGCCGATGAACAGCAGTCGTTGCGTGACCATGGCTTCCGAAAGGTGCGTCATGAAGCGTCGCAAATGGTCAAGGCAGCGCTGATAGCCTGAATTGTATTCGCCGCCCAGAACGTCCATGAAGAAGTCGCGGTGCGACATGCCCAATAGAACAACAAAGCGATTATAGCATTCTTCGTCCTGATCCTGACGGACGGACACCCCTGGATAGATCAGTAAATCGACGATTTCCTGAAGAGTTGCCGGGCTGTCGCGTGCCTCTATCGCGTTCAAGGCTTTCCAGCGCCGATCATTTATAACCCTTGCGCCCTCAATGATGAGCTCTCGAATGAGTGCTTCCTTGGAGCCAAAATAGTAACTGACGGCGGCGTGATTCTTCTGGCCAGACGCGGCCGCTATTTCTCGAACAGTTACGCCATCGACGCCGCGTTCTGCGAACAGTTTCAGCGCAGCTGCTTTCAGCTTTTCTGCACCTTCTGATACTGGTTTCGGGTTCAGTCTGACCACGTGCAATCCATCTATTGCTTTTTCCTCGAAGGCCTATTTATTATCCAAAAGGATAAAACAAAAGGATAACGTAGGGGAAGCGCTTGATTGATGGCGTCAACAAGGCGGTGCTCTGTGACTGGATGACAGAGCAGGGATTGCTTGCGTCCGGGGGGCATGTGGACCTGACGCAATTGACTGGCGGCACCCAGAATATTCTCGTGAGGATCGATACACCGGACGATTCTTTTGTTCTAAGGCGTCCGCCGCTGAGCCTGCGGAAGAACTCTAACGAGACGATGCGACGGGAAGCACGCATGCTGTCAGCCTTGAGCCGGAGCAGCGTTCCGCATCCCGCTTTTCGAGCCGTGTGTGAGGATGTGTCCGTGCTTGGAAGCGCCTTTTATATCATGAACGCCGTCGACGGTTTCAATCCCGTCGAAGGATTGCCCGAGCTCCATGCTCACAGTCGTGAAATGCGCCACGAGATGGGGCTGTCTTTGGTTCGGGCACTGTCCCAATTGGGCGCGTTGGATCCGCAATCGCTTGGCGTTTTTGATCTTGGAAAGCCGGATAACTATCTGCAGCGCCAGGTTTCGCGCTGGAAGGCTCAATTATTGTCATATGATGATGTGGAACAATGGGACGGCCGATCAGAATTGCCGGGTATAGACCGGATCGGAAAATGGCTTGATGAGCATCGGCCCGCGCAAACGATTCCGGGTATCCTGCACGGTGATGCGCATCTTGGGAACACGCTCTATAGCTTCGATGGATCGAAACTGGCAGCTCTGATTGACTGGGAGCTGACCACCATCGGAGATCCACTCGTCGATTTAGGCTGGCTTCTCGCGACCTGGCCAGAGAATGCAGAGGATTTTGGTACTGGCGCGGTTGGCGTAACGCCTTGGGACGGTTTCCCATCGCCGCAGGAGCTGGTGTCGGCATATGGCGAACTGTCGCCGCGCGATGTGCGGGCTGCGGAATGGTATGGTGTGCTTGGTTGCTACAAGCTCGGTATCATTCAGGAAGGCACATATGCTCGCGCCTGCGCCGGACAGGTTCCGCGCGACATTGGTGAAAATCTGCACGAAAGAACGATCTGGCTGCTGGAGCGCGCGCTTCAGTGGATCAGCTAGAAAATAATACACTAGGGAGGAAATAATGGACTTTGAACACAGTACAAAAGTGAAGGATATGATTGCCCGGCTTGAGGCTTTCATGGAGAAGCATGTCTATCCGACAGAGCTCGAGCATCACGACTGGAATGCCAATCCGGATAACCTCTGGAAACGCTGGCCTGGCATCGACAAGCTGAAAGACATCGCGCGCGGTGAAGGGCTCTGGAATCTGTTTCTGCCTGAAGAATATGGTGAATACAGCCCAGGCCTGACGAATCTTGAATATGCGCCACTGGCTGAAATCATGGGACGTGTGCCAGCCTCATCCGAGTATTTCAATTGCTCAGCGCCGGATACGGGCAACATGGAAGTCCTGGCGAAGTTCGGCAGCCCTGAACAGAAGGAGCGCTGGCTGAAGCCATTGCTCAATGGCGATATTCGATCAGCCTATGTGATGACAGAGCCGCAGGTTGCGTCATCTGATGCGACGAACCTTGAACTGACCATAATGCCGGATGGGGATCACTATGTCCTGAATGGTCGTAAGTGGTGGATCTCCGGCGCGAAAAACCCGAATTGTAAGCTGTTTATCGTGATGGGTAAGACGCTGCTCGACAATCCGCGTCACCAGCAACATTCGCAAATCCTTGTCGAGCCAGATACGCCTGGTCTGACAATTGTGCGTCAGCAAACTGTTTTTGGATCGCATAACTCGCCAGGCGGGGAGTCGGAGCTGCGATTCGAGAATGTCCGCGTGCCTAAGGAGAATCTCATCCTGGGTGAAGGACGTGGATTTGAGATCGCTCAGGGTCGCCTCGGACCCGGCCGTATTCATCACTGCATGCGCTCTATCGGGCAGGCCCAGCGTGCGCTGGAAATCATGTCGCATCGCGTCGAGAACAGGGTGGCATTTGGCAAGAAGCTATCTGATCAAAGTTCGATCCGTCAGGATGTCGCCAAATCCTTCTGCGAGATTGAGATGGCCCGGCTTCTGACGCTGAAAGCTGCGGATGCCATGGACAAGTATGGCAATAAGGTCGCGAAAGACCTGATCGCAGCCATCAAGGTAGTGGCGCCGCAAATGGCTCAGACGGTCACAGACCGCGCGATCCAGGCACATGGCGGCATGGGTGTATCCGACGATACGCCGATTGCGGGCTTCTTCACCCTGAACCGTTTTGTGCGGATCGCTGATGGTCCCGATGAAGTTCACATGTCTCAACTCGGCAAAATGAAGATCAAGGAATATGCCGGGCAGAAACAGTACTGGACGGAGCGTGGATAATGAAAGCGCTGACGTATCACGGAGCGAAGGACATCCGCTATGAAAGCATGGATGATCCGAAAATTCATGATGATGGCGATGTCATTGTCAAAGTCGATAAGTGCGCGATTTGTGGCAGTGACCTGCACATCTATCACGGGGAGTCGTTCTCTGAAGACGTTGGCTATTGCATAGGCCATGAGGCGGTCGGAGAGGTCGTTGAGGCCGGTCGCGGCGTTCGCCAGATGAAGGTTGGTGACAAGGTGATGATCTCTGCAGCGGTGGGGTGCGGTCAGTGCCGCTCCTGCCTCGCAGGGAATGTCGTCAATTGTCAGAATAATGCGAGTGGTTGTTACGGGCTGTCCGCCGCACTACAGGGCTGTCAGGCTGAAGCGGTTCGTGTTCCGATGGCTGACAGCAATGCAAGCCGCATCCCGGAAGGGGTGAGCCTGGACCAGGCCCTGATGATGACCGACTCGCTCGCAACTGCCTGGTTTGGCGCACGTAATGCGGACATTCAGAACGGCGCGACGGTCGCCGTTGTGGGATTGGGACCGATTGGTCTCATGGCGGTTCAGAGTGCGTTTGCGATGGGTGCCGCGCGCGTTTTCGGCATTGATCCAGTGGCACATCGTCGTGAAACCGGACGCGCACTCGGGGCTGAGGTGATGGGGCCGGAAGAAGCGGTCGAGCTCATTCGTGAGCAGACACGAGGTGTGAAATGCGACAGCGTCATTGAGGCGGTTGGTCATGCAGGAACCATCCAGATGGCGCTTCGTCTCGTCAAACGCCGAGGCGCCGTCTCTGTGATTGGTGTCAATCAGGACAGGCGTATGGATTTTCCAATGGCTAAGGCCTTTGCTGATGGCCTGACCTTCCGCATCGGAACCTGCTCTGTGACTGAGGAATGGCCTGCGCTTGTTCCTTTGATCCAGAATGGGAGACTCAATCCGGAGCAATTTATTACGCATCGGTATGAGCTCGGACAGGGCGCAGAAGCATATGAGCTGTTCGATCAACGTCGCGATGGTGCCATGAAGGTCATTTTCGAAATGTAGGGAAACGCTCCGGCATGCCGGGGCGTAATGATATGCCAAAAAGTGTTTCTCTTACCAGTTGAGAGAAATTCTCAAGTACTTCGGGGTTGCTGGTGCGTTTGCGACCACGTATCCGCATCCCCATGAAGTATTGCGTACCTTTCGCGCTGTTGGGCGCCCCGCTCGTGTTTCAATCCTTCGGCGCGCACGCGCAGACCGCTGAAAAGCGTATGGAGACGATTTCCGTTTCGGCGACATTCCGCAAAGCCGATATTGAGGACATTCCGGCAAGCGTCGATGTTCTGAGCGCCGACGATATCGACACGGCCAATGGACTGAACTCAGCAGAAGACATCACTCGATTACTCACGGGCGTTCAGGCAGCCGTAGCGAACGGAAGCCAGATTGCATTTCAGATCCGTGGCATCGGTGCGGTCGACCACCAGGCGCTCACGCCCGGTGCCGCCGCGATTTATCAGGATGGCGTTTTTCTCGCGACCAATGTTCAGACTGGGACCATGCTATACGATCTGGAGCGGATCGAAGTCCTGAAAGGACCTCAGGGCACGCTTTATGGGCGGAATGCATCCAGCGGCGCGATCAACTTCCTGACACGCAACGCATCATCCGAACAACTAAATTATCTGGAAGCATCTGCCGGCCGTTTCGAGCGTTTCGACACTGCCTTCGGTTATGGTGACGCACTGGCGGAAAATATTTCGTACCGCGTTGCAGGAAGGTATCTGACCCAAGGGCCGACGCTGGACAATGTTCAGACTGATCCGAACGTTCCGAAAGGTCCGGACGCCGCAGGTGGCGAGCGTGATGAGTTTGGTCTGCGTGGAAGCCTTTTCTGGAAAACATCCGAGCTAACGGATGTATTGCTACGTGCGCACTATGAGCGTGACCGCGGAATTAATGTGACGCCTCGCAATGACTCGCTGGATGTCGATGACTTCGAAATTTCGAGTGAAGGGCTCGGTCTGAAAGACACTGAGAACGACTTCTACGGAATGTCGCTCCGAGCCCGTACCGTCTGGAACGGATGGGATGTCATGTCGCTGTCTGCCTATGAAGGGTATAAGCAGGATTATGGTTTCGACTTTGATGGTTCTCCCGCGCCTTATGGCAGTACCGATTTTAATGCTAACCTGTCATATGATCGCTCCTATGATCAGTGGAGCCAGGAACTTCACTTTCAGAAGAGCTTTGGCTGGGGGCGAACCCTGTTCGGCGGAATGCTATCTGCAGAGTCGTTCGAGCAGCGCTACGTAATCTGGTGCGGTGAGCTTGATCCTGACACATACGTCGGAACATGCGGATATGTCGGTGCGCCTGGGCGCGTCGGCCCGAACCCGGCCTCAGACGGCGATGCGGTGACACTGATCACAGATATTTCGCAGGATCGAACAAGTGCGGCGCTGTTTAACTACACGGATTTTGAAATAGGTCCTCAGACGACACTCACAGTTGGCGCGCGCTATACCTATGAGGACATAGAAGGCAGTGGACAGGGCGTTCACGTGTTTGATGATGGTACGCAGGCCTTCAACAATCGTGATGGTCTCGGGGCTGCAGTCGGCAGCAATGAGATCGAAGAAGGACGATTCACCGGTAACCTGGCGCTACGTTATAAGATCCCTGACTTTGGCGCCGCATATGCTTCCGTGGCGTCTGGGTATAAAAGCGGCGGCTTTAATGGCGAAGTCCAGAACAATGGGACGCATTTCGCCGATGAAGGCTTGTTTGACGCCGAAACGGTTGTCGCTTATGAGATCGGATTCAAGAGCAGTCCAACCGATACGCTGAGCTGGAATATCGCTGCATTCTATCAGGATTATGATGCGCCGCAGGCCCGTATCTTCGTCGCATTCGATTTGCCGGATGGTGGCTCGATTACCAGCAATTCCCTGTCGAACCTCGATGCGGCAATCGCATACGGTATAGAAGCGAGCGCGAGCTGGCGTCCCCTGGAAGGCCTGACGCTCGACGCCGGAGTCAATCTGCTTGAAACAGAGATTGAGCAAGAGAATGATCTGGGTGGGAACGCTGCAACATTCGATGGCAATCCATTGCCTTTCGCGTCTGAAACAACGCTTCGCTTTTCGGCGCGTTACGAGCGTGAACTCGCTGCAAATCGCCTCGGTTTTGTGAGCCTGAATGCTAAATACAACAGCGATTACTATCTGGATGCGGAAGGATTGGATTCGCGCATGCAGGACGGATTTGTACTCCTTGATGGTGCGTTGGGAATGCGCTTTACCGACAGCGATATTCTGCTCGAACTTTGGGGTCGCAATTTGCTCAATGAAGATTATGCCGTGTCAGGCTACGGCTTCCTTGGATACAATACATTTCGCTCAGAACCAGCAAGCTACGGCCTGCGCCTTCGCTGGGACATGAACTCGTAGCAGGATGAACGCCGCTCAGTTTTCCTGAGCGGCTTTATCGCTCGACTCGGTTGTGGCGGCATCCTTTTCAGCCACATTGGCTGTAGATGTCTCTCCGAATTGCTTCTGAATGCGTGAGGATACTCTCGGCGAGTTCATCACAGCCATCAGCTCATTGCGAGATAAGGCGCTGGTGAAGGTGTCCACATCACCGGCGCGCTGAAGACGAGCTTCAGCGGTGGCAAGCGGAATGTGAACTTCCAATCCTTCGAGTGGCCAGACATCATCAATGTAAGCGAGCCGCTTGGTTTGCAGGGCTTTCGAAAGCAGAACGTCTTTCGCATTGGAAACTGGTATGTTGGCATAATGCGCTCTACGCCCTAGTGCCGAAAGATAGATCTCGAAATCGGATTCGATGACGTCTTTGCGGATGGATTTTCCTAGGTAGTAGGACAGGGGAATGGAGAACACCATGCCCAGGGTTGCGGGTGCGAGCCAAGCCGCAAAGATCGGCGAAATCGCAAGCGCGGCCAAAGACAGCACGATCCCCAGAATGGTGGTGCTCATATGCTGACGGGCGACGTCCTTGATCGCATATCCTTCATCTCCGCGCTGCTGCGGCGACCAGCCTGTATCGCGACCGGAAATGATTGCCGACACGGCTGACGTCTGCGACCACATGAGGATTGGGGCAACCAGTGCTGAAATCAGAACCTCACCCAGGCTTTGGCCGATCAGGGATATACCTTTTTTGGGCTCAGCCCAGTCGATCTTGGTCAAGGCTGACAACAGACCGTAGAGCTTTGGCAGCAAAAGGATTGAGATTGTCAGTCCAAAAACGGTCAAGGCCAGTGCGGGGTCGATTACGGGCCAGTGCGGCACAAGCGAGGGTGTGTTGCCGTCGAAGTATTCGGGCCGCAAGAACCGGTTCTGCAGAGAGAGCGCCATACCGACCAGGATAAGAAGCAGCCAGAGCGGTGAGGCGAGATACGACATAATGCCGATGGTCAGGTGCAGTCGACTGGTTGGAGCCAGTCCGCTGGTTCCAAAGAGTACGGGTATATGCTGCAGATTTCCCTGACACCAACGTCGGTCCCGAATGGTCAGATCGATAATGGTCTGGGGGCCTTCTTCGTAAGACCCATGCAGATCTGCCGCAATAATCACTTTCCAGCCTGCACGGCGAAGCAGGGCTGCTTCCACAAAGTCATGCGACAGGATATGGCCGCCGAAGGGGGGCGCGCCTTTCAGTTTTGGCAGGCCGGCTGCTGATGCAAATGCCGAGAGACGAATGATGGCGTTGTGACCCCAGTAATTGCCCTCACATTGCGACCACCACGAAATTCCTGTTCCCAGAACCGGGCCGTAAATCTCAGATGCAAATTGCTGAGCTCGGGCAAAGAGAGTTTTGCCGCCGATAAGCTTTGGCACGGTTTGTATCAAGCCCGACTCGGGGTCGCCTTCCATGCGTGTGACGAGAGTGATCAGCGTTTCAGGCGACATGTAGCTATCAGCGTCATATACGATCATGTGATCATATCGGCCGCCCCAGCGGGTGACGAAATCCTCAACATTGCCTGACTTGCGGGCGACGTTGATGGTTCTGCGACGGTAAAACACTTCGCAGTTTTTGCTTGTGCGCTGACGTAAAATCTCGAAACCCGCTTCCTCCTCAAGCGCGACGGCAGGGTTTGTCGTGTCACTTAGGACAAAGCATTCAAACTTACCTGGCGCTGCTTTGGCGAGTGCTTTCGATGTAGCTTCAATGGTCGCAAAAACGTGTTCTACCGATTCATTATAGACCGGAAATAGGATGACCGTTTTTGTTGTCAGGGCAGTGCCATCCAGCGGTTCAGACTTCTGAAAGTTTCGACGAAGGGATACCAGAAAGCCAATTGTCGCGCTGACAAAGGCAAAGGAAATCCAGAAAATATTGGCAACGAACAGAACCAGCAAAAGCCACTCGAGAGAGGTCATCCCGGTGACTTTCAACACATTGTACATAAGGTGCGTGAGCCAGCCAGCGAGCAAAAGCGTACAGATTGCGACGAAGGTTTTTCGCCACAATCTGGAGGGTGTTTTTGGGGTGCCCGGCTTCTTTGGTTCCTTCAGGCTCTGGGGCCTCATGTCGAGCGGAGCTTCGCGAGGCCTCATCGTTTGAGTCATCAGCCCGCCGTCCAGCGATATAACCAGGTCTCTGAGACCGGATCAGAAATTCGCGTGAGTTGTGCACGAAGTTCAGCCGTCTGGGTGCTTTCTGGCTCAAGCTCAAAGCTGAGACGTGCGCGGTTGTTTTTCAGGTCCGGTGTCAGCGTAACATTGTAGATCCGTCCGCTGGAAGCTGAAACCACGGGCTCCACGTCATCAAGACCAGCTGGATGATTGACGGCGAAGTCAATTACGAACAGGCGCCGCCCGGTAGACTCTGAAAGGCCTGAGCGCGTCGAAATAACAGGCGCCATTGGAGAATTGAATGGAGGGTTCTGGCTCCAGTTCAGACGGTAGGAAAATCTGTAAGAATCGCCAGGCTGCAGCGCATCTTCCAATTGCCATAGCGCAATGATGTTATCGTGATACTCGTTCGGTGTCGGAATTTCAATAAGCATGAGGTCGCCATTGTCCCAACCTTCACCAGGTGTGACCCAGACACTCGGACGGTCTTCATAACGCGCTTCAATATCCTGAAATTCTTCAAAATTGCGGTTACGCTGCATCAGGCCAAAGCCTTGAGGGGCTCGTGAGGCGAAGCTGGAAACCTGCAGCTTGCGCGGGTTGCTCAGCGGACGCCAAACCCATTCGCCATTTGCGAGGCGCGCAGAAAGACCTTCGGAGTCGTGTACACGTGTCCGGAAGTCATCTGCATCAGAGTCGCGATCGTGCGGCGCAAACTGGAACATTGAGGTGACGGGCGAAATGCCGATACGGTTCACTGTTGAACGTGCGAAGATTTCCGCTTCAACATCAATAATGGTGTTGGTGCCTGGCGTGACCCGAAATTGATACGCGCCTGTCAGGCTCGGACTATCCAGAAGGGCATGAAAGACAAAGCTGCCATCAAAAACCTTCGGTTCCTGAATCCAGAATTCACGAAAGGCCGGAAATTCTTCACCTTCAGGTGCTGCTGTGCGAATAGACAGGCCCCGTGCGGATACGCCATAGCGATTGCCAGCGCCGAGCGCGCGGAAGAAGCTCGCGCCTTTGACACTCAGCACCTCGTCAAACTTACCTGCCTGATTGAGAGGAGAAAGCAGACGAAAGCCTGCAAGACCCAGCTGGGCTTTCTGGTCGTCGGTCAGGTCGGACGTGCCAAAACGGAATTCATCTGGATTGAACTCGACCCGGTCTACATTTGTCTCATCGACGACATTAACCGTGATGGGCTGATTGAAAAGATAGCCTCGGGAATCCAATCCGACACGGAATGGAAGCGCGTTGTTCGCGAACAATGCATATTCATCGCGCTGCATGATCTGACGGTACTCGTCATAATCAATGTCTTTGAGGAATTGGGGGCCGTCTTTGGGCGGCTCGTAAGCGCGCTCGGAGCGAGACTTCGCGAGGCTCTTCACCAGATCAAACACTGCTACAGGTTCGGTATTTCGGAACTTTGTTTCCCGTGTTTCGTAAGATGCCGGTGTGGGTCTGGTTGCAGGGCTCAACTGGAAGCGCTGATTATTCGCACTTTCGTCAGAGTCGCTTTGAGACGCAAACTCTTGCGGCTCCAGCATAGTGGCTGGGTCGGCTGATCTTAGTGAGGTGTTTGGAGTTGCTGTTTCCTGACCAGAGCACGCGGCAAGCGCTCCTGCAGCAGCGAGTGCAACAATACTCGTTCGACCAAAGCGAAACATCGCCAAAAAGCGATTTTCGGACTTCAAATCCATTTTAGATTGTCCTTTTGCCCCGAAAATGAAACAGCAGTCTGAGCTTCCTAACGCTCATATAAGCATGCGGTTTCACAGCGTCTGCATTTTATCCAAAATTGTGTCTTGAATGTGTGCAAACTTCTCGAAGTGCGAAGAGAAAGACCATTCTAACCGCGATATTGCGACTGCAGGCAAAATTATTGTGCAATTCGCTGCTGTGCGTATCGATACAAGAAGAACCTGAAACTGCGAATCTCCTGCCGCTGGGAGAACTTGAAAAGTCGCGCGGCTTCCTCTTACTGAACACAAACACTGCACAGCAGGCATGAGGGAGGAACATGATGACTAAGAACAGAAGCTGGATTTTAAGATCACGCCCAATCGGAGATGTGAAAGAGAGCGATCTTGAATTGGTCGAAAGCGAAATGCCGGATCTGGCAGATGGTCAGGTTCGTGTTCGTACCATTTATCTGTCTCTCGATCCGACAAACCGCATCTGGATGAGCGATATGGATTCCTATCTTCCGCCTGTGGGAATTGGTGATCCGATGCGCGGCGGTGGCCTCGGTGTTGTAACGGAAAGTAAAAACGACAAGGTCGAGGTTGGAAGCAAAGTGCTTACCGGACTGTCGACATGGTCCGACTATAACGATGTCGATGGCAACGCTGTGACAGTCTTGCCGGAGCTGCCTGGTGTGCCGCTCACGGCCTGGATGGGGCCGATCGGCGCAACTGGCATGACGGCTTATTTCGGCCTAATGGATATTGGCCAGCCAAAGGCCGGTGAAACCGTGGTTGTTTCCGCCGCTGCAGGTGCTGTCGGATCCATGGTTGGGCAGATCGCTAAAATCCAGGGATGCCGGGTTGTTGGTATTGCCGGGTCTGACGACAAATGCGCATGGCTGCGTGAAAAAGCCGGCTTTGATGCCACCATCAACTATAAGCGTGAGGATGTCGGCGCAGCGCTCGATAAGCATTGCCCGGACGGCATTGATATCAACTTTGAAAATGTTGGTGGTGATATCATGGACCAGGTCATCGGCCGTCTAAACGACTTTTCCCGTATGCCCCTATGCGGACTGATCTCGAGCTATAACGCGACAGAGCCGGTTCCGGGGCCATATAACTTCGCCAACCTTCTGATGCGCCGGACGCTCGTCAAAGGTTTCATCGTGATCGACTATTATTCGCGCTTCGCCGAAGGCATTGAGGCCATGTCGAAATGGCTCATGGAAGGGAAAATTGTGTTCGAAACGGATGTGGTTCAAGGGCTGGAAAATGCGCCAGCGTCCCTGGAACGTCTGTTCTCTGGAAAGAATCTGGGCAAGCTGGTTGTTCAGGCCTCTGACGAGAGCTGAGCGCTGTCCGAAATATTTTTGCAACTAAGCATGCCTGGGGAGGAATGCGATGGACCTGAAACTTGAAGGAAAGGTGGTCTTTGTTGCGGGCGCAAGCCGCGGCATTGGCCTTGGTATCGTTGAA
Organism: Ponticaulis profundi; assembly: GCF_042659465.1. NCBI lineage: Bacteria > Pseudomonadati > Pseudomonadota > Alphaproteobacteria > Hyphomonadales > Hyphomonadaceae > Ponticaulis > Ponticaulis profundi. Next base: position 544,526 of record NZ_JBHSSW010000066.1, on the reverse strand, counting down.
ACGTTGCTGGAAGAAGGTGCAAGAGTTGCGATTGCGGCGCGAGGTGAGGCAGCGCTGCAGGAGCAGCATGAGCGTCTTGCCGGGAAATATGGCGCTGATCGGCTATGGTCGAAGTCAGGTGATTTACGTCAGTCAGAGACCATCAATGCGATGGTCGATGACATTGAGCGCGATTTCGGCCCACTTTGGGGCGCCGTCGCGAATGTTGGGCTGCATCCGTGCCCTCCGGGCTCGGATGTGGACGATGAGACTTGGAGTGCAGGTCTGCAGCAAAACCTCGATAGCGGCTACCGGCTTGCGCGCGCTTGCCTGAAATACATGGAACCTCGTGGAGAAGGGGCGATCCTGTTTATCAGTTCGATTGCAGGGCTCGCTGCTTTGGGGACGCCGCTGACATACGGCACCTCCAAGGCTGCGATGAACCATCTTTCCAAGGAACTCGCTCACATTGTCGGGCCGACCGGTGTTCGCATCAATACGATTGCGCCAGGGAACATCATTTTTCCGGGTGGAGACTGGGAGAAACGTTCCACAGGGGAGCGTGCAGATGCCTGGCTCCGCTGGATTAAACGTGAGGTTCCAATGCGGCGTTTCGGCAAGCCTGAGGAGATTGGCTCGGCTGCTGCCTATCTGCTAAGCCCGCGTGCGAGTTTTGTCACCGGCACTGTGCTGCCGGTTGATGGCGGACAGACGAAGTAGGCTAACCATTGGCATCCCTTCAGGCGATAACGGATATTGGCACGGCAAGAGCGCCTGCGGAGACAGCAGGCTGTGTGCCAGTCCGCAGGCCGAATTCTGTGCGTCGCACATCTTCGATTGAAACGCTGTTTCCCGAAGGGCAGGACCGCATCCAGCATATGCGAGGGCGTGCGCGCGACTTGTGGACGGGGGACGCCCTTAGTGACTCGCGCGTCCTGTCTGAGGATGAAGTTCGCATACAGTCATCAGATGACCGCATCATTATGGCCGCAGAGATTGACGGCCTGGACGCTGAAACTACAAGCAGGCTCGTCGGACTACGTGCTGGTGGGCAGCTGCGTGGTGCAAATGCGGACCTCAATCCCGGCATGAAGGAGGGCGGTACACCGCTTCATCTCTTGCTCGACGACATGGCGGTCGCAACGCTTGTTGCTGGCTGGGTCTGGTCTCAATGGTGGGATCCTGCGAATGGAGAGATGGAATCACGCCACAAAATGGAGGGCGTGTGTATTGGCTTTCATCCCGGCTCCGATGCGCTGACAGATGATGGCCGTCCGCGCGTCGCCATTCAAAACTATGGTGATGTGCCGCCTATGGGAAATCCGGACGATCCGATTGGCTGGCACGCGGAAATCCCCGATCCGAGTATCGTGAGTTCCATGCGTTCGCGCTTTCTGGATGTCTGGAAAACGCAGAATGGACTGCATGTTGAAGCTGGCTTTCAGGATAGCGGGACGGTTCCCGGAGGCGGGCGCCGCGCCGTGCACGAATATCGTGTCCATCTCACAGCAGATCCTGAGACACTGGAGATCACGTCTCTGACTGCAGATCCGCGCATCCTGCCATACAAGGAATGTCCGGCAGCCGTTCACAATGTCCAGAAGCTGGTCGGAACACGCTTGCCGGAGCTTCGGAGCAATGTCGTTCAACACCTGAAAGGCACGCTTGGCTGCACCCATCTGAATGATGTTTTGCGTGGACTTGCCGATGCGAATTATCTTCTGAAGGCCCTTTAGGGCCGCGCTTACCGGAAGGTTTCGGCTCTGGTTTTGACCAGGCTCACCAGATACTCTGTCATCAATCGGATGCGCGCAAAGTCCTTCACGTCTTCATGCGTGGCAAGCCAGAAGGTCCGTTCTACCGCAACGTCATCGCTCAGCACTTTCACGAGCTCATCATGGCGTCGGGCAAGAAAGTTTGGCAGTATACATAGCCCGAGCCCGGACCGTGTCATTTCCAGCTGACCTAGAATGCTTGGGCTGCAGATATGAGGGCTGAGCCCGGGAAGCGTATCTCCGAAATAACGAAGTTGCGGTGCGTAGATGAGATCATCGACATATCCAATCAATCTATGAGCAGCGAGGTCAGCGATCGACTGGATCGTCTGCGCGCGCTCGAGATATTGACGACTGGCGTAAAGCTGTAGGCGATAGTCGGTCAGCTTTCGCACCCGCACCCGTCCGGTTTGCGGACGTGCGAGCAGAATCGACATATCAGCCTCACGTTTTGAGACACTCACAAAACCCGATAATGTGATCAGATCGAGCTCAACAGACGGCCATTGATCACAGAAGTCCCGGATGGAAGGTGCGATCACGCCGGTGCCGAACCCTTCTGTGACGCCAAGACGAATTTTGCCGGTGATGGCCTGGTCCTTTTCACCGGCACGCAGGAGTGCAAGGCTGGCGCTTTCCATCGCTTCGGCATGTTCCACCAGGTCTTCACCTTGTGCGGTCAGGATGTGGCCGCGGCGCGTACGCTCAAACAGCGTCTGGCCAAGTGAGATCTCCAGACGGCGCAAATGCCGGCTGAGCGTCGTTGGATCAATTTTCAGGTTCGCGGCAGCCTGTTCAAGACGAGGCTGACGACTGACCGCAAGGAAGAGTTTCAGATCGTCCCAGTTCATTTTGTCCGCATTTCTGCAGCCAATGGCTGCAATCTTTGATCTGTACCAGAGAAATTGCGGGTTATACGTTGATCGTCAAGAAATAAGGGAGAACGTCCATGCGAGAATTGCATCATTTCATTGATGGAAAGACGGTCACCGGTACCTCCGGTCGCTTCTCTGACATCTATAATCCGAATACAGGCGAAGTGCAGGGCAAGGTCGTCCTGGCGACAGATGCTGAAGTCGATACGGCTGTACAATCAGCGTTGAAAGCACAGCCTGAGTGGGCGGCAATGAATCCGCAGCGCCGCGCGCGCGTTATGTTCAAGTTCAAGACACTGCTCGAAGAGAACATGCAGGAACTGGCGGAACTTTTGTCGTCTGAGCATGGCAAGGTGGTTGCTGACTCGGTTGGCGATGTGCAGCGCGGGCTGGAAGTCATCGAGTTTGCGTGCGGTATTCCGCACCTCCTGAAAGGTGAATACACCGAAGGTGCAGGGCCAGGCATTGATGTCTATTCCATGCGTCAGCCGCTCGGCGTGTGTGCTGGCATTACGCCGTTCAACTTTCCGGCCATGATCCCGATGTGGATGTTTGGTGTATCCATCGCCTGCGGAAATACCTTCATCCTGAAGCCTTCTGAGAAAGATCCATCTGTGCCGCTTCGCCTTGCGGAACTCTTCATGGAAGCAGGAGCACCGGAAGGCGTTCTGAATGTCGTTCAGGGCGATAAATCTTCTGTCGATGCGATCCTCACGCACAAGGATATCAAAGCGGTCAGTTTTGTCGGCTCGTCCGATATAGCGCATTATGTCTATTCTACCGGAACGGCGCATGGAAAGCGTGTTCAGGCCATGGGCGGCGCGAAGAACCACGGCATCATCATGCCGGACGCTGATATGGATCAGGTCGTGAAAGACATTGTCGGCGCAGCCTTTGGTTCAGCAGGGGAGCGCTGCATGGCTCTGCCTGTGGCGGTCCCGGTTGGCAAGAAGACCGCTGATGAGTTTGTTGAGCGTATGCTGGCAGAAGCCCAGTCTCTGAAAGTTGGCGTTTCAACAGACAAAGAGGCGCATTACGGGCCGGTTGTTTCCGCGGCGCACCGGGCCAAGGTGGAAGACTATATTCAGATGGGCGTCGATGAGGGCGCAGACCTCCTTCTCGATGGACGCGGGCACTCGCTCCAGGGGCATGAAAACGGCTTTTTCATTGGCCCGTCACTGTTCGACAATGTGAAGCCGGAAATGAAGGCCTATCAGGAAGAGATTTTTGGTCCTGTCCTGCAGGTAGTTCGCGCAGAGAGCCTCGAAGAGGCAGCTGCGCTTCCAAGTCAGCACCAGTATGGCAATGGCGTTGCTCTGTTTACGCGTAATGGTCTTGCCGCACGCGAATTCGCTTCGAAAGTAAATGTTGGCATGGTCGGCATCAACGTGCCAATCCCGGTGCCGGTGAGCTATCACAGCTTTTCTGGCTGGAAGCGCTCCGCCTTTGGCGACCATAATCAGTACGGCATGGATGGCGTGCGCTTCTACACCAAGGTGAAGACAGTGACGCAGCGCTGGCCAGACGGTGACATCGCCGACCAGTCCTTCATTATTCCAACCATGCAATAGGTGCGAAATGAGCGACTATAAGACGATTACATTTGAACAGAAGGGCCGCGTGGCGGTCGTTACGCTGAACCGCCCTGACAGCCTGAACGCGCTAAATGCCGAAGTCATGGCTGATGTTGCCGAATGCTTCGCCGCGATTGATCGCAACAAGGATATCGCGGTTTCGGTAATTACCGGGGCAGGCCGGGCCTTTGCCGCCGGGGCTGACATCAAGGAGATGCAGCCGCAAAGCTTCTCCGACATGTATGTTGAGGACTATTTTGCAGGCTGGGACCGGTTTGCGGTGTGTCGCAAGCCCGTCATCGCGGCGGTGAATGGTTTCGCGCTGGGCGGCGGCTGTGAACTCGCCATGATGTGCGATCTCATCATTGCATCAGACAAGGCGAAATTCGGTCAGCCGGAGATCAAGCTGGGCGTTACGCCGGGCATGGGCGGCTCCATCCGTCTCACCAAGGCGATTGGCAAGGCCAAAGCCATGGATCTCGTTTTGACCGGCCGCATGATTGACGGTGAGGAGGCGGACCGGATCGGTCTGGTGTCTCGCGTCGTGCCGCATGATGAGCTGATGGATATCGCTCTGAAGGCTGCTGATGAGGTCGCGGGCTTTTCCATTCCGTCCATTATGGCGGCAAAGGAAATGGTCTCGCGCGCGCTCGAATTACCGACGACAGAAGGTGTGAAGTTCGAACGTCGTCTCTTTCAGGGATTGTTCGGAACAGAAGATCAGAAAGAAGGCATGGCGGCATTTTCTGAAAAACGCGCTGCCAATTTCCAGGACAAGTAATTCAGGCTCGGCAGAAGCCATAGGGAGAACAACATGTCCAAAATCGGATTTATCGGTCTCGGCAATATGGGCGGTGGCATGTGTGCCAATCTCGTCAAAGCCGGTCATGATGTGAAGGCTTTTGACCTGAACGAAGCCGCAGTTGCAAAGGTTGTTGAGGCTGGCGCTGATGCCGCGTCAAGCATTGCAGAAGCTGTAAGCGATGTAGACGCTGTGATCACCATGCTGCCTGCAGGCAAGCACGTGCACAGTGTTTATTTCGGTGAAGATGGCGTGACAGCACATGCGCCGCAAATGGCCGTTCTGGTAGATTGCTCGACCATTTCTGTCGAGGAAGCACGTGCAGCCCATGAAAAGTCAGAGGCAGCAGGCTATCAGATGGTTGATGCGCCGGTTTCGGGGGGTGTTGCTGCGGCCGAGGCCGGCACACTGACCTTCATGGTGGGCGGTGCAGAGGATGCGTTCGACAAAGCGCATCCTTTTCTCGACATTATGGGGAAGAATGTTTTTCACGCAGGTGATAGCGGGAATGGTCAGGTCGCCAAGATCGCTAACAATATGCTGCTCGGAATTTCGATGATTGGCACCTGCGAAGCATTCAATCTGGCAGAAAAGCTTGGACTGGATACGCAGACCTTTTTTGATATTTCATCGACGGCCTCCGGTCAGTGCTGGTCCATGACAAGCTATTGTCCTGCACCGGGGCCCGTGCCGGCCGCACCCTCGAACCGCGACTATCAACCAGGCTTTGCCGTGGCGATGATGTTGAAAGATCTGAAGCTTGCTGCAGGTGCTGCAGAAGGTGCTGGCGCGAACATCGCCTTCGGTAAACTGGCAGAACAGATCTATGAGGATCTTGCGGGCGCCGGTTTTGATGGTCTCGATTTTTCTGGCGTCATGCGTCGCGTGAAGGGTGAAATATAAACGCCTGAAAAACAAATGAAAAACATTCAAAAGGCTGATGCGTTTGCATCAGCCTTTTTTCTTGCCCTGATTCGTTGCTCTTGACTCTACATAAGAAGAACAAAATAAGAACATATGGGTAAGATGGATCAGATACATCCGGCAGTTTTCCGCTTTGGTGATGCATCAGAAGCGGCAGGGTCGCAGGCTGGGCATAGCTTTCCTTTTGGCTTGGGAGAGAGTGGCCTGCATGAAGTTTGTGAAAGTCGGTTTGGTGATCTGGCTGCTTTAAGCGGGTTTGTTTTGGCGACGGCGCAACTGCGCTCAGGCGCAATTGCCTGGATTGGACAGCGTGTCCTTTCCAGTGAACATGGGACATTGATGATGGCGGGTCAGGCCTCGCTTCGACGCGACTGTCGTCACATTCTTTCCATTCGGACGCAGACCTTATCGCATTCATTATGGGCGTTGGAGGAGGTCATCTGTTCTGCAGCTGTCGGTGCGGTGATCGCAGAGCTTGAGCAGCCGGACTTCACAGCATCGCGCAGATTGTTGCTTGCGTCAGAGCGATATGGCGTTCCGGTGATCCTGTTGCTTCCGTTTCGTGCGGAGGGGGCAACAGCGGCAACGGCACGCTGGCGCGTTCAACCTGAACCTTCTTCCTTCAACCGTTTTGACCCGCATGCGCCTGGTAATGCGCGTTGGTGTGCGCAACTCGAACGATCGCGCATGGCACCCGATCAGGTTGGACGTAGGTTTTATGTGGAGCTGGATCATGAAACGCTTTCTCTCCGTATGGTTTCCGGAATGGCCACTCACGCGCCTGCGTCGCGCCCGAAGAGGAAGGACAAGGGGAACAGCGAGACAATCCGCGCAACTGGCTGAAGAGCGGCGCGCGCCCTTCGTTCTGGTGGAAAGTGGGGCTCATGGTTTGCGAGTGGTGGCTGCGAATGAAAGCGCGCGTTCGGCCGGAGTTAGCGAGGGCCTGCGTTTTACAGATGCGCGCGCTCGACTTCCTTCGATCGATAGCGAGGAGATCGACCGCGCCGGAGATGCAAGGGCCCTCCATCATCTCGGAGACTGGATGATCCGAATTGCGCCACTTGTCGCGTTGGATGGTGATGATGGGCTGATGATTGAAACAACAGGTTGCGCGCATCTCTATGGCGGTGAAGCGGCCATGGTTCAGAGTATCTCTCAGCTTTTATACCGAGAAGGAATTGAGCACCGGCTTGGGCTCGCAAGCACGCCGGGAGCTGCCGGAGCAATCGCCCGTGCCCGATCAGGCGTTATTCTGCCAGATGGAGATGAAGCGGACGGTTTGGCGGATTTGCCGGTGGCTGTGCTGCGTGTGTCCGAAAAGGCCGAAACCCTTCTACGCCGCTTTGGCCTGACGCGTATTGGTCAACTCTATGGTCTGGATCGCAAATCACTGGCGCGGAGGTTCCACTCTCGAGAGGCTGCGGATGCTGTGGTGTTGCGTCTGGATCAGGCACTCGGCTTACGCCGAGAGCCCCTGAAGCCTTTACGTCCTCCACCGGATTATGCGGCGCGGCTTCCCTGTCCTGAACCGCTCTTATCAACAGAAGGGTTGGTCGCGGGACTGGAGAAATTGGCAAGTCAGCTCTGTGAAGACTTGAAAACCCTAGGGCAGGGCGCGCGTGAGTTCACCCTCTTTGCCTATCGCTGCGACGGTGACGTGAAGCAGGCATCTATCCGACTGGCGCGTCCGTCTTCTGACCCGATCCATCTTCAAAAGTTGTTTGCAAACCATATGGAACGGATCGATCCGGGTTTTGGAATCGACTTTCTGACCCTGGAAGCGCGTCATGTCGGTAGGCTCAACCTGTCCGTTCGGGCTCTGTCTGGTGCGCTGGCGGGCAGCGATGTGGATGAGGTCAGCCTGGCTGCGCTGTCTGACCGCATTTCAGCGAAGCTTGGTGTAGAGAGTGTGCGGATATCGCAGCCGCATGAAAGCTATTTTCCGGAACGCTCTGAGCACTGGAAAAGCTTTGAGGGGGAGTTACCGGAAACCGCGATTACGGCACAGATAGACAGGCTCAGGCCGATCCGGCTGTTTGATCATCCAGAACCTCTGGAGGTGCTGGCGCAGGTACCTGATGGCGCGCCGCAGCGCTTTTACTGGCGCAGGATTTTGCGTGTAATTGCCTGGGTTGAAGGACCAGAGCGGATGGCACCGGAGTGGTGGCGTTATACCGCTCCGCCTGCTGCTGCGCCGAGCCCTGAGGGGAGCGACCGTAAATGGCTTACCCCGCGCGCAGATCCGCGAGCGGATGCGCAAATTATCGCTCGAGCCCGCAAGGAAGCCGAGGCCGCAATTGATGAAAGTGAGCATGTCATTCGTCTTCGGCCCTCTGCTTTCTCCGCAGGCCTGACGCATGAGCCGCAGAGTAAGCTCTTACAGTCTGTCATCAAAGCCTGCGATGAGGTCAAGGAAAGCGAACAGATCGAGCAGGTCTGGCTGCGTCAGGCTGAGATGGAAGATGCAAGGCGCGCTGAAATGCGCCGTCATATGCCGCGGGCACGCGACTATTACCGCGTCGAGGATGAGCGCGGCGGTCGCTACTGGATTTTTCGTGAAGGGCTTTACGGTGATGGACGCGGCGGGCTCCCACAATGGTTCATCCATGGCGTGTTTGCATGACCGGATATGCAGAGCTCGCCATCACAACAAATTTCTCCTTCCTGCATGGTGGTTCGCATGCTGAGGAACTGGTGCGTCAGGCTAAGGCGCTGGGCCTGTCTGCCATCGGTGTGGCCGATCGAAATACGCTGGCGGGCGTTGTGCGAGCCCATATCGCCGCCAAAGAAGTAGGCCTCAGACTGCTGGTCGGTGCAAGATTGATCCCGCAGGATGGGCCCGAGATGCTATGCTACCCGAAAGATCGTGCCGCCTATGGTCGACTTTCTCGCTTGATTTCTGAAGGCAAGCTCAATGCAGATAAGGGCGATTGCCGGATCAAGCTCAGCGATATTATGCAGCATGAAGAAGGACAGGTCATTATCATCATGCCGCCGGACAGGCCGGATGAACACTTCTGTGAAACACTGCTGTTTCTTGGCAGACGTTGGTCCGGACGTGTTTATCTGGCTGCCCGCTATACCTATCAGGGACGCAATCGCGAACGCCTTGCGCGCTTGTCAAAGATGAGTTCGCAGGCTGGTGTTCCACTCATCGCGGTCAATGATGTCCTGTATCACACGCCAGAACGACGTCCCTTACAGGATGTGCTCACCTGCATACGCACGCATTGCACTATTGAAACAGCCGGTTTTCGTCTTGAAGGACATGCCGAACGCCATCTCAAATCACCTGAGGAAATGCTGCGGCTTTTTACAGGTTTTGAAACGGCTCTGCATCGAACGGAAGAGGTTGTTCAGGCATGCTCTTTCTCGCTTGATGAGCTTGCATATGTTTATCCTGATGAGCCGGTCCCGCCGGGTATCACACCGCAGCGACATCTCGAAAACCTGGTACGCCAGGGTAGCGAGTGGCGATACCCAGATGGTGTGCCGGAGAAGGTACAGGCCGCACTTCGCAAAGAGCTGACCTTGATTTCAGAACTTAATTACGCACCGTATTTCCTGACTGTGCATGACATTGTGAAATGGGCGCGCGATGAGAATATCCTGTGCCAGGGCAGGGGGTCTGCTGCAAACTCGGCGGTCTGTTTCTGCCTTGGTATCACCAGCGTGGACCCGGATCAGAGCAGTCTTTTGTTCGAGCGATTTCTGTCAAAGGAACGCAAGGAGCCGCCGGATATCGATGTAGATTTTGAACATGAGCGTCGTGAGGAGGTCATTCAGTATGTCTATCGTCGCTATGGTCGCCATCGCGCGGCACTCACGGCTACGGTCATTTCCTATCGGCCCCGCTCAGCCGTCCGTGAAGTCTGCAAGGCATTGGGCCTTTCAGAGGATGTCTCATCTGCCTTGTCTGGTACCGTCTGGGGTAGCTTTGCCGGTACGTTGAAAGCACATCACATTGCCCAGGTCGGTCTGGACCCGAACAATCCGATGATCCGACGCGCCATTCAGATCACACGGCAACTGATTGGGTTTCCAAGGCATTTGTCTCAGCATGTCGGTGGTTTTGTCCTGACCCAGACGCCATTAGTCGAAACAGTTCCGATCGGTAACGCCGCCATGGTGGACCGGACCTTTATTGAATGGGACAAGGACGACATTGAAGCCCTGGGAATTATGAAGGTCGATGTGTTGGCCTTGGGCATGCTCACATGTATTCGAAAAGCCTTTGACATGCTGGACCGGCACAAAGGCATATCGCACACACTTGCCAGCATTCCGGCAGAAGATAGCGCTACATATGACATGCTTTGTGAGGGCGACAGCCTAGGTGTGTTTCAGGTCGAGAGTCGGGCTCAGATGAACATGCTGCCGCGCCTGAGACCACGCACATTTTATGATCTGGTGATTGAGGTAGCGATTGTCCGACCAGGCCCCATTCAGGGAGATATGGTGCATCCTTATCTGCGCCGACGCAAAGGACTGGAAACCATTACCTACCCAAGTCCGTCACCTGAACATGGCCCGCCTGATGAACTGGAGCGTATCCTGAGCCGGACCATGGGCGTGCCTTTGTTTCAGGAACAGGCGATGCAGATCTCAATTGATGCAGCGAAGTTTACAGCAGAAGAGGCCAATGGGTTGCGTCGCGCTATGGCGACATTTCGCAAAGTCGGCACGATCCAGAATTACGAGAATATGATGGTTGGTCGCATGGTGGAGCGCGGATATGATGAAGCGTTTGCGCAGCGATGTTTCGATCAGGTCAAAGGCTTTGGCGATTATGGCTTTCCAGAAAGCCATGCGGCGAGTTTCGGTTTGCTTGTCTACGTCTCGTCCTGGCTGAAATGCCATCATCCGGATGTTTTCTGTGCAGCGCTTCTGAACAGTCAGCCCATGGGGTTTTATGCTCCGGCACAGATTGTGCGCGATGCGCGTGAGCATCAGGTCGACGTGCGTGAAGTGGATGTGAACTTTTCAGACTGGGATAATCGGTTGGAAGATCGCGTACCTGGAGATCGGTACTGTCCAGTGCGTCTCGGCTTCAGACAGATTGATGGGCTGCGAGAAGACGAAATCAGCAAGCTTATTCAGGCGCGTGGGACGGGCTATCTAAGTCTGGATGCAATTCGCCGTCGGTCCGGCGTGACAAGAGCAACTCTGGAAACACTGGCAGCGGCAGATGCCTTCCGCTCCATGGGCATGGATCGCCGCGCTGCGCTCTGGGCTGTGCGCGGGGAGGCAAACGGAGAAAGTCTTCCGCTTTTTGCATCGACCGATGCTGCGGAACAAGCCGAGGAGGTTCAGGCTGAACTACCGCTTATGCCGGCCTCAGAACATGTTATTCAGGATTACCAGACGACACGTCTTTCGCTAAAAGATCATCCCATGCGCTTTTTAAGGGCGCAGTATAGTTCACAGAAAATTCTGACCACGCAGGAGGCTTGTGCGCTCCGGAATGGTGGACGTGTGCAGACGGCAGGTGTTGTGCTTGTGCGCCAGCGCCCTGGGTCTGCCAGTGGCGTTTGCTTTATCACGCTGGAAGATGAAACTGGTATTGCCAATCTCGTGATCTGGCCAAAGGTTTTTGAGCGTTATCGGGCCATTGTCATGGGCGCGCGCATTCTTGCAGTGAAAGGGGTGATCCAGAAGGCTGACAATGTGACTCACCTGGTCGCTCACACGCTAGAGGACCGAACGCCGGATCTGCGTCTTTTGAGCGAGGATGTACAGAATGATCCGCTCAAACATGCCTTAGACCGTGCCGATGAAGTGACGCGTCCGGTTCCGGAGGGACGCAGCATGGCATCCCGAACTTCAGGACGCCATCCACGAAATGTCCGTGTCATTCCGTCTAGTCGAGATTTTCACTAATGGAGGCCAAGGGCGATGTGCTCTCCTGCCATCCGCCGCCGAGCGCGACATACAAATTGACGGCCGCGATGAGACGTTCGCGGTAATTGTCGACCACATCTGCAGACGCTGAATCATAGCTTTGTTGCGCATTCAGTAGACTTGTCAGATCATCGGCGCCAGCGCGGTAGCGGATCTCTGCAATTTCCAGAGCGCGTGCGGCTGACGCTTCTGCCGTCACAAGATGAGGCGCGCGTTCCTCATTGGCTTTTAATGCGCTTAGACCCGTGTCGACTTCCTGAAGGGCAGACAGGATGGATTGTCGGTAGGACGCCATAGCGGAATCAGCCCGGGCTCGGGCACCTTCCAGCTGGCTTTGCAATTGTCCGCCCGTGAAGATCGGGAGAGTTACGGATGATGACAGAGAACCAATCGGATCAAACCCGTCCAGCAGGACACTGCTGATACCTGCGCCAAGATCAAATGAAGGCAGGAATGATTTGCGCGCAATCTCCACATCCAGCTGAGCTGATCGCAGACCCGCCTCTGAACTCAGAAGGTCGGGTCTTTGCGTCAGCAGGGAGGAGGGAAGCCCAGCCTCAATACCAGGCGCCGCGACGCTCATCAGGTTTGTGTCTGCAACGGAAAATCCTTGGGGGGCAACGCCAGTCAACGTCGCCAGTGCGGCTTCAAACCCGGAAATCTGGTTCTCGAGTTGCGGGATGCGTGCACGAGTTGTTGCAAGGCTTGTCTGCTGGCTCGCCATGTCAAAGCCGGAGACATCACCGGCCTGATAGCGCGCCTCCACGATCCCATAGATACGCTCGGATATCTCGAGAGAACGCTTGGCGACATCCAGCTGATATCGCGCCGCGAGCAGATTGAAATAGTTCGCCGCAACATCTGATTTGATCGCTAACTCGACAGCGCGTTGATCATACTCTGCCGACTGCAGCGATAGTTCTGAAGCTTCGATGTTCAGGCGGTTTGTTCCAAAGACGTCCAGCTCATAAGACGCGGAAAGACGGCCTGATGCAGAGATGTCATCAAGCCCATTCTCCGTATCGCTGCTGGCAGAAGCGCTTCCGGAAACCTGAGGAAAGAGGCTTGCGCGTGATGACGCCAGGTTAGCGCGTGCAGCCCGAAGATTTGCCAGTCCAATCTCAATGCTCGGATTCGCTGCCAGAGCTTGTTCCTGCAGCTCGTTCAGCGTTTGGTCGTTGAAAAGCGACCACCAGTCAGCATCTTGTGTTTCGATGGAGGCCAGATCTTCGGCGTAGTCGTATGTATCCGGCAGATCCATGATCAGTGTAGCGCGCTCTTCCGGTTCCGGAACCACGGCGCAACCCGCCAGAGCCGCGAAAAGAGAAAGGGTAACGAACAGTTTCGTCTTCATGAGTTTACTCCGAAGCCAGGGCCGCAACCGGATCGAGCCGGGAGGCCTTTCGTGCGGGCAGGTATCCAAAGATCAGACCTGTCGCGAGTGCGGAAGAGAATGCGAGTATGGCGGGCAGTGCCGATATGAAGATCGACATGCCGACTTCTGCCAGTATGAGACAGACACCGAGCCCGATGCTGACCCCGACAATGCCGCCAAGACCGCCAACGACAAGAGCTTCTACAACGAATTGGATCATGATGTCGGACCGTCGGGCACCTGTTGCCATGCGCACACCGATCTCACGCGTGCGCTCTGAAACGCTCACCAGCATAATGTTCATAACACCGATGCCGCCGACAAGAAGTGAAATAGAAGCAACAGAACCGAGAAGCAAAGAAAAGGCGTTCTGAGACTCCTCTATGGAATCCAGAATGGACGCGGTATTTCGAAGCTGAAAGTCCTCAGTGCCGTGTCGTGCCAGGAGAAGCGATTTTGCACTTTCTTCTGTCTGCGCGATGATGTCGGTATCGTCGACAGCGATGGAAACGGATGAAAGATAGGTCGAACCGAAAACGCGCATCATGCCTGTCGTAATGGGAATGAGGGCCACATCATCCTGATCCTGGCCCCAACTGGTCGCGCCTTTCTCCTCCAGAATGCCCGCAACTTCGAACGGGGCGCCGCCAAGAAAGACATACTCGCCAACAGAAGCAGCAACATCGTCGAACAGATTGCCTGCGACCGTGGTGCCAAGCACGACGACGCCAACCCTGTCCTGAACATCCTTTTCCGTGAAAAAGGAGCCGTATTTTAGCCCGCGTGTTTGCGCTTGCGGCCAGAGTTCGGAGACGCCTTCAATAGAGGTCTGATAATCATTATTGCCAACGCGTAGTGTGGCGCTGCTGCTGCTGCGCGAGGGAACGGCTGCAATCACATTGTCGAGTTCATTCAGGGCCGCGACATCTTCCAGTGTCAGCGTAGCAATGGCATCCCCCCTCATTCTCGTGCCGGGAGCACCTGGACGGACAAACAGCAGGTTTGCTCCCATGGACTCAAAGCGCGCCATGACCTGTCGCTGGCTGCCTTCACCGATGGCGAGCATAGCAACAACCGCCGCGACGCCGATGACGACTCCAAGCAGGGTAAGGGCGGTACGAAACAGATTGGCTCGCAGAGACCGGAATGCCATTTTGACGGATTCCGATATCTGGGTGAAAAGCGATGGTGATCTGCGAGACATAAGTCCCGACTGGTGCGCTTCTTCCGGGATTTTTGCGCCGTCATCGTGAATGATTTTGCCGTCCGAGATTTCAATGACACGGTCGGCACGGTCCGCCACTTTTGGATCGTGTGTGATCAGAACAATGGTACGACCGGAATTGTGCAACTCCTCCAGAAGCGTCAATAGTTCAGCCGACGATCCGGAATCGAGAGCGCCCGTTGGTTCGTCCGCCAGAATGATGTCGCCGTCATTGATGAGAGCGCGGGCGACGGCGACGCGTTGTTGCTGACCACCAGACAGCTGGCCCGGTTTGTGTCGTCCGCGGCCTTCCAGTCCAAGCTTATCGAGCAGCTCGATCGCGCGGTCATGGCGGTCATCTGCAGACATGCCGGCATAAATGGCAGGCAATTCAACATTTTCGGCCGCCGAGATGTTCGTCAGCAGATTATAGCGCTGGAAGATGAATCCAAATGTGGTTCGGCGAAGTGTCGCCAGCTCATCTGAGTCCAGCTCAGAGACGTTCGATCCGTTGACGAGATATTTTCCCGATGTCGGCTGATCGAGACAGCCAAGAATATTCATAAGGGTCGACTTACCGGAGCCAGATTGGCCGATAATGGCGACGAACTCGCCCTGATATACATCCAGGTCCACGCCGTCGAGCGCGCGCACTTCCGCTTCGCCCTTGCCATAAACTCGCTGGATATCGCGCAGGCTGAGAATAGGGTTTGTCATCCTCGTCTCCTATCCGCGAAAGCCGCGAGGTGGAGGGCCGGGCGGGCGACCAGAGGCTATCGCGGCCGATGCTACCTGATTGGTCACGATCTGCTCGCCCTCGCGCAATCCATAGAGGATTTCGGCGTCATTGCGCGTCTTCAACCCGACCAGTACGGGTCTCGGCTGAGGTGTGCCGTCTGCGCCCATGATCAGCACGGTATCCGTGGTAGCTTTCGGGTTTTCCTCACGTAGCCGTGCCATGTCACCTGAAGGCTCGCTACGCGGCGCTGGGGCGTCACCCGAAGGCGCTCTTCGAGGTCTAGCCCCCTGCAGCGCCGTAGCAGGAATAATGATGGCATTCTCGGTCTTGCCGGTGATGAAGAAGACCTGCGTCGTCATCTCAGTGCGTAGTCGGCCGTCTGGATTGGCAATGTCGAGCAGAGCTTTGTAAAGCACGACATCGTTTACGACCTCCGGCTCTGGTAAAATCTGACGCACTTGGGTTGTCCAGGTCTCATCAGAATTGCCCAGTGTTGTGAAATAGGCTGGCTGGCCCTGATAGACATTCAACACGTCAGCCTCAGAGACGTCTGTCTCGACCGTCATTTCCGTGAGATCGGCAATCGTAAGAATGGTAGGGGCTGTCTGATTTGCATTCAGTGTTTGTCCCTCAATCGCTTCGAGTGTCGTCACAGTCCCTTTGACGGGAGCATAGATTTTTGTGAACTCAAGCTCAGTCATGTCTGCTTTCAGAGACGATGTCTGACGTTCAATTTGAGCATCGATCGAGATCAATTGCGCTTCAGCGACGGCGAGAGCTGCTTCAGCCGTCTCAAGCTCAGCCTGTGCAATTGCATCGGCCGCATAGAGCTTTTCGGCGCGAAGTGCCTGCGATTTCGCGAGTTGCAGGTTCGCGACATGTTGTTGTCTCGATGCGCGCAGTTCTTTGAGTTGCGCTTGTTGCGCTTCTACGCTCGTTGTTGCGATGGATGCGTCAATCTGAGCGAGCAGTTGCCCCTCCTCAACAATGTCACCGACTTCTACGAATAATTCTTCGAGTTGTCCGGAAACCTGAGCACCCACGGTAAGGGTTTCTTTTGGGCGAATTTTCCCGGCAGCAGAGATGGTCGTCTGCAGGTCCGATCGTGAAACGGCCGCAGTCTGATACTGGGTTTCAACGTTCTGACTGCCTCGGCCGAATACATACCAGGTGCCTCCGGCGGCGATCGCAAGAACAACAATGCTCGCTACCAAAGGGAATTTTTTCCGCCGTTTGGCCATCTTCTATCCTCTGCCTAAAATGCGTGTTCAGTCTTAGAACGAACGTTCAGTCAAATTCCGTCGCAAAAAATCTGTCTAGCAAATACCAACATCCGAACGATGAATGCAGAATGAAGGTGTTGAAAAGGTGACGAATGATCGCTGGACGAATGAAGCCGATTTCAACGCCGGTAAACAAATTCAATCCCATTAGCGTGCTGCGGTCTTTTCATAAGGGTAGCGTATCTTGAAATCGAAATTGATGCTTTGTGCCGGAGCTATGGCGCTCGTTTTGTCTGTGCAGTCACATGCTCAAATCACGGCAACTGAACGCGCCGAGAGCACTGTGGCTCAGATGACGAACGCGGAAAAAATACAGTTGGTGCTTGGGCATCTGACGTCTCCAATGGGGGAGTATGAGCCGCCGTCAGAAGCTATCGTCGGAGCCGGTTTTGTTCCTGGTGTTTCACGGCTTGGCGTTCCTCCGCTTTGGGAAACGGATGCTAGTTTGGGTATAACCTGGGTTGGAGGAAATCGCGGGACGGGTGGAACCGCCTTGCCGTCCGGAACGGCACAAGGTTCGACATGGAATCCGGATCTAATGGAACAGGGTGGGCGAATGCTTGGCACAGAGGCAAGCGCCAAAGGGTTCAATGTGCTGCTCGCCGGCGGAATGAACTTGATGCGTGATCCGCGCAATGGTCGAACTTTTGAATATCTTGGCGAAGATCCATGGCATGCAGCGCTGATTGCATCCGCTGCTGTACGCGGCATCCAGTCCAGGAATGTGATTTCGACACTCAAACATTTCGCGATCAATCCGCAGGAGACTGGTCGACACTTCATGAATGTCGAGATTGATGAAGCGGCGCTGCGCGAAAGTGATCTTCTGGCTTTTGAGCTCGCAATTGAGCAGAGCGGTCCCGGTGCTCTCATGTGTGCGTACAACGCGCTGAATGGGCCGCTTAGTTGCGGAAACCCATTTTTGCTAACCGACGTTTTACGTGATGATTGGGGTTATCAGGGCTTCGTCATGTCAGATTGGGGAGCGGTTGAGGCAACGGATTTTGCGATGGCCGGACTCGATCAGCAGTCTGGCGCTCAAATTGATGAAGATTTGTTCTTCGGAGATGCGCTCCTGGAGCTTGCGCAAACCGATTCTGATTATGAGGCGCGTCTGACTCAGATGGCGCAAAATGTGTTGTACGCGATCTATTATGTTGGGCTTGATACGAATCTTCCAACTCGCGAGGATTTCGACAAGGCGGCGCATGCTGAATTATCCAAGCAGATCGCGGAAGAAGGCATTGTGCTTCTCAAAAACGAAGGCGATGTTCTTCCAATCTTTGGTGCTCCTCGACAGATCCTCGTTATAGGTGGCAATGCTGACGCCGGAACCCCGTCGGGTGGTGGATCGAGCCGCGTAGCAGCAGATGAAGGGCCTGCCATTACGGTGCCTTTCATTCGGGGGAGTGACGCCCCCTTCGCATCAATGCTGGATCAGATGTATCACAACTCTGCACCGGTTGATGCGCTGCGTGAGGCGTTACCAGGCACTGAGATCATCTATCGCGATGGGCGCTATTCATCCGAGGCAGCGATGCTGGCCGAAGATGCAGACCTCGTCATCGTCTTCGCGACGCAATACCAGACCGAAGGTTATGACGTTGCGGATTTGTCACTGCCGAATGGTCAGGATGTACTGATTGCCGCCGTCGCTGAAGCCAATGAAAACACGATCATTGTACTTGAGACCGGCGGCCCGGTCGCTATGCCGTGGCTGAACGATGTGAGCGCGGTTCTGGAGGCATGGTATCCGGGTGCGAAAGGTGGGGAAGCGATCGCCAAGGTGCTGACAGGCAAGGTTAATCCATCAGGCCATTTGCCAATTTCGTTCCCGAAGTCGCTGGATGATCTACCGCGTTCCGATTTGGCCGGCCTGAAAGAGGTTGCACCAAGCTTCATCGGAAAAGGCGCGCCTGGGCAAACGCTGACCGAGAACTATGATATCGAAGGTTCTGACATCGGTTATCGCTGGTATGCGCGCGAAGGAATAAAGACGCTTTTCCCTTTCGGAGCTGGCCTCAGCTACACGGAGTTCAACTTCGGCGGTCTTTCGATGACGGGACCAACTGCAGAGCTCAAGGCGCGCTTTGAAGTCGAAAATACCGGAGATGCAGACGGCGCAGATGTTGCGCAGCTTTATCTGACGTCCATCAATGACAAACCCGTCCAGAGGCTTGTCGGCTTTCAGAAGGTACGTCTTGCACCGGGTGAAGTAACAGATGTTTCGCTGACCATCGAGCCGCGTCTTCTCGCAAACTGGACTGATGACCATTGGGTGATCGACGAAGGTACGTATACCTTTGCACTCGGATATGATGCAGAGACCCTGCTCGAACCAGATTACGTAACGCTGGAGCGTCTCGAGATTGCGTCTGATGGGGCAACCATCATCACTTCGGAGAATCAGGAATGAGTGACGCAGAGCGCGCACCTTCGAAACAGCAGCCGTCTCTCGCGGCTGCATTCGCGAGCGTCACGACGCTGTTCTTTGCATGGGGGCTGATTACGTCTCTCGTTGATCCGCTGGTTGCCGCCGTGAAGAGCATTTTCACGCTCTCGAATCTCGAGGCACAGCTTTCGGCTTTTGCTTTTTTCATCGCTTATGGTGTGTTCTCGATCCCGGCGGCCATGCTGGTTGCACGCCTGAAATCGGTCTGGTCTGTCGTGTTGGCAATCTGTCTCATGATTGTTGCCTGTCTCATCATCATGGGAGCAGCCGACATTGATACTTATGAGGGGGTGTTGTGTGGTCTTTTTGTTATGGCGAGCGGCATCACTATCTTGCAGGTCGCAGCAAATCCGCTTGCGGCTGCACTTGGGCCACCTGAGAAAAGCCATTTCCGACTGACGTTCAGTCAGGCATTTAATGCGCTCGGAACCGTGGTTGGTCCACTCGTTGGCGCACATTTGCTGCTGGATGGTATCGAGGTGCCGGAAGGAGAGGTGCTCACAGAAACAGTCCGAGCAGGTGCGCTTGGCTCAATCGATTTTGCCTTTCTGATCATCTCCTTTCTGCTTGCGGCACTGGCGATCTTCATCTGGTCTTCCCGGAAGAAAATCAAAGCTGGGGATGTCAGTGAAACAGGCGCCATGGGGTTTGCGCAAACGCTCAAGGAAGTCCGTTCTTCAAAATGGGCCTTGCTTGGTGGCGCTGCGATCTTTCTGTATGTCGGCTCAGAAGTCGCGATCGGTACTCAGATGGCGTTGTTCTTAAATGATGATGCCATTTGGAGCATGTCGCTTCAACAGGCTGGATATTATGTCAGCTTTTATTGGTTTGGTGCCATGGTTGGACGCTTTCTGGGCTCAGCCTTGCTGCTGAGAATCCGCGCGCCGGTTTTGATGGCTGCTGCCACAGCTTGTGCGGCACTGTTGTGCTTGTTCGTTCTGGTCGTTGGCGGTGTTCCAGCGGGCTACGCAGCTTTGGCGATTGGATTGTTCAATTCGATCATGTTCCCGGTGATCTTTTCGATTACGCTGGAGCGGTCCAGTGCGGCACAGGAAGCCACGTCGGGCTTCCTGTGTATGTCCATTATCGGCGGGGCCTTTCTGCCGCTAATGGCAGGCTCCATTGCGGATGCGGCCGGATATGTCATGGCTTTTATCGTCCCGCTGGCAGGATATGTCCTGCTTCATGTCTTCGCGCAGATGGCGATGCGTTCAACGGTCGTTGCGGCTGATGATCATGACGTCTCGGCCATTCACTAGCTTCTATCGGCGAGTTCCAGAATGCGTCGTGCCTGCTTCAGGTGCGGCGCATCAATCATTTGCCCATCCAGTTGGAATGCGCCAATTTCAGCGTGTTGCTCAGCCGCTTTTAGAATGCGTTCAGCATGCTGAATTTCGTCTTCGGATGGCATGAACGCTTCATTGATGATCGCACATTGGTTTGGATGAATGGCCATCATGCCAGTAAAGCCATCTCTGCGTCCGCGTTTCGCATAAGCCGATAGCCCTGTGTCATCACGAAAGTTCGGATAAACTGTTTCAATAGCCGGCGTGTTCGCAGCGTGCGCTGCAAACAGTGTGAGGTCTCGCGCGAGCTGGTAAGGCGAGGTGTAACTGCCATCCGCGTTCCGCGCCGTACTGGCGCCGATTGCTGCGGGCAGATCTTCTGCCCCCCATGTCAGAGCCAGCAAATGGTGTGAGACTTCCCGGAAGCTGCCCAGCTCGAAAATCGCAGCAGGTGTTTCTGTGGCGACCGGCAGGACAGGTGGCATGCTGCCCGGATATAGTTCATCAAGACGTTTGACGTCGCGACTGCCTTCGGCTTTTGGCAGAACAACGCCATCCGGCGCGGTTCCTTCCAGAGCGTTCAAGTCATCTTCGATAAGCGAACTGTCGACAGAATTAACACGTACCGTCACGGGCTTTTCATGCGGCGTAGCCAGAAATTCCCGAACCGCAGAGCGGGCATAGGCTTTCTTTTCAGCGGACACACTGTCTTCAAGATCCAGAATGAGTGCATCGGCAGCACTGTTCATCGCTTTTTCAAACCGCTCAGGTCGATCAGCGGGCACGAAAAGAATAGAGCGAAACTTCATTGTCAGACAGGCTTTTTCTGCATCAGGGCGGACCGCAGGCAATGGCAAACAAGCTGATCGCGCTGATTGTACATTTCATGTTTGAACGTGACGATGCCAGCATTTGGGCGTGATTTGCTTTCGCGTTTTTCGACAATTTCGGTCGATGCCTGAAGCGTGTCCCCGATGAAGACAGGGCTCGGCATGTTCACCTTGTCGTAGCCGAGATTGGCGACCAGAGTTCCGAGCGTGGTTTCGCCCACGGATATGCCGACCATCAAAGAGAATGTGAAAAGACCATTCACGACAATCTGGCCGAACTCTGTGGCTTCGGCGTATTCTTTGTCCAGATGCAGCGGCTGGGGATTATGCGTCAGCGTCGTCATCATAAGATTGTCGGTTTCTGTGACGGTGCGGCGAAGATCGTGTTCAATGCGGTCGCCGACCTGCCATTCGTCAAAATATCGACCTGCCATGGTCAGTCTTCCTGTTCCTGTTGTGTGATGGTGAGGAGGATGGCTCCTTCTGCAACCTGTTCACCTTCTGCAGTGGCAATGGTTTCCACGATGCCGCCGAACGGTGCATCAAGACTATGTTCCATCTTCATGGCTTCAAGCGTGATGAGGCGTTGACCTGCGACGACTGTTTCACCCTCGGTGGTTTTGATGGAAATCACTTTTCCAGGCATTGGTGAAGTAATGTTCCCGTCGGCTGCGCCCGATGCAGTTCCTGCCTCATAAGAGGCTTGGGTAACGATATATGGCCAGCCATTCTCGATCATCAAAACGTCATTGCCGATATGCACCAGCGCGTCCGGTTCTCCGTCTTCCGCCGCGAGGTTGATCGTCTGAACCCGCCCATCCACAGCCATCCAGACTTCGAAATCCGGTTCCGCATTCAGACGAAATCCAGGCAATTCTGACCAGGGCGATCCATCGCGCGATCGCTCCGGTGTTGCGCTTGGATGAAGAGACGCGGCGACGCCCAACGCGCGTGGCGATGCCTCTGGCTTTTGCGTCAGATGATCGGCGTGAGTATCAATGAAGCCGGTGGTGACCTCTGCGTTGGCGAATGCGTCCGTCACCAGAAGACGGGTTAGGAATCCGGCATTGTTGTGGACCGGCCAGGTGGACACGCCAGCGCACGCCATGGCGAGTTCTTCACGTGCGTCATCTCTCGTTGCACCATGCGTAATTAGCTTGGCGATCATCGGATCATAAAATGGAGAGACCGATCCGCCATCTTCAATACCGCTATCGACCCGAATGTTGTCAGGGAGATTCAGGGCCTGGACCGTGCCTGTGGATGGCAGGAAACCTGTCTCGGGATTTTCCGCGTAAAGGCGAGCTTCCATTGCCCAGCCTTCCATTTCTATATCTTCCTGTTCGAGGGGTAGAGGTTCGCCTGAGGCGACCAGTAATTGCCACTCCACGAGGTCGACACCTGTGATCATTTCAGTGACCGGGTGCTCAACCTGAAGTCGGGTGTTCATCTCCATGAACCAGGTTCGCTCCGCTGAGAGCGCCCCGGACCCGTCAGCAATGAATTCCACTGTACCGGCCCCGATATAGCTTACAGCTTTTGCTGCGCGAACGGCAGCGGCACAGATGGCCTGGCGGGCTTCGTTGCTCATGCCGGGCGCAGGGGCTTCCTCGATCACTTTCTGGTGGCGACGTTGCAGTGTGCAGTCCCGTTCAAACAGATGAACGACATTGCCGTGCTGATCGCCGAAAACCTGCACCTCGATATGGCGTGGATTGGTGATGAATTTTTCCAGCAGAACGCGGTCGTCTCCGAAACTCGATTTTGCTTCGCGCTGGCACGAGGCGAGCGCATCAAGAAAATCTTCAGCGCGTTCGACCTTGCGCATACCTTTTCCGCCACCGCCTGCAATCGCCTTGATGAGGACCGGGTAGCCGATCTTGTCTGCTTCCATCTTCAGCGTGTCAGCAGACTGGTTGTCGCCGAGATAGCCGGGCGTTGTGGGGACGCCTGCATCCTGCATCAGTTTTTTCGCTGCGTCTTTCAAGCCCATTGCATTAATGCTGTCTGGATTGGGACCAATCCAGATGAGGCCTGCATCCATGACCGCCTGTGCAAAGGCGGCATTTTCGGACAGGAAACCATAGCCCGGATGGATGGCATCAGCGCCGGAGGCGCGTGCAGCGGCAATAATCTTTTCGCCGACCAGATAGCTTTCATTGGCCGGGGCAGGGCCGATACATATGGCGTCGTCCGCGAACTGAACATGCAGCGCTTCTGAGTCCGCATCAGAAAAGACAGCGATTGTGTGAATGCCGAGTTCACGAGCAGTTCGAATGATACGGCAGGCAATCTCGCCGCGATTTGCGATTAGGAGGGATTGGATCATCGCATCACATCCTGAAGATGCCAAACTGTGCGCGATCCGGGATCGGCGCATTCAGTGTTGCTGAAAATGCGAGGCCGAGCACATCGCGCGTTTGGGCCGGGTCGATGATGCCATCATCCCAGAGCCGGGCGGTTGCATACCAGGGGTTGCCCTCTGCTTCGTATTTCTCGCGGATCGGTTCCTTGAAGGCTTCGGTTTCCTCTGGCGTCCATTTGTCCGCATCTCGGTGTACGGTCGCGAGAACGCTCGCGGCCTGTTCGCCGCCCATGACGGAAATACGTGAGTTCGGCCAGCTGAATAGGAAGCGTGGCTCGTAGGCACGTCCTGCCATGCCGTAATTGCCTGCGCCGAAGCTGCCGCCAATCAGGACGGTGATTTTGGGAACTTGGGCCGTCGACACAGCTGTCACGAGTTTCGCGCCATGCTTGGCAATTCCCTCAGCTTCGTATTTCCCGCCAACCATGAAGCCGGAAATGTTCTGAAGGAACAGAAGCGGTATGCGTCGCTGGCATGCGAGCTCGATGAAGTGTGCGCCTTTCATTGCGCTCTCGGAGTAGAGCACACCGTTATTGGCCAGAATGGCAACCGGCATGCCCCAGATATGCGCGAAGCCGCACACAAGAGTCGTGCCATAGAGCGCCTTGAATTCATGAAACTCCGAGCCGTCCACCAAACGCGCGATAATTTCCTTCACATCGAAACTGGTTCGAAGATCCGACGGAATAAGGCTGTAAAGCTCGTCTGCGGGATAAAGCGGGTCTGCAGGGGTTTTGGTATTCAGGCCGCTCTCAGCAGTTGGCGGGAGCGTATCGACGATGGAACGTACGATGCAAAGTGCGTGCTCGTCATTCTCGGCGACGTGATCGACCACGCCGGACCTGCGACCGTGCAAATCGCCGCCGCCCAGGTCTTCGGCTGAGATAACTTCGCCTGTTGCCGCTTTCACGAGCGGTGGTCCAGCGAGGAAGATCGTCCCCTGATTGCGAACAATCACTGTCTCGTCTGACATGGCTGGGACGTATGCGCCGCCAGCCGTACAGCTGCCCATGACGCAGGCGATCTGTGGGATTCCACGTGCTGACATGTTGGCCTGATTGAAGAAGATTCGACCAAAGTGCTCTTTGTCCGGAAACACTTCATCCTGATGCGGCAGATTCGCGCCGCCTGAATCCACCAGATAGATACAAGGCAGATTATTCTGAGCTGCGATTTCTTGAGCGCGTAAGTGCTTCTTGACCGTCAGCGGGTAATAGGTCCCGCCTTTTACCGTCGCATCATTGGCGACGATCATAACCTGACGGCCGCAAACCTGTCCGATTCCCGTGATGATACCGGCGCCGGGAATGTCCTTTCCGTAGACGTCGTAAGCGGCGAGCTGAGAAAGCTCGAGGAATGGTGCGCCAGGGTCGAGGAGGTGGCGCACCCGGTCTCTCGGGAGCAGCTTACCTCTTGAGACATGGCGTTCGCGTGATTTCTCGGACCCGCCTCGCTCAGAGACGGTGACGTCGGACATCAGTTTGTCGCGAAGAGATAAGTTGTGATCAGCAAAGGCGCGTGCGCGGTCTTCGTTCAGATCGAGCGTTGTTTTCAGGATTGGTGCGCTCATCCCTTCATCAGCTCCCGGCCAATCAGAAAGCGGCGGATTTCGTTGGTTCCGGCACCGATATCATAGAGTTTTGCATCGCGTAGGAAGCGCTCAACAGGCCATTCTTTTGTGTAACCGGCGCCGCCAAGTGCCTGAATGGCTTCCAGTGAGGATTTTACAGCATTCTCCGACGCGAGCAGAATGGCTCCTGCTGCATCAAATCGTGTGGTGAGGCCTGCATCACAGGCTCTAGCGACGGCGTAGACATAAGCGCGGGCTGAATTCAGGGCGACATACATGTCGGCGACTTTCGCCTGCATCAGTTGGAAGTCTCCGAGTGGCTTGCCGAACTGTTTGCGTTCCTTGATATAGGGGAGGACGACGTCCAGACAGGCTTGCATGATGCCGAGTGGGCCGCCTGCCAGAACGGCGCGTTCGTAGTCGAGGCCGGACATGAGTATAGCCGCGCCCTGGCCAATTTCGCCCATAACGTTCTCATTCGGTACGAAGCAGTTCTGAAAGACGAGCTCACCTGTGTCAGAGCCGCGCATTCCCATCTTATCGAGTTTGCGAGCGACTGAAAAACCATCGAAGTTCTTTTCAACGAGGAAGGCAGTTACGCCTTTGGTTCCGGCCGATGGATCTGTTTTGGCATATATCACAAGTGTATCGGCATGCGGTCCGTTAGTGATCCAGAACTTTGTGCCGTTCAGAACGTATCCACCGTTCGTTTTTTCAGCTTTCAGAGACATGCTCATAACATCTGATCCGGCGCTGACTTCTGACATGGCGAGGGCGCCAATGTGTTCGCCGGAGATCAGTTTGGGAAGGTGTTTCTGCTTTTGTGCTTCTGAGCCCCAGCGGCGGATCTGATTGACACAGAGATTGGAGTGGGCGCCATAAGAGAGGCCTATAGACGCAGACGCGCGTGAGATTTCTTCCATCGCGACGACATGTTCGAGATAGCCAAGACCCAGTCCGCCATAGTCTTCTTCAACCGTGATGCCATGCATGCCGAGTGCACCCATCTCTGGCCAGAGTTCGACCGGGAAAGCATTGCTCTCGTCAATGTCTGCCGCCATCGGTTGGATGCGGTCGCGGGCAAATCGCTCGCACGTGTCACGGATCATGTCCGCTGTTTCGCCTAAAGCAAAATCCAGATTTGGCATCGTATTCCCTATGCGCGGCCAATCGCAACCTTGTGAAAGCAGGGCGTGCGAAAGCGTCTAATTGTATTTTGAATATATCGATATCAGGTAGCGGCGAATGGAATCAAGTGTCAAAAAATGCGATCAGATTGGCGAAAAATGCCGTGAAATAAATAATATCTGAAAGGATATGGCGATCATTCGTCGCATATTCGCCAGAATATGCTTTAAACCGCCCGGGAGGGGCGGTTTAACGTTGCTACAGCAATCTGAAGAGCATGTTCTGTGCGTGCCGGACCGTGCTGTCCGGGTCTCGCATGCCAACGTAGCCCGCTGCCAGAGCCAGCCCGATCGTTGCAATTGGCCGTTTTCGAATGATCGCCTCAATCGTGTCGAACGGTAAGTCTGCCAGAGCATCAGCCGTCACCGACTCAATGGAGTCGACCTCCTCCTCTGTCGTTTTTGATGGGCGGAGGAATACATAGGCACAAACGAAAGAGAGAAGCGTGTAAGCGCTGCCTACGATCAGTGTGGCATAGACCATGCCAACCCATTGGGCGAGTGCCAGGGTGGCGGCAATGCTGAGCGCTAAAGCGCCTGCGAAGCCGAACAACGCTCCGCAGACACCTAACGCAATTCGGCGCTTAGTCCGGTCCATGATTTAGCGTTTCGCAAGCAAAGCGATTACCGCGCCAACCCCCAGGGCCACGCCTACTGACGCTAGCGGTTTCTCGCGGATGATACCTTCGAGTTCGGATTTTTTTTCGGTGAACTGCTCTTTTGCGGAGTCGGCCGCATCCTTACCTTTAGAAATGGATTCATCCTTTTTGGCTTTTGCTACGTCTGAGACGTCGGAGAACAGCTTTTTGAAATCCTTCTGAAGCGTAGAGATATCTTTCTTCAGTGCAGAAAAGTCGTCTTCAGTGACGAAATCAGACACGGAATCATTTTTTGCTGTTGGGGTTTCGAGGATCGATTGTCTGGCCATGATTGTCTCCTTCGGTCTGTTCCAAAACCAACGAACTATAGGCTGACGAGTTCCACAGAATATTGGAAAAATTCGAAACAAAAAAGCGCCGAAGAATGCTTCGGCGCTTCGTGTGATTGATTCTATATTTATATTTACTGGTGAAAGAACAGAGCCTGTCCAATCGCAGCTTTAACTGTGTTTTCCTGGAATGGTTTGGAAATCAGGAATGTTGGCTCTGGTCGCTCGCCTGTTAGCAGTCGCTCCGGAAATGCCGTGATGAAGATGATTGGAACATTGAACATTTTTAGGATGTCGTTCGCAGCATCGATGCCGGACGAGTTGTCGGCAAGCTGGATGTCACACAGTACCAGGCCAGGAGGGTCCTGTTCGGCCATTGCAACGGCTTCTTTGTGTGTGACGGCCTGACCGGAAACTTCGTGACCGAGGCTCTCGACCAAGCTGGCAAGGTCGGCAGAGATGATTGGTTCATCTTCAATGATGAGCACCTTGGTGCGAAGCGAGTTTTCGATGTCGGACAGAGCCTGACTGACAAGTGACGAGACTTCCTCATTTGTCACGCCGAGAATGGTCGCGGCTTCACCGCGTGTGAACCCCTCAAGGGCAGTCAGCAGGAAGGCCTGACGCTCGATCGGCGCGAGCTCAAGCAGTCGCTCGCTTGCTGTGTCACGTGTTTCGCCGTCGCCGCCAACCGTTTCAAGCTGGGCACCAGTGGATGTCCAGATAACGTGGAAGAAGCGATAGAGCGCCACACGTGGTGGCAATGACTGGTCTACGTGTGAAGCTTGTGTGGAAAGAGCTGATAGTGACGCGCGGATGTAGGCGTCTCCGCTTTCCTGACTTCCTGTCAGGGCGCGCGCATAGCGACGCAGATAGGGGAGGTGAGGGCCAAACTGGCTTACAAAACTCATGAAGATCTTCCCAGAATACTTATTTGTGTAAGTGCTAACGTAGCATTTTTATATTGGTTGCAAAAAAAATGAAAAAAGATCCATTTTGATGGAACCATCATTCCCCCCGGGGGTTTTGAACTCTGACCGGTCACAGAAAATATGGATGCAGTATAGGTAATGACGCGTACATTTCATAATACCAACGATGATATGACTTCGCGGCGTTCCCGGCAGAAACGTCTGGGCGATCAGCTGAAGCGTATGTACGACGATGTCGTACAGGAGGCGGTCCCGGATGATTTCATGAAGTTGCTGGAGGATGCTGACAAAGCAGGCGGGGGAGCGGATTCTGACAAATCTGCTTCGGGTGACAATTAGATGCAAGCCGAAGTCACTCCATTAGATGACGCGTCTTTCAAGAGACAAATCACCGATCTGGTACCTCACTTAAGGGCATTTGCGCGAAGTCTATGTGGCAACGCCTCGCAAGCCGATGATATTGCTCAGGAGGCGATGTTGAAGGCGTGGCGTGCACGCGCATCATTTGAGCCAGGTACCAATATGAAGGCTTGGTGTTTTACCATCCTTCGCAATGTTTTCTATTCGGAGAAGCGGAAATCATGGCGCCAGCAGCCACTCGATCCTGAGGTTGCTGAGGCAACGTTGGTGTCAGGTGATGATAGCGGCGCCTCTCTGGAACTGCTTGCGCTGCGAAATGCACTGAATCAGCTTCCGGAAGATCAGCGCGAATGCCTTATCATGGTTGGTGCGGGCGGTCTCTCTTACGAAGACGTCGCGGTGATCTGTGACTGTGCCGTCGGTACGATCAAGAGCCGTGTAAGCCGCGCACGAAAAGCACTCGCGGAAATCCTCGAGTCCAATATGGCAAGCTTCAACACAGATGGCGGAATCAAAGCGGCAGATGCTTTTGACGACATCATGAAACAGGCTGACCTTCTGGCAGCCGGTCCGAATGGAGCAAAAGCCTAGTGCCAAAAAGGCTGATTGCACAAAGATCGCTGAGATTCCGTCTTATGGTAATCTTGGCGATCGCGCTGACCCCTATTTTGTTCGTCGCGGCCATTCAGGCCTATGTTGACGGCAAGCAGTCTCTCGAAATTCGACGAAGCGATCTTCTAGGTATTGCCGACAGGGCGATCGATGAGGTGGAGCAGGAGCTCATCACTTCGGAATCGATGCTAAAGATTTTTTCCGAGCAGATCGCCGCGGGGCGGTGCAGCGATGTTCAATCCTGGCTTACACCGGAAATGCCATCGCTGATCAACGTGGCCTTCTTTGATGAAAACGGGGTCTCGCAGTGTACAGCATCGGGCGAGACCGGATTTACAATTTATGATCAGGCCTGGAATGAGGCCCTGAAAAACGGCCAGGTGTTTCTGCGCACCGACTCCTTCATGGGTAAGGGTGCGAAGGAATCTATGTTCGCGATTTTCTATCGCATGGAATACCGCGGGGAATATGTCGGTGCTGCTGGTTTTGGCATGGCGGCAGAAGACCTCGCTGATATGCTTTCTGGTGTGGAAAAGTCGGCGCAAAATCAGGTTGATCTCGCGTTGGCCGATGACAATCTTGCAGTCTTCGGTGATGAACTTCCGGTGGCGCTCCAGAAAGAATGGGTTGAAACTGCACACGCAGAAGACGGGGGGCACCTCTTCATCGTTTCCGATGAGGTCGGTAAATCCTGGGATGTCGTCTTGAATCGGGTTGGTCCTGGAGATCTTTACGCTGTCGCCGTGCGACAGTCGCCCGGACTTTTTGATGAAGTTACACTTCGTCCGGCCGTCATGATCGGTCTGCCTCTACTTTCCTTTTCGATCGCACTGGCGTCTGCGTGGTTCGCTGTTGATGAGCTGGTATTGAAATGGCTGCTGCGACTGCGCCGACTGGCCTACACATATGGGCGAGGTGAATATGATGCCCGGCCAGACCAGGACTTTCAGATGGCGCCGGAAGAGATTTCATCTCTCGCGCTTGCAATGGACCGGATGTCCGAACGGATCGGTAAACGAGACCACGATCTGAAGGCTGCCGTCAGTGAGCGGGATGCGGCGCTGAAGGAAATTCACCACAGAGTAAAAAACAATCTCCAGATCGTGACGAGTTTCCTGAACTTGCAGAGCCGAAGAGTCACTGATCCAGAGAGCAGGGCGGCGATCAACTCAACCCGGCTTAGAATTGATGCACTGTCTGTCGTCCACCAGACGCTGTATCAACATGATGATCTTGACATCGTCCATTTGGGTACCTTCTTCGAACATCTGCTTGGACACTTGTCGAATGCGCTTGGTCTGGATGAGCTGGACGTTGATCTGACTTACGACATTGAAGACCTCCCACTTCGCGCGGATGATGCCATTCCGTTGGCGCTCTTTGTGCTGGAAGCGATTACCAATTCGACCAAGTACGCGTTTGTCGAAGACGGCGGCGAGATCCATGTCCTGCTCAAGGAACAGGATCAGGGTCTTCTGCTAGCCATTCGCGACAATGGTAGCGGTGCAGAATCGGACACTGCAAAAGTGTCAGGAACAGGCCTTGGGAGTAAGCTGATGAGCGCCTTCGAACGCCAGTTGAATGGTAAGATGGAGGTCAGCACGGCGCCAGGAGAAGGTTATGAAGTGCGACTGTTTGTTCCTCACAGAACAAGCTAGTCGCCGTTTATCTCGGCCAGACGGAGCGTCCGTCCAGACGGTACTGGCCGTTCCTGAAACTGTGTATGTTGATCGAGATTGTGTCATCGTCGAGTTCTATGACGTTGAAGCTTGGCGGTGCCTCCCGCAATCGGCGAGACAGCGTGCCAGCGGACACGGAAAGATAGCCGCTTCCATGCTCACCTTCGCGAAATGTCACAGATGGTGTATGAACATGACCTGTCAGAAGTAGCTGCACGCCCGACGACATCAGGCGCTTGCTGGCGCGTCTGCCGCGCCGAGTGCGGGTGTTCAACGGTGAGCCGGGGGGCGATAAAAAAGGGTGATGGCATGCAATTACTGTGGCTGCATCATAGGTTTTGCCATCGAGGATCTCGTCGAGGTCACGAAGCCTGACAGCACCCTCGGCCCAGTTTCTTCGAAATTGCCAGCCGCGGGATGTGTTCAGTCCACAGAAGCGAACACCTTTCACTATCAACGGTCCTTCGAAGGCTTCAAAGTAGGAAGCATATCGAGAAAACGGTTTGCGCGCCCGATGCCATAGATGGAGCAACGGTGTATCGTGATTACCCGCGACTGTAAGTTTGGGGCCTGGAAGGGTATCGAGCCAGTTGCGTGCGGCCAGAAATTCGGACTGCTTCCCCCGTTGCGTCAGGTCTCCGCAGATGATCGTGGCGTCAGCGTTTTCAGTCTGGGCAAAATCAGTCGCGGCTTCGATGGCAGCGGGGTCTTCTGCGCCAAAGTGGATGTCAGAAAATTGAATGAACTTCATTGTCTCGCGGTCAGAACTCGTGCTGATCGGGGTTGGAATTCAAGCTTCAGAGGACATTCCAAATCGTAAGGCTCTCCGTCAAGGGTGACATGGATTGGGTGGTCGGTGTCGCATGACACATTGAGTGTTCGCGTGATGATGTGGTCAACGCCATCAGCTATTCTCCAGTCCATAAAAAGAGCCTCCAATGCGGCTGTCGTCAGATCCAGCATTGAGATAGAGGAAAAAATGCCGGCTTCGAAGGCGTCGGGAACAGTGTCTTCCACGAAAACGCCCATCGTATTGGCCTGGAATTCATTGCCATCCTCTGAAGTAATGACTAGCTCCGGCGTCAGATCCAGAAGGTCAGTTGTGTTCAGAACCTCGCCAACGGCTTTCAGAGGTTGTCCCTGGCGACCGATTTCACGCGCTCGCGCCAGCTGAGTTAGCTTCCCAAACAGGGCACCAACATAAAATCGATGTCCGGAAATCAGGCCTGATGCGAGTTCGAGCTCGTTTCGATTTTCAAGACAGTTTTTTAGAACAGCAGGCCAGTCCGTAACGTCTCCATGAATGCGCTTGTGCAGCATGTTCATGGTTCCGCCTGGCAGAGCGAGAATGGGTGGGGAGTTGTCTCTTTGTAACTCTAGGGCACAGGCCAGGCTGCCATCTCCGCTCCAGATTGCTAGGGTGTCATTTGCCGACAACGTTTCATGTGCGCGGCTCAGAGTGTCTTGGAGTGTATCTGAAGAAACAGTTTGGATATCGTAAGAGATACTGAGGTGAGCAAGCTCGGTGTCGATGAGATCTACAGCATTTTCCGGTACGCTACCTGACGCCGGATTAACGACTACGATGCACGTCATTTAAATAATATCTCCTCGTGAGGAGATGCAACTCTCAAACACCTCATAAGTTCCAAGAATTCCTAAGTAAGTGGGAAGAGAAAAATATCGACAAGTTTGGAACCATAGCCGCCAACCGTCGTTCTATTTGCACTGATCTTGATTTAACTTGGAAGGAGAAAACAATGCTTGGTTGGGCATTAGCATTCTTTATTTTCGCGATTATTGCTGCAGCATTTGGCTTTGGTGGAATCGCAGGTGCTTCAGCAGGAATTGCGCAAATTCTGTTCTTTGTGTTCCTTGCGCTTCTGGTGCTGACATTCGTTGCTCGCGCCGTCCGCGGTCGATCGCCGCTATAAGGCAGCAACAAATCAAAAAAAGAGACGGTCAATCGGCCGTCTCTTTTCTTTTTGCGGAACTTTTTCCTGAGATGGTCGTTGAAAAACTAGCCATTTGGTAAGGAGGCTAATCATGAAAAATTGGATGAAAATGCTGCTGCTGAGCATGTTTGCGGTGTCTGTTGCTGCCTGCAACACGGTCGAAGGTGTTGGCCAGGATGTTGAAGAAGTCGGCGAAGAAATCGAAGAAACAGCCGACAACAACAAATAAGAAAAAATGGCCAAGCAAATGCTTGGCCATTTCCTTTTCTAGGGGTCGATAGGAGCTGACCTATTCGTACCAGTCCAGCGCATTGTGATCGGTGATCAGATCTACAGCGCCATTCAGCATTTTGAAAAACATATCATCGCCGCGCTCTGTTTGCGTCACCAGCATGGCTGCGAAGAATGCCGTCAGGAAGTGCTGGAACGCTCCGGCCACATAGTGCCGTTTCATCTCTTCCATCGGATAGGGGCCAGCGCCCTGAGCGGCAATTTCCTGCAGATAGTGATCAATCAGCTCTGCCTCGTGCTTTTGCCTCAAAGCAGGCTCCAGTGCGCCAGCAATGAAATATCCAACGTCAGAGGCAGGCGCACCGTAAGCAAAGGACTGCCAGTCAACCACGGTAAGTGGTTTGCCGCCTTCAGACGTGCCGAACATCATGTTGTCAGGCCGGAAGTCGCAGTGGATCAGGCATCGGGCACCATCCTTGAATACAGCGTCGCGTTTGATGTCGCGTGTCATCGAATCGCCAATCTGGCGTGCTTCGGATGATACGCGGTTGCCATAACGCTGCTTGAAGCCAGTCCAGAGCTCAGCAATGAATTCTGGTTGGATTGGGTCATCCGCGTTTGTCGTGCCATTGACCCAGCGATGCTGATCGAGTGATGCATCATTCCAGAAGGCAGCATGCATTTTAGCCGCTTCAGTCAGCACGAGTTTTGTTTCCTCCAGAGTGGATCCTCTGAGCTGATCTCCCTGTTCAGCGGGGGCGAGATCGCCCATCATCAAAACGAAGTCATGCGTGTCTTCATTCACATCAGTGAAATAGCATTCTGGCGTGGAGATGCGAGCGTTTGCCTTGAGCTTTTGGTAAAACTTCACTTCACGATGATAGTTGCCGAGCGAAATTCCAGTGGCGCGACTTTCTTCTCCTTCGGAAGGGAATTTGCCGACAATCGTATCCGGCGCGCCAGGCGCTGCTTTGCTGTAATTCAAGGCAAAACGTACGCAGTCACCTATCTGACCTGTTCCGACTTTTTTCGCGGTGAAGTCGGACACGTCGACATCATATCCTGACGAGTTCAGAACGGCCGTCAGCCAAGGCGCGTCGATCTTTTTCCATTCACGAATATCTGGTGTCATTGCGTGCCTCCAAGTTCATGGAGATAGACTTCGTTCACCGCGATCTTGTCATCCTTCAGGATAACGAGATCAAAACCACGTAAGGTGTTGTCGTCACCGGTTTCGCCAACCTTGCAATACCAGCGGCCACAGAAGCCGTTTACAATTGCCCAGGTTTCGTCAGGTTCATAAACCATGGGCGGGGTGGCCGCGAACATCTGCGTAAGATAGGCACGAAGTTGCTCGTGCCCCTTCAATCCTTGTGCGGTTTGTGGATCCTTGTAGACCGCATCGTCGGAATAAAAGGAGACAAGGCGCTCGACATCCTTGTCAGACCAAGCTTTCAGCCAAGATGCATTGAACGCTTCAATTGAGACAGCCATCAGTTCGCTCCCTGCAGCACGAATTGACGATGGTCTTCCGTGAAGAATTCTTCTGGAACTGCTTCCGGCCCAGCCAGGATCGCAATGCCATGCATGCCAACGGTCGGATCAGTCGCGCGGCGCTCATGATAGGCATGACGACGTACGCGTGCCTCTTCACCAAACTCCATGTCGAGCGTTGCCTGCAGCTGACCGGCGAACCGAAGACGGCGCATGCGCTCAAAGCGCTCTTCAGCGTAAGAGCTGAAGTCGGGCTTTTCTCCTTGTGAGGTGGCCTTGAGAATGTCAGACACGATCCGAACATCACGATAGGTGATCGAAAGACCGAGCCCGTTGATTGGGTCGTTCCAGCCAGCTGCATCGCCGATCAGAACAGCGCCGTCGGCAAAGGGTTCGTCTGTCCAGCTGTCATTGTTGAAGTAAGAGAAGAGAGGGCCCGCCGGTTTGCCATTGGCAATGGCCGCATTCTTTGGTGCGCTTCGGAATTTGAACGATTCCAGGAACCGTTTCGCGCCTTCCTCACCATTGAATTTGCCGCGTTCCTCAAGTGCATACCCGCCATATACGCGGACTTTGTCACCGCCTTGAGGGAACGCCAGGAAACCAAAATTATCTTCGGTTCCGATCGTCTGCAGCGTGTCATCAATGCCTTCGACGCCTTCGACAAGAAGGCCTGCAAACCAGTGATGTGGTGGGTCCTGATGCAGTTCGATTCCTGCGACTTTGCGGACCGTGGATTGTCGTCCTTCAGCGCCCACAATCAAATCAGCGTGGTCGGTAAACGTTTCGCCTTCATGGAGATATGTCACAGACGGATTGTCACCGAGCGTAACGGATTGAACGACCACTGGGCGTTTGCAGACCGCACCGGACTTTGCGGCTTCATTATATAAGGTCTGGCAGTGATGAGGATGTCCTATGCACAATGGTCCAGGAACATCGGGCAGAACACCCAGTGACTGCGCAGCGGCCTCGCAGGTTTCTGGTGGCAGGCTTTCATCATATGTAATGTGAGACGTGATATGGTGCCCACCGGCATTCATGAGCACATCATAGAGGCCCAGTCGTTGTGTCTCGGCGACACCCCATGGGGCGATCCATTCGCCGCGAACGCGGTCCTCATACTTTTCGGATTTTTCCAGAACCAGGACTGATTTCCCGGCTTTAGCCATAACAGCCGCAAGTGCAGAGCCGGCGATTCCGCCGCCAACCATGATGAGATCGTAGCTCATCTTCCTCCCCTATATTTTTATAATTAAGTCGCATGAGTTAGTCATGAAACACAGCGGAACGCAAACATTCTACTGAAAAAAATTGGGTCGAGTTTGCGGTCCGGGCGCACGGGGAGTGGGCGCGGGAAGCCTCACATTTGCTTTATTGGTTCGATAACAAGTCGACAAAAAGAGGCCTTCGGTACTAACTGTGCGGATATCAGGGAGGAAAAGCGATGGAATTTGATCGCGATTATAAAATGCTCATCGACGGTAAACTGGTTGCGGCAGCGGACGACATGGACGTGGTGAACCCTGCGACCGGTAAGGCTTTCACGAAAAGCCCCCGTGCCAGCGAGAGTGATCTCAATGCTGCGGTGGAAGCCGCACAAAAAGCCTTTAAGAGCTGGAAGAGCACGCCAATTGAAGAGCGCCGTGCCGCTTTAAAGAAGGCCGGTCAGACATTGATGGCACAGGCTGATCAACTGGCGAGTCTGTTCACAAAAGAGCAGGGGCGCCCAACAGCCCAGGCGAAAGAAGAGATTCTCGGTGGAGGTTATTGGCTGATGACTGTCGCTGATCAGGAGATTCCTGTCGAGGTGACTGAAGACAGCGATACCCGACGCGTTGAAGTGCACCGTACGCCGCTTGGTGTTGTTTGCGGGATTGTTCCCTGGAATTTCCCAATCACATTGGCTTGCTGGAAGATTGCGCCAGCGCTTTTGACGGGCAACACGCTGGTGATCAAACCATCACCGTTCACCCCGCTCTGCACGCTGAAGATGGGTGAGTTGTTTCAGGAAATTTTCCCGCCGGGAGTTTTCAATGTGATCTCGGGTGGCGATGAGCTGGGACCTTGGATGACGGCGCATCCAGGTTTCGCGAAAATCTCGTTCACAGGCTCAACCGCGACTGGGAAGCGTGTCATGGAGTCGGCGTCCAAGGATCTGAAGCGTGTGACGCTCGAGCTTGGCGGCAATGATGCCTCAATTGTGCTTCCAGATGTCGATGTCGACAAAGTGGCTGAGCAGATTTTCTTTGGAGCGTTTTTCAATTCCGCGCAAATCTGCGTGGCGACGAAGCGTTTGTACGTGCACGCCGACATCTATGACAAAATGCGGGACCGTCTGCATGCAATTGCGCAAAATGCGCCTGTCGGTGACGGAAGTGATCAGGGCAATCAGTTTGGGCCGATCCAGAACCGCGCACAGTATGAGCGCGTGTTGAACCTGCTTGATGATGCCAAAAAATCCGGGCTCACAGTTCTGGAGGGGAAAGACGTTCCAGAAGAGGGGTTCTTTATCCCCCTGACGATTGTTGATAACCCACCAGAAGATTCGCGCGTCGTAAAAGAAGAAGCCTTTGGCCCAATTCTGCCAATGATGAAATTCGACGATCTGGATGATGTTATCGATCGAGCGAATGATTCTGAATATGGCCTGGCTGGTGCTGTCTGGTCCGCTGACATCGAGAAAGCGGCATCTGTTGCGGCCCGTATGGATACCGGAACCGTGTGGATCAACCAGAACCTTCAAATGACTCCATTGACGCCTTTTGGCGGACACAAGCAGTCCGGTCTTGGTACGGAGAATGGGGCTGAGGGATTGAGTGAATTCACGTCGCCCAAAGCGATCTTCATTCCAAAGTCCAACGCTTCGGTCGCTTAGCGCCTAGCCATTCAAGAAAGGGAGCCGGACTATGTCCGGCTCTTCTTTTATACTTCGTTTACCTGCTTAGTCGCCAGGTGTGAAATCACACCATAAAACGCGGTGAAGCTGGCGATCAGCGCGATTGTGAAAATCCCCCATACGATATTGTTTGCAATATCAGCATTTGCCGCCATGCCTCGAACGCTCAGTGCCGGGGCCAGGATCGCAGCGAACGTATTCCCCCAGCCAGCGATCAGAATTGACGGAACCAGCCAGGCTTGCCGCCCATGTTGCATGGGAGAGCGGATGAGGGTGACGCCCGACAATGCGATGACAAGCAAGCCGTTGAGCAGGCCTTCAAGGTGGGCCATGATCCAGCCGCGATAATCACCACCCACAGCAATTGGTGCGTTTTGTCCGTAGACGTCTTCCATCACGAGGAAAGCAAGAGGGAACCCGGCAAGCACCATACCGGCTAGGATCATCAGCACGCCTTGAAGGGCGCAGATGCGGAATCCGTTCTTGGTCATGCTGTTGTATATTTCTCAATATTGGATTGGATGTGTGCTTCAAGTTTTGGCATGCCTTTCTGAAGGCTGGAGGCCATCTGCTTGTTAATCATCCATCCGAGCGGAAAGAAGGCGCTGAACCGGCCTGACCAGAGCAATTCACAGCCGTTCTCGGTGTCGACCAGTTTGTAGTCTTCGACGCCTGCTTTGATTGGTAAGGTCGATTTGACGAAGCTGAACGCCATGCGGCGGCCGTCTTCCCAGGCGAAAAAGTATTCTTCGACTTTCTCGTTACCAATCTCGACTGTGCGCGTGGTGCCAACGGAAAATGGTTCCGGGCTTGTCCAGGTCACATTGGTGATGGGCAGCCATTCGCACCATGTGGGTCCATCCAGCAGAGCGTTCCAGACGACGCTCGCTGGAAAAGGGAAGGTGTGACGTGCTGATGGCTGACCTTTCGCGCCAGCCAGATACGATTCTCCCACATTCTCGTGCGTTTTAAGTTGCTTTGACATGTTGCCTCCCGGTTTTTTGTTGTGGCGATCAGTACAGCGTTTGTCGTGATCGTGCACTTTCGGGAGGCCTTTATCACAAGGATAACGTGTCGATGAGCCTGTCCTTACGGCAGTTTCGATGCATTTTTTCTACTGCGCGTTTGTGGGGCAGAGGGGGAGGCTAGTATCCGGCGGCGCGACCAATCGGCTTCTCATCAACGATCTGGTCGAGATACTCGCTCATACCGTAGCCAATGCGATCTCCACAGCGATACTCCGTCATGCCTTCCGTCAGGCGTGTCTGTAAGGTTTCGCCATCTGGTGTCGTCCTTCGGTTGCGCAGCGGGATGAGTGACAGCACCTTGCCCTCAATATCATACGTTGCCCCGGATTCGGTTTCTATTCTGGCACGAAGTGCGGTTTGATAGTCATTCTGGTCCCAGTCACTCTCGAGTTCACAAGCGGTGATGTGATCGTATTTCCCATCGCGTAGAACCATGCCACTCGGCGCGACGCCTCCTTTGCCATCACTCATTACATTGAACATGATGCCAAAATCCGGGCCGAAATTCATGGGACACCAGCGATACCATTCTATGGCTTGCCAATGGCGTGGTCCCCAGGATTTGTCCCGCAATCCAAGTCCATCCATATCAAAAGATTGATCGCCGATTTTGATCTGTCCAGTGATAGCGCAGTGCTGTTCATAGTGCGCTTTTGCGAAGGATTTCTCCGGGTCGATTTCGAGTGAACTGCCATCCTCCCGGACAACCTCCCCGCCATACATGGGGGATACGCCTTCATAGGTCAGTTCAAAACTGCAAGGCACTTTGGAATTGGAAGAAAACGCGAGCTTCGGATCAGCCATTTGAAGGGGGGCGTCCATAAGGAGAACTTTCCCGTCAAATTTGAGCTTGAGTGTCTGAAGGGGTTGGACGATCTCAATTTCCATTCCACCAGCGCGCATCGCTGAATTGTCGGTAATCTCGGGACGCGCAAAAATAAAGCCGACTTTCCCATTCGGTAGATAAATACAGACAGACATTTCCGCGTAGTTCTGATTGGGGCGATTTCCCAGTCGAAACCATGCCCCTAGCTTTTGTCCGGCGTCGAAAGCGTTGAAATACATGCTTTCATTGTAGTTTTCGGCTTCGCCTGGATCGTGGGTAAATTCGTCTGCTGGCAAAAGCTTGTACTTTAGTCCGTCTTTCAGCGCGGCCATCATTCTCTCCCTTGTGCGTTCTGATCACATGTGACGCATTCGGGAAGAATGTTCACACAGCTATCGTTACGCTAGGCAATAAAAATATAACGCGTTAGACAAAACATGTTGCACGAGTATAGATAGGGACTGAGTCGGGGGATGAGCGGGCATGGCAGAGAAAATGATGAGTCGAAGAGAGGCTGCAAAGGCAGACCGACGCCGCCGGATCGTCCAGGCGGCACGTGATCTGATTAAGGAAACCGGACAGACGGGGCTGTCCATGCGTGCGATCGCTGCCCGCGCTGATGTCAGTCTGGCGACGCCTTATAATCTTTTCGGATCGAAGCGTGCGATTATCATGGCACTCTTGGACGATGTTCAAGAGTTTGAGGAGCGCTTCAACGAAATCGCTGACGCTGATCCGATTGATAAGATCTTTGCAGCACTAAAGCTTTCACTCGGCTATCACGAAAAAGACCCGGACTTTTACCGGGTTGTCTGGTCTACATTGCTGGATCCGCAAGGCTCGGCTGAGCAGCGAGATGAACTTATGCCGCCGCAAAACCATGCTTTCTGGCGAGGATTGCTGGAAGAGTCTAAGGCGCGCGATCTGCTCGATGAGCGCATAAGTCTCGAGTGCCTGCAGCATGAGCTTGGTCATACATTTGCAGCGGTGATGCTGACCTGGCTGATGGGAGGGCGAGAGACTTCTGATCTGATGCCCTCAATCTGTTATGGATTTGCGTTGTCACTCTTGGGAGCCTCCACAGAAGCAGGTCGCCCATCGCTTATGGTGAAACTGTTGGAATTCCAGAAGCCGAAACAAACGCTTGAAACATGAAAAAGCCGCCCGAAAGGCGGCTTTTGACAATTCTACACGCGGCGAAGTAAAAATCAGTCTTCAGAAGACGGCGTTGGTGCTGGCGTCGATGTTGGCGGTGCGGCCTTGAGTGGATCGTCGGAATGACGAACATGGCCTTCGAAACGAGCGTCTGCTTCGATTGAGAGAGAGGCGTGAGTAATATCGCCTTCGACTTTCGCAGACGACGCAAGTTGAACCTTTCGTGCACGGATCGATCCTTTGACGCGACCACGAACAACAATTGATTCTGCGATGACTTCGCCCAGAATTTCGCCGGTATCACCAACTGTCAGAGCGGATGCTTTCACATCACCTTCGATAACACCATCAATCTGAATTTCGCCTTCCGACATCATAGAGCCTTTGACCTTCATGTCAGCGCTGATGAGCGAAGGTGCGGAACGCGCTGCAGGCTTTGATGGAGCTGCCGAACGTGTTGGCTCGCTTGGCGTCGGTTTTGCGGTGGTTGTCGGAGTAGGTGTGCCTTCCGGCTTACCCTTCGTGAACATGTTGGCCTGCCCTCAAGAAATTGACTGGATTATAGGTCTTGCCTCTGAACCAAACCTCATAATGAAGGTGAGGTCCAGTGCTTCGTCCAGTGGAACCCATTCGGCCGACCAGGTCACCGAGGTTGATGACGTCGCCCTTTTTGACTTCTACTTTCAGCAGGTGGCCATAGCGGGTCTTGAAGCCGTAGCCATGATCCACTTCGACCAGGCGGCCATAACCGGATCTTGGTCCGGCATATGTGACAACGCCCGGGCCTGCTGCGACGATCGGCGCAGAACGATATGCTGCCATATCCATTCCGGCATGAAAGGCTGGGCGACGCGTGAAAGGATCGGAGCGCAGGCCGTAGCCCGATGTTTCACGGAAGTTGACACTGACAGGTCGACCCAGTGGGAGAGACTCTACAACATCCTGATAATACCCGGCTTCTTCGAGACGCGCAGCGACTTGCGTCACACGTTCAGCAAAGCGGGCATCATCCTCGTTCAGGGCTTCTTTGCCCGTCATGGAAGCATACTCTACAAGCGGACCGCCCATCTCGCGTTGCTCTTCAAACCGACCTATGCCGACGCCAGTCAGTTGAAGCACGCCGCGAGCACCTTCGGTGCGTTCCACAGCGAGTTCCTCGGCTTCGTCAAGGAATTCGCTCTGTTCTTTTCGGAGCTGATCAATGTTCGCGCGAAAGCCTGCAACTTCGAGCGAAGCCGTAACGACAGGTGTTGCGCGTGATTGTCGTGGAGAAGCCTCATCAATACTCGCGCTAACGAGCATGGTCGCGCCATTTCCGCGAAGGCTTGCTGTCTGAATGGATTCTGGGGACTTGAGGGCGGTGAGCAGCAGTTTCAGCGTTTCGTGGCGCTGTTCAAATTCGACGGTCGCGCGCTGGAAAGCTTCGGTACGTTCCTCAAGAAGCGCTTGCGCCGTAGCTGCGCGAGCATTCGTGTCGCTGACCCACCGTTGCCATTTGGCATCATTGCGATCAAGCGCCACTGTGCGGGCCGAGAGTTTGGGCCCTTGAGCAATTACGCTGACTGTCGCGAAAACGCACCAGCCTGCAGCTAGAGCGACCCCGCCTGCACAAAGCATCTGCTGTGTTGGAGAAATCGAGATATAACGGACCGTTCCGCCACTTCGATGATAGATCTGCCGCTCAGGAAAGGTACGCTCGAACCAGGACCGTGCCTTGCTTTGCAAATTCTTCATTTAACGCCGCCCGATACTTTTGAGAGGAGCAAACCCCAGATCACCACTCTCTTTTGCGTCGCCGACCGTAGACGAAAAAAAACCGTCCGCGAAGCCCCAATTCTATTATTTTTCTTAAAGGTTAGGTGGTGATCGTAAATTACTCATTAAGCGATCAGGCAGCTAAGACTGTGCACTCTTCAGTGCTTCCAGCACCTCGTTCACGTGGACTTTTACCTTCACCTTTCGCCAGACCAGTTCAACAACGCCGTCCGGATTGATGAGAAAGGTTGAGCGCTCAATGCCCATGTATTTCTTTCCATACATGTTTTTTTCGACCCAAACACCGAACGATTCGCATAGTTCACCGTTCTCATCTGAGATGAGATGAAATTTGAGCTCGTGTTTGGCGATGAACTTGTCATGGCTCTTCGGCGAATCTTTTGACACGCCAACGACCTGCGCGCCGAGCTTCCTGATTTCGTCCATGTGAGCAGAAAAGTTTACGGCTTGCGTGGTGCAGCCTGGCGTATTGTCCTTCGGGTAGAAATAAAGAATGGTCCATTTGCCGAGCAGATCACGTTTAGTCAGGCGCTTCTCGCCATCAGTTGGAAGGTCGAAATCCGGTATGGTTTGTCCTGCTTGCATGATTTCCTCTTGCGATTTGGTCTCATTCAGACTGTACAGCCTTATCGATCTGAACCCAGTAAGCGAATACGCTCGCATACCACTCGCTGCAAGATAAAGAGAACCTAGGGCATTGCGTCAAACAACCGGCATCATTCTGCTCGAATTGCTCACTGGCGTGGTTCTGCTTGCAGGAATGGTGTTTGGCCTTGTCGCCTGGCGTCTGATGTCTGGGCCGACGGATCTATCTTTTTTCAAATCGGACGTCGAGCAAGCCATCTCAGAAGCGCGGGATGGTCGCCGGGTTGAAATCGAGTCGCTTTCCCTGCGTTGGCAGCAACAGAATGGCGAGTTTCAGATTGTCGCCAGCGAGATGGTCTTTTTAG
Organism: Ponticaulis profundi; assembly: GCF_042659465.1. NCBI lineage: Bacteria > Pseudomonadati > Pseudomonadota > Alphaproteobacteria > Hyphomonadales > Hyphomonadaceae > Ponticaulis > Ponticaulis profundi. The sequence goes on along the minus strand of NZ_JBHSSW010000066.1, from coordinate 501,580 downwards.
ATGAAGAGGGAAGCAGGGTCGGCGCGACCGACCGCGCCATCATTGATCTGAATGCTGTTTCCCTTTTGTCGGGAGATGTGCGTCTGTCAGAAATTCTGCTTGATGGTGGCCAGATCGCGATCGAACGGGATGCTGAGGGCGTCATCACTATTGCTGGCGAGTCACTGCCGAAGGTTACTCCGGTGCAGTTTCATGAGGCGTCGTCGATCCTGCAATACATTGAGCAGAGTTTCCTCAACGTGATAGACAATGCCCTGCAGTCTCGTGCTGTGGGAGATTTGCGGTCGATCAGATTTCGAAATTTCGAAATTAACTTCATCGATGAGCCCTTAAACATCAACTGGCAGTTCGATGACGTTAATTCGGATGTTCTGCATCGCCGTGACGTTCTGACCATAAATGCATCGGGTGCTGCTTACGGTGAAGGTGCACCAGAAACAGCTGAACTGAGTGCCGAACTGGAGCTCGATACACGTACATTGACCGGTAGCTTTGAGCTGCTCAATCAGTCATTTGCGCAAATTCCAATTTTTGATCTGTGGACGGAAGCTCTGGATGGTACTGTGAAAACAGACGTCACCATCCTGTTTGACGTCGATGCATACGGGATTGATTCTGCTTCTGTGGATCTAAGGACAGCTCCAGGGCTCCTTGAATTGGAAGGCACGCAGATCCTTGTTGGGGTAAATGATCTGTCGCTCATTTACGCGTTCCGCGAAAACACAATGCAATTGGATGCGCGTAATGTTGATGCAGGTCCCTTCCGGGGCAATCTGGATCTGTACACCGACAATGCTGCCAGCTGGATCGAGGCGCCGCTATCTGATGAACATGATCTTGTGATCCGTTCGACCGGGATTTCGGCCGACTTCCGGCCTTATTTTCCATCGGCCTGGCAGCTCGATGATGTCAATATAGACGCCAGTGTGGACCTCAGGGACATGACGGCGGACTTGCCATCTATGCGCGTGTCGACAGCCGGCATCACACTGACGGGCAGTGGAACGATTTATGCAAACCGGAACCAAGAGCGCCAGAACGGTGAGATCCCGTTCGGTATGCGTCTACAGGCTGTTTCAGATGGCCAGACAAATACTGAAGAAGTGCTGAAATTTTGGCCTGTCTCCTTGGGTGAGGGCGCTCGGACATGGGTTGCAGAGAACGTGCGTTCAGGCGTTGTGAAGGATGCGCGATTCTCGCTCGATCTTTCCCCCGATGAGTTGATCAAAGGATATCTCTCTGACGAGGCGCTGAAGCTGGAGTTTGGTTATTCGGGCGCGGAAGTGTCCTTTCTATCGGATCTTCCGTCTGTCCAGAACGGCCGAGGCCAGGCTCGGTTGGACGGAAACGGATTTTCGCTGGATGTCGCTGAGGGAAGTTTCAGTAACTGGGCGCTGACTGCAGGCACTGTTCAGATACCTTATTTCATGCCGAAGGGCGGTGATATTATCATCCGCGCTGAAGGCAGTGGTTCGGTAAGGGACATGCTTCGCACATTGAGTGAATCGCGTCTCCAGCTTGAAGAAAAATATGGCCTGCAGGTCGAGTCGATTTCAGGACTTGGTGAGGCGACCTTCGAGTTGCGCCGCCCGGCTTTGTCGGACGTGTCTTACGAGGACACTCGATTTCGCGTTGATGGTACTGTCACATCTGGCCAGTTTGATGAAATTTATCCTGATATTTCACTTTCAGAAGTGAAAGCGCGTTTATCCGCTGATAACAACCAGATCGCTATTGCCGGTGATGGCGAGCTGGATGGTTCTCCGATCGTTTTTGAGTGGAGCGACAAATTCTTCGATGAGACCAACCAGAAAACTCAGCTCGATGCCCGCGGATATGTGAAGCCTGAGCTTCTGAACCGTATGAACATTCCGGTGCGCGCTTATTTGACGGGCGACGTGTATGGAGAACTCAAGGCTAACGGTCCGTCGATCACGGAACTGACGCGAGCGCTGGTGGAACTTGATCTGCAGGAAAACAGACTCGATTTCAGCGAATTAGGCTGGATTAAGCCTGTTGGCGATGCTGCAACTGCGGTCATCGACTTCAGTGCGCTGCGTCGCGGTCAACGTACACGGATCGACTTGAATTCAGACGGTCTCGAATTTTCAGGTTGGCTGCGCACCGATGAAAATCAGGACGTTGTCGGCGTCAATCTCGATCGGCTGTTTCTGGAAAATCAGATTGATGTCAGTGGCGAATTACGTCGAACCCGACAAGGCGAACTCCGTATCGACGTTGATGGGCGGTATCTGAATGCTGAGCGACTTATAGATGGTCTTTTCAGTGCCGGCGATCAGGCGTCCCCGGTCTTCGGCAGTGTGAATATTCAATCCAGTTTCGATGAACTGGATCTGAGAGATGGTTATTCCATGCGCGACGTTGATCTCACGCTCGACTATCAGGGGCCGGGCCTTCTTAGTCTGAACGTCGATGGGCAGAGCGAGCAGGGCGATGGCATCTCGATTGCGATCAAGGCGACAGAAGGCGGTGGCCGTGCGGTCGATGCAGTGATTGAAAACGCTGGTGCGGCCCTGAATGGATTGATTGGTTCTAACACTATTGAAGGCGGAAGGCTCACCGTATCCGGTGAGCTCGGCGCGCAAAATCAACCCAGCAATATATTATTCAGGATCGACACGGTACGCCTCAAGGAGGCGCCGCTGCTCACCCAAATTCTAGCACTGGCCTCTTTAAGAGGACTCGCTGATGTGATGAGCGGTGAAGGTATCTTGTTCTCGAATGTCGAGGTTCCGCTTCGTATTACCCAGCAGGGGTATTTTATCGATGGAGCAAAGGCTTCCGGCCCAGCAATGGGGATGACGGCGAAAGGTCATGTGCTAGATGGAGGTGAGAACATCGCAATTGATGGCGTCCTCGTGCCTTCGTTTGGAGTAAACTCCGCCTTGGGCGGAATTCCTATTCTCGGTGACCTGTTCGTTTCACGAGAAGGCGAGGGCGTTTTCGCCATAACCTACGATGTTCGTGGATCCATGGAGAAGGCGCAGATCGCTGTGAATCCCTTCTCAGGTCTCTTGCCGGGGGTGTTGCGCCGGATCTTTGAAAACCCGGCGCAGGAACCACTCCCTGAGGCTGAGGCAGAAGATGCGCCTCAACCCACTGAATAACGAGGCTTACTCTTGTAGCTTCAGGCGGGCATGACGCTTTTTGCCAATCGACAGCGTCAGAACACCTTCATCATCGAAATCAGAAGCGCTCAGAACGGCATTCGCGTCTGAAACTGACTCACCATTCACCTTAGCAGCTCCCGCCTTGAAGTGGCGCCGCGCTTCGCCGTTTGACTTCGTCAACATTGCGATTGTGAATCCTGCTGCGACCAGCAGGCCAGACTCAATGTCTGTCTTCGAGATATCGAAGGTCGGAAGTGCATCGCCGGACGCGCCTTGCTCGAAGACTTTTGCAGCTGACTCTCTGGCGTCTGTTGCCGCTTGCTTGCCGTGCAGCATTTCTGTTGCTGCATCGGCCAGAGCAATCTTTGCATCGTTGATTTCAGCGCCTTCCAGCGATTCCAGTCGGCTAATGTCTTCCAGCGGGATATCCGTAAACAATCTCAGGAAACGACCAACGTCTGCGTCTTCCGTGTTGCGCCAGAACTGCCAGTATTCATAAGGACTTTTCTTTTCTGCATTGAGCCAGACAGCTCCACCCACGGTTTTACCCATTTTGGCACCGGACGCAGTGGTAATGAGCGGGCAGGTAATGCCATAAGCCTGTTTTCCGTCCATTTTGTGGATGAGGTCTGCTCCGGCAACAATATTCCCCCACTGGTCGGAGCCACCCAATTGCATCCCGCAATTGGCGCGTCGTGAAAGCTCCAGGAAGTCATAAGCCTGCAGGAGCGTGTAGTTGAATTCCAGGAAGGTGTAAGGCTGTTCGTTTTTCAGGCGGCGGGCAACCGTGTCCTGCTTAACCATCGTGTTGATGGTGAACAACTTGCCCACATCGCGCAGGAATTCGATATAACCAAGGCCATCCAGCCAATCAGCATTGTTGAGCATCACGGCATCGGTCGGACCGTCGCCGAATGTAAGGAACTTTTCGAAGGCGCTTTTGATGCCTTCAGCATTCTGATTGATCTGCTCTTCAGTCAGAATCGGGCGGGATTTTTCCTTGTCAGTCGGGTCTCCAATCTTGGTTGTCCCTCCGCCGATCAGGACGATGGGCTTGCCGCCGGCTTGCTGAAGACGGCGCAACATCATGATGCTGACAAGGTGACCGACATGGAGACTATCGGCGGTCGCATCATATCCGGTATAGGCTGTCGGTACGTTCTTTGAGCAATAAGCATCGAGCTCAGCTTCGTGAGTCGTTTGCTTGATGTAGCCACGAGATTGCAGCGTTGACAGAAAATCGGATTTGAATTCGCTCATGATAGTCTCCAATGGACGCGGCGATCTAGCACGAAGGTTGACAGGTTTGAACAGTACACAAAGCGATTTTTCCCCGGTTTGGGCGCTGGGTTTCATGAGTGGCACGTCGCTGGACGCGGTCGATGCAGCTATGATCCTGACGGATGGCGAACGCGTGCTGGAGTTTGGGCCAACAGCTGAGCGAACGTATACCGACCAGGAACGTACCGTTCTCGCAGATGCCGTCGGCGCTGCTCGCAACTGGAACTGGGAGGGGGCTGAGCCAGTATCCTGTTTTCAGCGCGCTTGCGAGGTGCTGACCTCTACGCATGAGGCGGCTTTTCAAGACATTCTTCGCCAGTGTGACGGCGATTCAAAGCCAGAGGTGGTTGGCATCCACGGTCAGACTGTTCTTCATCGCGCTCCCGGCAGAAGTGTGCCGGGGCGAACGCTGCAGTTACTCGACCAGAAGAACATCGCCGAGCGTTTTGGACTGCCAATCGTTTTTGACTTTCGAACTGACGACGTCGCGGCTGGTGGTCAGGGGGCTCCGCTTGCCCCGGTGTATCATCAGGCCCTTTGTGCTGATCGGAACAAACCCGTTGCGGTGCTGAATTTGGGAGGCGTGGCGAATCTCACACTCGTTTCCGATACTATGATCTTGCAGGGGTTTGATTGCGGTCCTGCTAACGGTCCGGTCGATGAATGGGTCGAGCGTCACAAGCAGGGGCGCTATGATCGCGACGGAGGCTTTGCCCGTTCTGGCAGTATTGATGAGGCACGCATTGCGGCCTGGCTAAATTCAGACTGGTTCGATCAGCCGCTGCCCAAGTCTCTGGACCGCTATGACTACAATGCTGACCTCGCTGAAGGACTGAACTTTGCTGATGGATGCGCAACACTGACTGCCTTCAGCGCAGCGGCGGTTGCAAAGGGGCTGTCAGCGTTTTCAGAAAGCGTCAGGGAAGTGGTCGTTTGCGGGGGTGGACGTCACAACCCATTCCTGATGGAGCAATTGGAGGCGCGCTGCGGCGTGCCAATCCGAACAGCTGAAGACGCGGGATGGCGTGGAGATTCCATCGAGGCAGAAGCGTTTGCACTACTCGCTGTGCGGCACCTGCGAAATCTTCCGATCAGTTTTCCGGGAACGACCGGAGTGAGGGCGCCCATGACAGGTGGGCGCACTCAGTATCCTGTGAATGTGGGCTAAATTTAAATTTCGCCTAGACGCTCACGCTCAGCCTTCATGAGGCTGTTATCCAGATATTTCGCGCAAAGCTCGGTCAGATCATCAAGCTTGTTCTGGTAGAAGTGGTTTGCACCTGGCACCACATCGCGCGAGATTACTTCACCCTTTTGAACCCGGACCTTTGTCAGCGCGCGTTCAATGTCCTGAGGTGAGGCAATCTTGTCATTGTCTCCAGAAACAATGAGGCCGGATGCAGGGCAAGGCGCAAGGAAGCTGAGGTCATAATGATTGGCTGGCGGAGAGACGGCGAGGAAGCCGTCAATTTCAGGACGACGCATCAGAAGCTGTAGGCAGATCCACGCACCGAATGAATAACCTGCGACCCAGCAATATCGAGGCGTTTCAGTCAGCGATTCCATATAGTCGAGAACATATGCTGCATCAGAGAGCTCACCAACGCCGGACTCGAACTGACCTTGGCTGCGACCGACGCCGCGGAAGTTGAACCGCATTACTGAGAAGCCGCGAGACTCGAAAAGATTATAGAGTGAGATGGTAACCGGGTCCTGCATGGTTCCGCCCGCTTTCGGGTGGGTATGCAAAACCAGCGCAATAGGGGAATTCTCTTCCGGGCCTTCTGTATACCGTGCCTCGATGCGTCCGGCTGGGCCTGGGATAATAATTTCCGCCATATTGTCGCTCCTGGCTTTGTCGCAGTGATCAATCCGAACCGGCGTGTTAAACGTGCATTTGGGAAAAAATCAAGAATTTAACATGAAGAATAGTTGACCTTTTTCCTTGGGTATATATGTCCAGATCACTTGGAGAAAAAAATGAAGCTAGGAACCAAAGGACGCTATGCCGTCATGGCGCTGGTGGATCTTGTGGAAACAAGTTCTGGTCAGCCTAAAACTCTAGGTGATATCGCCGCGAGTCAATCCATTTCTTTGTCTTATCTGGAGCAGCTTTTTGCAAAGATGAGGAAGCGCGGTGTTGTTGTTAGTGTTCGAGGGCCGGGCGGTGGTTATAAACTGTCTAAACCTGCTTCAGAGACGCGCTTGAGCGATATCATTCTTGCTGTCGACGAGCCGATAAAGACAACACGATGTGCTCCGGACTCTGGTCGCGGCTGTGGTCCGCAAGGCGAGAAATGCGCGACGCACGAGCTTTGGGATGCCCTGCGGCAGCACATACTGGGCTTCCTGGCTCAGGTGACTTTGGAAGACGTCGTTGAAGGACGCGCGGGCAGTATCGTCCAGATGCAACGCGTAGACCGGGCGACTGCTGCTTAAAACGTTACATGACCTATTGTGATTACAACGCAACAGCTCCGCTCCGACCAGAAGCGAGAGAAGCAATGCTGCTGGCTATGGATGTCCAGGCAAATGCCTCATCTGTGCATTCGGCCGGACGGCGCGCTCGTCGCATGATAGAGAGTGCGCGCACAGCTATCGGCGGTGTCATCGGGTCGCGATCCGAAGATGTTGTCTTCACAAGTGGTGGAACAGAAGCAAACGCGCTGGCGATACTTGGCGCGCTCGCGAAAATCGAACATGCGGTCTGGTTTTATTCGGACTTGGAACATCCAGCGGTTCGCGATCTCGCTATGTCCGGGCGATTTGAGACGCGCAGGGTTGCGGTTCTCCCGAATGGCACAATGGATCTGGAGGATTTGGCGCAGAAGCTCCAGTCGCTCGACGGGCAAACGCCGTTTCTGTCACTCATGTTGGCGAATAACGAGACAGGTGTGATCCAACCTGTTGCTAAAGCCTGCGCACTCGTCAGAAAATATGATGGCCTTGTGCATTGTGATGCTGTCCAGGCCGTTTCGAAAATTCCCGTGAGTGTCGGCATGCTCGGAGTCGACTATCTCGCCATGTCGGCTCACAAATGCGGAGGCCCACAAGGCGTTGGTGCGCTCTGGCATCGTGCAGGCGCTCCGCTGCTGCCGCAACAGATTGGTGGCGGCCAGGAAAAATCCATTCGTTCCGGTACCGAGAACCTGATTGGGATTGCTGGCTTTGCTGCGGCTGTCGAAGCAAGCGACCCGTATAAGGAAGCACCGCGGATTGAAAAAATGCGTTCTGTGTTTGAAACAGCGTTGAAACAGGCCGCTCGCGTCACCTTTTTCGGTGATCATCTCGAAAGACTTCCCGGAACCTCGTGCTTTGCCCTTGAAGGCTTCAAGGGGGAGACACAGGTGATGGCTATGGATCTGGCCGGGTTCGCCGTATCATCTGGATCTGCATGTTCCAGTGGTAAGGTGCGGACATCGTCCGTTTTGCTTGCGATGGGCGCGTCTGATGCGCTCGCATCTTCGGCACTGCGTGTCAGTTTTGGGTGGCGTTCAGAGGCTGAAGATGCTCAAGCACTGGCGGAAGCCTGGTTGAAGGCGGCGCGACGCGTTTCGTCTCATGCGTTTAAGGAGATTGCCTGATGGCAGATGGAAATCCATCCGCTGAAGAAGTGAAGGTCAAAGAAGGAATCGACAAAGCAACGGTCGATGCCGCCCGCGCGCTTGAGTCGAAGAATTACTCCGCAGGCTTTTCGACCGAGATCGAGCAGGAGTTCGCTCCGCGCGGACTGAACGAAGATATTGTTCGCTTCATTTCAGCCAAAAAAGACGAGCCTGAATGGATGCTGGAGTGGCGTCTGAAGGCCTATCGTCGCTGGCTTCAGATGAAGGAGCCGGAATGGGCTAAGGTTCATTATCCAACGATCGACTATCAAGATGCATATTATTATGCCGCGCCGAAAACGGGCGCACGCTATGAATCTATCGATGATGTTCCGGAAGAAATTCTGGAGACGTATAAGAAGCTCGGTATTCCACTAAAGGAAGCCGAAGTTCTGTTGGGTGTGGAAGGTGCTGCCGAAACCGCGGCAGACGCACGCACAGACCCGGAAAAACCTCGCGTAGCTGTGGATGCGGTTTTCGATAGTGTGTCTGTCGCAACGACCTTCCAGAAAGAGCTCAAACAGGCTGGCGTGATCTTCATGTCGATTTCGGAGGCGATCCGGGAATATCCTGAGCTTGTCCAGAAATACCTCGGAACTGTGGTGCCACAGTCTGACAATTTCTTCGCAACATTGAACTGCGCAGTCTTTTCAGACGGTACATTTGTGTACGTCCCGAAGGGCGTACGCTGCCCGATGGAGCTTTCCACCTATTTCCGGATGAACGCGCAAGGGACGGGGCAATTTGAGAGAACTCTCATTGTCGCTGATGAGGGCGCTTATGTTTCTTACCTCGAAGGTTGTACCGCGCCGATGCGCGATGAGAACCAGCTCCACGCTGCTGTCGTGGAACTGGTCGCGCTGGATGATGCGGAAATCAAATACTCGACCGTCCAGAACTGGTGGCCGGGTGATGAAGAAGGCAAAGGTGGCGTCTACAACTTTGTGACGAAACGCGGTGATTGCCGCGGCGCACGATCCAAGATTTCCTGGACACAGGTTGAGACCGGTTCTGCGGTGACGTGGAAATATCCAAGCTGCATTCTTCGCGGTGATGACAGCGTTGGCGAGTTCTATTCAATTGCCGTCACAAATGGGCGCCAGCAAGCCGACACAGGCACGAAGATGCTTCATCTGGGCAAACGAACGCGCTCACGGATTATCTCTAAGGGTATTTCGGCGGGCAAATCTGACCAGACCTATCGTGGGCTCGTATCCGTTCACAAAAAGGCGGAAAAAGCGCGTAACTTCACGCAATGTGACTCGCTTCTAATTGGTGCGAACTGCGGTGCGCACACTGTGCCGTATGTCGAGACGCGCCGGGCTGACGCACAGCTCGAGCATGAAGCCACCACGACAAAGCTTTCAGATGATCAGCTGTTCTATGCACGCCAGCGCGGTCTCGATGAAGAGCAGGCGGTCGCACTGCTAGTGAATGGCTTCGTGCGTGATGTCATTCAGCAATTGCCAATGGAATTTGCTGTGGAAGCTCAAAAGCTCCTGGAAGTGAGCCTTGAAGGGAGTGTCGGTTAATGGCGACACGTTACTGGTTCAAAAGGAAAACGAGCGCGCTCGACTTCGGACGCCCTGCCAACTGGAAGGGCTGGGTTGCGCTGCTGATTTTCATTTTCCTGTTTGCACTGATCGTTCAAATGATCGGTGCCTGGATCTTTTCTGGTTTTTCGCCACTCGCGTCAGGCGTCTGGCTGTTTGCGCTGCTGTTCATTCTGATCGGTGCGTTTCTGAAACTCAATAATCACTTTTCGCCGCCGACGGGCGAGGCGTAGAAAGAAGTACGATGCTGAAGATAGACAATCTGTTTGCAAGCGTTGGTGATGAAGAAGACACCAAGGAAATCATCAAAGGGCTCACGCTTGATGTTCCGGCTGGCGAAGTTCACGCCATTATGGGGCCAAACGGTGCCGGCAAGTCGACTCTATCATATGTTCTGACGGGCCGTGACGGATACGATGTGACCGGCGGAAGCGCTGAGCTGAACGGTGAAGACATTCTCGAAATGGAACCTGAAGAGCGCGCCGCATCTGGTCTTTTTCTGTCCTTCCAGTATCCGGTCGAAATCCCCGGTGTTCCGGTGATGACCTTTGTCCGAACAGCACTGAATGCACAGCACAAACAACGTGGCGAAGATGAAATTAGCGCTGCTGAATTCCTGAAAAAAGCCAAAGCAGTAGCGGCTCAACTTAAGCTGACGCCGGAAATGCTGCGTCGGCCAGTGAATGTCGGCTTTTCGGGCGGTGAGAAGAAGCGCCTTGAGATTTTCCAGATGATGATGCTGGAGCCGAAATTCCTGATCCTTGATGAGACGGACTCCGGTCTCGATATCGACGCGCTGAAAGTTGTTTCAGATGGTGTGAATGCGCTTCGTTCACCTGAGCGCGGCATGCTGGTGATCACACACTATCAACGCCTGCTGGATCATATCCGTCCTGACAAAGTGCATGTTCTGGCGGACGGGCGCATCATCGCGACCGGTGGCCCTGAGTTGGCAGAGAGGCTCGAGAAAGAGGGTTATGACGGCGTGCTGGCGGAGGCCGCGTAGTGACCACACTGACGGAACTCCTCAAAGATCCAACACCTTCCGAAATCAACTTTGCTGAACAATACAGCAAGCTTGGATATTCAGGTCAGCGCGAACGCAATTTCGAAGCGTTCGCTGCGACTGGCTTGCCCACGCGCCGTATTGAGGCCTGGAAATGGTCGGACCTTCGGTTCGCATTGTCTGCATCTGTAGACCCGGCTGACATTTCTCTTCCAGACACGCCGTTTGCGACGATTGAAGACGCCGTTACGATACGGTTCACAGCTGATGGCATTGAGTTGCCAGAAGTCATCCCTGCAGGACTTTCCATAACAACGAAGGATGCTGGGAACGCGCTACCCGGGGCCGAAGAAATTCCGGTTGCTGCTCTCGCTGCTGCGTTGGCGACAAAGCCTGGAACTTTGCTGATTGAAGTTAAAGGCAAGGTCTCTGTTCCACTTCATCTGGTTTTCGAGAATAGCGCAGATCAGACATTCTCGCACACGCGTTTCGTCATGCGCGAAGACGCTGAACTGACGGTGTATGAGAGCCATCTTGGTGGCAAAGGGTTTTCCAATCACGTCCTGGAGTACTCGCTTGAACAGCGTGCAGATTTGACGCGTGTTTTGTTCCAGAATGCTGATGCTGCATCCGTCCAGGTCTTTACTGCCATCATTCAGCTTGAAGCTCAGGCACGCCTGAAGCAGTCATCACTTGGTTTCGGTGCAAAGCTCTGCCGTAATGAAACGCGTATCTTCCATCAGGGAGATGAAGCACATGCCGTGCTAAATGCGGCCTACCTGCTTGATGCGGGGCGTCATTACGATCAAACGAGCCTTGTTCGCCATTCACGTGAAGCCTGCACCACACGCCAGCTTGTCAAAGGTGTTGTGAAAGATGAGGGGCGCGCCGTTTTTCAGGGCAAGTTCCATGTTGCTCGCGCAGGTCAGCAAACAGATGCTGAGATGCAGCACCACGCGCTCATTCTGGAGAATGGCGGTGACGTGAATGCCAAGCCTGAACTCGAGATCTATGCTGATGACGTACAATGTGCACACGGCAACACGGTAGGTGCTCTGGACGGCGAGGCGCTGTTCTATATCCGTCAACGTGGTGTTCCTGAAAAGCAAGCCAAAGCGCTGCTAACGGAAGCTTTCCTTCTCGATGCTCTGGGGCAGGTCCCGGACGGTGCGCGCGAACCAATGTCCGCAGAAATCAGATACTGGCTGGAGAGCTATGTATGACCGCTGTGCTGGATGTTGAGGCTATTCGCGGACAGTTTCCCATTCTTTCTCGTGAAGTGAATGGAAAGCCGCTTGTGTATCTGGATAGCGCGGCTTCTGCCCAGAAACCGGAAGCCGTCATCGATGCATTTTCCGGACAGATGCGTACGGCCTATGCCAATGTGCACCGCGGACTACATACCTTAGCGAATGAAACAACCAGTGCCATGGAGGATGCGCGCGAAAAGGTGCGTGCCTTCGTCAACGCTTCTAGCGCAGACGAAATCGTTTTCACCAAAGGCGCTACGGAGGGCATCAATCTCGTCGCAAATGGTTTTGCTGATGACATCAAGCCGGGCGATGAAATCGTCCTGTCCGTGATGGAGCATCATTCGAATATTGTGCCTTGGCATTTTCTTAGAGAGCGCCACGGCGCAGTTCTGAAATGGGTGGACCTCAATGAGGATGGTTCGCTCGATATGGAAGCTTTTGATGCCGCCTTGAGCGCCAGAACCCGGATCGTCGCCATCACGCATATGTCGAATGTTCTGGGCTCCCGGACTGACGCAAAGGCCATTTGCCAGAAAGCGCGTCAGGTTGGTGCGAAAGTGCTTCTGGACGGCTGTCAGGCTGCTGTGCATATGGCCGTTGATGTTCAGGACCTTGATTGCGACTTCTACGTCTTTTCGGGGCACAAACTTTATGGTCCGACGGGCGTAGGCGTCCTCTACGGTAAAGCTGCGTCTCTTCGATCTCTTCGGCCCTATCAGGGCGGCGGCGAGATGATCGAGAAGGTCACGCAGTCAGAGATCACATATAACGATATTCCTCACAAATTTGAGGCAGGGACGCCTGCGATTCTTGAGGCAATTGCACTGGGAGCTGCAATCGACTGGATCTCAGGTTTTGATCGGACTGCAATCGCCGCTCATGAGCGCGAGCTCTACGATATGGCGCTCGATGGACTGAAGGGCGTTAATGCCCTGAAAGTGCATGGTCTGACGGAGGATACAGGCGCCATTCTGACCTTTTCGGTAGATGGTATGCACCCGCATGATATCGCACAAATACTTGACAAGTATGGTGTGGCAATTAGAGCCGGTCACCATTGTGCTCAGCCATTAATGTCCCATCTAGGTGTTACAGCGACGGCCCGGGCGAGTTTTGGTGTCTACAACACACCAGGCGATGTTGAAGCCTTTCTTGAGGCCTTGTCTAAAGCAATGAGAATGCTTGGTTAGGAAGAACTGATGTCACAAACAGCCGAAGATCGAGACATGATCGATTTCAGCGCTCCTGAGGAGAAGGCTGAGCCTGCTGCTGCGTCTGCGATTCCGGAAGATGAGTTGAGCCGGATTACCGATGAGCTCATTTCTGAGTTCAAGACTGTGTTCGACCCGGAAATTCCTGTCGATATCTATGAGCTCGGTCTGATCTACAGTGTCGATATCGATGATGATCGAAATGTTCAGATCGACATGACGCTTACAGCGCCGGGATGTCCTGTGGCCGGCGATATGCCGGGTTGGGTGCAATCTGCTGCCCAGCGAGTGAAGGGTATTAACAAGGTGAATGTCGACCTCGTGTTTGACCCACCATGGGATGTCTCACGTATGTCTGACGAAGCGCGTCTCGCGCTGAACATGCTCTGATATTCGGCCGCTCCGGCTTGAATGTCAGTCTTTTAGGGGCCAGTTTCAGATTATGGCTAGACGACCAAGACCAAAACTCGTGACGCTGACAGATGCGGCTGCAAGCCGGGTTAGCGAGATTATGTCTGCAAAAGAGCAGGGCTATTTGCGCGTTGGCGTGAAAAATGGTGGCTGCGCGGGCATGGAATACGTAATGGAATATGCTGATGCGCCGGAGCCACTGGACGAAGTGGTCGAAGACAATGGTGTGCGCATCGTCGTGGATTCCAAGGCGGTGTTGTTTCTGCTTGGGTCGGAAATCGACTATGAGATCACGCCTCTGCACGCCAAATTCGTATTCCGTAATCCAAACCAGACGGATGCCTGCGGTTGTGGCGAGAGTGTAACCATCACGCCGGCAGCGACTGTTTAATCAGACGGTCCTCTCAACCGGTGGCACGGCGACTTCTCCGTTTCTCGGATCCGGGATAAGCTCGGTCTTTCTGATGGTCGTGCCACGTCCTTCGGCGACAAGCTCGGCTGTCTTATCTTCCACCATCTTCGTGATCAGCGCCATGGTTTCTTTTTTGTCCTCGCCGGGCCAGACCGGCGGCAGGAACTCAATGATGGCTGTGCCGGGGTTTTTCTCGAAGGACTGCTGTGGCCAATACAAACCGACATTGGTGGCAACAGGAATAATAGGAACTCCCATTTCTTTCGCCAAATGCCAGACCCCTGGTTTGTAACGGAAGTGATAATCGACCGGTGCGAGGTGTCCTTCAGGATAAATCAGTACACGTCGTCCATCCTCAGCCGCTTGTCGGGTTCCATTTGCCAGGGATGCAGCTTTCTTCTCTCCGCCGCCGCACGTGTCGATTACAATCGCGCCAAGCTTTTGCAGAATGCCCTTCACAAATGGAAATTTCTCGAGATGGTCTCCCGTGACGAACGCGATGTTCTCAATCTCTGGGTAAACGAGAAAACCGTCTCCCCAACTCTGGTGTTTGCCAGCAAGTACGTACGACCCCTCAGGCAGGCGCTCCCGACCACGGACTTCATGGTGAATACCAGCGAATGTGCGCAGTGCCCAACGCATCGACTTCGTATACTGAAGGATCAGCCAGCGCACCGCCTTGTCCCCCGGGATTGTAAGACAGGGAAGAGCTGCCAGCACATACCCAATTGAAAGGAGCCAATAGGCAGCGTTGAATGTGATCGCTCTCATCAAAGAACATCCTCAGGGCGCGTTTTCAGAATGGCAATAATACCCGCAGCTAATGCGTTTCGATGGTCACCCAGCTTCCCTGTAAGTCTCTTATAGGCCTTGTTTTGTCCGGCCTGGGACACGACGCCCAGACACATGGCGGCCAGAACAGCTGGATCGCCCTGCGGGATATGACCGTTATCGATGAGGTCGGCGATAAGAGCCTCGGTCAAAGAAACAGGATCATCCTCGCGCTTGACGTCATGCTTCAGAAAGCGATTGAGATTGAGAAGGTGGTAGCAGCATAGGTCCCATTCTTCATCAGCGAGTGAGCAATACGCATCAACGATCGACAGCACTCTGCTTTTCAGGTCATTGCCTGCCAATGCTGCTTCGATGAGAAGCGTGGACATGCGATGATGGAAGGACATGAAAAGGGATTCGGCCAGTTCATCCTTGCCTTTATAGTGCCTGTAGAGCGCACCTTCAGAGACACCGGCTTTCTCGGCAATCTGCCGGGTTGTTGCAGCGTCAATGCCTTCTGAGATAAACAGAGCGACGGCTGCCTGTTCAATTTTCGGTTTGGCGTTTCTCGTTCTGACTTGAGGCTGCATGTTTGTTCTCCTTGAGTATTAGCTAACACACAAACAAGAAGAACGCAAGTGAGCGATCACTCGCAATATTCAGGCTTATACATGAGATGCAATAACCCCTCTGGCTATTCGAAATAGCCAGAGGGGTAACAAAGATGAAACTATTCGCCTTTGAACTCTGCTGGACGTTTCTCCAGGAACGCTTTCACGCCTTCGCCGAAGTCAGCTGTTCTGCCGGCCGTTCGTTGAGCTACGCGCTCAAAGTGCATTTGCTCAGCCAGATCTCGTTCGGAGCTATCCCAGACAAGTTCACGAATCATGGCGAGCGATACAGTAGGGCCATTGGCCATTTCTGTTGCCATGGTCATTGCCGTGTCCATCAGTGCATCCGATGACACAACCTGATTGATCAGGCCCCAATCAAGGGCTTTCGATGCGGGTATCTTGTCGCCAAGCAGCATCATTTCCATTGCGCGTGCGCGGCCAATCAAACGGGGCAGGAGCCATGTTGAGCCACCGTCGGGTACCAGGCCAATGCGTCGGAAGGCCTGCATGAAGTAAGCACTGTCAGCGGCGACGATGAGGTCACCCATCAGAGCAATTGAGCAGCCTACGCCAGCAGCTGCGCCGTTGACGGCGGTGATGATGGGATGCGGATGCTCCTTCATCGCCATGATCAGGGGGTTGTAGTGCGAATCCAGCGCGCTTCCGGCATCGAATTTACGTTCTGATTTCGGCGCACCGCCCGGACCAGCAGATGTCAGGTTCGCGCCGGAGCAAAAGCCGCGGCCATTGCCGGTCAAAATGGTTGCGCGAGCATCATCCGAAGCCTTCTCGAACGCAAGCAGCAGATCGTTTGCTGTGTCGAGACCTGCGGCGTTCATGGTTGCCGGGTCATTCAATGTTATGACGGCAACCGGCCCCTTAACTTCATAAGTGATTTTTGTAAAAGACATGAGCGTTCCTCCTGACACACTGTTTTAGAGCATGTTCGGGGAACCGGAAGTCCTGACCTCGCGTCAAGCCGCGATATGAGTTTTCGCCTGAGCAGCTGTTACACAGTTGCGGCCTGCACGCTTCGATTCGTAAAGCATCATGTCGGCTCGACGCAGGAATTCTGAAACAGAGTTTCCTGGCTGTAGGTCGGCGACGCCGAAAGAGACTGTTACACTGCCCAAATTCTCATCTGTAGACTTGCGTTTCAGCTGTTTTGCTTCAATCGCGCGGCGCATACGCTCGAGCATTGCGACGGCCTGGTGAGCGGTCACGCGCGGCATTATGATCGCAAATTCTTCGCCGCCATATCTCGCAACAAGATGGTCTTTGAGACACATCTTTTGAAGCGTGCCAGCGACGAAACGAATGACCTGGTCGCCCGTCTGGTGTCCCCAAGTGTCATTGAATTGCTTGAAGAAGTCGATATCGCACATGGCAAGTGCAAGTGGATACTCAAGCTTTTCAGCCTCATTTACGCGGAACCGAAGAGTGTCGTCGAAATGCTTGCGATTGGCGACATTCGTCAGACTGTCTGTCAGGGATTCAGTGCGGACTTTCTGCAAATGGAAGCGAAGTTCTTCGACTTCGCTTGAGGATGTTTCGAGCCGCTTCGACAGCTCTTCGTTCTCCTGCGCCATTGCTTTTGTAGCCGACGATAGGGATGTGATCAAAGACATGAGCTGGCCGCTGTCCAGCCGTCCTGTATCGAGTGCTTTTGCGGCGTCGTCGAGATTTTCGGAGAAAAGTTCCGTCTTTTGTCCAGCGGCCCGAAGGGTGGCTAGCGCTCCTGCCAATTCTTCGGCCAGTCGGGCGCCGGTTTCCACGACCTCGTTATTCAGGCGTGAATGGCTGAAGTATTTTTCGTAGAGGGACTCAGTGGCGCGTTCGTCGATGCTGCCATGTGCCTGAAGTTCCTGGTCGAGATCTTCTCGCAGTCCTGGTGTCCAGTTGTGCTGGTAATGTAGCCAGATTTCGTAGTTCTGTGGTGTGATCGGAAGCTTGTGATCGATTACATCACTTACGGCCAAAATGCCGTTATTTCGACCTTTCTCACCGCTCAGATCCCCGACATTCATACCCGAACTCGCAATTCTTATAGTTTTGGTTCGGCTTATAAGGGACTAAAAAAGTAAAGGTATTCGTAAATCCGGATTGCATATTCGAATTGCCTGAAGAAAATGATTAATAATCGGGGAGGAAAAATTGACCATGGTTGAAGAAACAAACGCCGTCACAGAGATGAATAACTTGTTGGCCGCCCAAAAAGCTGCGCATTTGAAGGACGGTATTCCGACAGCAGAGCGACGAATAGACTGGATTGATCGAACGATCTCAGCGCTCATCACGAACAAAGATCGGCTCGCCGATGCCATGAGCGAGGATTTCGGACACCGGTCAAGGGATCAGTCGATGGTCACGGATATTTCTGCGTCGATCGAGTCGTTGAAACATTCCAAAAAGCACGTCCGGAAATGGATGAAAGCAGACAAGCGGAAACCTATTTCACCGCTCGGCTGGTTTGGCGCAAAAGCGCGTGTTGAGTATCAACCGAAAGGCGTCGTAGGCGTTGTTTCTCCTTGGAATTTTCCGGTGAATCTGACCTTCGTTCCGCTTGCCAACATCTTTGCCGCCGGCAATCGGTGTATGATCAAGCCTTCAGAGTATACGCCGGTGACTTCGGAGGTGATGAAAGAGATTCTGTCGAAAACATTCGATCCTACAGAAGTTGCTGTTGTAACCGGCGGCCCTGAAGAAGGCGCAGCCTTCACGAAGCTTGCTTTCGATCATTTGTTGTTCACGGGCGCAACATCGATTGCATACCATGTGATGCGATCCGCTGCTGAGAACCTGGTGCCGCTTACGCTTGAGCTCGGGGGCAAGTCACCGGTGGTGATTGGACAGAGTGCCGACATGAAGAAGACAGCCGCACGCGTAATGGCGGGAAAAACACTGAATGCAGGGCAGATCTGTCTGGCACCCGACTATGTGTTTGCGCCGGAAGATCGGCTCGAAGAGTTTGTCGGTGAGGCCAAGAACGCTGTTGCGAAAATGTATCCGACTTTGAAGGAAAATGACGACTACACGTCTGTCGTAAATCAGCGTCACTTTGATCGACTTCAGGGATATCTGGAAGATGCGAAATCGAAGGGCGCACAGATCGTTGAGATCAACCCGGCAGATGAACATTTCAGTCAGCAACCACACCATAAAATTCCACCCACTCTGATCCTCAATCCGACCGACGATATGACGGTGATGCAGGACGAAATTTTCGGTCCGCTTCTGCCGGTTAAAACCTATAAGTCCACCAGCGAGGCCGTTGATTACGTCAACGGACACGATCGCCCATTGGCTGTGTATTATTTCGGTGAAGATTCGTCGGAACGGGATTTCGTTGTGAACGGAACAACCTCAGGAGGCGTCACTGTCAATGACGTGCTTTTCCACAACGCGGCCGAGGATCTGCCTTTTGGCGGCATTGGTCCGTCAGGAATGGGGGCGTATCACGGTCATGACGGGTTCCTTGAGTTCTCGCACAAGAAAGCCGTTTATACACAGACGAAATCGGAAATACTGGCAATGATGCGCCCACCATATGGTGAAGCGCTTCGTAAACAGATTGCGGGTCGTCTAAAGCCGTAAGAAGCCGATCAGATTGGTCTCTGGAGAAAAGCTGGAACGTGATCTCCGAGGCCAACAACGGGGCCGGCTGGGGCAGGGGGAAGTAACTCGTTCTGATTGCCTTTTTTGCCCCTGCCGCGCGATGATGAGTTGTCATCGCTTGCATGTTGCTTGTTCTTGGGTTCACGGCTGGACTTAGAGCCTTTTGAGCTGTCGGAGCGTTTTCCGCCGCGTCGAGAGGATGGGGCTTCCAATTCGGAAAGCTCTTCCTCGAGTCCGTCAGGCATATATTCCTGAACGTCGCTTTGGATCTGCTTCAGAACGGCATCCCACAGCTTTTCGTCGTTTGGTCCAACGATCGTAAAGGCTTCACCTTTTCGGCCTGCTCGTCCTGTTCGACCAATCCGGTGGACATAGTCATCGGAGTTTGGTGGTGGCGCGTAGTTGAAAACATGACTGACGTCCGGAACGTCCAGGCCACGCGCGGCGACATCACTCGCAACCAGCAGCTTCAGGTCGCCTGCGCGGTATTTCTCGAGTGTTTCCGTTCTGTGCGCCTGCGAGAGATCACCGTGGATAGGTGCCGCGTCATGGCCATGTTTGCAAAGAGACTTCGCGACAATATCGACTTCGACTTTACGGTTGCAGAAGATAATACCGTTCTTGATGTCACGGCTCTCTATGACGCGACGCAGCGCCGTTCGCTTCGCTTTGTCGTCGCCACGATCGAGTTTGACCACATGTTGCGTAATTGTGTCTGCGGTCTGAGCGGGACGGGACGCTTCAATACGCTTGGAGTCGGTCTGAAACTGCGTGGCCAGCCGAGTGATTTCTGGCGGCATCGTTGCTGAAAACAGCAAGGTCTGGCGACGTGGTGGAAGCAGTTTGCAGATTTTTTCCAAGTCCGGAATGAAGCCCATGTCGAGCATGCGGTCGGCTTCGTCGATGACGAGCATCTCCACGCCAGTCAGAAGAAGTTTGCCGCGCTCAAACTGGTCGATGAGTCGGCCTGGAGTTGCGATCAGAACGTCGACGCCCTGCATCAGAGCCTTATCCTGATCACCAAACGCCACGCCACCAATCAGAAGAGCCATGGAAAGCTTGTGATTGACGCCGTATTTTTCGAAGTTCTCAGCGACCTGAGCAGCTAGCTCGCGTGTTGGTTCGAGGATCAGTGTACGCGGCATACGGGCGCGCGAGCGCCCTTGCGCAAGACGATCAATCATTGGAAGAACGAAGGCCGCTGTTTTGCCCGTACCTGTTTGTGCGATCCCAGTTATGTCTCGCATGGACAGGATGGCCGGAATGGCCTGAGCCTGAATGGGCGTCGGTTCACTGTATCCGGCTGATTTTACCGCAGCGAGTAACTCGTCGCTCAGTCCTAGCTCGTCAAAGGTCATGCAGTCTCTTTATTCCGTTCGATGATTGATGGTGCGCAAATGAAATGCTGCGCCGCATATACTATGCGCCGCGAAAATACTGAAGAGTTGATATGAGTCAAATGAAACGCGAAACTTCGTGAAAGTATCCCGTCCCGATGATACTCTTTATCAGATATCCAGATCTTCTACAAATTGTGCGTTTTCTTGAATGAAGCGGAAGCGTAGTTCAGCCTTCCGGCCCATCAATGTCTCGACCAGATCTGCCGGAGAAACATTCGGATCATCAGGTAAGGTAATCCGGGCTAGCGTCCGCGTATCTGGATTCATGGTGGTTTCTTTGAGCTGTGCAGGCATCATCTCACCAAGACCTTTGAAACGGCCGAGTTCAATTTTCCGGTTTTTGAATTCCGTTTCAAGAATCTCCGCCTTGTGTGCGTCATCCATTGCGTAAACTGTCTTGCCGCCAGCGCTGATACGATAGAGCGGTGGCATTGCGAGATACAGTCGGCCAGCCTCAACCAGCTTCGGCATCTGCCGGAAAAAGAAGGTGATGAGGAGCGATGCAATATGCGCTCCGTCGACATCAGCGTCGGTCATAATGATGACGCGGCCATATCTAAGTTGAGACAGGTCGAATTTCTTGCCGAGACCGCACCCGAGCGCCAGTGACAGGTCTGATAATTCCTGGTTTTTCGCCAGCTTGTCTGAGCTCGCATTTGCTACGTTCAGGATTTTACCGCGGAGCGGCAATATGGCTTGCGTCGCGCGGTTGCGCGCCTGCTTGGCGGAACCGCCGGCCGAATCGCCCTCGACAAGAAAAATCTCTGTTCCTTCGGGGGAATTGCTTGAGCAATCGGCAAGTTTTCCGGGAAGACGCAGCTTGCGTGTCGCTGATTGTCGGGAGACTTCGCGTTCTTTGCGTCGGCGCAAACGGTCATCAGATTGCGAGATGACCCACTCGACCAGCTTGTCGGCCTCCTTGGGAGAAGCGGCAAGCCAGTGATCGAAACGGTCTCGAACTGCATTTTCCACAAGTCGAAAAGCGGCCGCGGTAGAGAGCTTGTCCTTTGTCTGTCCCTGAAATTCCGGGTCGGGAATGAAAACCGAGAGAAGCGTGCCAGATGTGCCCATCACGTCTTCAGCGGTGATTTGAGCGATCTTCTTCACGCCCTTCAGGTCGCCATACGCGCGAAGGCTTTTTGTTAGTGCAGAGCGCAGTCCGCTTTCATGCGTGCCACCTTCCGGTGTCGGAATGGTATTACAGAACGAGCGAACCTGGCTATCGAACTCACCGAAACCCTGACCAGTCCAGCAGATAGCCCATTCAACCTTTCCTGACTTTCCGGAGTCGACCTTTCCGGTGAACGGGTTGTCGGTCACCAGTGATTTGCTTGATGTCCATTCCTGGAGTTGATCAGCAAGGCCGTTTGGATAGTGCAGCACCATCTCGGCTGGGACGCTGTCATCAGGAGGAAGTAGGGCAGGGTCACATTTCCAGCGAATTTCGACGCCGCTTTGCAGATAGGCTTTCGATTTCGCCATCTGGAAAAGACGCTTCGGTTTGAAGGTCGCTTTCTCGCCGAAGATCAAAGGATCGGGCTTGAAGCGAACGCTCGTGCCGCGGCGGTTGCTGGCCGAACCAACTTCCTCGAGCGGGCCTTTGGAAAACCCACGTTCGAAGCATTGGCGATACAGTTTCTTGTTACGCGCGACCTCGACTTCAACTCTCTCCGACAATGCGTTGACAACAGAAATGCCAACGCCGTGCAGGCCGCCTGCCGTTTCATAAGCTTTCGATGAGAACTTACCGCCTGCATGCAAAGTCGTCATAATGACTTCTAGAGCCGATTTGTCCGGCATTTTTGGGTGTGGGTCGATTGGAATACCGCGACCATTGTCCGTCACACGGAGATAACCGTCAGTCGACAGCGAGACTTCGATCCAGTTCGCATGACCTGCGACGGCTTCGTCCATTGAGTTGTCGAGCACTTCGGCGAACAGGTGATGGAGTGCACGTTCATCCGTTCCGCCAATATACATGCCGGGACGACGACGGACAGGTTCCAACCCCTCGAGAACTTCAATGTCCTTGGCGGAGTAGCTTTCTGGTTCTTCTTTGCGTGCGGTAGACAAATCTGACATGCGCTTATTTTACCTGAGTCGGCACAATCACCTATGAGCTGTCTGTCAATAACAGACTTCATGCGGACTGCTGCCTCTTCCTGTACATTTCTTTGTGGAGTAACGCAGGAAAGAGCAGGGTTTAATAGAAGCGGACTTAGCCTTTCGGTCGGACGATCGTTCCCGAGAATCCTGGCTTGCTATTTAGCTTTTCAAGTTCGCCGTCTGATGAGACTTGCGGGAAAGGACTATTGAAGTCCGGAATCGAAAACCATCTTACTGTTTTTTTGGGGCCACAGTCTTCTAGATCGCGACGAAAGAGACGAACGCGTTCTGCATACCGATTGGCGCGCTGTGCGATCCACATATTCGATTGCCAGGCACCCGTCGCGTAGCCTCGCGGGCCCAGTTTCCAGACATAATAGACACCGAGCGAGTCAAACGGGGATAGCTGAGTTCGGTTCGATGTTCGCGCGAAATACCATCCCATAAAGTCTGACAAATCTGCGAATTCGTTGGGTGAAGCCCCCGCTTGGCCGGTTTCGGCTTTGTAGTTCTGCCAGGTCGCTTCGAAGAATCCGGCCGGGAGACCTGGCGTTCCTTTCGCGGGAAGCGTGAATGTCGGGCGCCATTTTGGAGGAAGCCTTTCGCCGTCCAGTGCCCATTCTTCGGCAAACAGCGCTAATTGATGTTCAGGCGTCAGACCCCACCGGATTTCAGTCTCCTTAGCGGCTTCATACCAATCGCTTCGGTCGCGAAAGATCTGGCATGCCAGTGTGTCCGGTGTCTGTTCCGCGACAAGAACATCTTGAGCAAATGCGGTCAGCGAGAAAAGACTGACAAGGGACAGAAACCCGAAACGAAGCATGTGGTTGGTCTCCTTAAACGTGCCCACATGTCTGACACAGAAGAGCAAACAAAAAGAAAACCGCCGCTCCGTGGGAGCGGCGGCTTCTGGTCTATTGTCGGTATCGCGATTAAACTTTGTAGTACATCTCGAATTCGACTGGGTGAGGGTGGAGCTCGAAGTTCATGACTTCTTCCATCTTCAGGTCGATGTAACCGTCGATCTGGTCGTCATCGAAGACGTTACCAGCTTTGAGGAACTCACGATCAGCATCGAGGCTTGCCAGGGCTTCACGGAGTGAGCCGCACACCTGCGGAATAGCTTTCGCTTCTTCAGCTGGCAGGTCGTAGAGGTCCTTGTCCATAGCGTCGCCAGGGTGGATCTTGTTCTGAATGCCGTCGAGACCGGCCATGAGGAGACCAGCAAACGCGAGGTAAGGGTTCGCACCTGGATCTGGGAAGCGTGTTTCGATACGTTTCGCTTTCGGCGATGAGCCGTAAGGAATACGGATAGAAGCAGAGCGGTTGCGTGCAGAATAAGCGAGCATGACTGGCGCTTCATAACCTGGGACGAGACGCTTGTAAGAGTTCGTCAGTGGGTTTGTCAGAGCATTCAGGGCTTTCGCGTGCTTGATGATACCGCCAATGTAATACAGGCAGGTTTCAGACAGGTCAGCATAGCCGTCGCCAGCAAACGTCGGTCCACCGTCTTTCCAGATAGACTGGTGAACGTGCATGCCAGAGCCGTTGTCTTTGTACATTGGTTTCGGCATGAAGGTCGCAGACTTGCCGTAAGACGCAGCTACGTTGTGAACCACATACTTGTAGTCTTGGACGCGGTCAGCCATTTCCAGAAGTGTACCGAAAACCATGCCGAGTTCGTGCTGAGCAGGCGCAACTTCGTGGTGCTGTTTCTCTGGCTTCATGCCCATCTCTTTCATGACAGACAGCATTTCAGAACGCATGTCTTGTTCAGAGTCGACAGGAGGAACAGGGAAGTAACCACCTTTTGGACCTGGGCGGTGACCCATATTGCCCATTTCATATTCTTTGGCCGTGTTGACCGGAAGTTCAGCGGAATCGAACTCATAGCCGGTTTTGTGCGGCTCAACTGACCAGCGAACATCGTCGAAAACGAAGAATTCTGGCTCTGGACCGAAGTAAGCTGTGTCGCCGATGCCTGTCGACTTCAGGTACGTTTCAGCTTTCTTCGCTGTCATGCGAGGGTCACGGTTGTACGCATCCATTGTGCCCGGATTCAGGATGTCGCATTTTACCGTCATGGTGGTCTGCTGGAAAAATGGGTCGAGCTTTGCCGTCGACGCATCTGGTTTCAGGACCATGTCGGACTCGTTGATGGCTTTCCAGCCTGCGATCGAAGAACCATCGAACATGGTGCCATCTTCGAACATGTCTGCATCAACCGCGTCAGCCGTGAAGGTGACGTGCTGCAGCTTGCCCCGGACGTCTGTAAAACGCAGGTCCACGAACTGTACGTCCTGGTCCTTGATCATTTTCATTACTTCGTCGGACACTATTTTCCCTCCAATTTTGGGTTAACTCTAGAATTTAAACAGCGGTTTCGCCGCGTTCACCTGTACGAATGCGCACTACGTCGGAAACATCTGACAGGAAGATCTTTCCGTCACCGATTTTGCCTGTGCGTGCGGTTTCGGTGATGGCCTTCACCGCTTCTTCGACGAGACCGTCTGGGACAATGATCTCAATTTTCAGCTTCGGCAGAAAATCGACAACATACTCAGCACCGCGGTAAAGTTCCGTGTGTCCCCGCTGACGGCCAAAGCCTTTCGCTTCAATAACGGTCATCCCGTGCAGGCCCAGTTCCTGGAGGGCATCCTTTACCTCATCCAGTTTGAAAGGCTTGATCACGGCTTCTATTTTTTTCATTCCGCAGTCATTCTCCCGAACACATATCCTTTGTGGCCTACCATTCCAGCCTCTGCTCGTAAGGGGGAGGAATGCGTCTCCGATCTGAATAATTTTTGGCGCACAAAAAATGTGCGCTGTGAGACAAATAATAGGCAGGTCCAATTCGGCCGGAATGGCGAAGAAATTCGGGTCTCACGTTTGACGAGAAAAAGAGGGTCCGGGTCTTTTGAAACGAGGTGTGCAGCAATTCGTGCTGAATGATAACGAAATCGTTCAGGCTGTATTTTTTGGAGAAAATCGCTTATGATTTGATCACAAAATAAAAGCAGGGAGGGAATGAGGCATGCTTCAGTCCTTGGAATTGAATGGCGTTAACGTGACGATGCCGGACGTTCGACACCGCCGCCGAAATTGGAAGAAGGCATTCCATGCGATGGATCTTCTTCTGAAAGATGGCGAAGATACAAAGCAGGCATTTGAAATTATCAATGCGCTCGCGGGACGATCGGTCGAGCGAAGCTTCGGTCGGTTTCTGGAAACGGCGTCAGGGAGGGGGCTTTTTGAAAGGCGCGAAGAGTTGGCGGGGATACTGGATGACCATGCATTCCTTCGCCAATTGCCAGCCGGATCATTTGGGTGTGCGTATTTAACGTTCGTGACGTCGGAAGGACTTTCCGCTCAGGGGTTGGTGGACGAAAATGGCAAGATCGAGAATTATCAGCCTGATAACCCGAACGATGACCTTGCATGGTACAGTCGCCGCCTTCGCGACATGCATGACCTCTGGCATGTCCTGACGGGGTATGGTCGTGACGGTTTAGGGGAACTTGCGTTATTAGCTTTTTCGTATTCGCAATCCAGGAATCCGGGCCTGATGTTCATTGCTTATCTTGGCGCGCGCGCCGATCGAAAGGATCTTGGATTTCCACAGGCAATGAAAGTTATTTGGAGTGCGAAAGCAGCCGGAAAACGCGCAGCTTTCCTGCCATCTGTCGACGTTGTCGACTTGTTTGCGCGACCGCTTGATGAAGTGCGTCGTTCGCTGTGCATCGAAAGTCCACTCACATATCTGGATGTTCTGCCAGATTTTCTGGACCGCTGGAATCAAAGGAAACTGCAGGCCGCGCTCTGATTGCGGCTTGCATCTTCTTTCGAAACCTTGCAAAAGGCTGAGCTTCAAAGTGCGGATGTGGCGAAACTGGTAGACGCACCAGATTTAGGTTCTGGCGCCGAGAGGCGTGGGGGTTCGAGTCCCTTCATCCGCACCACTTTTCTTTAAATATTGTGGCAGTTGGCGCTTCTCAGTCAGATTGAAGCTCTTCACGTGATTCTTTCGCCAGCAAGGCGATCACGTCCCATTCTCCGTTCTCAATGAGTTCATTCGGCACGATCCATGAGCCGCCAACCGCGATTACATTTGGTAGGTCCAGATACTGTCTGGCATTGCCCATGCTGATGCCGCCGGTTGGCATGAAGTGCACATCCGGGACAGGACCGCCCAACGCCTTCAAGAATTTGCTTCCGCCTGCTGGTTCTGCAGGAAAGAATTTTTGAACGGAAAATCCAGCAGATCTCAGCGCCAGAGATTCCGAGACCGTTGAACAGCCGGGGAAAACAGCGCCATCAAAAGCCATAAGGGCAGGCAGCAGGGACGCAGGTGTACCCGGTGTAACCAGGAATTCTGCGCCCGCATTTGCGGCGGAGTTTACTTGTGCCTCGGTCGTGATGGTGCCAGCACCGATCAGGGCATCAAGTTTTGCTTGTTTCATCTCTTGTATGGCATCCAGAGCGCAGTCGGTTCGAAGCGTGACTTCCAGTACATCGACTCCGCCTGCAATGAGCGCTTTCGCTAATGGAACAGCGTGTTTGACGTTGTGAATGGTGATGACCGGAATGATGCAGCACGCTTCCATTCGTTCGATTGTCGCGGGGGAAATGGCGGTCATGCTGCAGCATCCGTTTCAAATTGCAGTGCCGCGGCGCCGATCAGTGGTGCTTCTCCGTTGAGCAGGACTTTGACAGGTGTGTGCCGCAAGTAAGGGGTCATCGGTCCGCGCTCGTGAAAACGCGCAATCGCGGATGTTGATCGGAGCCACGGTATGATGCGTTTCGCGACGCCGCCCGTCAGTACAACGCCGCGTTTGGCGCCTGATATTAGCGCCGCGTCTCCGATTGCCCCCATCACCGCACGTGCTCTGAACTGAAGCACTTCAATGCAGATGTCATCGTTCTGGTCAGCTTTCTGGATAATGTCTGAAGCAGAAAGCTCTTCAGGCGCAATGCCATGAAGTTGGCAAATCGCTTTGTAGACAGCGTTCAGCCAGTAGCCGGAGACGATCATTTCATTTGAGACATAACCGTTTGTATCTGTGATGGTCGACATGATGTCGAACTCTCGCTGCGTGCGTGGGGCAAATGCAGCGTGTCCACCTTCGCCTGTCAGCACTTCCCAGCCTTCAGTTCGCTCCAGCAGGGTCGAGATGCCGAAGCCTGTCCCAGGCCCAGTCACGAGAATCGGACCTTCCGGAACGAGATTGCTTTCAATGATATCGGAAAATTCAGAGTCCGGGAGTTCGGGAACGCCGCGCGCCATGGCTGCAAAATCATTTACGATCCGCACGCTTTTCAGGCCAAAACGACTTGCAATATTTTCTGGAATGATTTTTGGCCAGGCGCGGTTCGTCAGTTTTATTGAGCCATCGGCCTCAATGGGGCCTGCGAGTGCAAAAAGGGCCTGTGAAATTGTCGCTTGTGTTTGTTCGATATATCGTCCGACGACTTCATCAAAACTTGGCAGGTTCGGATCTGAGAAAATCTCTATATCACTCAGCTCGATCTTCCCTTTGATGCGTGATGCCAGTGCGAGACGAACATTCGTACCACCTACATCGCCAACAAGTACCTGTTCTGAATTCATGCTTTCTGCATCCCTGGAAATGTGAAAAAGGTGGCACCTTTGGACGCGTCACTCGCTTCATGGCGCATTGGTCCAAACATTTCGCGTCCGAGGCCGACAGAATGAAGGTTAGGGCGGAAAACGGCTGGCTCCCGATCTTCGAATACATCGCCGGTTTTCAACAAATCAAGCGAACCTTGTTCTGTGTCCAGCCTAACGCGGTCACCGTCTCTCAAACGGGCAATTGGGCCGCCTCTCGCAGCTTCAGGTGAGAGATGGATCGCGTTTGGGATTTTTCCGCTCGCACCTGACATACGACCATCGGTAACGAGTGCGACCTTGAATCCCTGGTCCTGCAACGATCCCAGTATCGGTGTGAGAGAGTGTAGCTCTGGCATACCGTTTGCGCCGGGTCCCTGGAACCGAACCACGACGATAACATCCTTGTTCAACTCGCCATTCTTATAAGCTGTTTTAACGCTTTCCTGATCGTCGAAAACGCGTATGTCAGCTTCGACGACACGGTGTTCTGGCTTTACCGCCGACACTTTAGAAACGCTTTCGCCCAAACCACCTTCGATAAGGCGTAGACCGCCATCTTTCTGGAACGGGTTATCGATTGGGCGTAGAATGTCTTCTTCGCCAGATTCAGCGGGCGGTTCCTGCCAATCGATCTGTCCGTCAGCCGCAAGAAACGGCTCTTTGCTCTGATCTGCCAGCGTGCCGGTGATCGTTTGTGCCTCTGCGTGTATCAGGCCACCCTTGATGAGCTCGCGGATTAGAAAACCCATGCCGCCAGCCGCATGGAAATGGTTCACGTCCGCGGCACTATTGGGGTAGATACGGCAGAGGAGGGGGGTCGCGTGAGAAATTTCGGCCATATCTTCTGGCGTGAGGTCCACGCCGCAAGCCGCTGCCATCGCCACAAGATGAAGGACCAGATTGGTTGATCCTCCTGTTGCCATGAGGCCAACCACCGCATTCACGATCGACCGCTCGTCAATCATCTCGCCCACTGGCAAATATTCGCCGGCGATGGTTAGTGAAGCAGCTTTCCTGGTTGCTTCTTTGGTAAGCGCTTCACGAAGGCCGGTGCCGGGTGGCACAAAAGCAGATCCCGGTAGATGAAGGCCCATCATTTCCATGACCATCTGGTTGGAATTCGCTGTTCCGTAGAATGTGCATGTGCCGGGCGCGTGATAGCTTTCCGATTCGGCGCGTAAGAGTTCGTCCCGCCCGACTTTTCCCTGAGCAAACTCCTGTCGGATCCGTGCTTTTTCTGGATTTGGGAGTCCTGATGGCATCGGACCAGCGGGTACAAATACAGCAGGAAGCCAGCCAAAACGCAGTGCGGCGATGACAAGACCGGGCACGATTTTGTCACAGACACCCAGATACATCGCGGCATCGAACGTATCATGAGAAAGAGCGATTCCGGCCGCCATTGCGATGACATCGCGTGAGAATAGGGAAAGCTCCATACCGTCCTGCCCTTGGGTGACGCCGTCACACATTGCGGGAACGCCGCCTGCTACCTGAGCGGTGGCCTGAACGTCACGTGCAGCCTGTCGTATAACCTGAGGGTATGTTTCGTAGGGCTGGTGCGCGGACAACATGTCATTATACGCAGTCACAATTCCGATATTCGGCCAACTCGCTCCCAGGAGTTGAACTTTGTCCATAACTGCGCATCCAGCACTCGCATGCGCCTGATTGCCTTCAGATAGGCGCTTGCGCGCAAAGGATTCCGGTTTTTGATCGCGGATCAGATTGAGATAAATAGAGCGACTTTCTGCAGAACGGGTGCGGATGCGTTCTGTGACGCGTTCTATAACAGGATGAAGTGTCGTCATGGTATCCATACCGTTTCGATTTGATCATCACGTTCCGTGAAAAGTTTGTGGATCGGCAAACTGCACTGCTTCTGCAAAACGGCCCGCTTCTGATCACCACTGATCAGCAGTAAAACAGCGTCTGCATTAGCCAGAACCGGCATCGTCACCGTCATTCTGGAGGTATGCGCGCCTGCGACTGCACAGTTGGTAGCATCAATGGCTTGAACGCGCTTCGACGTCGATGAGTTCATTGCTTCATCAAGTCCCTTGGATTCCGGAAACCAGCTCGCGGTGTGACCATCGGGTCCCATGCCAATGATGGCGACGCTCGGTTTTGCAAAAGGCTTGTACATGGCATCGACGTCCTGCTCAGCATTTTTCGCGTTCAGGGATGGTATTTTCATGGGCACAAAAGACGCAGCCGACGCATTGTTTTGAAGAAAATGCGTTCGAACCAGACGCTCATTTGACGCTTGATCGTCGGGCTCCACCCAGCGCTCATCGACCAGTCCGACATCAACCCGTGACCAACTCAGAGCTTCGTGACTGAGGCGCTCGTAAAGCGGAGCAGGTGTTGTGCCGCCTGAGAGGAGCATGGATGCGTGGGCGTTAGCTTCGATCGTTTTACTGATCGCATCCGCGCAAAGTTTCGAAGCGAAAGAAAACGCTTCGGTTTTGTTCTTGAAGGCGTGGAAGGCCATTACTTGCTTTGCCCCTGCCACCAGGACCGTCCATCACGGTCTAACAGCATCGCTGAGGACACCGGACCGTCAGATCCTGCTGTGTAATCGTCAGGCTTTTTATCAACACCTTCCCAGGCGGCGATGAGATCATCTACCCAGCGCCAGGCTGCTTCGACCTCGTCTCTGCGCATGAAGAGCGCCAGGTTGCCCCTGACCACATCCATTAGCAGACGTTCATATGCGTCAGGATACCGAACTGTGAAGTTCTCAGCATAGGACAGGTTGAGGGGCAGTGATTTTATGCGTAGCCCACCCGGCCCAGGTTCTTTGATATGGAGAAACAGTCGGACCGCTTCGTCGGGCTGAAGCTTGATGACGAGCTTGTTCGCATCCTCGCCGTTCGATCCAAAGATCGAGTGAGCGACGTTTTTGAATTGAATGACGATCTCAGACGTACGACGTTTCATCCGCTTGCCGGTTCGAAGGTAGAAGGGAATGCCGGCCCAACGCCAGTTATCAATCTCGGCTTTGATGGCGACGAAGGTCTCTGTAGATGAATTCGGCTCGCCGAGGTCATCGAGATAGCCTGGAACGGGTGTGCCGTTCACTAGACCTTCAGCGTACTGGCCGCGAACGGTGTGTGTTCGCGCGCGCTCTTCGTCAAATCGTACAAGAGCTCTTAGAACTTTGATCTTCTCTGTACGAATTTCATCGGCGTCCATGGAATTCGGTGGCTCCATGGCAATCAGGCAAAGCAGCTGCAGAATGTGATTCTGAACCATGTCGCGCAGAGCGCCGGATTTGTCATAGTATCCTGCGCGTCCTTCGAGCCCCAGGTTTTCGGCAACCGTAATCTGGACGTGGTCGATGTGGTGACGGGACCAAACCGGTTCGAAAAGTGTGTTTGAAAATCGAAGAACCATCAGGTTCTGAACAGTTTCCTTGCCGAGATAGTGATCTATTCGGAAAATTTGACTCTCGTCGAAAACGGCGCACACGCCATCATTGATTTTGGCAGCTGAATCGAAATCGCGACCGATCGGTTTTTCGAGGACAACCCGCGACGCAGAGGTGACCATCTCGGCTTTTTTGAGAGAGGCGCAAATCTGTACGTAAAGGGCAGGGGCGGTTGCCAGATAGTAGATACAGGCGCGATCATCGAGGCTCAGTTTCGAACGGAGCGGTTTCCATTCCTTTTTGGGCGCGGAAATATCGAGTTGCTGATAGTCGAGCAGTTTCGCGAAGGAATCCCAGGCATCATCCGTCCAGTCCGAGTCGGAGGTCGCGGCAATGCAGGCTTCTCTTGCCATCTCGGCATAGGCTTCTCTGGACATTTCAGATCGCGCACAGCCGATTATGCGTGAGTCGTCGGTTATCTGATCGTCGAGATATCTGTGAAACAGTGCAGGCAGGAGTTTTCTGCGGGTCAGGTCGCCTGTGCCGCCGAAAATAACGAGTTCAAATGGTTCTACTGGAATAAATTGAGCCATGAAGCATCCTGTCGCTGAGAGGGTGACACTGAACACAGTTTCTGGCCAGCGAATAAACGCTGAATAAATGATAAATTCGTCAATCGCCAGATAAATAAACAAGCCTGCGGGCGTTTTGGGCCCGTTTCTGCCATCACTTTCTCACAGGAAAGAAATCATTTCAGGGGAAGTCAAGTTCCTGGCGGATGAGGAGGGATTCGAACCCCCGGAACCTCTCGGTTCAACGGTTTTCAAGACCGCCGCAATCGACCACTCTGCCACTCATCCAGTCAGGGAGCCCGAAATGGACGGGAATTCGTCGTTTGGCAAGACGAAAATGCAATTTTTTTTGGAAGATATCGAAAGACTGCGATTTAAGGAAAATTTAACTGTGAAAACCGCCGCACGAAGTGCAAATCTGTGGTTAACAATGTTTACCATACATTCATCCGAAGTATGGCACATATCAAATACTTAAAAAATGCATCGGTTTAAATTAACCGTTCGGGAAACGTCACCGCGTAATCTGCGAACATAAGTCGGCGAACAAAAAAGAGACCGGCTGCTCCAAACCAAAAGGTGAGGGGCGTCCAGATGGTGAAAAAGGGAAGACCAGAATGCAACGGAGCCCAAAGTGGCCTCTGAGAAAGGCCCTAGTGTATTCAATTGCCGGATTAATGACGGCTTCTGCCGCCCATGCCGGTACACTCGAACGATCAAACGGCTTTAAAGCCGGCAACGCCTATGAGACTTCCATGCGCGTTGGCGATAAAGCTCAATTCTATTCAGAAACATCCCGTTCAAGAAATGATGATCGGTTCTTCTATCCAGACGAGCCAGTTCGCCCGCGAGATGGTGGTGCTGCGACCACGATCGATCTGAATGATGGTGTTGTGCAGATGGCGTCGCTTTCGTCCGCAGCTCTACCCACGTCGAGAAAAGATCCTTTCGATGAGGCGTCCTACAAGAAAGTCGGTAAACCATATACGATCAATGGAAAGCGATATACGCCAAAGGTTGATCCATTCTACAGCGAGATCGGCACGGCATCCTGGTATGGCCCTGGCTTTGATGGTGGTATCACCGCAATCGGTGAGCGCTTCGACATGAACGCGCTGACCGCAGCGCATCCAACCCTGCCGCTTCCAAGTCTTGTGCGCGTCACGAATTTGGAGAATGGCCGAAACATCGTGGTTCGGTTGAATGATCGTGGTCCATTCAAAAAAGGACGCATTATCGATGTATCAAAGGCCGCTGCGACCAAGCTCGGCATGATCAATAATGGCAGTGCCCGCGTTCGTGTGGATTTTGTGGGTCCGATCGATGAAGGCTATCAGGACGCTCCTGTCACCAAAATCGCTGCGGCTCCGACGGCCGAATCGCATTTTGTGCAACTTGGTTCTTTCGCTGAACGCTCGAACGCGGAAAGCTTCCTTCGCGAAGTTTCGGCGTACTCTGGTGGAGCCGATATTGTATTTGCAGATGTGAACGGTGCGCGCCGATACCGTGTTGTCGTGGGACCATTCCTTACGAAAACTGATGCAAGCAACATTCAGAGCCAGATGGCTCGGAATGGTTATAAAGGTCTCGTGGTTCGTAACCCGCAGACCTGATCCGTCTGGGACCTTTGCTCGGCTTATTCATGAGGTGACTTGATCGCCGCAATGATGCCTATATTTCACTTTCTGTTATGCGGTGCGCCTCTTTCGGGCGCACCGTTTTTGTGTGAAAAAGTGACATGATCTGGATTCGCCGACTTTCCGTTTTGAGCTGTCTTGCCGCCCTTGCGGTATCACCTGCTTTCGCTTTCGAAACGCCTGCAAAGCAGGCTTTTATTCTCGACTATGAGACCGGCATTCCGCTTTACGCGAAGAATGCGGAGGAGCCGATGATTCCGGCCTCTATGACGAAGATTATGACGTCATATGTGGTCTTCGATATGCTTCAGAAAGGAACATTGTCCCCTGAAGCCAAGTTCACCGTCAGCCAGAACGCATGGGAAAAAGGTGGCTGGGCGTCTGGTGGATCCACTATGGGGCTTTCGATTGGTGAGTCGGTCAGCGTAATGGATTTGTTGACCGGTGTGATCGTTCTTTCAGGCAACGATGCCTGTATCGTGCTTGCCGAAGGCATTTCGGGTACGGAAGAAGCTTTCGCGAAGGAAATGACAGCGATTGCACAGGAAATGGGGCTGAAAACGGCCAGTTTCAAAAATGCAACCGGTCTCGATGAAGAAGGGCATGAGATCAGCGCAGCAGACCTTGCTATGCTCGCGAAGCTCAGTATTGAGACGCATCCGGAGTATTACGGGTTATACGCGCTACCATCCTTTGAGTGGAATGGCATCAGCCAGCCTAACCGTAACCCTATTCTCGGAAAGATTTCCGGTGTGGATGGGCTCAAAACCGGACACCTATCTGTCTCTGGATATGGTCTCGTTGCATCTGCAACTGAAGGCGATGAGCGCCGGATTGTCGTCATAAACGGGCTCGACAGCATTTCGGCACGCGCTGCAAGCGCTGAGCGTATGATGCGCGCGGCATTTCGACAGTTCGAGGTCGTCGCACCGTTTGAAGCTGGCGAAACAGTCGGCACAATTCCCGTGTGGCTCGGCAAGCAGGACACAGTAGAGGCTGTCGTGACCGATGACATCGCGATCGGCATTGAGTCTTCAGAGCGACGTGACATGAGCGCCAAAATCGTTCTTGCGACGGCCGTCACAGCGCCAATTGAAGAAGGCCAGAAGATCGGCACGCTGGTCATTTCGGGGGCGAATGGCCTGAGCGAAGAGTACCCTGTCGTTGCCAAGGAGAAAGTCTCCAAGATTGGCCTTCTTGGGCGAGCTTTTGAGGGATTCGCTGGCTTGTTCGATACAGGTGTCGCCACCAGTGAACCTGTCACTGAAGCGGAATGAGTCCGGGACTGTTCATCACGATAGAAGGCGGCGAAGGCGTTGGGAAAACAACGCTCATAAGCGGCCTTCGACATTATTTTTCTGATACCGGAGTGCCGGTGCTATTCACGCGAGAGCCGGGTGGTTCTGCGCGTGCTGAGGCGTTGAGAAATGTTCTTCTGTCGGAATTTGATGCCGAGAATGACATGACGGTCGAAACAGAGGCACTCATCATCTCGGCTGCGCGCAGTGATCATGTCGCGCATACGGTTTTGCCGG
Organism: Ponticaulis profundi; assembly: GCF_042659465.1. Lineage (NCBI taxonomy): Bacteria > Pseudomonadati > Pseudomonadota > Alphaproteobacteria > Hyphomonadales > Hyphomonadaceae > Ponticaulis > Ponticaulis profundi. Next base: position 466,462 of record NZ_JBHSSW010000066.1, on the reverse strand, counting down.
CTCTGAAAGAAGGTCGGCATGTCGTGTGCGACCGGTTTGCGGATTCGACGCGTGCGTATCAGGGGCATGCAATAGATTCCCAAAAACTTGAAAGCATCATCGAGTTTTCCACCCACGGTCTCCGTCCGGATATCACTTTGTTACTTGATGGCGATCCGGAAAAATTGCTTACGCGTCGGGTTGCGCGCGATGGAGCAAAAGACCGCTTCGAAGTTCGTGGTCTCGCATTCCATGATGCGGTTCGGAAGCGGTTTCTGAAGGTCGCGGATCAATTCCCATCGCGAATTTCGGTCATCAACGCCGAAGAAAGTCCGTCTGAAGTCCTGAAATCAGCCATCGCTTTCATCGAGAAGAAGCTTGCGACGCATAAATCCACTGCGGTGCTAAATTGATGTTTGGTCCTGTCGTAGGTCATGAGAAGAACATCGAGTCTTTTCTCCGGGCGATGTCATCACGCCGTTTTCATCATGCCTGGCTGTTTCACGGACCAAAGGGAATTGGAAAAGGTCTGCTCGCGCGAAATCTTGCCGCGCTGCTGTTAGGAGCAGAACGCGGCTCGGGATCTTCCTTTCAAGTGAAGAAAGGACGTGTGACAGATCTGATGTCGGCAGGCAGTCACCCGGATTTCAGATTGCTGGAAAAAACAGAGTCAGAAACGGGACGCCCTAGGCAGGACATACCCGTCGATGATCTACGAAAACTTCTACAGTTTTTTACGCTCAAACCAGCTTTGGGCGGACGTCGCGTTGCCATTATTGACTCGCTTGATGAAATGAACCCGAGTGGATCCAACGCACTTCTGAAGACGTTGGAGGAGCCTCCGAAGGACACGGTCCTTTTTCTCATCTATCATGGGAAGTCCGCACTGTTGCCGACCATTCGATCCAGATGTCAGAGATTACTTTTTCATCGTCTGGATGATGACGCGCTCAGATCCGCGATCGCGACCTCTGATTTTGCAGATACCGAGCCGTCGCAGGAATTGTTGAGATTGTCGGCCGGATCGCCCGGACAGGCCAAAACGTTTCTTGAAAATGACTGCGATCTTTTACTGGAAACGCTGGGAGACTTTTGTGAACGCGCCTGGCCTAATCCAAGTCCGCTCATTACGAACCGATTATTGAGTCTGATGGCTCAATCAGAAAGTCTGAACTTGATTGCCATGCAGTATCTTGAACAGTGGTGCCTGGCGCGGCTGGAAGAAGATCTCGATGTTAGCCTGAAAAAGAAAATATCGGTGGCTTGGCAAGAAACCCTTTTGGCGACAGGGCGAGCAAATCAGTTGAAACTCGATCTCACGGAGCGATCTGCGATGTGCCTCAGCAAGTTTCAGGCATTGGCCAGAGAATACGAGATTCAGAATGCTGTTTGATACCCACGTAAATCTTCACGGCGAACCATACGAACAGGATCTTCAGGACGTTCTCGCGCGTGCTCGCGAAGCGTCAGTAACCCGGATGCTCGCCATTTGCGACAAGATTGAAAATGTCGATCGGATCGCTGAGATCGTACGCGCTGAGAACAATATGTGGCGTTCGGTCGGTTCCCATCCGCATTATGCGAAAGATCATGGTTTTGTAACTGCCGAGCTGTTACTCGAACTCAGCGAACCTGAAGATGTTGTTGGCATCGGTGAAACTGGCTTGGATTTTCACTATGGATATAGTCCGGCCGACGATCAGAAGCGTGTTTTTCAGGCACATATTGAAGCGTGTCAGAGGTCTGGATTGCCCTTGATTGTTCACACGCGTGACGCCGATCAGGAAACGGGTGATATGCTGGAGGCGGCATATGCCGAGCAGCCGTTTCCCATCCTGATGCACTGCTACACAAGCGGTGAGGAGCTCGCACGTCGGGCGATAGACCTGGATGCTTATTTCTCTGTTTCCGGGATCGCAACATTCAAAAATGCGCATGACGTACGCGATGTCTTGAAGTTGTTTCCGAAGGATCGGGTTATTCTGGAGACGGATTGTCCGTATCTCGCTCCAGTGCCCATGCGTGGGCGTCGTAACGAGCCGGCATTCCTCGTCCATGTCTGCCAATATTTGGCTGATATGGAAGAGACATCTTACGAGGTGATTGCCAACCGAACGACAGAGAATGCAATGCGACTGTTTCAGCGGATCGAGCGTGCATCCGTATGAGCAATAACCGCGTCATCATACTGGGCTGTGGGTCATCTGGCGGCGTTCCAAGGATCGGAAACGAATGGGGAGCTTGTGATCCTCTCAATGGAAAGAATCGCCGGTCCCGCTGCGGGATCTATCTCGAGATGAATCGAGATAGTGATCAGCCCATCCATATGTTGATCGACACGGCTCCGGAACTTCGAGAGCAGCTGATCCGGAGTGAGATCAGTCTGGTCGATTGCGTTCTCTATACGCACACGCACGCAGACCAGTGTCATGGTATCGATGACCTTCGGGTCCTGGCGTATCTCCAGCGCGCGCAAATGCCCATCTACGGATCGAAGCGCACGATGGAAGAGCTGTGCGATAGATTTTCTTACTGCTTCCAGCGACCTTCAGGTTCGCCTTATCCGCCGATTTTGGACGCAAAGCCGCATATACATCCCTATAAGTTATTCGAGGCGAAGGGATTGCGCGGTGGTGCCGTTTCAGTCCTGCCGCTCGATCAGGACCACGGTAGCATGCGAAGCTTGGGGTTTCGCATGAACAACATCGCTTACTGTAATGACGTGGTCGAGTTGCCGGAGCAAAGTCTTGCCCAGCTGGAAGGGCTGGATCTGTTTATCGTCGATACACTTCGCTATGAGCCGCACCCTACGCATGCTCATCTGGAGCGTGTTCTCAGCTGGATAGAGCGGATTCAGCCGAAGCGGGCGGTTCTGACAAATCTGCATATCGACCTGGATTATGATAGGTTGCGGTCAGAGTTGCCAGCTCATGTTGAGCCGGCCTATGACGCCATGGTTTTGGATGTATAGTTTTCCCATAATATAGATTATGCGACAAATGGAAATACGAGGAGGCTTCTGATGTCTGATAGATCGTTGCAGAAGGAAGAAGCAGAGATTGACCGGCTTCGTAACATCATGGCGCGCCTGCGCGATCCGAAAGGCGGATGCCCTTGGGATCTCGAGCAGGATTTCTCGACTATAGCGCCCTACACAATCGAAGAAGCATATGAAGTTGCGGATGCGATTGAACGCAACGATCTGACAGACCTTCGCGGAGAACTTGGTGACCTGCTGTTTCAAGTTGTCTTCCATAGTCAGATGGCTGAGGAGAAAGGCGTCTTCAATTTTGACGATGTTGCTCAAGCAATCTCAGACAAGATGGTGGCGCGACATCCGCACGTCTTTGGTGAGGCTGAGCAACGAAATGCGACTGAACAGACGGTTGCGTGGGAAGAAATTAAACAGGCGGAGCGTGAAAAGCAGAGTAGCGATGAAAAGCTGAGTGCTTTGTCGGGTGTCGCCAATGCCCTTCCCGCCCTCATGCGTGCTCAAAAACTTCAAAAGCGAGCTGCGCGCGTGGGTTTTGACTGGCCCAATCCTTCTCCAATTATCGAAAAGATACACGAAGAGCTCGAGGAAGTCAAGGAAGCTATTGAAAATAAAGGAAAAAAAGAGGTTGAGGAAGAGTTGGGTGATTTGCTCTTCGTGTGCGTAAACCTCGTCAGAAAACTTGGTGGGGATGCCGAAGAGGTTCTTAAATCGGCGAATGCGAAATTCTATCGGCGTTTTACAGCGATGGAAGCGCTCGCGAGTGCCGCTGAGACTTCGTTTGCCGAGCTTTCGCTGGATGAACAGGAAGCGCTTTGGCAAGCTGTCAAAGCAGAAGAACGCAGCTAGTTGACGTTCTCTGTTCGAATTTGAATCTGCTTATCGATTTGCTCGGCATAGTCTTTCCGGAAGCGATTGAGTTCATCTTTCGAAATCTCAACGGACAACCGAACTGTATTTCCGTCATTCTCCTCTGTACGGGATAGGACAATTGCATTGCGATAAAGCCAGGCGAGTGCAGCACCCTGCTCTGTCCCCAGCGTGACATCGCAGGTCTGACTGAATTCAAAAACGTGCTGCAATATTGCTTTCCGGACGGCTTCGAGGCCGTCACCGGTCATTGCTGACACAAGGTAATTGTTTTCATCTGGTCGCAGGCTGTCAAAGTGGGCGAGATAATAGGACTTCTCTTCGGTGCCCAATCGGTCAGCCTTGTTCCAGATATCGATAACGGGCGGACATGGTTTCCCGGTGATGTCTTCCAGGTCTTCCAGAATATCGAGAACGTCTTCCGACTGTTCTTCCATGTCTGGTGAAGAAACATCATGCACGTGCAGAATGAGATCTGCATCCATGGACTCTTCCAAAGTTGCCTTGAATGACTCGATCAGATGGGTCGGGAGATCCGTAATGAAACCGACTGTATCAACGAGTGCAACACGCTTGTGTCGCTCTAGCTCGATTTGACGAATTGTGGGGTCGAGGGTTGCGAACGGCATGTCCTTGGCGAAGACATCCGCGCCAGATAGAGCGTTGAAGAGTGTCGATTTTCCTGCGTTTGTGTATCCGACAAGCGCGACAATGGGAAGTTCTCGGGACTTGCGGCCTGAACGGTGAAGACGCCGTGTCTTCTCAACATCTGAGAGCTGCTTTTTCAGACGAAGCAGAGCTGAGTCAATCATCCTCCGGTCAGCTTCAATCTGGGTCTCGCCGGGTCCCGAGATAAAGCCACGACCACCACGCTGACGTTCCAGGTGGGTCCAGGTGCGTACGAGTCGTGAGCGCTCATAGGAGAGCCGGGCTGTTTCGACCTGCAGACGACCGGCTTTGGTGCGAGCTCTCAGGCCGAAGATCTCAAGGATCAGTCCTGTGCGATCAATGACCTTGCAGCCAAGTGAGCGCTCGAGATTTCGCTGCTGAATTGGAGAGAGCGTTCCATCGACCACCAGAAGCTGGCAATCATGCGCTTCCAGATTCTCACCAATTGCTTGTAATTGCCCGCTTCCGAACAGATGCGAGGGTGTCGGTTTTCGAATATTCAGGATGTCAACGAACGCACAATCGCAATCAAGAGCCTCAATGAGGCCTTGTGTTTCGGCTGAGCGTTGTTGCTGAAGCGGCACACTCCCCGGTGTAACCGGTATGACCGCCGCGGCGACAATGCGTTCGTCTTGACCGTCTGAGACTGGTATCAAATCAGTTTAATCGTCCGAGTCATCACCTTCGAACAATTGTACCGGTTGCATTGGCATAATTGTTGAGATGGCATGTTTGTAGACGAGTTGTGGTGGACGACCGTCACCACGAAGAAGAACACAAAAGTTATCGAACCAGGTCACAACGCCCTGAAGCTTCACACCGTTGACGAGGAAGATCGTCAAAGGGGTGCGCGATTTCCGAACTGCGTTCAGGAATGTGTCTTGCAGATTCTGTTTTTTTTCCGACGACATCCGACAGTCTTTCTTATTTGCTTGTATTATCGCGTATGAATATGGCGGTAGCGTTTCTGGAAAAAAATCGCAACGTCAATACCGAAAAGAATGATACGAAATTGGTATTTCACATAAATATCGGTCGATTGTTTTGTTAATTTCTTCCGGTTTCAGTTCCGGATGATCAGCGAAAACAGCAAAAGCAGCTCGAGACGACCAAACAACATGCTGAATGTTAGAATCAGTTTTGTGACCGGATTTGGTGTTAAATTCATGTTTTCAACGTGAAAGAGCGCTGCTGAGTTTGTGATAGCGCCCACCGCTGTGCTGATGGACGCTTCAAACGACATGCCGGTAAGAGCCAGATACCCCGCAATCATCACCGTCACACACGCAAAGCCGATCAGATACACCCAGACAGATAACATCGCTTCAACAGGGTTTCGCATTCCGCTGAAACGGAAATTCTGGATCGCTTTCGGTTGAGCCAATCGAGAGAATTCATGCAATGCACGAGCTGCGAGAAGCCGAAACCGAAAGAACTTCATGCCGCCGGTTGAAGATGCGGTTGCACCGCCTACAAAGCCGAAAAAAATGATCACGGGCCAGCCAAGAAGGTGCGCATCATCTGGCGATAGCAAGAGACCTGATGTTGAAACGATTGAGAAGGCGTGAACCGCGGACGCAAGAGAGCCAAGTTGCGGGTGAGCAGCGTAAATCAGTACGAACAAGAGCAACATTCCCGCCAGAATACCGATTGTTTCGATATCGATACGCGCTCTTTGAGGCGCTCGGATGAGCATCAGGATATTGGCGAGATTAATGCTCGCGAAGAATAGTGTCACGCAAATAACAGTGCCGCTGAACATGGTGCCGTTCAGGATGCTGGCATCATACGGAAACACCTGCCCTGTCGTGATGGCACCCACCGCCAGAGCAAAGGCGTCGCGAAGCGGCAGGCCCTCGAAAAGCAGTGTGTTGAAGCACAACAGGAACAAAGCCAGCAGAACCGCACCGCTGATTAGAAAAATCTTCATAAAGGATGCGAAGTTCAGGCGGGTCCAGATGCCGATGGCTTGCAGGCGTCTCAGCCCTTGCCCTACAGAGCTTTGCGTCGCAACGAGGAGCAATGTTCCGGAAATTGCCAACATGGCGCCTGTGATATGCAGAATGCCGCGCCATGCGATAATGCTTGCGGGTAAAACGGTATCTGGCGGCACCAGTGATGTTCCGGTTGTGGTCAGGCAGGATACAGATTCCAACAGCGCCGATATCGGATCGCTTTGTGTCAGCATGAGAAACGGCAATGCGCCGAGCACGGACATGCCGCCCCAGACCGCTGTCAGAAATGCGACGATTTCTTTCAGGCCGGCTTTGTGAAGGTTCTTCGAACTTGATGAGACCAGAAAAACGGCGCCTAGGACAGCGGACACTGTGACAACGAGAATGAAAAGAGATGCCTGCTGATACCGGTCATTGGAGAATGCCCAGACTGCGCACAGCAGGCTTGGTATGGAAAACAACCCGAAGAAACGGCCAAGCATGTGCAGAACATTTGTCGCGTTCACGAGTGCCTCGATTGGCTAGTTCAGGAAGTAAGCGGAGCTGGCACGGAAGAGCTGTTCGACTTTTTTCGTGCGCGCACGCTCATAAAAGAGCACAACTCGGTCTCCCGCGCGAACTTTGAAGTCCTTTCCAGGCAGCATCACTTCGTCACCTCGAAGTACTGCGCCGGCGACAACGCCTTCAGGCAAGCTGCCTGGCGAGAGGTTTGAATCCAGCAGCAATGAGTGCTCGAGGACTTCACCTTCCGCGATTTCGCCTGAACCGTCTTCCAGAGAATGAAGCGACAGGATACGCCCGCGTCTCAAGCGTAGAAGAATTTGAGAGACGGTCACAGCACGCGGGTCGATCAGTACATCCACATCCAGTGCAGAGTGTATCATGGCAAGGTCGGGCGTGTTGACCAATGCGATAGTCTTTTTGGCGCCCAGACGTTTTGCCATGGTGGACGATAGCAAGTTTACTCTATCGTCATTCGTCAGGCCGATCACAGCATCGGCGCGCGATACGCCGGCTTCCTCCAGAATTTCAGGATTTAGCCCTTCACCATGAATGACGATGGAGCGTGTGAGTTGTGAGGCTGCGGACTCTGCGCGCTTGAGATTCGTTTCAATCAGTCGAACTTTTCGACCGCGCTTCTTTTCAAGTTGTTCGGCAACATACATGCCAATATTGCCAGCCCCGATAATCACCGTTCGCTGGTCTGAGGTATTGCTGAGCCCCAGAAGCTCCGACAGACGTTCGATCTGTTCTTTTTCAATGATCAAATAGGCGCGGTCACCGGCCACGAGCTGATCACTTGGCGTTGCGGCGAACAAATGTCCGTTTCGCATGATCGCCAGCACACGGATGTGAAGGGCTGGAAAGAGCTCACTGATCTGAGAAAGCGTTGTGCGCGACAGTGGAGTGTCTTCGTGAATCTCAATGCCCACGCAGCGCACTTTTCCTTTCGCGAAGGGGATTGAGAAAAAGGCGCCCGGTGTTTCGAGACGCTGAAAGATCGAGTCGGCAACCGCTTTTTCTGGTGAAATAACAACATCGACGGCAAGGCCGCTTTTGCCGAACAGGTCGCCCGATTTCTTGTTCATATAAGCGCGTGAGCGAATGCGTGCGATTTTGGTCTGTATCTGAAACAGCACGTGAGCGACCTGGCAGGTCACCATGTTGACTTCGTCTGAGTAAGTCACCGCGACGATCATATCGGCATCAGCCGCGCCTGCAGAGCGCAATACATTCGGATGCGCCGCATGACCAGTGATGCCCTGTACTTCAAGTTCCGATGTCACAGACTGAATAAGCGAAGCATCTTCATCAATGATCGTGACTGAATGCCCATCAGACGCGAGGCGCCTAGCTATGCCCTGCCCCACACGACCAGCGCCGCAAACGATAATTTTCATACCAGTCTATCCTAGCTGTCAGAAGACGCTGATGGATCTACTCCTAAGGCCTTTAGCTTTCGATGCAATGCTGAACGTTCCATGCCGATGAAAGCGGCTGTGCGTGAAATATTACCGCCAAAGCGCGTGATTTGCAGAGAAAGATACTCTTTCTCGAACTGTTCACGCGCATCGCGAAGCGTCATCCCAATCACTTCAAGGGACGAATTCTGATTTTGATTCATCCCCATATCGGCCGCATCACTCGGAAGTTCATGTGCTCCAACCGGTGTTTCTCGACTTTCTCCGGAAAGAATGAGGACACGTTCCACAACATTGCGCAACTGGCGAACATTGCCCGGCCATGGCGCGGATTGAAGAACGGCAAGTGCCTCGTCGCCAAATGAACGCGGAGTCAAACCGACCGTCTGTGCCGCGCGCTTCACGAAAAATCGCACAAGGTCTGGAATATCTTCGCGACGTTCGGACAGTGATGGCACAGAGAGCGGTACGACATTGACCCGGTAGTAGAGGTCCTCGCGGAACTTTCCGTCCAGAATAAGGTGCTGCAAATCTGCAGAGGTCGAACTTATCAGGCGCACATCAACAGATACGTCGGCTTTGCCTCCGACGCGGCGGAAGCGTTGCTCCGTGAGGACGCGCAAGATCTTGTTCTGGGTGCCGAGCGGCATTTCACCGATCTCATCGAGATAGAATGTTCCTCGGTGCGCCTGCTCGAAAAGCCCGACCGATTGAATGCGCCCATCTGGTGTTTCGCGACCGAACAATTCACTTTCCATCTGGTCCGGCGTGATCGATGCCGCGTTGATCACCACGAATGGGCCTTTCTCACGTCGTGATTTGCGGTGGATGAGTTTTGCGGCCAATTCCTTGCCTGCGCCCGACGGGCCGGTGATCAGTACACGCGAGTTTGTCGGTGCGACCTTGTCGATTGCCAGGCGCAATTGAGTTGCTGCTGCCGATTTTCCGAGGAGTTCGTCTCCTTCAGACATATGAACGCGTAGCGCGGAGTTTTCTCGTTTGAGTGACGCTGCTTCAAGAGCGCGTTCGACAACAACGAGCAGTCGGTCTGCCTTGAAAGGTTTTTCCAGGAAATCGTAAGCGCCGCGACGAATTGCGGTGACCGCCGTTTCAATGGATCCGTGTCCGCTGATCACGATCACGGGCAAGACGGGGTCGATGGATTTGAGATAGTTCAACATCTCCAAACCATCCATATCGCTACCCTGAAGCCAGACGTCGAGGATAACAAGCTCCGGCTTGCGTTCTGTGATGGCTGCGAGGGCGCCTTCGGCGGTCGAGGCTGTTCGGATCAGATAGCCTTCATCTTCCAGAACGCCGCCAATCAGTTCCCGAATATCCGGTTCATCATCTACGATCAGAATCTCTGCTGACATCACGCTTGCTCCTCGGACAGTGTCCAACTCTCTACAGTTTCGTCTGAAGGCCCTGATAATGGCAGCTGAATGCAAACTCGTGCGCCGCGCGTCTCATCGCGACGGTCGAGCAGCGTGAGCTGTCCGCCATGGTCTTCCACAATTCGATTGACGATTGCGAGCCCAAGGCCGACGCCCTGCTCGCGAGTGGTGTAATATGGTTCAAGAAAATGGTGGCGATTGGCTTTCGGAAAGCCAGGGCCGGTATCTTCGATATCCAGAATGACGTAGTCGTCTGTCACTTGAATATCCGTGGTGACAGATGGCGATCGGCTTTCGCATTCATCATCTGCTTCGAGAGATCGTTCGACCGCTTCACCAGCATTCTTTAGCAGGTTGGTCAGTGCCTGACTAAGGAGGCGAGAGTCGCCGAAAATCTGAATTTCTTTCTGATTGGTCTGATAATCATACTCGATATTCGGTTTCGAAAGTCGCGCAGCGAAGACGCATTCGCGCACCTGCTCGATCAGGTCAAAAGCTTTGACCTCAGGCTTTGGCATTCGGGCAAATGTGGAGAACTCTTCAACCATACGGCCGATATCTGACACCTGGCGGAAAATCGTATCAATGCACCGATCAAAGACCTGATCTTCTTCATCAATCGATTTGCGATAGCGCCTGCGCAATCGCTCTGCAGACAGCTGTATTGGCGTCAAAGGATTACGAATTTCGTGTGCAACCCGGCGAGCAACGTCTCTCCAGGCTGTCTGGCGCTGTGCTGAGATCAGGCGCGTGGTGTCGTCGAATGTCAGAATGCATCCGAGTTCGTCTTCATGACTTGGCACGGCTCTCACCAGCAGGTGACGATACGACTGGTCGGTATTCAGAATGATGTTCGCTGATTTCGACTCCTTGTCAGCCATTGCCTTCATGGCGAGATCTGAGATTTCCGGACTGAATTGTCCTAGGAAAACATCTCCTGGTGTTTCCAGAATCGCGAAGATCCCGATCGCTGACGGGTTGGCGAGTGTGACCCGGAGATGGTCATCAACCCGGACGACACCGGCGCTGACGCCTTGCAGTACCGCTTCGATGAACTCTGAGCGTTCAATTGCTTCCCGGCTGGCAATATCAATTGCTTCGTGTTGCTGACGCAATTGCGACGTCATGGCGTTAAACGATGTCGTTAATTCAGCGACTTCATTGTTCTGCTCAGGCAGAGACACCTGAACGCTAAGGTCGCCGTGCCGTACCTGATCGGCTGCTTTCGCGAGTTTCAGAATTGGGTTGGATATGAGACCGGCAGCCCATACGCCGTATTGAACAAAGAAGAGAAGAATCAATGCTGTGATCTGACTGAAGCCCAACAGGAAGATGATCTGAAGTTGGCGGCTTTGCTCTTCTGCCTTCCGGTACACATTCAGCGTCTGTTCTGCGTTTCGTAGACTGCCGAGCAGCGGCGAGTCGATTGGCCTGACGGTGTAAAGATAGGCGTCGTCGAAATCAGACAGTTTATATAACGCCCAGAACTGAAGGGTCTCGTCAGAAAGCAACACGGACACGTCACCCTGATTGGCAGTGTCAAACATGTCTTGTGTTGGCCGTTCATACTTACGCTGACTTACGGGGTCAGACGCCAGCAGAATCTCACCTTCCGAAGACAGAATCAGTGCGCCGGTAAAATCTCTGAAAGCGGCCTGCTCTCGCATGAACTGTGCAAACACGTCAGGCTCTGTTTCAAAGCCTATCACGGCACGGTTCAAATCCATCGCCATAATGCCGGTATCAAGGCGAATGTCGTCACCCACAGATTCCAGGTTTGAGCGAGATACTGCTGCAGCGCCTTCGACAACGGCTTCAACACGCTCAGAGAACCAGTTGTCGATTGCTTTGTTGAGTGAGCTTCCGAGGAAGACACTGAAGAGTAGCGCCGGTGCGATCGCTGCGAAGCTGAAGAGCGTCGCGAACTGTGTCGCCAGGCGTCCTGTGCCCTTTTCGGGGCTTTTTGATCGCAGCTGGAAATAGTTTCTCAGCACGTTGATCGCGAGCACCGCGATCAGCAGAAAGTTGAAAATCAGAAGCCAGAAAATCGTGTTTGATTCTGGTCCCAGAGGTCCCGCGCCGGTGAAAGAAATCAGTGTAACCGCAACAGCGATAAGAGACGCGATCAGAAACAGGATCCGCGTCCAGCGCCCGAAAATCTTGATGATGGACTTATCGTTCAACTGTGGCACTACAAACACTCATGTGTCGCCTTCGCGACACTGTTTCATTTTGGCCACAGTATCTGATCAGTCAGGAGATGCAATCTCCAAACTGTTAATTTTGCTACGCAGCGTATTCCGGTTCATACCGAGCAGCTGAGCGGCTTTCACTTTGTTACCGCCGGTGACATTGAGCGCGAGTTCTATGAGCGGGCGTTCAACCATGGAGATGACATCCTGATAGATCGTGCCCTCGCCTTCTCCGGCTGACCGAAGTTCAGGTTCCACGTACTCCCGAAGAATGTCTTTCAGCTTTTGCTCAAGGCTTTCTCCGTCTTCCTGCGGCAGGCGACGCTCGGATACCAAGGACGCCTGCACCAGCTCTTCGGAGATGACGGGTTCGGAAGAGAGCGCGATCATGCGCATCACAACGTTCTGTAATTCGCGAACGTTTCCTGGCCAGTCATGTAGAGAGAGGCGCTTGAGGGCTTTGGCATCAATCGTCTTCTGGCCGAGGCCTTCGGCTTCTGCGCGTTTCAGAAAGCGTTTCGCCAGTTCAGGAATGTCGTCCTTACGAGCCCTGAGGGGCGGAATCGTAATCGTAACAACATTCAGTCGATAAAACAGATCATTCCGAAATGCGCCCTTTTCGACAAGAGCTCGCAGATCGTGTGACGTTGCCGCGATGACGCGGGTCGTTGAAACATCCGTTGTTGTTGAGCCAACGGGTGAAAACTCGCCGTTCTGCAGAAATCGCAGCAATTGCGTCTGGGCATCGAGCGGCATGTCACCGACCTCATCCAGAAACAATGTTCCGCCGTCACTTTGTGCCACACGTCCTGGTGTGACATTTCCATCGGGACCGACAACGCCAAAGAGCTCAGCTTCGATGCGCTCGCGTTCAACGGCTGCCATATTGACCGGTACAAATGGTCTTCCATTTCGATTGCCGAGATCGTGGATCGCGCGGGCGATTGTCTCTTTACCGGTGCCTGATTCTCCTTCGATCAGAACGGTCAGCGACGTATTCTTCACACGAGACATGGTGCGGAAGACAGCTTGCATAGGTGCTGAACGACCAATGACGGCTTCATTCAACCGACTGTCTGGCGCACGAACGGTTCGTTCTATCTTCTTTGGCCCCGCTTTGGAGCTCAGCGCTTTCTTGGTCAGCGTTGCCAGTTCATCGATATCAAATGGCTTCGGAAGGTAGTCGAATGCGCCGTGTTCCGCTGCGGACATGGCCGTCATCAGCGTGCTTTGTCCGCTGATCACGATGATTGGCAGATCAGGACGTTCGGCGCGAATGTCCGGCATAAGGTCAAAAATGCAGTCATCGCCCATGTACACGTCTGTGATCAGCAAATCGCCATCGCCGTTTCTGACCCAACGCATCAACGCTGTTGGATTCGTGGTGGATCGCACGGAATGACCTTCTGCAATGAGGGTCTGGCTGGCGATGAGACGGATACCTGCGTCATCATCTGCGAGCAAAATAGTGGATTGCGCCATGCCTATGACCTTGTCGTTTCTCGTTGAATTGGAAGAATGATGTCAAATTGGGTGCGACCCGGACGGCTCGTGAAAGAGATGCGTCCGCCGTGCGCCAGAATGATGTCCTGACAAACCGATAGTCCGATACCGGAACCCGATGATTTGGTAGAGAAAAAGGGCTTGAAGACCTGTTCCTGCGCGGCGTGTGGAATGCCTGGGCCATTATCGCGAATGCTGATCTGAAGGGCACCTGAGAAGCGGCGTTCATTTCCAGGTCGCGGGAGTCGAATGCCAGCCTGATAAGAGGTCGAGACTTTGACTTCTGGATGCTCTTCTCCGGATACGGCCTCCGCTGCGTTCTTGGCAATATTCAGAATGCACTCGTGCAGATGGTCCCGGTCAGCTGAGATTTCTGGCAAGGAGGGATCGAACGACTTCTTGAAGGTTACATTTGGTGACGCAACCGTTTGCATGGTCAGAATGTCATCCAGGATTTCATGGATATTGACCGGTGCGAAACGCGGCGCGTTATAAAGTTCGAACGCGGTGAAACGATCAATCAGCCTGCCAATGCGTTGGGCTTCGGACCGGATCAAGTGCAAAAGCTCCATTTGGTCGGCCCGGCATGATCTTTCCATCAGCTGAGCCGCGCCAGAAATACCTCCGAGCGGATTTTTGATCTCATGACCCAGCATGCGGGCAAACGTTGCGAGACCTGAGGGATCTTGTCTTACCCGCGTGGTCGGAGGAGAAAGTGCAATGTTCATAACGCAAGTCGGATGATCATAATTCATCCGAACATCGAACTGTTGAGACTGGAAGAAAGGCCCAGTCAGCGTGATGCCAGATGCGCTGACCTCCCCTGTTTCGCGCAAGACGCGGTCGATCAGTTGGAACAGTTCGCAGTCGTGAAAAAGGACTTCGCTGAGTTTTCGGCCAACAAGTCTGTCATGCCCGCCCCCAAGAAACGTTTGTGACTGGAGGTTTGCGCTGAGAATTTTTTGGCTGTCGTCGACCTGAATCAGGGCGACAGGCGCGTCCTGGGCAAGAATTGCTAGCAATTTCTGTGTGGCCTCATCTCTCGGATGGTCAATCATGCGGCGACCTCCAGTTTGGTTTTCAGCGTTGAAAGAAGGGTGCTCTTGAGCTCAGGGAGTGTGTTTGACTGGCATGCTATCTTCTTCAGCGCTTGCCAGTCTTCATGCTCGCCTTGTTGATAGCCCTGGCTCCAATGGGAAATGGCTTCGGCAAGATGTTTTCGAATGGTTCTAATACCGACACGCTCGCCATAAACTTCGACGCTGTCATGGGCTTGTTCAATAAGGCTTTCGACCTGTTCCGCGAAACTCGGTTCTTCGGCCGCAATACCCGTGTTGATCTCCTGCTCGATTGCAGACGGTAGCCACGCGAGGCCAATGGCGGCGCGTCCAACCATGGCGCCGCGGGCGCCTGATTGTTGCAATGCTTCTTTCGCAGTCGCGGCGTCCTTGATGTCGCCATTTACAATGACGGGGATTGAAACAGCATTCACGACCTCGGATATTGTGGCCCAATCTGCCACCCCGTTATAGAAATCCTGCCGTGTTCTTCCATGGACGGTGATCAATTCCGCGCCGACGTCCTGAGCACGTTGCGCAAGTGTTGGTGCGTTCATTGTGTCACGATCCCAGCCGAGACGCATTTTTAATGTAACAGCGGTGCCTGCTGCGCCATCAACGACGGCCTCAATGAGAGAAACGGCGTGCTCTAAATCACGCATCAGCGCTGAACCGGAAAGACCGCCGGTCACGCGCCGTGATGGGCAGCCCATATTGATGTCGATGACATCTGCACCGGCATTGCGTGCAATTGATGCGCCTCTTCTCAGAGAATCGTGATCGCGACCAATTAGCTGCACCACGTAGGTCGCATCACCGTTTGGGCGACGAAATCTCTGCAAGGCTTCGCGTCGACCGGCGTGTAGGTCGTCGCCAGCTACCATTTCAGTAATTGTGGCACTCGCGCCGAATTTATCAGCTTGCTTCCGGAATGGTGCATCAGTTACGCCAGACATGGGCGCCAAAAAAACTGGCGTTACGTCTGTACCAAATGCATAAGGTCCAAACACGGTGATAAAACTCTCTCGCTGCCCAAGATTTGCGCAGATAAGCATACCGGGGGCGATATGAAAACAGCCGCTAACGAAAAATGCCCAAATATTGACCAGAAGGATTCTCTGTTCTCTGCGGTGGTCGTCGCCGCCGGAAAAGGCCGTCGTGCCGGACAATCCTTGCCAAAACAGTACCGAAGCTTCGGTGGAAAACCGGTCTTTCTTCATGCGCTCGACACGTTTTTAAATCACCGGTGTTGCGTTGAAGTCGCACTGGTTCATCCCGAAAATGAGGCAGAACATGTTCATAAGTTGCTTGAGCAGCTTGAACCCGCGGGATTTGCGAAGCTCGTGCTTGTAGAAGGCGGAGCCGAACGTGTGGAGTCGGTCCGTAAAGGATTGGCTGCTATACAGTCGGAACGTTCCCAGCATTTCATGGTGCATGATGCCGCGAGGCCCGGGGTGTCTGGCGTGGTGATCGATAACCTGCAAGCTGCCCTTCAGAAACATGAGGGTGCTGCCCCTGCTCTTCCCATCGTCGATGCGTTGAAATTCTGGGATAAAGCGAGCGTTCGGTCGGTCTCGCGATCGGACCTTTATAGGATTCAGACACCTCAGGCTTTCCGAATGAGTAAGAAACAGGAGCTCACGGCATCTTCGGATGACTCGGCTTTGGATGAATTTGAACTCGCGGAAAAGCTCGGATTTGATCTCACGCTTACGGAGGGCAGTGAGCAGTTGTCGAAGCTGACATATCCGCAGGACTTTGAGCGATTGGAGAGGCTTTTGTTTGACTGGGAGACGCGGACCGGGCTTGGTTACGACGTGCACGCCTTTGAAGATGGTGCGCAGGTATTTCTGTGCGGTATTGAAATTCCTCATGAAAAGAAACTCAAGGGACATTCGGATGCGGATGTTGGCTGGCACGCGCTGACAGATGCGATTCTCGGTGCCCTCGCGGATGGTGATATCGGCGACCACTTCCCTCCAACGGATCCACAGTGGAAGGGCGCACCATCCGATGTCTTCTTACGTTTCGCGGCAGACCTGGTTCGCTCCAGAGGAGGCAAGATTCTCCATTTGGACGTGACGTTGATTTGTGAGGCTCCAAAAATAAAACCTCACCGAGACGCTATGCGTTACAAAACAGCTCAAATCGTCGGGGTCGACGCAGATCGCGTTTCTGTGAAAGCAACCACAACGGAAGGATTGGGATTTGAAGGGCGACGGGAGGGAATTTCCGCGCAAGCTATTGCCACGATTTCCTTACCTTCAAAGTCTCGACTTAAGGATAAAGCTGAGTAACCCTTACGCTTATAAAGTGGAGGAGACTTACCTTGTTTTCAGACAAATTGCTCAATATGGCACGTCTGTTTCTGGATGATGCTCAGCAGAGGCGTTTGAAAGTTGTCACCGCGGAGAGCTGTACGGGAGGACTGGTAGCCGCCTTGCTGGTTGAAATTCCAGGCTCATCCAAGGTGCTCGAACGTGGATTTGTCACCTATTCCAATAAAGCAAAGGAAGAAGTGCTGGGAATACCCGGTGACTTGATCGCAGACTATGGCGCAGTCAGTGAGCCGATTGCCCGCGCGATGGCAGAAGGTGCTTTGGAAGAAAGTCGCGCTAACATGGCGATCTCCATCACCGGTATTGCGGGACCTGGTGGTGGCACACGCCTGAAACCCGTTGGGACGGTTCATTTCGCTTTGGCACGTGAGAATGCACCTATCCGCCACCGAATGGAAAACTTCGGTGATATCGGGCGCAGCGAAATTCGAATGGCGAGCGTAGAAGTCGCGCTTCAGATGATGATGGAAAGCGTGAGTGGTTGACGGAGCTAGCTTTTGTTGCCGTATCGACGATCTGCTTCGGCAACAAAGGCAGCCATAATTCGGTTCACCGCCAATTCGAAATTAGCTGCAGCCAGCGCTCTCAAGATAAAATTCTTGAACTCAAAATCGATGAAAAATTCGATATCAGTGCCAGATTCCGCTGGTTTGAAGGTCCACTCATTTTCAAGGTGTTTAAGCGGCCCATCTTCAAGACTGACCTTGATGTGGCGTGTCTCTGCATCTGAGACAACTTGGGTGGAGAACGTTTCGGTGAAGTTTGCGAATCCAACCCGAGCGGAGCCAATCTTGATGGATTTAACACCATCTTCTTCGACAGGGCTGACATCCATCTTCTGAACCCACTTTATGAATTCTGGATACTGTTCAATTCCGGATACAAGTTCAAACAGGTTATCTGGATCGTGATTGATCCGAACCACTCTACGAAAACGGGTCATAATGTGTCTTGTCGCTAGATAGGGCTAAGCGTCTGCAGCAAGTTGGGCTTGTCTTGCGGCGCGAAGTTTCTCGAAGTCGTCACCGGCATGATAGCTGGAACGCGTCATGGGAGATGATGAGACCATCAGAAAACCTTTGGCACGAGCAATGGTTTCATATGCAGCGAACTCCTCAGGAGACACATAGCGATCAACAGCGGCGTGTTTCCTGGTTGGCTGGAGGTACTGGCCGATCGTTATGAAATCCACTCCGGCGGACCGCATATCGTCCATAACCTGCATGACTTCTTCTTTGCTCTCACCCAAGCCAACCATAAGTCCTGATTTGGTGAACTGAGAGGGATCGCGTTCTTTCACGCGCTCAAGCAACCGCACAGAATGATAATAGCGAGCGCCCGGACGGATAGACAAATATAGCCGCGGGACTGTCTCCAGATTGTGGTTGAACACGTCCGGTTTGGAATCGATCGCGATGTTGAGCGCGTCGCCTTTGCGGAGGAAGTCAGGCGTCAGGATCTCAATCGTTGCACCAGGTGCTTTCGAGCGAATAGCGGTGACGGTATCTGCAATATGTTGGGCCCCACCATCCGTTAGATCGTCGCGATCTACAGACGTGATGACAACGTGCTTAAGCTCCATAGCTGCCACTGCATCGGCCACGCGATCAGGCTCTGTCGCGTCAAGAGCATCCGGACGGCCAGTCTTCACATTACAAAAGCTACAAGCACGCGTGCATGTGTCGCCCATGATCATCATGGTTGCGTGTTTCTGTTGCCAGCATTCGCCGATGTTCGGACAACCTGCTTCTTCACACACGGTGACCAGATTGCGGTCTTTAACGATCGCGCGTGTGTCGGCATAGCCCTGACTGACAGGCGCTTTGACGCGAATCCATTCCGGCTTGCGTAGCACCGGAGTGTCAGGACGATTACGTTTTTCGGGGTGCCGAAATTCCGACGCTGGGCGTCGTTCAGACACGTTATCAATCAGCTTGGCCATAGCTAGCAAATGGCCCGTTTTGAGGCAGACATCAAGTGGCGTTTCCGGCAATAGTACGGAACTAATGTGCCATGATTGCTTTCACGTAGTGTGACATAGTGTTACAGAGCGTCAAAAAAGTTTCATGGAGTGAACGCATGGCGGCATCGTCTTACGCCTTTCGCCCTCAACTGGCACGTACTGACCTCTTTTCAGGTCTCTTGAGAGCGCGGCGCCAATTCGGTGGTAAGAAAGAGATTATCGTCGATGGCGACGAGCGCGTATTGACTTATGACGAGGTCGTTCGCGCGGCATTCGGTCTCGGCTCTGCGCTGTGTCGCTTCACTGATAGAGAAGAGAACGTTGCGGTGATGCTTCCGACAGGCGCGGGCGCTGTGATCGCGTTTTACGCGCTGCTCGCTTATGGGCGCATCCCGGCCATGTTCAATTTCACGGCTGGTAGTCGCAATCTCAAGGCGGCCGGTCAGGCTGCCAATGTTACGAAAATTGTAACCGCGCACAAGTTTGTTGAAATCGGACAGCTGCAGCCGCTGATTGAAGAGCTCTCAGACCGCTATGAAATCATCTATCTGGAAGATGTCCGCGAACAATTGTCTCTGAAAGATAAAATCGCGGGAGCGTTGGGGCCGTTCATTCCTTCACTCTTCAAAGCGTCACAAGGGCACGACGAAACAGGCGTGGTGCTTTTTACGTCAGGCACCGAAGGTGACCCTAAAGGCGTTGTCCTATCGCATGAAAATGTAATGGCGAATGTTGAACAGGTTCGTTCACACATTGACCTCTACCCCGAAACAGATTCCGTATTTAATCCCCTTCCTACCTTCCACTGTTTCGGTTTGACGGTAGGAGCCGTGTTGCCACTGGTCGCCGGGATCAAAGCGGTATTCCACCCTTCCCCGCTCCAGCCGCGCGAGATTGCACGCCGAATCCGCGAACACGGAACCACGGTTCTTCTGGCGACTGATACCTTCATTTCCCAGTATGCGCGCGCAGGTGATCAAGGCGATCTGATGTCACTTCGCCTCGCGGTTTGCGGCGCAGAGCGTGTTCGGGATGAGACCCGCCAGATGGTGCGGAAAAAATATAATATTGAGATTTTGGAAGGTTATGGTGCGACCGAGGCTTCTCCTGTTGTGGCTGCGAATTCGGTCGGTGCAAATGTACCAGGCACCGTCGGTCAGTTCATGTCTGGCGTCGAACACAAGCTTGAGCCTGTTCCGGGCATCGACAAAGGTGGCCGACTTTGGGTGCGTGGCCCTAACATCATGCAGGGATATTTGCGTTCGTCTTCGCCAGGTGTTCTTGAGCCGCCGAAAGATGGTTGGCATGACACCGGTGATATTGTCACGATCGACAAAGAAGGCTTCATTCGCATCCGTGGACGCGTGAAACGTTTCGCAAAGGTCGGCGGGGAAATGGTATCGCTGGCCGTCGTTGAGAACTGCGCATCCGCGATCTGGCCTGACAATATGCATGCCGCTGCTGCTGTTCCGGATACCCGTAAAGGCGAGCAGATCATTCTGTTGTCAGATTGCTCGGACGTGAATCGCCCAGACATTTTGGCCTGGGCGCAGAATCACGGTGTTTCGGAGCTCTCTGTTCCCCGCAAGGTGTTTCATGTCGATGCGATACCGGTTCTGGGAACTGGCAAGGTCGACTACGGCACTGTGACGAAACTTGCGCTCGAACTATCCGGGAAACAGACTTAGTAGTGGATTGCACGTCCAAATGCATCCAGCGTACTCTCATGCATCATCTCTGAGAGCGTTGGGTGCGGGAATACAGTCTCCATGAGCTCACCTTCAGTGAGCTCGCCTTGGCGAGCGACCACATAGCCCTGGATAAGCTCTGTAACCTCGGCACCGATCATATGCGCACCGAGCAACTCTCCCGTCTTCGCATCGAACACGGTTTTGATCATACCCTCAGGCTCGCCGAGCGCGATCGCTTTACCATTTCCAATGAATGGGAAACGACCGACCTTAACGTCGTGGCCGGTTTCTTTTGCTTTGGCTTCTGTCAGACCAACTGACGCAATTTGCGGACGGCAATAGGTGCAGCCAGGAATATTCCAGGTTTCAAATGCATGTGGGTTCTTACCAGCAATCTTCTCGACGCAGACAATCCCTTCGTGGCTGGCTTTGTGAGCGAGCCATGGAGGTCCGGTCAGATCCCCAATTGCATAAAGTCCTGGAACATTGGTTTGTCCGAATCCGTCCACAGTCACGTGTGAACGGTCAACTTTCACACCAAGATCCTCCAGTCCCAGATTTTCAACATTTCCAACAATGCCGATCGCGAGCACGATGCGGTCATATGATTCTGTTGTTTGCTTACCGTCCTTGGGTTTGATGGTTGCCTGAATGGTGTCTTTTCCGGGCTTCACGCTATCAACGGCAGCGCCTGTTATCACCTTCATGCCGTCCTTTTTGAACGATTTCAGCGCCATTGCGGAAATTTCTTCATCCTCCACAGGGAGGATGCGGTCCATCATCTCGACGACAGTGACGTCGGCACCCATGGTCTTGTAGAAGCTTGCAAACTCAATACCGATTGCACCGGAACCGATGACGAGAAGCTTCTTGGGCATGGTGTCCGGCACCATGGCTTCTTTTGCAGTCCAGATAAACTTTCCATCTGGTTCCAGACCGGCCTGAGGAATTGTTCGCGCTCGTGCGCCGGTCGCCAGCATCACATGTTTTGCTTCCAGGCTGGTGTCTTTGCCGTCTTTGCCTTTGACGATCACTTTGGGAGCGGGCTTGCCTTTCTCAAGGCGTCCCTCTCCCTCAATCACTGTGACCTTGTTCTTCTTGAGCAGGTGTTTGACGCCGCCAGATAGCT
Organism: Ponticaulis profundi; assembly: GCF_042659465.1. Classification (NCBI taxonomy): domain Bacteria; kingdom Pseudomonadati; phylum Pseudomonadota; class Alphaproteobacteria; order Hyphomonadales; family Hyphomonadaceae; genus Ponticaulis; species Ponticaulis profundi. The sequence goes on along the minus strand of NZ_JBHSSW010000066.1, from coordinate 444,803 downwards.
GTCCGGCGATCTGGCGTGACCGCTTCACAACGGCATCGAGATCAAAGCTGACGCCTTCTGCTTTCAGACCGAATGCTTCTGCGTGCTTCATGTTGTGATAGACTTCGGACGTCCGCAGCAGGGCTTTCGTTGGGATACAGCCCCAGTTTAGACAGACGCCGCCCAGCGCGTCGCGCTCAACGATCGCTGTTTTCAGTCCAAGCTGGCTTGCGCGAATGGCAGCGACATAGCCCCCAGGCCCTGAGCCCACTACGATCAGATCAAATTTATCAGCCATGTGTGTGTCCTGTCGTCAGGATTGTGTGTCTGGAACGCGCGGCAGGAGTCTGCGCGCGTTCCTTTGAATTTAGAGCAGCATCGCTTCTGGCGTTTCGACAAAGCGCTTGAAGGCTTGCAGCCATTTCGCACCTTCTGCGCCACCGATGACGCGGTGGTCACAGGTCAACGTTACGGTCATGACGCTGCGCGCCGCAAGGCTTCCGTCTTCCAGAACGACGGCTCGTTTCTCACCTGCGCCAACGGACATGATCATGCCTTCCGGCGGATTGATGATAGAGCCGAATGACTTGATGCCGAACATACCAAGGTTGGAAATTGAGAATGTTCCACCCGAGTATTCTTGTGGTTTCAGCTTACGGTCACGCGCGCGAGTTGCGAGATCTTTCATCTCTTCTGATATCTCTCTCAGGCCCTTCTGCTCCGCGTCCCGGATAACGGGCGTGATCAGTCCGCCATCAATCGCAACGGCAACAGAGATATGCGCGCCTTTGTGATAGGCGATACCTTTATCTGTATAGCTGGCATTGCAGTCTGGCTCAGTCATGAGTGCGAGCGCAGATGCCTTGATCAGCATATCGTTCACAGACACCTTAACGCCTTCTGGTGCTGCTGCATTGATTGCTGCGCGTGCCGCCAACAGTTTGTCGAGCGTGATGTCCACTTCGAGCGGGAAGTGTGGCACTTGCATAAAGCTCGTTGTCAGACGCTTGGCGACCGTCTTGCGCATACCGTCCAACGGTACGAGTTCGTAGCTGTCAGGCGCATAGACGCGATCGTCGAGGACTTGAGGCAGGATCAGACCGTCCGGAGAGCCAACAGACGCAACGGGTGAATCCGGCTGACCAGAAGCAGTTTCTGCTGCTTCGACATCCTTGCGGATAATTCGTCCATGTGGACCCGAGCCTTTCAGGCCTGAAAGGTCCACACCTTTTTGTTCTGCGATACGCCGCGCCAGAGGGCTTGCCTTGATGCGGTCTTTCCCGGAGCCAACGCTTTGAAGTTTGCCTGATGTGTCCAGTTCGACAGCCTGCTTTTTCGAAGACTTCTCTGGTTTGGCAGGAGTGTCGTCCTTTGGTGGAGCGACTTCCTTCTTTTCCTCGTTAGAAGCTTCACCAGATTTTGCTTCAGGTGCAGTGTCTTCATCATTGGCTTCGACGTCGTCAGGATTCTCTCCCTCTTCTGCCAGCACAGCGATAACGGAATTGACTTTCACGCCTTCGGTACCGGCGTCGATCAGGATTTTGGCCAGTATGCCTTCATCGACTGCTTCAACCTCCATCGTTGCCTTGTCGGTTTCGATTTCAGCGATTACGTCTCCGGAGGATATCGTATCGCCTGGTTTGACGAGCCATTTTGAAAGCGTGCCCTCCTCCATGGTGGGAGACAGTGCAGGCATGGTGATATTAATAGCCATGACGTCCTCCTAAAGACCTTCGCAGACAGCGCGGGCGGCTTCCAGAATGTCTTCGACACCCGGCAATGAGAGCTTCTCAAGATTTTCCGCATACGGCAGCGGAACGTCTTTCTGGTGAACCCGCACAGGTGGTGCATCCAGATAATCGAAAGCTTCGTTGACAACGGTCGCGGCGATTTCGGCCCCGACGCCCATAAAGCGCCAGCCTTCTTCGCAACAGACAAGACGGTTTGTCTTTTTCACGCTCTCAACGACCGTATCGGTGTCCAATGGACGAAGCGTGCGAAGGTCGATGACCTCGGCGTCAATGCCTTCGTCGGCAAGGATTTCTGCAGCTTGCAGTGCAAATCCGACCATGCGGGAGTGAGCGACCAGCGTCACATCGCTACCTTCGCGTTTGATCTTCGCTTTGCCGATGGGCAGGATCCAGTCATCAAGCTCCGGAACATCGAAACTCTCACCGTAAAGCATCTCATGCTCGAGAAAGACGACCGGGTTTGGATCTCGAATAGCGGCTTTCAAGAGCCCCTTAGCGTCCGCGGCATCATATGGGGCAACCACTTTAAGCCCTGGCACGTGTGCGTACCAGGCTGAGTAATCCTGGCTGTGTTGTGCGCCGACGCGTGAAGCCGCGCCGTTCGGGCCACGGAATACGATCGAGCAACCCATTTGCCCGCCAGACATGTAGAGCGTCTTGGCCGCAGAGTTGATGATTTGGTCAATCGCCTGCATGGCGAAGTTGAACGTCATGAACTCGACGATTGGTTTCAGTTTTCCGAAGGCTGCACCAACGCCAAGGCCGGCAAACCCGTGCTCTGTGATAGGTGTATCAACCACACGCTTGCCACCAAACTCCTGAAGCAATTCGCGTGTGACTTTATAAGCGCCCTGATATTCGGCAACTTCCTCGCCCATGACGAAAACAGTCTCGTCACGTCGCATTTCTTCAGCCATCGCATCACGAAGTGCGTCGCGCACGGCAGTTGATTTGAAAGTCGTGCCCTCCGGCACGTCAGGTTCAATCAGCTTTGACGCGTGCGGCGGTTCAACCGACTGGCTTTGTTCTGAACTGTTAGAAGCTTCTTCCGTTTGCTCGTCGTCAGAAGGCTCAGGTTTAGACGACTCATCCTGTTTTGGCGCGTCCACTGCCGACGCATCTTCGCCTTCTTCTGCGAGCATAGCGATGACGCTGTTCACTTTGACATTCTCTGTTCCAGCTGGGATCAGAATTTTCGCCAAAACGCCTTCATCGACAGCCTCGACTTCCATGGTCGCTTTGTCGGTTTCAATCTCGGCGATGACGTCACCGGACTGAATTTCGTCGCCTTCATTTTTCAGCCATTTCGAAAGCGTGCCTTCTTCCATTGTTGGAGACAGCGCGGGCATCAAAATCTCAATCGCCATTATGCGTTCTCCGTCTCAACAAGCACATCCGTCCAGAGTTCGGACGGGTCAGGCAGTGGGCTTTCTTGTGCAAAGTCGACCGATTTTCCAACAATCGCTTTGATCTCTTTATCGAGTTCCTTCAGTTCAGCCTCAGTCGCTTCCTCAGCTTCGAGAAGTTGCTTTTTCAAACCATCAATGGGGTCATGGTGAGAGCGGATGTCGTCAACTTCTTCACGTTTGCGGTATTTGGCCGGGTCAGACATGGAGTGTCCGCGATAGCGATAAGTTTTCATTTCGAGGATAAACGGACCTTTGCCGGAGCGTGCATGCTCAACGGCTTTCTGTCCGGCCTCGCGAACTTTGAGAACATCCATGCCATCGACTTCCATGCCTTCGATTTCGAAGGAGATGCCGCGCTTATAGAGTTCTGTCTCGGAAGCATGGCGAGCCACGCTGGTACCCATGGCGTACATATTGTTTTCGATGATGTAGATGGCAGGCAGTTTCCAGAGCGAAGCCATGTTGAAGGCTTCATAAACCTGCCCCTGGTTCGCAGCGCCGTCGCCGAAATATGTCAGGCTGACTTTGTTGTTTTCGCGATACTTGTTCGAGAATGCCAAACCTGTGCCGATCGGTACCTGTGCACCAACAATGCCGTGCCCGCCGTAAAAGTCTTTCTCACGAGAGAACATGTGCATTGAGCCACCCTTACCTTTTGAATAGCCGCCCTCGCGACCGGTAAGCTCAGCCATAACGCCATCAGGATCCATTCCGCAGGCCAGCATGTGACCGTGATCACGATAGCCCGTCACGACCTGGTCACCATCCTCTATGCAGCTTTGCATGCCAACTACGACAGCTTCCTGTCCGATGTAGAGATGGCAGAAACCAGCGATGAGGCCTCGGCCATAAAGCTGGCCCGCTTTTTCTTCAAATCGCCGGATAAGGAGCATGTCCTTATAAAACTTCAGTTTGTCTTCTGTGGAGACAGAAGCAGGTTTTGTCGTCTTGGTAGATTTGCTCAAACCCAATCTCCCTATTTGGGAGAAATATAAGTCAAAAACGAGAATTGCTAAGGGTAAATAGGTCTTCGTTTTCGGGTAGCTGCGCTGACGTAGCGGGTGGTTCTAGCAGATATTCGTCCTGATAGACGAAATGAAACTGAAGACGCGCCAGCTCCTCAAGGTAGTCTTCGTCCAGAGATTCGTCGTAAAGACGCTGAACTTTATCTCGTAAATCGGACTGTTCAACCTTAAGGGCTTCGAACTTCGCTTCGAGCTCACTTTCACGCAATTGCATCTCAGACCAGCTTGAAAGCCCCTGCTTTCCCGCGACCGCATGGTAAGACAAATAGGATATGGCGCCGATCAGCGCGATCCCAACTGGTCCGATTCTCATCCTTATGGCCTCCGCAATCCCGAAGGATTGCAGAAGCCGCTTAGGAAAGCGTTAACCGGCTTTGATCGTGCCCATGCCAGCATACATGCCTTGCTCGTCCAGTTCTTCTTCAATGCGAATGAGCTGGTTGTATTTCGCCAGTCGGTCAGAACGTGCAAGTGAGCCAGTTTTAATCTGACCGCAATTCGTAGCGACAGCCAGATCAGCAATGGTCGTATCCTCAGTTTCGCCTGAGCGGTGAGACATGACGGCAGAGTAAGAGTTGCGCTGTGCCAGCGCGACGGCGTCGAGGGTTTCTGTGAGCGTGCCGATCTGATTCACTTTGACCAGAATGGAGTTTGCTGCGCCTTTTTCGAGGCCCATTGCAAGGCGCTTCGGATTGGTGACGAAAAGGTCGTCGCCGACGAGCTGGCACTTATTGCCAACTGCTTGTGTCAGAGCGACCCAGCCTTCCCAGTCGTCTTCAGCCATGCCGTCTTCGATAGATACGATCGGATATTTTGCGACCAGATCTTCGAGGTAGCGTGCCATTTCTTCAGAGCCGAGCGTCTTGCCCTCGCCAGCCAGCGTGTATTTGCCTTTTGAGAAAAACTCCGTAGATGCCACATCAAGCGCAAGCACGCATTCTTCGCCTGGCGTGTAGCCAGCTTTCTCAATCGATTTCAGAATGAAGCTGATCGCGTCTTCTGTTGACGAAAGGTTTGGCGCGAAGCCGCCTTCATCACCTACATTGGTGTTGTGTCCTTCAGCCTGAAGAGATTTCTTCAGAGAGTGGAAAACCTCAGCGCCCATGCGCACCGCTTCAGAAAGGCTTGATGCGCCGACAGGCATGATCATGAATTCCTGAACATCGATCGGGTTATCAGCATGCTCGCCGCCATTGATGATGTTCATCATTGGTGTCGGCAGAATGCAGGCATTGGCGCCGCCTACATAGCGATAGAGAGGGAGACCGGCAGCCTCAGCTGCAGCATGTGCGTTCGCAAGCGAGACACCGAGAAGCGCATTCGCGCCGAGGCGAGACTTGTTCTCGGTTCCGTCGAGTTCGATCAGGGTCAAATCAAGACGACGCTGATCTTCTGCTTCCATGCCAGAAATTGCGTGGAAAATCTCGCTGTTTACAGCTTCCACGGCTTTGCGCACACCTTTGCCGCCATAACGATCGCCGCCATCGCGAAGTTCGTGTGCTTCGTGCAGGCCGGTAGAAGCACCGGAAGGAACAGCAGCTCGGCCGAGCGATCCGTCTTCCAGTGTGACTTCTACTTCAACAGTCGGATTGCCCCGGCTGTCCAGGATCTCTCGTGCATAGATATCGACGATTTCAGTCATTGTGGTCCCTCATTAAAAATTTCTGAGAGACCTAATGGACCTAGTCGTCTTTTGGTTCAAGCACTTGTCGACCACGATACATACCTGTTTTCAGGTCGATGTGGTGTGGACGGCGCAGTTCACCAGAATCTGCGTCTTCGATGTAAGTGTTCACAGGCAGACGATCGTGAGAGCGACGCATGTTGCGCTTGGACGGTGTCGTCTTTCGCTTAGGAACAGCCATGATAAAATTCCCAAAATTCGTACGATGGGCCGTCAGGCCCGGAAACCAAAGCGCGCTTAATACACTTTGGAGCAAAAACTTCAAGCCATCTCTTGTGTAGAAGGCAGATTTTCCGATCAGACCAACCGGCTGTACTTCATGGATGCATGAATGAAGCTGGCAAACAGCGGATGCGGTTCGAATGGTCGAGATTTCAGTTCCGGGTGGAACTGCACGCCGACAAACCATGGATGGTTCGGCAATTCAACAATTTCCGGCAGACGACCATCTGGTGAGAGTCCGGAAATTGAGATGTTTGCGGCTTCGAGCGCATCCTTGAAGTTTACGTTCACCTCATACCGGTGACGGTGACGTTCGCTGATGTCGAGCGTGCCATAGGCTTCTGCAACCTTGCTGCCTTCTTTCAGGCGTGCGGGATATGCGCCCAGGCGCATCGTTCCGCCAAGATCACCATCCTGCGACCGTGATTCGACGGCGTTCCCACGTGCCCACTCCTCAATGAAGCCGACCATAGGGATGTCTGGATTCTGAAACTCTGTGGTCCCTGCCCCCTTGAGGCCCGCAACATTCTGCGCAAGCTCAATCGTCGCGAGCTGCATGCCGAAGCAAATGCCAAAACACGGTATCTTGTTCTCTCGGGCAAAACGCGCAGCCCGCATAATCCCGATGGCGCCGCGTTCACCGAAACCACCAGGAAGAATGATGCCGTGATATTCGTCCAGAACGGACAGGTCAGCGTTCTCCGCATCGAGCGGCGTTGAATCGATCAGCGTGGTTTTGACTTTCACCTGATTCGCCAGACCGCCATGCTGGAGCGCTTCCAGTACAGATTTATAGGCATCCGGAAGGACGGTGTACTTGCCCACAAGCGCAATACGCACTTCGCCGTCTGGCTTGCGCAGACGTGCGGAAATGTCGTTCCATTTTTCGAGATCGGGCGCAGGAGCGCCGGTCATACGAAAATGGTGCAGGACTTCGCGGTCGAGGCCCTGCGAGTGATACTCGAGTGGGGCTTCGTAGATGAAATCGACATCGCGCGCTTCGATGACACTCTCCTGTCGGACGTTACAGAACAGTGCAATCTTGCGCTTTTCATCTGACGGAATTGGGCGGTCACAACGACACAAAAGAATGTCTGGCTGAATACCGATCGAACGCAACTCTTTCACTGAGTGCTGCGTTGGCTTGGTCTTCATTTCGCCTGCGCTTGGAATGTATGGCAGGAGCGTCAGATGGATAAAGACCGCCTTATCTGGGCCGAGCTCCTGGCCGAGCTGACGGATTGCTTCGAAGAATGGAAGGCCTTCGATATCACCGACTGTGCCGCCGATTTCACACAATACGAAATCAACATCCTCGACTTCGCTCAGAACGAAGTTCTTGATGGCGTCTGTAACATGCGGAATGACCTGAATGGTCGCCCCCAGAAAATCGCCGCGACGCTCTTTCTCCAGAATCGTCTGATAGATTCGACCGGTCGTTACATTATCGGATTGTCTGGCGGAAACGCCCGTGAACCGCTCATAGTGGCCTAGATCGAGGTCAGTCTCGGCGCCGTCTTCCGTCACATAGACTTCGCCATGCTGATATGGCGACATAGTGCCAGGATCGACATTGAGGTAAGGGTCAAGCTTGCGCAGCCTTACCCGATAACCGCGCGCCTGGAGCAGAGCTCCCAGCGCCGCTGAGGCAATGCCTTTCCCAAGGGAAGAAACCACGCCGCCCGTAATGAAAATATATCGCGTCATGGACACTCAGGATGTTCAGATTCGTTGAGCGAAGCGAGCGAAAAGCGTTCGCTCGCGATGATAGTTTATTGTTCCGGTGTCGTTTCCGGCGCCGGAGTCGTTTCCGTCTGTGGTGCAGGATCAAGGTCAGACGGAGCTTCGGTTGCGGGTGCTGATGATTCATCAAGGTCGCTTGCTGGCGGCAAGGCGGGCCCGATATCTGATGGTAGATCGAGGTCGGAAGCGTCTTCCGCCGCTGCTGCGTCACCCAGCGAACTTGTGCTTTGATTGCTGCGTGTTGCGATCGTGGTGAGGATGAGGCTCGTTGCAACGAAAACGCCGGCAAGGATCATGGTAATGCGTGTCAGCATGGATGCAGCACCGCGACCTGATACGAGGCCGCCGCCACCGCCGCCGCCAATGCCGAGAGCGCCGCCTTCTGAACGCTGAAGCAGCACCACACAAATCAGTGCGATACATGTCAGGATATGAACGACCAGTAGAACGTTTTCCATGATTTCCTGCTTTCCTCGGAACCGAAGCGGCTTCCGTTACTACCCGAAGGTGGTTTCGCCAAGCCCTAGTCGCAAGAACTTACCTAAAAACTATCGCTCAGGCGCGAATAATTCCCAGAAAATCTGCTGCTTTCAGGCTCGCGCCACCAACCAGTGCGCCGTTCACATTCGAGACAGTGAGGATTTCACCTGCATTGCCTGGTTTCACTGAACCGCCATAGAGAAGACGAATCTCGTCTGCGTTCGCGATCCCCATATTCGTGAGGGTTGCGCGAATATGGTTGTGAGCCTCCTCGATATCGCTCAGTTCAGGTACGAGCCCCGTGCCAATCGCCCATACGGGTTCATATGCGACGACCATTTTGGTGCCGTCGAGATCCGTTGGGACCGAGTTTTCTACCTGCTCGGTCAGGACCTTCAAAGTGTTCCCGGATTCACGTTCGGACTGCGTTTCACCAATGCAGATGATTGGCAGAACATTGGCGCGTGTCAGCGCGTAGGCTTTGGCCTTCACCTCATCATTCGTTTCGCCGTGATCCGTGCGTCGTTCAGAGTGCCCGACAATGCCGAATGCGCACCCTAGGTCGGCTAGCATCTCAGCACTGATGTCACCTGTGTGGGCGCCAGATTCGTTTGTGTGGCAGTCCTGACCGCCATACTGCACAGCTGTGCCGGTCAGTTTTTCTTCGAAAACCGCGATCAGCGTTGCGGGTGGACAGATTAAAACATCGCAATCTGCAGATTGCTCAGAAAGGCTCTTGGCGACAGTCTCTGCTTCGCTCACGGCTGCTTTCAAGCCGTTCATTTTCCAGTTTCCGGCAATCAAACGCTTTGGCATGTTCTCGTTCCATCTTGAATGTGACCGTAATCCCGCCTAGCAAGCCATTCTTGAGCGTGCAAGAATTCAAAACGCGATTGTCCTGAAAGCCGAGAAAGTATGCTGACTGTATTTCGAAATCTTATCCGATCCAAAGTTGCTTTGGTCCTGATTGGTCTTCTTATCCTCAGTTTGGCGGTTTGGGGCATTACTGACATCTTCAAACCGGGGCTTGGTGCGAGCCTTGTGAAAGCTGGAAATCGCACCGTCGAAGTGTCGGATGTGGACCGGTACGCGAACAACTTTGTTCGCTCACAGCAAAATCAGGGCAATGATGTCACGAAACAAGATCTGGTTCAAAGCGGACGCCTGGACCAGATCATCAATCTTCTCGCTGATCGGCAGTTGACAGCGGCATATTTCGACAAGCTCGGCATTAGCGCCAGCGACAAGGCGGCGACGCAGCTTGTTCGATCCATGGACGCAGCGAGAAACGAGATCACCGGTGAGTTCGACGTCGATACGTTCCGTAATCTCATCGCGCAGCAAGGCTATTCGGAAACCCAGTTCGAGCGTGCGATTCTGGATGATTTGACGTTTGATCTCGTTGAGAATGGTATCAGTGCGGCACTTCAGCCGTCTGATGCGATCTCCGACCTCTGGAACATTTATCAGGCGGAAGCGCGCAATATCGCTTTCTTCATCACGACTCCTGAAGATCTTCCAGAAGCGGTCGATCCTCCAACGGATGAGGAGCTGGAAGCGTTTTATGCCGAAAGTGAAGCCGCGCTAACCGAGCCTGAACGCCGCCAGTTTTCTGTGATCGCTCTCAATGAAACTGATTTCTATCATCAGGTGACAATCGATGATGCTGACCTCCGCAATGAGTATGAAGCGCAGCAACGTCGCTTTTCATTACCGGGAACAAGAACATACGAAGTTGCCCGGTTTGACGATCCGGACCGTGCGCGTCAGGCGCTTGGTCCACTGCTGGGCGGAAATGACTTCGCCTCCGTTGTAACCGATGGGGCTGCGCGCGTTGAAGCGCCCGTCACCAGCGAACAGTCCGAAATTTCTGATCAGGCGCTGGCGCAGGCTGTGTTCCAATCTCCTGTGAATGTGTGGAGCGGGCCAGTACAGGCGCTGGACGGTCGCTGGGCACTTTTCCGTGTTACCGAGGAAGAAGCAGGTGAAGCCATTCCATTCGAAGACGTGAAGGAAGAGATTCGTCGAGAGCTCACCTCGTCGCGCGCGCAACGCATGCTCACACGTGCCATTGATGACATTGACGATGCTGTCGGTGCAGGCTTGAAGGTCGAGGAGATGGCCGACATTCTGGGCTCTCCGGTATTCACCTACCCGCCCGTTGATCAGCGCGGCCGCACGAAAGACGGCATGCTCATTCGCAATCTGTCTACTCTCGAGGGTGCGCTGGAGTATGGCTTCCAACTTTTCCCGAATGAGACAAGCGACCGACGCGAAGGTGAAGGAACACAGTATGTTATCCAGCTCGATAAAATCGTTGAGCCGCGCATTCCTGAACTTGATGAGATTCGCGAAGAACTCCGTAATGCGCTTCAAATACGCCGGACTCAGGAAGCTTTTGCTGAATTTGTCGAAGGTATTCAGGAGCGGATCGATTCCGGTGCGTCTTCTCTAACGGTTGAGGCGGAAGCGCTTGATCGCTCGGTGGAGCGTCCGCCTCAGGCTATTACGCGCCAATCAGGCGCAGCGCTTGGCTTCTCCCAAAGCGCAGTCGGGCAGATTTTTAGTGCGAAACTCGATGAAGCATTTGCTGCGCCATTGCAGTCCGGGCTTCTGATCGGGACTGTTGAGGCCATTCAGGTTCCGGACGCACAGGCTTTGGAAAATATGCGCTCTGAAACGCGCGCCAATCTCGTTCCGGTCATCAGCAATGACTTGCTTCGGGGGCTGTCGAGCGAAGCTGAGAAAAATATTGATTACGAGATCAACTCTCAGATGATTGAAACGTATCTCTCAGAGCTTCAGGTAACGGAATGACCAAACCTAAAGCGCGATTGATTACACGTCGGCGGATCGCAGATACCGAAACGCCGATCAGCGCCCTGTTGAAACTGGGGGCGAATGAACCAGGCCATTTCCTGTTTGAGTCCATTCATGGCGGGCATCAACTGGGACGGTATTCGTTTATTGGCGTGAAGCCGGATTTGTGGTGGCGCGTCAATGAAGGGATTGCTGAGACGAGTTCGGACGCGACCTTCACTCAAATATTATCTCGCTCTGATCAACCGCTCGATGACCTTGACCGGTTTGCGAATGAAGCTCGCGCTGAAAGTGATGAAGACCTTCCCCCAATGGCCTCGGGTGCGTTTGGATATCTGGGCTATGACATGGTTCGTTATTTCGAGCCTGTCGGGAAAAAGCCACCTTCTGACTTTGAGGTTCCGGAAGCGCTTCTCGTCCGACCAAAGGTCGTTCTGATCTTTGACCACCTTCACCAGGAACTCATTCTTGTGGGCGCTGTGCGACTTGATGGAGAGCCTACGGTCGAAGAGGCACGAACGAATGCTGCTCTTGATGAAGTCGAAGAGGCGCTTGATCGGCCTACGCCAGCAACGCCTCGCGGTCAGAGCGAGCGATCGTTAGCGTTTGAGTCCAATAAAAGCCTCGATGCTTATCATGACATCGTGGAAAGTGCTCGGCGTTATATTCGCGCTGGAGATATCTTCCAGGTTGTCCCAAGCCAGCGATTTACGGCAAATTACCCTTATTCATCTTTGGCTTTCTATCGCTCTCTGCGCGCGCTCAATCCGTCTGCCTTCATGTTTCACATGCGATTTGGTGACACGCAGCTGGTTGGCTCAAGCCCTGAAATTCTGGTGCGTGTCAGAGATGGCCGCATGTCGGTTCGACCAATTGCAGGAACACGCCCGCGGTCCGATGATAAGGCCGAAAATCTTCGTCGACAGCAGGATTTGCTGAGTGATGAGAAAGAATGTGCAGAGCATTTGATGCTGTTGGACCTTGGCCGGAATGACGTAGGGCGCGTTTGTGAATACGGCAGTGTTGAAGTGACCGAATCGTTCGTTGTTGAACACTATAGTCACGTCATGCACATCGTATCTCAGGTTGAAGGAAACCTTCGGGCGGACAAGACTTTGAAAGACGCACTTATGGCTGGCTTTCCTGCTGGTACAGTTTCTGGCGCGCCGAAAATTCGCGCTATGCAGATCATTGATGAACTGGAAGGCAATTCTCGCGGCGTTTATGGAGGCGCGGTGGGATATTTTGGCTGGAAAGGTGATCTCGACACCTGCATCGCGCTTAGAACAGCCGTGCTTCAGAATGGACAACTGCATATTCAGGCTGGTGGCGGTGTCGTTCTCGATAGCGATCCGGAATACGAATACCAGGAGACCATGCACAAGTCTCAGGCTCTGAAACGTGCCGCTGAAATGGCTAGCCGTTATGAGGGGAACCGATGATCCTGCTCATCGATAACTATGACAGCTTCACCTACAATCTGGCGCACTATCTTGCAGATGTTGGGGCCGAGCTGAAAGTCGTTCGAAACGACGAATTGACGGTTGAAGAAGCGCTGGCGCTGAAACCGGAGGGAGTGGTGCTTTCTCCAGGGCCGTGTACGCCGAACGAAGCTGGAATTTGCGTCGAGTTCGTGAAACAAGCCCCTAAAGACTTACCCATTCTGGGTGTCTGTCTGGGACATCAGTCAATCGGTCAGGCAGAAGGCGGTGAGATCGTTACCGCACGTGAGATTCGCCACGGCAAACTGAGCACAATCACGAATTATGGCGGTGGCGTTTTGGCTGGTCTGCCTAAATCGTTCGAAGTTGTGCGCTATCATTCGCTGGCGATTGATCCTCCAAGCCTGCCTTCAACGCTCATCGCGGATGCTGTCACTGACGATGGAGAAATCATGGGTGTTCATCACCGTGATCGTCCCGTCTTTGGCGTTCAGTTTCATCCGGAAAGCATCAAGACAGAGCACGGCCATGCAATGCTTGAGAACTTCATGAAAGTGGTGCGCTCGTGATGGAAGAGAAAGCAATTTCCCAAGCCATTAAGGCAATTGCCCGCCACGAGGAATTATCAGTCAGTTTTCTGGAGCGATCATTCACGGAAATTCTGACCGGTCAGTCTGCGCCAGAACACATAGCGGCCTTCCTGATGGGGCTTGCAGTCAGGGGCGAGACAAGCGCTGAATTGCTCGCCGGGGCGCGTGTTATGCGTGAGAACGCACGCACGATCGAACTCGATGGCGATGTGCTCGATACATGCGGAACCGGTGGTCTGGGCTGGACTAGTCTAAATACATCGACTGCAAGCGCGTTAGTGATTGCAGCGTGCGGCGGAAAAGTTGCTAAACATGGTAATAGATCGGTTCCCCCTAAAACGGGCTCAGCTGATGTACTGGAAGCTTTGGGCGTTGAGTTGGAGCCTGATGAGCAGACATTCCGTGCCTGTCTGGATGAGGCAGGCGTTGGATTTTTGTTCGCGCGAAGCCACCACTCCGCTATGCGCTTTGTGGCGCCAATTCGAGCGAGCCTCGGCATACGTACCGTATTTAATATGCTCGGTCCTCTTTCCAATCCGGCCTCGGCAACACACCAGATTTTGGGCGTTTTTGACGACCAATGGCTTCGACCAATGGCGGAAACGCTGAGGGACCTCGGCGTAAAACGCGCCTGGGTCGTGCATGGCGTTCACGATGGCGATCGCGCCATTGATGAACTGTCCATTGCGGGTGAGACGAAGGTCATTGAAGTGGAGCGCGGCCAACTTCGGGAGTTCTCACTGTATCCCAAGGATGTTGGCCTTTCGGCTTCTCCGCTCAGTTCGCTGCAAGGCGGAACGCCTGAATACAACGCTGAACAGATAAGAGACCTGCTTTCAGGAGTAGCAGGGCCATTCCGGGATGCTGTTGCTCTAAATGCAGGTGCTGGTCTTCATTTGCTGGACTTGGCATCCTCGCTTGAGGAGGGAATGTCCCAAGCACTTGCGTGCATCGATGATGGCCGTGCGAAAGCCTGTCTGGAAACACTTGTTCGGGTTTCAGGAGGTCAGTCGTGATGGCTACGGCTCTTGATCGAATAATCGAATACAAGCGTGATGAAGTCGCGGTGCTCAAGGCGCAGACAACTGTGGCTGAGCTTGAGGCTAGAGCTTCTGCGCAAGAATCTCCTCGAGGGTTTGATGCACGCCTTCGGGAGATCGCCAGCGCCGGCCAGAACGCTCTGATTTGTGAGATGAAGCGCAAAAGTCCGTCTGCCGGGGATATTCTACCAGGCGCCGACCCGCTTCAGATCGTTCGTGAGTACGAAAACGGCGGTGCGGCTTGTCTGTCTGTCCTGACTGATTTTCCGAGCTTTGGCGGTACGCTTGAAGATTTAGAGACCATCCGTAGCGCGGTTTCTATGCCAATCCTGCGAAAAGATTTTATGATCGATCCGATCCAGATTGTCGAAGCGCGTGCTTACGGCGCTGACTGTATTCTCGTTATCCTTTCGGCGCTCGACGATGGCTTGGCGCGCGAGCTTATTGCGACGGCGGTCTCATTCGGGATGGATGTTCTGACGGAGGTTCATGATTCAAGGGAGCTTGATCGCGCTATTGCGCTTGATGCGTCCTTGATTGGCGTGAACAATCGGGACCTCAAAGCGATGAAGACAGATCTTGGCGTGTCAGAGGTGCTTGCCAGGCATGCGCCGGAGTTGGAGATGGTATCTGAAAGCGGTGTCCGTGATTCAGAGGATATCAAACGACTGCGGCAGTCCGGTTTTCGGCGATTTCTTATCGGCGAAAGCCTGATGAAGGAAACAGATCGTGAATCAGCGGTACATGCCTTAGTAAATGCTGGAACAGATTGACGTATTGATCGAACGGATGTAGAACAAAACGCGACTCAAAATGGATCGGATTGTTCTATGCTCACGGTAAAACAACGCGAACTTCTTCTATTCATTCATCAGAAGATACAAGAAACGGGGGTTTCACCTTCGTTTGATGAAATGAAGGAAGCGCTTGATCTCGCGTCGAAATCTGGCATTCACCGTCTGATTACAGCGCTCGAAGAGCGTGGATTTCTCCGCAGATTGCCCAATCGGGCGCGCGCGCTCGAGATATTGAAGCTTCCGGATGCTATGGGTGCTGGGCAGACGCCGCGCCCGTCCCGTCCCTTCAAGCCAAGCATTGTGTCGTCTGACGTGGTGCATGAACCACCTCCCGCAAACGACACCATTCCAGTTCTTGGACGCATCGCTGCAGGTGTTCCGATCGAAGCCATTCAGCATGAGGTCGACCGTATCATGCCTCCTGAAGGTATTATGGGGCGCGATCACTTCGCGCTCGAGGTTCAGGGTGAGTCCATGATAAATGCCGGTATTCTCGACGGTGATATCGTGATCTGCTCTCCAGGAGAGACAGCGACATCTGGTGACATTGTTGTCGCTCTTATTGATGAGGAAGAAGCGACCTTGAAGCGGTATCGTAAAAAAGGGGGCTCCATCGCACTGGAAGCGGCGAATCCGAATTTTGAGACACGCATTTTCGGGCCAGATCGTGTTCGCGTTCAAGGGAAATTGGTGGCGCTGGTTCGCAAGTACAATTAGCGTCGACACACAGGCCAATCATTGGACCAGGGGCGGCACCTATTCGGTGCCGCCTTTTTAATAATCAGCTTGTCGTGATCGATCCTGATATGAGCTGCACTTGCCAGCCTTACTGGTTTGTCGCCGTTCAGTGTCTTTAACACGAGGACTGTTTCATCCTGTGAGATGGAGCTTCGCTCTGCGAAGAAGGCGCGATCATAAGAGTCAAACTGACATATCTGATCACATCGAATTTCCGGATAATCGATAAAGCTGAGCGGCTTCAGGCCAGCCCCTTTGAATTCGTAGACAACAAGCTCGTTCGAAGGTTCCGTTCTTGTTAGGATATGGCCTGTTGGACTGAAAATCACCTGCGTTCGGTCCTGCGCCATCCATATGCCTGCGCCTGTGAGAGCAAGCACGGCTGCCAATTTGATCCCCTGCCATCCATGAATGATTAGCACCAGCATGCCGAACGTGATGGTGACCAGAGACAGGGCGGTAAAAGGCTTCATCACAAACAATCCTCCCGCTGCGCTATCGTCGGCAAAGAAACGTGCGAGCTTCAGAACCCACTCCAGTGAAAGTCCAAGTGCTGCCAAAGGTATCTCACCGAGCCCGAATGGCATGAAGACAACGCTCATAACTGCAAGTGGAACACTAACCAGCGTAAAAAGCGGCATGATGATGAAGTTGGCTGGAATCCCCCATGTGGCCACTCTCGAGAAGTGAAAGATTGCAAAGGGTGCTGTTGCCATGCCAGCTACAACAGACGTCAGAATAATGGGCTTAAGGAAGCCGACGATCGGATTTTGTTTGTGGCCGGCTTTGTGATCCGGTGAAACCGCGAAAACGCGTATGAGCGATCCGGCAGCCAGAAAGCTCATTTGAAACCCCGGCGAGATCACAGCCCATGGCGTCAACAATAAAACGGCAAAGACAGCCACTGCCAGTGTCTGAAATGACAGGGCTGGCTTATCAAAGAGCAGTGCCAGAAACGCGATCGCCACCATAACATAGGCGCGTTGGGCGGAGACACTTGCGCCCGATACAATAAGATAACCTGTAACACTCGTCAGGGCAGCGACAGCAGCAATCTTTTGTACCGGAAATCGAGCAGACAACGGCTCGATCAGTGCGAGTGCGCGGAAAAACAGAAAATAGAATGCGCCGCCGGCCAGCCCCATGTGCAATCCTGAGATTGCGAGCAAATGAGCCATCCCTGCAGAACGAAGTGTCTCTTCATCCTCAACAGACAGGTAACTACGATTCCCGGTCATTAGCGCTGCTGCGAGCCCTCCACCCCTCCCGGCTTTCTCATTGATGAAGCTGGCCAGTGATTGTCGAAACGCATTTGCATGATTGCGGGACGTAAGAAGGAGCTCGTTCGGTTCCTGCATGGCCCCGGGAGCGCATTGACCGAAGGTGTAACCAATACCGTCAATCCGACTGAAGAACGCATCTCGGGCGAAGTCGTATTCTCCGCTCAAGGCTGGGGCTGGCGGTGGTCCGATATTGGCATAGCAGCGAATGAAACGTCCTGGATAAAAGCCGCCGTTCTTACGCTGACTGATTCGAACCTGGCTGGGCAGTTCGTCAGGTGACATGCCCGAAATAGCGTGGATTTGGATTAGCAGACGTTCCCGGCCAGTGGCGCTACGCGAGGTTTCGACAACCCAGCCTTCCACCATCACTCGATCCAGCGCTCTGCTTAACCGATTTGGTTCAATCATATGCGTCCGTGCGGCACTGAAAAGGAAGCCAGACACGAAAAACAATGTAAACAGAACGGCGTAGAACGTACGTTCACCAAGGAGGTTGCGTCGTTGCCACATAACGGCTGCCGAGCCTGCGAATAAAAGTCCGCTGATAATAAGTACAATGGTCGCTGGTTCGGAAGATAAAGAAAAATAGGCTGCGCAGCCCGCTCCAAACATGATACTCAACCACAGCATTCGGTCGAAATAATTGGCTGATGGGACCAGATGTCGGAAAAAATCACGAAACTGGATGGCGGCTTGAAAGATAAGCCGTCTTGCATTTGACCTTTTGGTCAGCTCACGCCAAATGACGGCAGAATTCCGCTGAACGAGGATCTTCATGACGGTTACCACCCGGTTTGCCCCCTCCCCGACAGGTTTTTTGCACATTGGGGGCGCAAGAACAGCTTTATTCAACTATTTGTTTGCGCGCCATCACAATGGGCGTTTCCTTCTGCGGATTGAGGATACTGACCGCGCGCGTTCCACTCAGGAAGCAATTGACGCGATTTTAGAAGGCATGGCCTGGCTTGGACTGGAACCTGACGAGCCTCCGGTGTTTCAGAGTGAGCGGGCGGATCGGCATACGGAAGTTGCAGAAGAGCTGCTGCGTTCTGGGCGCGCCTATAAATGCTATTTCACGATGGAAGAGCTCGCCGCGCGCCGGGAAGAAGCTCAAACCATGCTAGCGGCCATCCGCGCAGGTGAATACCCGGAGGCGGAAGTCGAAGAAGCGAAAGCTCAGGCGAACAAACTGCTCGCACCATTCCGATCACCTTATCGCGATGGTGGCGATCCGCCCTATGACGCAGCCCCGTACACCGTGCGCCTGAAAGCACCCAGTGACGGTGCTATCTCACTGGAAGACGGTGTTCAGGGGCATGTCAGTATTCGGGCACAGGAAATCGACGATCTGATTCTGCTTCGCGCAGATGGAACCCCGACATACATGCTCGCTGTCGTGGTGGACGATCATGATATGGGCGTCACGCAGGTTATTCGCGGTGATGATCACCTGACGAATACATTCCGACAAATCCCGATTTATCAGGCCATGGAATGGGACATCCCGTCTTTCGCGCATATTCCACTTATTCACGGACCGGACGGTGCGAAACTTTCCAAACGCCATGGTGCGCTTGGTATCGAGGCGTATCGCGATATGGGATATTTGCCTGAAGGGCTGAAGAACTATCTGTTACGGCTGGGCTGGAGCCACGGTGACGATGAATTCATCTCTGAAGCGCAGGCGATTGAATGGTTTAATCTCGACGGCGTCAATAAAGGCGCTGCACGAATGGACTATGAGAAGCTGGGCCACATCAACGCACTTCACATCCGTCAGGCCGAACCTGAGCGTTTGAATAAGCTTGTAGTCGACACGCTCGAAAAAGAGAAATCGCTCTCTGAAGACCAGAAAGCTCGCATAAAATTGGCTTTAGGCGGCCTCTCTGAGCGAGGTCAGACCATTCCAGATATTGCAGCCGCTGCGGAATTTCTGCTAATCGAACGTCCAATTGACATCTCTGGCAAGGCACGAAAGAAGCTCAAGCCAGATTCATTGAATTATTTGAGGGAGCTTCGGAAAAACCTACATAACTTGGAGGATTGGAAACCAGATACGATCTCCGATCTGATTTCTGAGTTTTGCGATACAAACGAACTCTCGATGGGCCAGGTCGGTCCACCTTTGCGTTCGGCACTCACTGGCGGGCTTCCCGCTCCTGATATCAACCTCATCCTGTTCTGGTTGGGGAAAGACGAAGTTCTTGGTCGCATAGACGATGTTCTGTCTGCGGCCCCAAACGGATAACGAAAAGGGCACACAATATGGAAAACAAGACGAAACAAACCGGTTCTGCGACTATTTCCGTAGGCGGCAAGCAAATCGACCTGCCAGTGCTCGGTGGTACGGTTGGTCCCGACGTGATCGATGTGAAAAGCCTGCATGCTCAGACAGGTATGTTCACGCTGGATCCAGGGTTCACGTCGACAGCAAGCTGTGAGTCTCAGATTACCTACATCGACGGTGATGAAGGTACCCTCCTCTATCGTGGTTACCCGATTGACCAGCTCGCAGACAATTCCAGCTTTCTGGAAGTCTGCTATCTCCTGCTGCATGGCGAACTGCCGACAGAAACAGAGCTGAAAGACTACACGACGACCATCACGCACCACACCATGCTGCATACGCAGTTTGATCGCTTCTTCGAAGGCTACCGTCGTGATGCGCACCCAATGGCGGTGATGGTTGGTACAGTCGGCGCCCTGTCTGCTTTCTACCATGACTCGACGGACATTGATGATCCGATGCAGCGTATGATCGCGACGCATCGCCTGATCGCAAAAATGCCAACTATCGCTGCACGCGCACATAAATACTCAGTTGGTCAGCCATTCGTCAGCCCGCGAAATGATCTGAGCTATTCTGAGAACTTCTTGCGCATGTGTTTTGCGGTTCCTGCGGAAGACTATGAGGTCAATCCGGTTCTCGCGCGCGCAATGGACAAGATTTTCATTTTGCACGCTGACCACGAACAGAATGCATCGACATCGACAGTTCGTCTGGCTGGTTCATCGGGCGCGAACCCATTTGCATGTATCGCAGCAGGCATTGCTTGCCTGTGGGGCCCGAGCCATGGCGGTGCAAACGAAGCGGCTTTGAATATGCTCCGTGAGATCGGCAGCGTCGATAAGATCCCGGAATACGTGAAGCGCGCGAAAGACAAGAGCGATCCATTCCGTCTGATGGGTTTTGGTCACCGTGTTTACAAGAACTATGACCCGCGTGCGAAGGTCATGCAGAAGACATGCCACGAAGTGCTTGATGAGCTCGACAAACGTGATGAGCCACTGCTGCAGGTGGCTATGGAACTCGAGCGAATTGCACTGGAAGACGAATATTTCGTAGAGAAGAAGCTGTATCCAAACATCGACTTCTACTCTGGCATCACTCTGAACGCACTCGGTTTCCCGACAGAGATGTACACAGTTCTGTTCGCTCTGGCGCGTACCGTTGGCTGGATTGCTCAGTGGGAAGAAATGACAACAGACCCAACACAGCGTATCGGTCGTCCTCGTCAGATCTACACCGGCGCTGCACAACGCGATTATGTGCCACTCGATAAGCGTTAATTCTACGCATCTCTAAACGGAAAAAGGGCGCCAGATTGGCGCCCTTTTTTGTGCTCAGCTGATTTGGTCGAGAATGCTTTTGGCCGCTATTTCATCGGCCGGAGCGTCATCCCAGCCCATTTTGTCGAGGGCCTTTTTGAGATCACGCTTTTGAACACCTCTTTGTTCTTCACTCTCAAGATACGCGCGGGCACAAGTCGCCATATCATGCGCAACCAGATCTCCTTGCAGAAACTCGGGGATGGCCTCTCGATCCAGCGCAATATTGATGAGCGAGGCGTATTGAATTTTCAGAAGGAACGCCTTGGCAATCGTCCAGGTCAGCCACCCCATCTTATAACCGACCAGCATCGGCGTACCCTGTGCCGCAACTTCTGTGGTCACTGTACCTGAGCATGCAAGCGCAAAGGTGGAGGCAGCCATGAGATCAGCTTTCCTTTCAAGGTCGCTGAAAAATATGGTGTTATTGGGCCAGATGAGTTCCTGGGATTTTAGCGCGGCTTCAGCAGAGTGAGCAACAAGGACGTAGGTTTTAACCTGACATTCTTCAGACGTCAGGCAAGCTGCTCGTGCGAGCTCCGGAGCGACTTTTTTGATTTCTGACGACCGACTTCCTGGCAGCACAAGAAGAACCTTCTCGTCTGGCTCCAAGCCCTCTTCCTGCCGGAAACGTTGAGGATTTCCCTTTGGCAGTCTGTGCAGGGCTGGATTGCCAATGACTGTGCATGGCAGATTGTAAGGTTCGTAGAAAGGGACTTCAAATGCGTGGATGCACAGAAGGTGATCGACGCAATCCGAGAGTGTCTTGGCTCGCCCGGGGCGCGTTGCCCAAACCTGCGGACCGATCAGCTTGATGACTTTGATATGAGGCGCCTGCTTTTTCAGGCGTTGCGCAACTCGGATTGAGAAACCCCATGAATCGACGAGGACCACCGCCCTTGGGTTCTCATCGATAATGAATGCAACAGTCTCATCCGCAATGCGGATAACCTCTTTGTAGATCTTAAGGCCTTCAATCAGACCAACCACGCCAAGTGGAGACACATCGATTGGGGACGTAAGTCCGACGTCGTGTAGACCGTCTCCGCCGACAGCGGCGATAAGACAGTCAGGTGCATGTTTTCTGATTTCACGAATGACATCCACTGACATTTCATCGCCGGACGCTTCGGCCGATACAAAGATCAGATCCACACTCATGGCATACCGCCATCCGGACGGAGAACAACGATCGTCATGTCATAAGCGTTGGCTAGATCGATCATTTCTGTCTGATTGACAAGCAAGGCACCGTCTTCGACCAGTGCAAGGGTTGAGAGGCCTGCTTCGGCTGCACGTCGAACGGTTTCACACCCTGCAGTCGGAAGGTCGATCCTGGCTTCCTGAATTGGCTTGGGGCGTTTTAATAGCACGCCGCATCGAAAATCCTCTGTGCCTCTGATGGCATCCGGAAGGCGCGCCACGCGTTTCAGCATTTCGTCGGTGCCTTCCTGTGCCTCCACAGCTAGCACCAGCCCGCGTGCAACGACAGCGCCCTGTCCGATGTCGAGACGCCCGATCTCTCCGGCGACGTCGAACGCACGCTGGATGTCCTGCAGATCCGTCTCGTTTGGTGGGCGCTGTGTCAGCAGGCCAGCAGGGCTGTTTAGGTTCTTCAGCAGTTCCTGAGCACCTATGACCGCAAAGCCTTCCTTCTCGAAGCATTCGATCACTGTTCGCAAAAGTGCATCATCACCCTTGCTTGCCGCCCGTATAACCTTCGGAAGGATCGACATGCCTTTCAGGTCCGGTTTCAGATTTGAAAAATCCGGACGCTTCACATTACCAATGAACGAAATTGTATCACATTGCGCCGATCGGAATGCCTTTATTTGCGCGCCAAATTCAGCGATTCCGCAAACCTGATGCGGATATGCGTTCATCCAGTCTTCTTCGAAGCCTCGAATGGCAACGATAAAGATGCTGTCTCCGGATGCGACGGTATGTTCGGCAATGGTTTTCGGTATTTCGCCACTTCCGGCGAGCAAGCCCAGCTTCATTACCCTTTACGCGCGCCGCAGAGTGGACGGCCTCCCCGTTCAGAATCGATAAAGGCTAAAACAGCATCAATATGCGGATCCGATGGTTTCTCCCGCAAGGCAGCGAGCCTTTCTGCGAATGTACCCTTCCCAGCGAAAAGATGCATTACGCTGCGGTGGATGTGACGCACATCCTGCTTGTTGAAGCCGCGTCGCTGCAGCCCCGTCATATTGACCGAAGCAATGCCTGCCGGCTGTCCGGAGGCCATCGCAAATGGAGGTACATCGCCGACCAGAACTGCGCCGCCCGCAACGAATGCGTGATCTCCGATCCAACTCTTCTGGTGAATGAGCGCACCACCGCCTGTCCAGACCTGAAAACCAAGATGGGTCTCGCCGCCTATGGCTGTGTTGTTCGCCAGAACACATTTGTCGCTAATGAGGCAGTCGTGACCGATATGCGAGGTCGCCATGAAATAGCAGTCATTGCCGATCCGGGTAGGATGCGATTTGTCTGGTGACGCGCCGTGGACCGTGACGTGCTCTCGAAACACGTTGCGATCTCCAATCTCAACACGGTGGGGAACATCCTTGTTGCCAAGTATTTGTCCACGTTCCCCAATAACGGAGAACGGAAAAAACTCGCAGTCGGCTCCAATTGTGGTGTCCCCGGTGACGATAACATTCGCGCGCAGTTTCGTGTTTGCGCCGATTGTGACCTGCGGGCCTACCATGCAGAACGGTCCGATTTCGGCAGTTTCCGCTATCTGGGCGCCGTCTTCGATCAATGCAGTGGGATGAATTTGGGCCATTTGCGTATATCGCTTCGTTATTTCGGTTTCTTCTTAAGAGCGTTCCGGGACAGCCAGGCCACTTCCCGCATCCATTGTGTTAACGGCTTGGCTGGTGAACCACCCCATGTCTCGCCTGCCGGAATATCTCGCATAATGGCAGAGTCCGCGGCGAGACGCGCACCGGCGCCTATGTGCGTGTGGTCAGCGATGCCAACGCGTCCGCCCATCATCACCCCATCTTCAACTGTCACAGAGCCAGATAGGCCTGCAAATGCAGCCAGTACACAATTACGTCCGAGAACGACATTGTGAGCAATCTGGGCGAAGTTGTCGATACGTGTGCCTTCACCGACCACGGTGTCATCAAACGCTCCTCGGTCTACACAGACGCAAGAGCCGATCGACACGAAATCCTGAATGACGACCCGGCCGAAATGCGGCGCCTGCATGAGG
This sequence comes from Ponticaulis profundi, assembly GCF_042659465.1. Lineage (NCBI taxonomy): Bacteria > Pseudomonadati > Pseudomonadota > Alphaproteobacteria > Hyphomonadales > Hyphomonadaceae > Ponticaulis > Ponticaulis profundi. The sequence continues at coordinate 420,965 of NZ_JBHSSW010000066.1, read as the reverse complement.
CCCGTTGGCCCCTGCACCACACCGAACCCAGTGCCGCCAATTGTACTATTTGCCTTGATCGTCACGTTATTGCCGATCAGAGCAGACTCGATCACGGTATTTGCGCCGATTGTACAGTTCGTTCCAATTCGAACACCTGGACCGATCACGGTGTTTGGGCCCAGAACGCTACCCTGTCCGATCTCAACACCATCGCTGATCACGACATGTGTGCCTACTTTGACACTTGGATGCAGCTGGGCTGGGCCAAGATCGTCATAGGTGTCGCTGATCTCGCGGCGTTGCAGGAAAGACAACGCGGCTCTTGAGAACGCATAGCGAGGATTTTCACAGACAATCGCATTCATGCCGTCCGGAAGGTATTCGCGCAGCTTCTCAGTCACAAAACACGCTGTGGCTGCCGAATTGACGTTCCTCGCATGGTCCGCCTTGCCTTCCGCAAAGCAGATGGAGCCGCGCTCGGCATGTTCGGCAGCAGCCACCGTAACAACAGCGGCACTGCTATCACCAAAAACCTCGCCACCGACTAAGGTGGCGAGATCTTGCAGGGTTACATCTGAGATACGCTGATAGAAACGCAGGTCGTGCATAGATGCTGCGATCGATTAGCGTTGTTGTTGCGCCGGTTGGTCTGGAAGCGTCACGCGCGTTACCGCAATCGTTGGCGAATCCTGGTCCATTTTGGCAATGACTTCCTGTGTGATGTCCACAGAGTCATCGAACAGATAAACATCGGCAGACGTCATGACGATTTTCGCGCCCTTTTGAACGCGGATGGCTTCAGCCGCTTCGGACATTTTTTCGCCAAAGGCGCTGAGTGCAGTACGCTCTGTTGCGACGAGTTCTTTAGAGCGCTTGTCAGTTTTCTGTGCGTAAGCCTGAAGCTTGCGCGTATAAGCTTGGCCTTGTGCGACGAGTACCTGATCTGCGCGGATATCGTCCTGCGTCTTGCCTTCGATTTTCGCGTCCAGAGACGCTTTCTCAGTCTTCAACGCGTTTTGTTCTGGTTGCAGTTCAGACTGCATCGCATCGCCAATCTGGCGAACTTTTGTTTCGATGTCCTGACCGGCCTTGGAATCCTGAAGAACGGTCGCTGTATCAACCACAAGGATATCCTGAGCGAAGGAAAGCGGAGCGGCGATAAACACGCTGGCAGCCATCGAGACAGACGCTGCAATGAGTTTCAGTTTTGACATGTTAGGCAACCCTTTTGTCAATTTAGAATTGGGTGGACGTACTGAACCGGAATGTTTCTGTCCGGTCGTATTCTTCTTTGGCGAGGATCTGAGAAAAGTCGAAGCGGATCGGACCGAACGGCGAATCCCAGAAAATGCTGATACCAGCCGCCGCACGTAGCGACGTTTCATCAGCGGTTTCGAGCATGGTGTAACCGGTTACGTTCCCATCGTCGTCAGTGATCTCATAGATCTGAGTTGGGGTTTTGTCCTCGTCATCCAAGAGGCCAACTGTACCAAACTCTGTAAATAGTGATGTCTTGATACCGTACTCTTCCGGCAGGAAATTCGGAACGGTCAGCTCAGCGGTACCGATGGCGTACATTTTACCACCCAGGGCGCTGTTGCGGTTCGCCCGGCGCGTATCGATGACATTCCCCTCAAGGTCATATTCCTTGAAGATGTCACGTGGTCCAATACCGGCAACATCAAAACCACGGAAACTGTTACCGCCTTTGAAGAAGCGGTTATTAATGCGCAGATCATCGTCGTTGAACGCACTGACATAACCACCAGCAAGTTTCAGCGATGCGATGAAGTCACGCCAGATGCCGCGATACACCGTACCCACGGCTTCTGTACGCAGGTAGAAAACATCACCGCCGAGACCAGACGCTTCCTGGCTGAAACCAAGCTCAAAGCCGCGTGTTGGACGGATCGGATCATTACGCTTGTCCCAGGACAGGCTGTAACCGACGATAGATGAAATATCACGGCGCTCCTGACGGCACAGCGAACTCCGGTCGAAGTTTGCAATGTCGCACTGGTCAACGATTGCACCACCCGTCGGAACGTTCTCTTCAATCGGGTCGATGGAGATGACGTAATAAGGGAAGTTTGGATCGCGAACGATATTGCCGTTTGCATCAATCACGACATCGCGGTCACGAACCTGAACGTCATCCTGACGAAGCGTGTAGCGCAGGCTGAGGCTACTGTTCTCGGTCAGCGGAAATCCCAGTCGAAGGCCTGCACCAATGGTTTCGGTTTCATAATCGGCAATGTCCAGGAAGTCGGTGCGCGTTGAGAAGACATCAACACCAGCAACAAGATTGCGGTCTAGGAAACGCGGTTCAGAGAAGCGTAGGTCGACCGTTTGCTGACGGGAACTGGTCTGGATGCGACCACGAACAAACTGACCGCGACCGCGATAGTTGCGCTCTGTCAGGTTCAGGTCGAGCAGGAAGGAGTCTACGGAGGAAAATCCAGCAGCGAACGAGACTTCACCCGTCGGCTGTTCTTCCACTTTTACGTCAACTTCAGTCCGATCTGGCAGAGAGCCAGGTGTTTCCGTGATTTCAACATCTTTAAAGAAGCCGAGCGCGCGAATGCGATTGCGAGACTGGTCGATAAGCACGCGGTTGAATGCGTCACCTTCTGAAATGCGAAGCTCACGTCGGATCACGCGGTCAAGCGTGCGCGTATTGCCCACAATATTGATGCGCTCGATGTAAACACGCGGGCCTTCATCGATCGCGAAGGTCACATTTACTTTCCGGGTTTCCGGGTCGCGGTCCACACGTGGACGCACATCAACGAATGCATAGCCAGCAATACCGGCCGCAAATGTCAGTGAGTCGACAGTGTTCTCAATCAGATCACCCTGAAACTGCTCGCCTTCCCGAATAGGAATGATCGCTTCCAGGGCTTCGGCATTGAGTTTGTCCAGCGCTGTTTCGACCTTGATCTCACCGAAGTCATAGACCTCACCCTCATCAATCGTGAAGGTGATGTAGAAGTCTTTCTGATCTGGGGTCAGTTCAGCAACAGCGGAAACCACACGGAAGTCCGCATAACCACGGTTGGCATAGAACTGGCGAAGCAGTTCACGGTCATATTCGAGCCGGTCCGGGTCATAGTTGTCGTTGGAACTGAAGAAGCGCCAGAAACGGGACTGTTTCGTGACAACTTCGCTGCGAAGGCGCTTGTCTGAAAACGCTTCATTGCCAATGAAGTTGATCGAGCGAACACCTGTGACCGGACCTTCGGCGATCTCGAAAATCAGATCAACGCGGTTTTGATCCAGTGGCTTGTATTGTGGTGTCACATTGACTGAAAAACGCCCGGCCCGGCGATAAACTTCAAGAATCCGCTGCACGTCTGCCTGAACGCGCGCGGCCGTGAATACGCCTCGCGGTGAAGCCTGAATCTCTTCTCGCAGCTTGTCATCATCAACCGCTCGGTTTCCTTCGAACAGGACCTGGTTGATGATCGGGTTTTCAACGACCTGAACAACAAGATTATCTTCGTTTCGGGCGATCACAACGTCGGCAAAAAGACCCGTCGCAAACAGTGTCTTCAGAGAGAGGTCGACACGCTCCGGGTCGAACGGCATTCCCGGCTCGAGCAGAAGGTAGGATTCGATCGTCCGCGCTTCGATACGCTCATTACCCTGAACGATAACGCGACGAATCGGATCCGTTTCCGATTGTTGTGCAATGGCATTAAGCGCAAATGGCCCACTCAGACATGTCGTCCCCATTAATACCGACGATAGAGCCACCGCGCTGGCCAGAACTGATCGCATTAGTTCACCCGTTCACTACAAATCTCAATTCTTCACAGGTTACAGACTACAACCCGCGAAAAACCTCAAGAAGCCCCGTCTCTTGAAAGTCGCCGATGGTGATGAAAAGCGCCATCATTGCAAGAAACGCAAGCGTTAAAGTCATGCTGACTGCTTCTATCCGTTCGGACGGCAATCGCCCAGTTAATGCTTCGTAAGCGTGGAAGACCAATCGTCCTCCATCCAGAATCGGCAATGGCAGCAAGTTGAAGAACCCAACGGCCACAGAAATATAAGCGATGAGCTGAAGCATACTCATCCCGGCAACGTATAGCCTCTGCATAAAGGAAATCTGCTCGATTTCCAGTGAAGCCTTTGCAGTTGTTCCAACTGTGTTGGCAATGCCAACCGGCCCGGACAAGCTTTGAATTGATTCTTTACCCGTTACGATTCTTCCGAGCATCCGTATCGACGTCGCAACCGCATTGTAGGTCTCTCGTGCGCCGTACCCGATCGCTGCAACTGGATTCAAGCGATTTCGGTCAACCAGCGTCGGTCGATATTCTATCCCGAGTTTTCCGGTCTGCTGCTTTATACCAACCCCATTATCCATCTCCGCGCGTTTGGGTGTGGCTGTTATTGCGAGTGGTGCGCCGTCACGCTCGACAACGAACCGAACGGGATCACCGGAAGACAGTTTAATCTCTTGCTGAAAGCGATCCTGCTTGTTCGCTTCTCGTCCATTCACTTCAAGGAAGATATCACCAGGAAGCAAACCGGCTTCTTGGGCAGCACTGTTTTCTTCGACATTGGTGATCTGGATCTGAACAAGCGGATCACCAAGTGTCATGCCAAAGCCTGCAAAGACGGCGATCGCCAGAATGAAATTCGCCAGTGGGCCCGCAACAGCAATCACTGCGCGTTTCCAGACGTTCAACCCACTGACCTGAACACCGGCCGCATTGCGTTTTTCAAGTTCGGGGTCATCGTCATCAAACCAGCTTACAAAACCGCCAAGTGGAAGCGCGCTGATTTTCCAGTCAGTCCCGCGCTTGTCCCGTAGGGAGAGAAGTTGCGGACCAAATCCGATGGAATAGGATTTAATGGCAGAGTTGAACGCTCTGCCCGCCCAGTAATGGCCGAGTTCGTGAATAATGATCACCACCGAAATCACAATGATCGGCGTCAGCAGATAGATCAGTGTCAGAACTGGTAGCGACATTAAATTTAAAGCCCAAGCAATGACGTGCTCACATGATCAGAAACGCGTTTCGTCACATGCAGAACATCGTCAGTAGAAGTGATGGATGGTGGCATTTCAGGGTTGGTGCTGTCTAGCGCCCAGTCCATTGCAAGTCGGACATGTTTGGCGATGTCCAGAAATCCGCACTTGCTGTCCAGGAACAGGAGTCCAGCAGCTTCGTTGGCGGCATTATAAACACAGGTGCCGAGTGGCCCCTCCCGGCTAGCAGCTCGCGCAATCTCGAGAGCTGGAAAACGTTCGGTATCCGGTTCCTCGAAATCCAGTCTGGACAGAGCGGCGAGATCCAATCGCTTCACGGTCGTTTCAACACGGTTTGGCCAGCCGAGCGCATAGGAAATCGGCGTACGCATGTCAGGATCACCCATCTGCGCAAGCACCGATCCGTCTTTATACGCCACCAGAGAGTGGATGATGGACTGCGGGTGAATAAGAACGTCGATACGGTCTTCCGGCAATTCAAAGAGATATGCCGCTTCGATGAGTTCCAGGCCTTTGTTCATCATGGTGGCGCTATCGAGCGAGTTCTTGGCACCCATGGACCAGTTTGGATGGTTTAGCGCCATAGCAGGTGTTGCAGCCCGCATCTCTTTCAGCGGAGTCGTGCGGAAGGGGCCGCCGGAAGCTGTCAGCGTCATCCGCTCAACGGCATTGGACTGGTCCAGAACCTGAAATATCGCATTGTGTTCAGAGTCGACCGGAATGATCTCAACGCCGAGTGCTTTCGCTTTTGCCAGGATGATCGGACCCGCGCACACCATGGTTTCCTTGTTAGCGAGCAAGATTGTGTTCCCGGCTTCCAGTGCTGCAAGCGTAGGGCGCAGGCCTGCTGTGCCTGATATGGCCGCCATGCAGCGATCCACAGGACGCGCAGCGCCATCCAGAACAGCATCGAGCCCCGCTGCGCAGCTAATGTTCGTGCCAGCAAGGTTTGCCTGCAATGTCTGGTACTGCCCCGGATCGCTCACAACAGCGTGTTTCGCGTTCACCGCTATTGCTTGTTTGGCGAGCATTTCGGCATTGCTGCCAGCAATTAGCGTGTCGATGTCAAAGCTTCCGGGATGAAGTGAGTTTGTGTGTGAAATCACATCGAGCGTGGAGACTCCAATTGAGCCTGTCGAGCCAAGGACGGTAATTTTCATACGCAACTAACCTAGCAAAGCCTGCGGGAAATCGACCACCAGCCAGCTGGTAGCACTCGTCGTGATAAGCACTGCAGAAAAGGAATCAAGACGATCAAGCAATCCGCCATGTCCAGGGATGAGTGAACTTGAGTCTTTTACGTCGAAACGACGCTTCCAATAAGATTGGATCAGATCGCCGAGTTGAGCGACCATGCTGATGAGCGCAGCATAAGGCGCCCAAAGCAAGAGAGAGGCACCAAAAAGCCCCGCGAGTAGTGCCCCGATCAGGACGGTACAAATCACGGCGCCTGCTGCACCCGACCAGGTTTTATTCGGGCTGCCCTGTGGTGCAAGCTTGGGACCGCCAAAGCCTCTGCCGGCAAAATAGGCAAAGATATCTGTCGACCATACGCAAACCATGATGGCGAGCGTCAATTGCAATCCGCCTGAAACGCCGTTCCTTAGCAAAAGAAGTGATAACAAGGCAGCATTGATGACGACAAAACCTGCGACGAGCCATCCGCACTTCGGCGTCCGATTCAGGCAAAGATAAAAGCCAAGCAAAACGCTACTAAGACCGGCCACCATAAAGCCGACGGATATACCGAGCAGACTCGCTAGGCAGTTCAATGTGATCAGAACGCCGCCAACGAACTGTAACTCTCGTCTCGAAGTGCGACTGCTGACGGTCTGATACTCCAGCCACATGCCGATGCCGCAAGCGACACACGCCAGGACCAGTATTATACCGCCGGCAGATACGACCACCAAACCTGCCGGGATCATCACCACGGCAGATAGGATGCGCATGAACAGCGCATCTTTTGATTTTCCAGGATTGTTGCGTGTCATCTGGAAGCGGCGCTCTCGGTCGCTAGCCCGCCAAATCGTCGATCTCTGGATCGATAGGTTTTTAGTGCCTCGTCCAGTTGATCTTCGCCAAAATCAGGCCAGAGACAGTCCATGAAGACAAGCTCGCTATATGCGATTTGCCACAGCATGAAATTGCTGATTCGGAATTCGCCACTGGTTCTGATGAGAAGTTCTGGGTCTGGAATGTCGCCAAACCAAAGCGCTTGTTCGAAATGCTCAAGCGTAATGTCGTCTGACGTTAGTTCGCCGCGCTCGCAGGATCGGGCCAGCGTTTTGCAGGCAGTCAAAATTTCGTCCTGACCACCATAGTTGAACGCGATGTTGAGCTGAAAGCGACTATTCTGCGCCGTCAAAGTTTCTGATTCCTCGATCAGTGAAAGGACGTCGTCTGGTAAGCCTGCGCGCGTTCCGATCACTCGAATACGGACGCCTTCTGAATGTAGTTTTTTAAGATCCTGGCGCACATAGAGGCGAAGTAATGCGAAAAGCGATGAGACTTCGGTGGCAGGTCGTTTCCAGTTTTCAGTTGAAAACGAAAAAACCGTCAGGTGAGATAGGTCTCGCGAGCGGCAAGCTTCGACTGTTCGGCGCAGTGCTTCGACGCCACGCTGGTGCCCCACCTCTCTTGGAAGTCCGCGTGCCTTCGCCCATCGGCCGTTACCATCCATGATGATGGCGACATGTTGAGGGTCGTGTTTCGGACCAGCGGACATCCTCAAGCTAAATCATGCAGACTAAACCTGCATGATTTCCTCTTCTTTGGCCGCGAGAGCTTCATCGACGCGTTTGACCATTTTGTCTGTTAGCTTCTGAACATCATCAGAAAACGCTTTCAGCTCGTCTTCGCTGATGTCGCCGGCTTTCTGCATTTTCTTCAGCGTATCCATACCGTCTTTCCGGACGCTGCGGATTGCGATGCGGGCTTGTTCGGCATATTTGCCGGCTACTTTGGCCAGCTCGGCGCGGCGTTCTTCGTTTAGAGGCGGAATCGGAATGCGAAGGTTCTGGCCATCAACAACAGGGTTGAGGCCCAGCCCGGATTCACGGATGGCCTTGTCTGCAGCGCCGACATTTACCTTGTCCCAGATGTTCACTGTCAGCATGCGTGGTTCTGGTACAGAAACCGAACCAACCTGGTTGAGCGGTGTCGGAGCGCCATATGCCATGACAGTAATGTTATCGAGCAAATTGACAGACGCACGACCTGTACGCAGGCCACCAAACTCACTGGACAGTGCATTCAGTGCGCCATCCATGCGGCGTTTCAGGTCGGCTTCGTCGAAATCAAGTTCTTCTGACATGTTCTGTTCCTCAGGAATTGCCGATGACCGTGCAGACGCCTTCACCGGTCAGCACTTTATTCAGCGCTCCAGGCTCATGAAGGTCAAACACGACAATCGGGATATCGCTGTCCCTTAACAGGCTGACAGCTGAAGCATCCATGACACGGAGGTCTCTGGCAAGAACCTCCTGATAATCGAGCTGGTCATAGCGGACGGCTTCGGGGTTTTTCTTCGGATCTTCAGAGTAGACACCGTCTACCTGAGTTCCCTTAAGCATGGCGTCGCAATCCATTTCCGCCGCGCGGAGCGCAGCGCCGGTATCGGTTGTAAAGTATGGATTGCCTGTACCAGCCGCAAAAATCACAATCCGTCCTTTTTCCATGTGACGGATGGCTTTGCGTCGGATGAATTGTTCGCAAACGGTTGGCATCGGAATAGCAGACTGTACCCGTGTCGGAACGCCGATCTGTTCGAGTGCAGACTGCATAGCCAGCGCATTCATGACCGTCGCTAGCATGCCCATATGGTCCGCCTGAGCGCGATCCATGCCCTGAGCGGCACCCGCCAATCCGCGGAAGATGTTTCCGCCGCCAATGACAAGACAGATTTCTGCGCCAGCCTGAGACGCCGCAGCGACCCCACGAGCGAGGTTCGCACAGGCATTCATATCGATGCCAAAGGATGAGGCGCCCATGAGCGCCTCGCCTGATATTTTCAATAATACACGTCGGAACCGGAAGTTGGTGCTAGGGGACGGTGATCCATCATCCATGTTTCGGCTCCATGCGTTATCAGGTTGTCTCTGACCAGATTCGGCCAAAGACAACCAGAGACAAATTAACCGGCTTTGGTTGCAGCAGCAACTTCAGCAGCAAAATCTGACTCTTCTTTCTCGATGCCTTCACCAAGCGTAACACGCTTAAAGCCAACGAGTTCAGTTTTCAGACCAGCAAGGAACTGCTTCACAGTTTCGTCCGGGTTCATGACAAACTGCTGCTCCACCAGAACAACTTCTTTGTAGAACTTGTTGATGCGGCCTTCGATCATCTTTTCGATCACGTTATCCGGCTTGCCGGATTCGCGCGCCTGTTCGGTAAGAACCGTACGCTCGCGTTCGACCAGTTCAGGGTCGAGCTCATCCGTCGTAGCAGCAGCTGGGCTTGTCGCTGCGATATGCATCGCAACTTTGCGGCCCGCGTCTTCCATGGTCGCAATGTCTGCGTCGCCTTTGAGGGCAACGAGAACACCGATACGGCCAAGGCCTTCTGCAGCAGCTGTGTGCATATAGCTGCTGACAGCGCCTTCTGGAGACTCGAGTTTCTCGACGCGACGAAGCGTGATGTTTTCACCAATCGTAGCGATCAGACGTGTAATCTGGTCCGCAATGGTGCCCTCGCCTTCTGTCGCAGGTGCAGCGAGCAGGCCGTCTTTCGAACCATCGGTCGTAAGAGCGGCGTTTGCGAAGCTGAGCAGAGCCTTCTGGAAACCTTCGTTGCGGGCAACGAAGTCTGTTTCAGCGTTGAGCTCGACCAGGACGCCTGTTTTCTTGTCGTCAGAAACAACAGCAGCGACGAGACCATCAGCAGCAACACGGTCAGCTTTCTTCGCAGCCTTCGAAAGACCTTTCTTGCGAAGCCAGTCAACAGCAGCTTCCATGTCGCCGTCTGTTTCGACCAGAGCTTTCTTCGCGTCCATCATGCCTGCGCCGGACTTGTCGCGAAGTTCCTTGACGAGAGAGGCTGTAATCTGAGCCATTTTATAAAACCTTTGTCGGAGTTAAGCGTCTGTGGATTCTTTAGAAGCAGAGCCTTCGCCCTCTTCTGTTGAACCTTCTGCTTCTTCGGCGGCTTCTGCGACATTCAGATCAGCGAGCGCTGCGTCCGTGATGTCTTCAGATTCGCCAAGATCAATGCCGAGACCTGCAGTTGATTCAGCGAGGCCATCAAGAACCGCATCAGCGATGAGGTTGGCATAGAGTGAAATTGCACGAGCTGCGTCGTCATTGCCCGGGAATGGGAAGTCGACGTCATCCGGGTCGCAGTTTGTATCAACAACAGCAACAACTGGGATGCCGAGCTTTTTCGCTTCTTTGATCGCGATCTGCTCTTTGTTGGTGTCGATGACGAACATCAGGTCAGGCAGGTCGCCCATGTCCTGAATACCACCGAGTGCGCGTTCAAGCTTCTCGCGTTCACGCTCGCGGTTCAGAAGTTCTTTTTTCGTCAAACCAGTCGCCGCAGCGTCCTGAGACAGAAGCTCTGTTAGTTCTTTCAGACGCTTGATGGAGTTGGAAACCGTTGACCAGTTAGTCAGCGTCCCGCCAAGCCAGCGATGGTTCATGTAATATTGTGCACAACGGGAAGCAGCTTCTGCAATTGGTTCAGAAGCTTGGCGCTTTGTACCAACGAAAAGAACGCGACCGCCTTTAGCGACGGTATCACGGACTTTCACAAGCGCCTGGTGCATCAGCGGCACAGTCTGAGACAGGTCCAGAATGTGGATGTGGCTGCGCTCACCATAGATGAATTTTTTCATCTTTGGGTTCCAGCGGTGTGTTTGGTGGCCAAAGTGTACGCCAGCTTCGAGCAGCTGAGCCATTGTGAATTCAGGCAGTGCCATTTTATTTTCTCCTATCCGGTTAGCCGCCGCAGACAAAGCCAGCTCCAACGTGAAGCCAGCACCGGATGCAAATGTTTGCCGTCCGCGTGTCGGAATGATCGTGGCTTATACAGAGTTTCGCCTATGAGGCAACCGCCTTTATGCGGCAAGTTCCCTAACGCTTCGTACGCCTGCAGAGGATTTCAGAAGCTGTGCTGCGCCCGTACTGACAGCGTATCGACCGGGAAGTCGGATATAGGCAACCGAACCGTCGGAGATGCGCAATTCAAGCTGTATCTCGCCGCGCTCATTGGTGTCGATCCGTGCGAGCTGTTTGGACACTTCAATAAGAAGTTCTGGGGACATGCCCGGTTCGAGAGATACCATCAGTCCTTTCGGCGCACCCAGCGAGGCTTTCTCGATCGGTACAGCACCATCAACAGACAGACGCAGCTCGTCTTCTTTGACGCGTGGACGAATACGAACGACAACTGAGCTACCCGGTTCCAGCGTATCTCGTATTTCCATCAGCGTTTCAGGAGGCACCATGGCTTCGAATTCACCGGTGGGATCGGAGAACGTCACATAAGCGAACTTGCCACCCGACATGGCCGGTTTTTCGATACGGGCACGAACAATGCCCATCATTTCGAGAGACGACTTTTCCCGCGCGACTTCCTGAAGATCCATCGCAAGCGTGATGCGATCACGCGCTCCGGCCAGAAGCAGACCATCAAGCGGGTGACCACTCAGATAAAATCCGACGGCTTTGAACTCATGATCCAGTTTTGTAGTTGCCGACCACATCGAGGCCTTTGGAAGCGGGGCCCGAATGACAGCTGCGTCATCGCCAAACAGGCTCACCTGACTGGAAGCACGATCTTCGGCTGCTGAAGCGCTCGTCGCAACAAGCACATCTACGGCGGCCAGCGCACGTGCGCGGTTGGATTCAAGACAATCAAATGCTCCCGATTTGGCGAGCGACTCCATGCATTTCCGATTGACGTGGCGTGGGTCTACGCGCTCAGCAAAGTCGTGCAGGCTCTCGAAAGCACCGCTCTTTCGGATTTCGACAACGTGTTTCATTGCTTCGAGACCAACACCTTTGATCGCGCCAAGTGCGTAGATGATCGCACCGTCACGTACATCAAAGTCGGCATTGCTCTCATTGATGTTCGGAGGTTTGACCTCGATGTCGAGACGTTTGGCTTCCTGGAAGAAGGCAGCCAGCTTGTCGGTGTTCTGAATATCGAGGCTCATGGACGCCGCCAGGAATTCAATCGGATGGTTCGCCTTCAGGTATGCCGTCTGATAGGAAATGGCCGCATAGGCCGCCGCGTGCGATTTGTTGAAACCGTACCCTGCGAACTTTTCCATCACGTCGAATATATGGCTGGCCTGTTTTTCCGGAACGTCTTTTTCTTTCGCGCCAGCGATGAAGCGCATACGCTGCTTCACCATCTCTTCGACTTTCTTTTTTCCCATGGCGCGGCGAAGCATGTCAGCTTCACCCAGTGAATAGCCAGCCAGTTCCTGGGCCATTCGCATCACCTGTTCCTGATAGACAGGCACACCGTAAGTCTCTTCGAGGATCGGCTTTAGCAAAGGGTGATAATAGTCTGCGTCTTCGCGACCGAATTTCACATCCACAAAGCGCGGAATGTTGTCCATCGGGCCGGGACGATAAAGAGAGATGATCGCAATCACGTCTTCGATCGAGCCGGGACGCACTTTTTTCAGTGTGTCGCGCATGCCCTGTCCCTCGAGCTGGAACACGCCGAGCGTATCGCCATTGGACATAAGATCGTAAGATTTCTGGTCGTCGTACAGCCGCCATTCTGACGGCATGGTCTCTTCTGTTTTATCCAGAAAGTTTAGCGCTCGCTGCACAACGGTAAGCGTTTTTAGTCCGAGGAAGTCGAACTTTACGAGCCCGGCCTGCTCTGCCCATTTCATATTGAGCTGGGTTGCTGGTAGATCGGAACGCGGATCTCGATAGAGCGGTGTCAGCTGAACGAGCGGACGGTCACCGATCACAACACCGGCAGCGTGCGTGCCTGCATTTCGGTAGAGCCCTTCAAGCGCCAGCGCTGTATCAAGCATTTCGCCGACTAGCGGATCGCGGTCGATCTCTTCCTGAAATTTCGGTTCATCATCGATGGCATCAGAAAGTTTTGGAGGTTTGGCTGGGTTGAACGGAATGAGTTTCGACAACCGGTCGACCTGTCCATAAGGCATCTGCATGACCCGACCAACGTCGCGAACGACAGCCTTCGCCTGGAGCGTACCGAAGGTGATGATCGACGCCACACTGGCTTCGCCATATTTGTCACGCACATAGCGAATGACTTCGCCGCGTCGCTCCTGACAGAAGTCGACGTCGAAGTCCGGCATGGAGATACGTTCCGGATTCAAGAAGCGTTCGAAAAGCAAGCCAAATCGGAGCGGATCCAGATCGGTAATCAGGAGCGACCAGGCAACGAGAGAGCCCGCACCAGATCCTCGCCCCGGCCCAACCGGGATGCCCTGCTCTTTTGCCCATTTGATGAAGTCCGATACGATCAGGAAGTAACCCGGAAACCCCATCTTCTCGATGATGCTGAGTTCGAAATCGAGCCGTTCCTGATACTCCGCTTCCGTCCCATAAATGGTATCGGCCATTTTGATCCGGTTTTGCAGGCCCTCATTTGCCTGAGCGCGAAGCTCATCGGCCTCGCTTCGACCAAATCCACCATCGAACGCTGGAAGGATGGGGGCGCGAAGACGTGGTCGCACAGCGCAGCGCTGCGCCAATTCAACGGTGTTTTCGATTGCTTCCGGTAAGTCGTTGAAAAGAGTCACCATTTCGGCTTCTGTCTTCAGATAGTGCTCGGCCGTTATCCGGTAGCGTTCTGTCTGGCCGACATAATTGCCGTTTCGAATACACATCAATGCGTCATGCGCAGCATGGTCGCTACGCTTAAGGAACCGGGCATCCTGTGTAGCGATGAGCGGCAGATCGAGTTCGTAGGCGGCATCGACCAGAAAAGGTTCGCTTTCGATTTCCTCGGGTTCGTCATGGCGTTGGATTTCCACGTAACACCGTCCAGGATAAGCGTCGCTGAGGCGTTGAAGCGAAGCTTTCACCTGATCAGCCTTGCCGCGACAGGCAGCTTTGCCTGCGGCGCCCCACGCGCCGCCGGAAAGGGCGATCAGTCCGTCGGTGTTTTCAAAAACATGGGCTTCATTGAGAACCGGCACGCCATTGGCGCTTTCCAGATAGGCAAAGGACGACAACGCCATCAGGCGCTCATAACCGGTTACATCCTGCGCATAAATCGCCAATCGATAGGTTTCCGCATCATGTCCGGGCGGTAGAACATCAAAAGCGCAGCCGACGATTGGCTGAACGCCAATTCCGGCCAGACCCTCGGAAATCTCGAGCGCGCCAAAAAGGTTATTGTGATCGGTAAAGCCGATGGCTGGTACGAGATGATCTCCAGCCCATCCGATCAGGGCCTTGCTTGTGATCATGCTCTCAAGCAGCGAGAAAGCTGAGCGCACGCCCAGATGAATGAAACTGGTTTTTCTCAGCGTATCGGACATGCTCTAACCCTCTCGAAGGGGTATCTTGTCTGACTCTAGGCTGGAGTTGAAGTCAGGGGATCTGAAAAAGCTGTGAGGCGTCCATCATCCAGCGTCACTACATGGTCCATAAACTGGATGAGTTCGAGATTGTGGGTCGCAATCAGCATGGCGAGACCTTCGGTACGGCCGACATTGATCAACTGCTGGAAAACGCTCGCTGTTGTTTCGCGGTCCAGATTGCCGGTGGGTTCGTCAGCGATCAGAACCTTCGGACGGTTTGCGAGTGCGCGCGCAATTGCAACGCGTTGCTGTTCCCCGCCTGACATCGTCATGGGTTGGTGTTGAAGACGATGCCCCAGCCCCATTCTCTCGAGGAGGTCGACCGCGCGATCTCGTGCTTCCTTGCGGTTCACACCGCTGAGATAGAGCGGCGCAGCCACGTTATCGATGGCGTTGAACTCCGGAAGCAAATGGTGAAACTGGTAGACGAAGCCGAGCCGAGTGCGTCGCATCAATGTGCGCTCACGATCTTTCAGCTTCAGGCAATCCTCGCCGTCCAGAATCACCTCGCCCGAGTCAGGCTTTTCCAATAGGCCTGCCGTGTGAAGCAGCGTGGACTTGCCGGAGCCGGATGGACCGACCAGACCGACCAGCTCGCCGGGATTGAGATCCAGATTGATGCCTTTCAGCACTGGTACATCAGTAGCGCCGGTATGGTAGGTCCGTTTGACGTCGATCAGTCGAAGAACAGGTGTTGTCATTATTCAGACCTCAACGCTTCAACCGGATCGAGACGCGCAGCATTCCAGGCAGGTGGCAGTGCGACTAGCAGCGACACAAGGAACGCATAACCAGCTGCAAAGCTCACTTCGAACCAGTCAATCTGTGCTGGGATGTATGGCAGACCATAGACATCCGGGTTCCAGATAGCGCCGCCTGTCAGCATGTTCAGGGCATCTTGTATTGGCTCAATGTAGACGCAGAAAAGGATGCCGGTGATCAGGCCAAGTACCAGGCCCGCAAGGCCAAGAATGCCGCCAATCATCAGGAAGACTCTTAGGATGGTGCTGCGCGACGCACCCATTGTCCGCAGAATGGCGATATCTCGCCCCTTGTTCTTCACGAGCATCACAATGCCCGTGATAATGTTGAGCGCGGTAATCGTAATAAGAACTGCGAAAATCAGCCTCATCATGCTCCGCTCAACTTCCAGTGCGCCGACAATTCCGCGATAAATCTGTTTCCAGGTCTGATACGGCATTCCAGATGGCAGATACTCGGCATCGAGACGTCGAGCGATCGCTTCAACGGCCTGTGGATCCGTCAGCTTCAGCTCCATGAACGGGTATTGTCCGCGAAAATTGAAGAAAAGCTGCGCCTGCTCCAGCGGCATGAGAATTAGCGCGTCATCCATCGGATTGGCGTTACCGGCAAAAATCTCAAACACGCCAACAACGCGATATGTTTTCTTACGCGGTACCACACCGCCCATCGTCGAGGCGCCTTCCGGTGCAATCAAGGTTATAGAGTCACCCGCGCGCACGCCAAAACCTCTTGCGATTCTTTCGGACAGAAGGATGCCATCCCCACCAAATCGCCCGTCACCGAACTCATCAAGCGAGCCGCTGAAGAGATCACTCTGAAGAAACGGGAGTTTGGTCGCGTCTGTCGGAGAAATGCCTCGAACGAATCCGGGCTGAGCGACGCCGCTGGATGATGCGAGGACAAAGCCCTCAACAAGAGGGATGACGCTCTGCACTTCACGATCGGACTCGAGTTTCGCTGCCAGCTCATCCAGTTCTAGCGTTGGATAGTTCTGCGTATAGAGGCGGATATGACCGGAGTTTCCGAGCACCCTGTCGATCAGCTCGGCGCGAAAACCGTTCATGATCGACATAACGATAATCAGCGCCGCAACGGCAAGCATAATGCCGACCAGTGACAGAATGGAAACGATTGCAATCCCGCCATACTCTCGCTTGGCTCGAAGATATCGAAAGGCCAGTGAGCGTTCATATGTCCCGAACGGTCTGTCCTTGAGGGCCTGGTTTGCAATCATGTGCTAGATTTTACTCCGCGGTGAGTTTGTTGAGGGCGTCGTCCAATGACAACTCAACCGCTTCGCCGGTTGCGCGATCTTTCAGTTCAACAATGCCTTTTTCCAAACCTTTTGGACCGATCACAAGCATATATGGCAGTCCGATCAATTCCATCGTTGAGAACTTCACGCCTGGACGCTCATCACGGTCATCGTACAAAGGGTCAAGACCTGCCGCTGTCAGTGTTTCATATGCCTTTTCGCAGGCTTTGCTGACGTCCCCGGTCTTGTCTTTCATGCCGACAATTCCAACCCCAAACGGTGCAACACTTTTCGGCCAGATAATGCCTTTGTCGTCATGGCACGCTTCAATGATACCGCCCACGAGGCGTGAAACGCCGATGCCGTAAGATCCCATCTGGACCGGTACGCTTTTACCATTCTGGTCCATGACCATGGCATTCATCGGTTTTGAGTATTTGTCGCCGAAATAGAAAATGTGGCCAACCTCAATGCCGCGAGCCGACAAACGGCGCTCTTCGGGGACTTCCTGAAACGCAGCTTCGTCATGCATTTCTTCTGTCGCTGCATAATATTGAGTGCGTTTTTCCAGCTCTGTTTCGAGATTACCATCGAAATCGAAGTCAGGACCCGGGACAGGAAGGTCGAGTAAAGCGGAATCGCAGAAAACAGCACTCTCGCCTGTATCCGCGAGAATGATGAACTCATGGCTTAGGTCGCCTCCTATAGGGCCGGTATCAGCTTTCATCGGAATAGCGGTCAGGCCCAAACGGTCGAAAGTATTCAGATATGCACAGAACATTTTCTGATACGCTTTGCGCGCACTCTCTTCGTCAGCGTCGAAGGAATAGGCATCCTTCATCAGAAATTCCCGGCCACGCATAACGCCAAAGCGCGGACGGATTTCATCCCGGAATTTCCACTGAATGTGGTAGAGATTGAGCGGCAATTGTTTGTAGCTGCGAACATAACTGCGGAAGATGTCAGTGATCATCTCCTCGTTCGTCGGACCGAAGAGCATTTCCCGATCATGACGATCGGTAATTCGCAGCATCTCTTTGCCATAGTCTTCGTAGCGGCCGCTCTCCTGCCATAACTCTGCCTGCTGGATCGTGGGCATAAGCAACTCGACCGCCCCTGCCCGTTCCAGTTCTTCTCGTACAATCGCTTCGATCTTGCGAAGGACTTTGAGCCCGAGCGGCAACCAGCTGTAAATGCCGGCGCCAGACTGACGGATCATACCTGCACGCAACATGTACTGGTGCGAGGCGATTGTCGCTTCCGCAGGTGTTTCTTTCAGGACTGGAAGAAAATAGTTGGAGAGTCTCATGTCACGGCCTTGAAACAATGTGATTGCTGAGCGGGCTGTAAACGGGTCCGCGCCAGAGCGCAATTGACCTCTTAGCCCCAGGGCGCTTCTGGTGGCTGAATAATACCCGAAACTCCGATCAAAAAGGCGATCAGTGTAATCACAGTCGCACCAATCGTTGCCCAAAGGGCCTTCTTGGGCAGCATATGATGAACCGGTGCACCGGGATCAGTTCCAAGATTGCGCTCGCCGTCTTCGAGCTGACTGTTAACGCCGATCGGCAAGGTGGCCAGAAAAACCAGCCACCAGGCGATCACAAAAACGACGATTGCGGAGAACCAATTCATTAGTGCTTCGGTGCTTCCATAAGCTCAATCAGAACTCCATTCGAGTTCTTTGGATGTACAAAGATAATCAGGGTTCCATGAGCCCCAATGCGTGGTTCATTGAGAACGGTTGCGCCGCGCTCTTCCATGACCTTTTTCGCTTCATGAATGTCATCAACTTCGAAGCAGACATGGTGTTGCCCACCCTTCGGGTTTTTCTTAAGGAAGTTCACGATCGGCGAATTTTCGCCAAACGGTTCGATCAGTTCGATCTGGCTGTTCGGAAGGTTTACGAAACAAAACCGAACACCCTGAGCTTCCATTTCGCCTGGCTCTGTAATGTCGATAGCACCATAAAGCTCCCGATAGGTGTTTGCCGCTTCCTCAATAGAAGGAACAGCAACGCCAACATGGTTGAGTGGTCCGATTTTAAATTCGCTCATCTGGGGTCCCTTTTCATGGTCTCAGAACGGCGACGTCGATGACAGGTCGCTTTCCAAGTTCTTTTTCGCAGATTTTTCTCAGTGCGCGCACAAGTGAACGTTCCACCTGTGAATCGTCAAGACGAGACTTGCGCTTCAGGTCGTCCAGCGCGTTTTCCGCAGCTTCTTCAAATATGTCGATTGTCTCATCCAGAAGTCGGCCATCCGTCTCTGAGTGTCCGCGGATGGTGATGAGAGGCCCGTCACTTACGCTGCCATCTTCGTCGAAGGCGACGGAAACAGAGAGTTGCCCGACGTAGGAAAGCCGACGACGTTCTATTATGCCTTGCGCATTTTCAGGTATCAGGCGTTTGCCATCAAGTAACAACCGACCGGTCGGAACCTCATCGACAATGGCAGCATCACCAGGCGCAAGACGGATGACATCTCCGTTGCGCGGCGTAACAGATTGCGAAATCTGAAGAGACTTTGCATACGCGGCATGTTCGAGGATATGGCGTCGTTCGCCGTGCACCGGTACGGAGATTTTCGGGCGTACCCACTGATACATGCGTCGCAATTCATCCCGGCAAGGGTGGCCTGACACGTGAATGGGCCGCATCCGGTCCGTTATGATGCGAATACCGCGTTCTGCCAGGGCATTCTGCAGATCATAAATTCCGCGCTCATTGCCCGGAATGACGCGCGATGAAAAGATGACTGTGTCTCCCTCATTCAAGGTCACGTGAGGGTGATTGTTCTGGGCAATCCGGGAAAGTGCGGCGCGAGGTTCACCCTGCGATCCGGTGCACAGATAGAGCACGTTTTCCGGCGGAAGAAAGGCAGCGTCCTTTTCGTCCACAAACGGTGCAACATGGTCCAGCAGACCAACTGCTTTCGCCGCAGCAGTGATCTTGTGCATGGAACGTCCGACAAGACAGACATGCCGATCATTCGCTTCCGCGGCCTCAATGATGCTCTGTACGCGTGCAACATTCGACGCAAAGGCGGTTACAGCAACCCGACCGGATTGCTCGCCAATCAGCTCAGTCAGCGCGACCTTGCAACCATATTCCGAACCTGACTCACCTTCTTCGAACACATTGGTCGAATCACAGATCATGGCGAGGACACCGTCGTCTCCGAGGCGCTCAAGAGATTCGCTGTCGAAAGGCGCACCGATGAGAGGATCCGGATCAATCTTCCAGTCTCCGGTGTGGAGAATGGTGCCGAGTGGGCAGGTGATGGAGAGGCCGTTTGGTTCTGGAATTGAGTGCGTCAGCGTCACGTACTCGATGGAGAACGGACCGACTTCCACCTTCCCTCCAACGGGCACTGTATGAAGCTGATAGTCATCATCCGAGATATTGCATTCAGCGAGCTTGCCTTTCACGAGTTCTGCCGTGAAGGGCGTTGCATATAGCGGCTTGCGGAAGCGTTTCCACAAATGGCCCACTGCTCCAATATGGTCTTCATGCGCATGTGTCAGGATGATGGCTTCAATGTTGTCGACCTCATCCTCAAGAAAGGACGGATCAGGACAGATAACATCAATGCCCGGTGTGCGTTCGTCACCAAAGGACACGCCCATATCAACAATGATCCAACGCCGGTTATGGCGGCTGCCATAAGCGTAAGCGTTGAGGTTCATTCCAATTTCGTTGCAGCCACCAAGTGGAAGGAATAGGAGTTCGTTCTTATCTTCTTTTTTCATGCTTGCTCTTATGTGTTCCGTCGATGGATCTCAAGCAAGCCCCGGATTGTGACATCGGGGTCAAATACGTTGATTTCCTGACTTTCGTCCTGGAACAATGATGCGACGCCGCCCGTGCCGATAACGGTCATCGGCTTTCCATATTCGTCTTTGATACGTCGGATCAGACCGTCGATTAGGTCGAGATAACCTAGAAAAACGCCCGACTGCATCGCTGAAACCGTGTCTTGGCCGATTACGCTGGGCGGGCGTTGGATCGCAATTCGCGGCAGGCTGGCCGCTGCGTCGTGCAGCGCTTTCATGGACAGGTTGATACCTGGTGCAATGATGCCGCCTTCAAACCCGCCGTCTTCACCGACGATATCGAATGTGGTCGCAGTGCCACTATCGACAACGATCAAAGCGCCCTCATGCCCATAATGAGCGCCGATAGCATTTACGAGTCGGTCCGCTCCAACCTGCTCTGGTCTCGAAATCCGAATTGGAACTCCGAGTTTGACGTTTTCTTCGCCGATAAACAGAGGGTCTACATCGAGGTAGCGTCGTCCCAGATTGCGAAAGTTGAACTTTGCCTGGGGCACTACCGACGAAATGATGCACGCGTTAATCAGGCCGAACGAAAGGCCCTCCATCCGGCAGAGCTGGCTAAGCCATACCGCGTAATCATCGGCTGTTTTCGTGGAATCGGTTGCACTACGCCATTGCGCGATCCAGTCATCTCCATTGTGGAGGCCAAACACTGTATTGGTGTTTCCAACGTCAATCGCCAGCAACATTCCCGCTCATCTCCCCTTTACCATGTCGACGTCTCCAGCCGTGATGGTTATGATTTTTCCATCATCTTGTTTGATCTGGAGTTGTCCGAATTCGTCTAACCCGTGGTATAGCCCCTCAACGCGCTCGCTACCATGCTGAGCCGCACAACGCTTGCCCTTTTGGTCTGTCGCGTCCATCCAGTCGCGAATAATGCTGGATCGCCCGGCATGGAGTTGGTGTTTGAGGCGCTTTTTAAGCGTTTGGTTCAGTACTGCTATTGCCTCTTCGGGCGTTTTCAATCCGCCCCCTGCATCCACCAGACTGATGGTTTCATAATTGTCGACACTGGGAGCATGAGCGAGATTGATACCAATGCCAATGGCCAGCCAGTAGTCACGTGACGGTGTAAGCCCCGATTCCAGCAAGATACCGCATAGCTTCGCGCCATCAATTCGCACATCGTTTGGCCATTTAAGACCGGGGATCACAAGCCCGTTGGACAAATCAACCACGGCGTCTCGAACTGCGAGCGCTACGCTGAGCGCCATGCAGGGAACATCCGCCGACATACCATCCAGAGGGACTAAAGCGGTCGAATAGAGGTTTCCAGAGCCAGATAACCACTGCCGACCCAAGCGGCCTTTGCCGGCTGTCTGCACACGTCCTACGAGTGAGACAGGTCCTCTCTCGCCAGAAGAGGCGCGGCGGTGCGCCTCTGTATTCGTACTGTCGATTTCGTCGAACCAGACAACAGGCCAATCCTGGTCCAGGCATAGAGCCGATATCATTCAGCGTTAGCCGAAACTAAATCCGCCGCCGGCGATTCCCATCATCCAGCCGATGAAAATAACGAAGATCGGGAATGCCAGAATGGTGGACGCTGTGATCGTCATGGAAACTGTTCCAGAGACAGACTCGAATGCGGGCATCTTATCGCCGCCCCACATCGTCATGATCACACGAAGGTAATATCCAAGAGAAACCACCGATGCGATCACACCAATGATGACGAGCGGCAGGAGGCCTGCTTCAAGACCGGCCATAAAGACGACATACTTCCCGAAGAACCCGCCAAGTGGCGGAATACCCGCAACCGAGAAGATCAGCGCGGTCATACAGACTGCGAGCCATGGCATCGATGTGGAAAGTCCTGACAGTTCTGAGATGTCTTCGACCATGCCGCCCCGACGTCGCATAGAAAGCACAACGCCGAAAATACCGAGCTGAGACAGCGCGTAAATTGCCATGTAAACAAGCAAGGCTGCGGCGCCGACTTCCTCACCGGCAGCGAGCGCGATCAGCGCATATCCCATATTGCCGATGGAAGAATAGGCAAGCAGACGCTTGATGTTTGTCTGACGAAGTGCACCGAACGCACCGATCAGCATGGAAGCACCGGAGATAATCACGATAACATCCTGCCACTGGTCGATCGATGTACCGAACGCTTCAAACAGGATGGTCGCGAAGACGATCATGGCAGCTACTTTTGGGCCTGATGCGAAGAAAGCGACAACCGGTGTCGGCGCACCTTCGTACACATCTGGTGTCCAGACATGCAGCGGCGCAGCTGACACCTTGAACGCAAGACCGGTAATCATGAGAACAAGGCCGAACAACAAGCCGAGAGAATATTCAGCTCCGGCGACCGCGTCGTAATTCGTGGCACCTGTGAAGCCATACACAAGCGACATGCCGTAGAGGATCAGGCCTGATGCGAGCGCACCCAGAACAAAGTACTTCAGTCCGGCTTCTGATGAGCGTTGGCTGTCACGATTGAATGCGGCCAGCACATAGGAAGACAGGCCAAGAGTTTCGATACCCAGATACAGCGTCATGAAGTCGTTTGCAGACAGCATGATGCCCATACCGAGGCTCGCAAAGACGACGAGCAGAGCGTATTCGAAACGGATCAGCTTTTCTCGCGTCAGATAACCTTCAGCGATAACCAGGGACACACCCGCACACACATAAGCGACAGCTTTGGCCAGATTGGTGTATCGATCTGTTTCCCACAATCCGCCAAAGGCCTGGCCACCATCGATCTGCAACAGACTGATAGCAGCCGCGATGAAAAGAACGATCGCGCCGGCAAAAATGGACAGACTGGCGAATTTGTCTTTCAGCCAGGCGCCTGCCAGAACCCCGATAAGGCCTGCGCATACCAGGAAAAGTTCTGATCCTGCAGCGGAGAAAATTTCAGTCCAGTTCATGACTAAGATCCAATCTGGCCAGCAGCAAACGCCATAATGTTCGCGACACTGGTTTCTGTGATGTCAAAGATCAGAGATGGGAAGACACCCAGTACAATGGTCGCAATGATAAGCGGCGTGAAAATGATGATTTCGTTTCGTGTGAGATCCTTGATGCCGTCCAGCTTCTCGTTCGTCATCACTCCAAAAACGGTACGTCGATAAAGTGTGAGCATGTAGATCGCTGAGAAAATGACACCGAGCGCAGCACCCGCAGCAGCAAGCGTATTGGCCTGGAAACTACCGGCCATGGTGAGGATCTCACCAACAAAGCCGCTTGTGCCCGGAAGTCCGACATTTGCCATGGTGAACAGCATGAAGATCGTCGCATAGATTGGCATTTTTCCGACAAGGCCGCCGTAAAATGCGATTTCGCGTGTGTGCATGCGATCATACACGACGCCGACGATGAGGAAGAGTGCACCAGAAATGACGCCGTGCGAAATCATCTGGAAGATAGCACCCTGAATACCGATGTCGGTGAATGAAAAAATGCCCAGCGTGACGAAGCCCATGTGAGCGACTGACGAATATGCAATGAGCTTCTTCATGTCCGTCTGACGGAAAGCGACCAGGGATGCATAGACAATGGCGATCACGCTGAGTGCGAACACGAATGGCTGGAAGAACAAACTCGCATCCGGGAACATCGGCAGAGAGAAACGCAGGAAGCCGTAGCCACCCATTTTCAGCAGAACACCCGCAAGAATGACCGAACCGGCTGTTGGCGCTTGCACGTGAGCATCTGGAAGCCATGTGTGAACCGGCCACATTGGCAGCTTAACTGCAAAGGATGCAAAGAAAGCAAGCCAGAGCCAGATCTGTAGATTGCGGCTGAACTCGTAAGTCTGAAGCACTTCGATATCGGTTGTGCCGACCTGAAGGAACATTACGATCAGCGCAACCAGCAGGAAGAGTGAACCGAGCAGAGTATACAGGAAGAATTTGAATGCCGCGTAGACACGCTCTGCCCCGCCCCAGATACCGATGATGATAAACATCGGGATGAGACCTGCCTCGAAGAAAACGTAGAACACCACGAGATCCAGCGCGCAGAATACGCCAAGCATAAGCGTTTCCAGGATCAGGAATGCGGCAACATACTCTGTCACGCGCTTCTTGATATTGCCCCAGCTCGCAAGAAAGCAGAGTGGTGTCAGGAAGGTGGTCAGAATGACAAGCAGAAGTGACATGCCATCAATGCCGAGCTTGTATCGAATGCCGCCCGTGACCGAGCCGTCATCCTGAAGCGTGCCACCAAACCAGTGAATGTCTTCGACAAGCTGAAAACTGCTGTTGTCGGCATTGAAGAATGCGAGGGCAATCAGTGACAGAACGAAAGTTGCGGCACTGATCAGAATGCCGGACATGTAGGCAATCCGCTCTTCTGAAGCGCTATCGCCATCTGTCGTCGCCGTTAGCTTTTTAACCAGCAGCAGCAGGAGTGCGCCAAATGCTGGAAAAAAGATCATGAAAGAAAGGAGCGCAAACTCGCCCATCAATTCGCTCCTGATGCATTGATCAGCATGACAGCGCCCAGAATGGCTGCCGAGCCGAGAATTACAAACGCATAGTGATAAAGATATCCGGTATGCATCGCTGAAAGTCGCGCTGCGCCCCAGCGGGCCAGTCCGGACAGGCCATCGGGGCCAAGACCATCAATGATTTTCTTGTCACCGACCTTCCAGAAAAAGTCACCCAGCACGCGCGTCCATCGGATAACTGTCGCCTGGTAGATCTCGTCGAAATACCATTTGTTGGCGAATAGCGCGTGCAGCGGACCACCTTTGTCGGCCATACGCTTACCCAGACCTCGGTTGAAGAGGTAGGTGAAGGTCGCGATCAGGAAGCCGAGAACAGTCACGATCAGTGGCATCCAGAAGACCCAGCCAGGAACAATACCGCCATGGTCTGCCGGATATTTGTCCTTCAGAACCGTGTTGTCGGTTGCGACATAGATCGCGCCATCCCAGAACTCTTTCTGGTGGTGTCCGACGAATGAACCATAGAAGGTAAAGCCAGCGGCAACTGCACCAATGCTGAGCAGGATCAGAGGAATGAGCATGACCATTGGAGATTCATGCGGCTTACCGCCATGGTGGTGATGATCATCATGCGCGTCATCGTGGTGATCAGGCTCTGCCATTGGTCCATGGAAGGTCATGTAGATTAGGCGCCATGAATAGAAGCTTGTCAGCAGTGCAGCAAAGATACCGAACCAGAATGCAAGAGGTGCAAAAGAGACGCCCTTCATGCCTGCAGCAAACGTTGTCTCGATAATCGCATCTTTCGAGAAGAAGCCAGCGAAACCAAGTTGCGTATGCGGGACACCGAGGCCGATGATGGCGATCGTGCCGATCATCATCGCTGCATACGTGACTTTCATATACTTCGCGACACCACCCATTTTGCGCATGTCCTGCTCGTGGTGCATGCCGTGGATAACGGAACCTGCACCGAGGAACAGAAGCGCTTTAAAGAACGCGTGCGTGAAGAGGTGGAACATAGCGGCCTGATAGGCACCAATACCTGCCGCGAAGAACATGTAACCGAGCTGAGAACAGGTCGAGAAAGCGATGACACGTTTGATGTCGTTCTGTGCCATGCCGACAGTTGCAGCGTAAAGGGCTGTGATCGCACCGATGAAGGTCACAAATCCGGATGCGACAGGCGCATATTCGAAGATTGGTGACATGAGGCAGACGAGATAGACGCCTGCGGTCACCATAGTCGCTGCGTGGATGAGAGCAGACACAGGCGTCGGCCCTTCCATCGCGTCTGGCAGCCAGACGTGAAGGATGAATTGTGCTGACTTACCCATCGCGCCAATAAACAGAAGGAATGCAATCAGCTCCAATGCGTAGACCCTTACACCGACGAACTCGATCACGGCTTCGCGTGGGCCGATACCTTCAGCGAAGGTCATGATCGGAGCAACCGATTCAAAGCTGTTTTCTTTCACAGCTTCGAGCATCGGGTGGAACTCCACAGTACCAAAGACGAAGAAAGCCGCCATGATGCCGAGCGCTAAACCGAAGTCGCCTACGCGGTTGGTTACAAACGCTTTGATCGATGCGCTGTTCGCGCTCTCTTTGTGATACCAGAAGCCAATGAGGAGATATGACGCCAGGCCTACACCTTCCCAGCCAAAGAAAAGCTGGATGAGGTTGTCTGCTGTCACCAGCATCAACATGGTGAAGGTAAAGAGCGACAAATAGGAGAAGAATCGTGCCCGGTGCGGATCATCGGACATGTAACCCCATGAATAGAGGTGCACGAGTCCGGAAACGCTTGTCACAACCGCCATCATGACGATCGAAAGCGTGTCGACGCGGATTGCCCAGTTTGCCTGGAACTGACCGATGTCGATCCAGCGTGCAAGTTCGATCACATGATGTGCGTGGTGTCCGCCTTCATGATGCCCGCCGAATGCAAATGCAAACAGCTGATAGACAGACAGAATGCCAGCAAGACCGACCGTAGCCGTGGTGATCAACATCGCTGCGCGGTCACCGATGAAACGCTGGAACAGGCCTGCGATCGCCGCTGCAATCCCCGGAGCGAGGATGATGTAGATAATTAGGGGATCTGGAAGAGTCATTTTTGTGATCAGCCCCGCATGAGATTGACGTCTTCCACGGCAATGTCACCGCGGTTACGGAAATAGACGACGAGAATGGCTAGACCCACAGCAGCTTCTGCAGCCGCAACAGTGAGTACCAGCATTGCGAAAATCTGTCCGATCACGGTGCCGTTAAAGACAGCAAATGCGACCAGATTGATGTTCACCGATAGCAGCAGCAGCTCCAGCGCCATCAGAATAACAATGATGTTCTTGCGGTTCACAAAGATGCCAAAGACACCGATTGTGAAAAGTGCTGCCGAAAGAGCCAGGTAGTGCGTGAGGGTAAGTTCCATGATCAGATCCCCTGCCCTGGGCGAACGTCTTTGAGCTGGACGGCTTCTTCACGCGTCCTGCCAACCTGTTTGCTAACCGACTGGCGGCGAACGCCTGGACGGTGGCGAAGGGTCAAAACGATCGCGCCAATCATGGCGATCAGAAGAATAACGCCCGAAATTTGGAACAGCAGCAGGTAGTCAGTGTACATAACCTGACCAATCGCTTCTGCGTTGGTTGGCGCATTCGGTGCTGCGTTGAAGCTGTCACTTTGGTTCTCACCCATAACGGATGCTACGAGTCCGATCTCGGCAAAGAATACAAGAGCCACAATTGCGCCGAATGGCGCGTAGTTGAGAAAGCCTTGTTTCAACTCAACGAAGTCGACATCAAGCATCATGACGACGAAGAGGAAAAGCACGGCGACGGCGCCGACATAAACAACAACGAGCAACATGGCCAGGAACTCGGCTCCGATAAGAACCAAAAGGCCTGCTGATGTAAAAAATGCGAGAATGAGGAACAAAACCGAATGAACCGGGTTCCTTGCTGCGATTACGCAAATCGCAGAAATCAGCACGATCGCTGAAAGAATGCTGAATGCGATAACTTCCAAATCAGCCCCCTGTGCTGATGCCCAACAACCTGAAAACCTTGAAATGACGGAACGAATCTATCCCGCCATCAGCGTCTAACGATACGGCGCGTCCAGTTCAAGATTGCGAGCAATTTCACGCTCCCAACGATCTCCGTTGGCAAGCAGTTTTTCCTTGTCATAATAGAGCTCTTCACGGGTTTCCGTGGCGAACTCGAAATTCGGGCCCTCGACGATGGCGTCTACCGGACAGGCTTCCTGACAGAAGCCGCAATAGATGCACTTCACCATGTCGATGTCATAGCGTGTCGTCCGACGAGATCCATCTTCACGAGGCTCTGCCTCAATTGTAATGGCCTGTGCCGGACAAATCGCTTCGCAGAGCTTACACGCAATGCAGCGCTCTTCTCCGCTTGCGTAGCGCCGCAATGCATGTTCGCCACGAAAACGTGGGCTTAGCGGGTTCTTCTCAAACGGATAGTTGATGGTCGCTTTCCGGGTAAAGATCTTCTTGAAGCCGAGCCCCATGGCTCCGACAAAATCCAGAAGAAGAGCGCCTCGGACAGCCTGTGCAATACGTGACATGTAATCTGTCTCCAATTCCTAGGCTGATAACGCGTTAGAGTAAGCGACGAAACCGCCGATAAGTAGAACAGCGACAAGAGACGTTGGCAGGAAGATCTTCCAGCCAAGACGCATGAGCTGGTCATAGCGGTAACGTGGAACAAGCGCGCGAACGAATGCGAACATGAAGAACACGAACAGTGTCTTCAGAGCGAACCAGAATGCGCCAATCAGGCTCTCAATCGTACCTGGCTCAAATATGCCAAGATCACCGATCGGAGAATTCCATCCACCGAGGAAGAGAATGCTCGTCATTGCGCACATTAGGGTAATGGCAACCTGCTCGCCGAGATAGATCAGAAGAAACGGCGTGCCGGAATACTCGACCTGATAACCGGCAACAAGTTCTGATTCCGCTTCAGGAAGGTCAAATGGTGGACGGTTGGTTTCTGCGAGCGCCGAGATGAAAAAGATGATCATCATAGGAAACATGACAATAATCGTGGGCAGCTTGAATGCATACCAGTTCCAGAAGCCGCCATTCTGCGATTCAACGATGGTCGCAAGGTTCATGGACCCTGACAGCAGGATCACCGTAACTAGGACGAAGCCAATAGAAACTTCATAGGAGACCATTTGCGCGGCTGAGCGAAGGCCGCCCAAAAACGGGTATTTAGAGTTGGATGCCCAGCCAGCCATGATGACGCCATATACACCAAGAGAAGACATGGCGAGGATATAGAGGATACCAACATTCAGGTCCGATACGACCCAACCAGGCGCGATCGGCACGACAGCCCAACAGATGAGTGGCAGAACCGTGGAAAGAATCGGAGCGATAAGGAAGACGGCTTTGTTAGCGCCTGCTGGAATAACGGTTTCCTTTATCAGGAATTTACCGAAGTCGGCAAACGATTGAAGAAGCCCCCAAGGGCCAACAACGTTTGGACCTTTGCGGAGCATGGTGCCCGCAAGAACCTTACGGTCAAAGTAAAGCAGGTACGCGATCGCCAAAAGCAGAACGACTGAAATCAGAATGATTTGGCCAAAAGACAGCAGCACCGCGAGAAGCGCATTGTCATTCGTCCAGGCAAGAAACTGTTGCATGTCGCTTCCCTACTCCGCTGCGGCTGGCATATCCAGCGTTTGTTTTTGCAAAGAGCACTCCGCCATCGTCTTAGAAGCGCGCGCAATCGGGTTCGTGAGGTAAAAGTCCGAAATAGAACCAAACATTGGGTCTGAATTCAGTGAGTCGGTGGAACTTGGAAGAGCTGTTGAAAGTGCTTCTGCGCCAGTTGATCCCGGTGCGAAGTTGAGGCCAGCGAAAACCGGATTGGTTTCACGCATAGCTGCTCGGACTTCTTCAGCTGATTTGTATGGCAGTGATTTACCCATACGATCTGAGATCGCTCGGAAAATCGCCCAAACGTCTTTTGCTTCACCTTTTGGTGCTGTAGCCGCGGTCGTCATTTGTACGCGGCCTTCAGTATTCACGTACGTCGCAGTCTGCTCCGTGTACGCGAGCGATGGCAGTATGAGATCCGCACGGGCTGCACCGGCATCGCCATGACTACCGACATAAATAACGAAGCTGTCGCCGAGATTAGATGTCGGCAGCTCATCGGCGCCGAGCAACACCAATGTCTCAATGGCGGAGCAATTGTCTGACATCAATTCAGCAGCTGATTTGCCGCCGTCTCCAGGACGGAAGCCGATGTCCAGAGCACCAACTTTGGATGCAGCTGTATGCAAGACGCCAAATCCTGCCCAAGAACTATCGCCGGCTTCGATGGCTCCGACCTCAAGAGCGAGATCGTGTGCAGCTTTCAGAGCCGCATATCCGCCCTCGCCCGTCAGCGCTGCCTCGCCAACAACAACCATTGGCTTCTTCGCATTTTTCAGTACGTCTTTGAATGCGCCGAGATCCGTCAGATCGGATGCGGACGAACCAAGGTGTTCATAGTCATATGTAAGATCAACGGCCTCACCCACGACGCCGATTTTCAGTTCATTCCAGAGCCAGGCTTTGCGGATGCGCGCATTCCAGACAGCCCCTTCTACACGTGGGTTGGCGCCAATCAGAAGCAGTGCGTCACATTCTTCTACGCCCATAAGCGTCGGATTCAGAATATAGCTCTCACGCGGAAGCGCTGAACCGTCAGGCGCGACGCCCATGGCTTCGCCTTTGAGGCGGCAGTCCGTGTGCTTGATGCCAGCGGCATCAGCGAGATCTTTCGCTGCTTTGAGATCCTCAACAGCGGACAGCTCGCCTGCGAACATGGCAATCTTTTCCGGATCCGCAGAGAGTTTTGATGCGGCCAATTCCAGAGCTTCGTTCCAATGTGCCGCACGAAGTTTTCCGTTCTCACGAATGTAGGGCTTGTCCAGTCGCTGGCGCGACAGGCCATCCCACACAAAGCGCGATTTATCTGAAATCCACTCCTCATTCACCTCTTCATTGAGGCGCGGCATGATCCGCATAACGGTTGTGCCTTTGGCGTCGATGCGGATTGAGCTGCCAATCGCATCCATCACATCGATGCTTTCCGTTTTTCGCAATTCCCATGGCCGCGCGTTGAAAGCGTAAGGTTTAGATGTCAGAGCACCGACTGGGCAGAGATCGATTACGTTCCCGGACAGTTCTGAAGTAAGAGACTTTTCAAGATATGTCGTGATTTCTGCGTCTTCACCGCGGCTGATCATGCCAATCTCTTCAACACCAGCCACTTCCGCCGCAAAGCGTACGCAACGTGTGCACTGGATGCAGCGGGTCATGATCGTTTTAACGAGCGGGCCCATATTTTTGTCTTCAACAGCACGCTTGTTGAGATCATAGCGCGAACCAGCCCGGCCATAAGCCATGGCCTGATCCTGCAGATCACACTCGCCGCCTTGGTCACAGATCGGGCAATCTAGCGGGTGGTTGATGAGAAGGAATTCCATCACGCCGTTGCGCGCCTTCTCTACATAGTCACCCTTGGTGTTGATATTTGGCGCTGAACCATCCGGGTTCATGCGCATATCACCCACTGTTTGTGCGCAGGATGCGATTGGCTTCGGAGCGCCTACCCATTGAACGAGACACATGCGGCAATTGCCTGCAACCGACAGACGTTCATGAAAACAGAAACGCGGGATTTCCGCCCCTGCTTCCTCACAAGCCTGAAGAAGCGTGTAATGGCGCGGAACTTCCACTTCCTTGCCATCGATATTGAGTTTGAATGTCTCAGACATATGAAATATCCAGCATTTCTAGTGACCTATACACCCGCGCACATCCGCGAAATTCGTTCTTTTACAGACATTGTTCGATCGTCCGCGTAATTCCGCTCATTGTTAGCGAGTCTAAAGTTAGATTTGATGTCGTTGCTCAGTTCGCGACTGCCCGCCAAATTCAAATGAACGCCATCGCTTGTGAGTTCAGCGTTGATTTGCATGCCGTCTATCGTGAAATCATCGTAACTATCTATGAAGTTCACCGATGATTGTGCTGTTTTGATAGAAATATACTCATTAAGTTCATCAACCATCGGATCCAATTCCGCCCCCCTCGGAAGAATGCTGACAAAATAGAATTCCGAAGAATCGAGTGAATTAGCACGCTCTAATATTAAATCGATGTTGTTCTTGATTGCTGCGACATCTCGGTTCCGAGCGATATCGTTTGTACCTATCAGGATGAACACTTGTGACGGCGCCATCGCAATAACCTGATCGAATCGATTGAGAACGCCACTGGTTTCGTCCCCCTCAATTCCGAAATTCACAACGTTTTGTTGCTCATTAAAGAATTCAGCCGGCAGCCTGGCTAGTAAGCTGTCGCCTAAGAGAATCACAGAACCCCGGCGGACAGGACTTTTATTAAACTCATCGATTTTCGATCGGTAATATTCTTCTCGAGGATCGTTATAAACTGTTGGAATTTCGTCATAGCAGTTGAGAACTGCTGTAGTTGTGGCCTCTGAAATCACGGTCGTGGGAGAATCGTTCTGCGCGATGCTCTGACTACGGTCGTCGCCACAAGATGAAACAAGGCTCAACGCCAAGCAGCTCGTAATTACCGTGAATGATGCATTGCGAGACGACATTCGCTTTCTACTCCGCAGCAACCGTTGCGCCCTGAACGAGGGGCTTACCGATGCGATAGGTCGAAATCCGCTCTTCAATCTCATGACGGAAGTGTCGGATCAGACCCTGTACAGGCCACGCAGCTGCGTCGCCAAGTGCGCAAATCGTGTGACCTTCGACCTGTGTCGAAACGTCGAGCAGCATGTCGATCTCGTGATGCTCGGCTTCGCCTCGCGCCATGCGCTCAAGCACGCGCCACATCCAGCCTGTGCCCTCGCGACACGGTGTGCACTGACCACAGCTCTCGTGACGATAAAAATAGCTGATCCGGGCAATCGCCTTAACCACATCCGTAGACTGGTCCATGACAATCATAGCGGCTGTGCCGAGACCGGATTTGACTTCCCGTAGGGCATCAAAGTCCATCAGGACATCATCACAAATTTCACGCGGGATCAGAGGAACGGAAGAACCGCCAGGAATAACGGCTTTCAGGTTTTCCCAACCGCCACGGACGCCGCCACAGTGTTCTTCGATCAGCTGACGCATTGGAATCGACATCGCTTCTTCGACATTGCAAGGCTTGTTCACATGCCCTGAAATGCAGAACACCTTGGTGCCTTTGTTGTTTTCGCGTCCGATTGAAGCGAACCATTCGGCGCCACGACGAAGAATGGTCGGAGCGACAGCAATGGATTCGACGTTATTTACGGTCGTTGGACAGCCATAGAGACCGGCATTCGCAGGGAATGGTGGTTTCAGTCGTGGCTGACCCTTTTTGCCTTCAAGGCTTTCCAGAAGCGCTGTTTCTTCGCCGCAGATGTACGCGCCTGCACCATGGTGGATATAGACGTCGAAGTCCCAGCCATGAATGTTGTTCTCACCAATGAGGCGCGCTTCATAAGCTTCCTTAACGGCTGCTTCCATACGCTCGCGCTCGTAAATGTACTCGCCGCGAAGGTAGATGTAGCATTTGTGTGCGCGCATCGCATAAGAGGCGACCAGGCAACCTTCGATCAGCAGGTGCGGATCGTGACGCATGATGTCACGGTCCTTACAGGTGCCAGGTTCGGATTCGTCAGCGTTTACGACTAGATAGTGAGGGCGTGGACCTTCCTGCTTCGGCATGAATGTCCATTTGAGGCCCGTTGGGAAGCCGGCGCCACCGCGACCGCGCAGGCCGCTCGCTTTGATCTGATCACAAATCCAGTCCTGCCCGCACTCCAGCATTTCGCGAGTGAGATGCCACGCGCCACGTTTTTTCGCGGCCTCTAGAGACCAGTCTTCGCGACCATAGAGATTCGTAAAAATGCGATCTTTATCTTCAAGCATGATCACACTCCTTCAATACATATGTACCGGTCACGACGTCGCCTCATCTGCAAATGTTGTTGCCTGAGCGATCCAGTTTTCGCGCGCCACGCGGCCTTTGAACTTCAAATAGTCATCGATCCAGGCGACTTCCGCTTCTCCCCAAGCCGCAATCTGCGAGAAGTGGAAAATACCGAGCTCATTGAGGATGCCTTCGATCTTAGGTCCGATTCCGCTGATCTTTTTCAGGTCGTCTGGTTCGCCTTTTGGGGCTTCGAGGCCTTCTGGTTTTTGACCTTCCGGAGCGTTATTTTCGGCGGCCGAACCTGTATCCGTTTTTTCTACTGCTTTTTCAGCGGCTTCCGCTTCGGCTTTTACAGACTTCGCCTTCTTCACGGATTTTGGCATCTTGCCGTCACGTGGTTTCAGCGTTGTTTCAGGCAACTCTTCCGGAAGATTAGGAAGAGACGCACTTGCTGCGGCACTTCCATTATACAAGGCAGCATCAACCAGAGTCACAGCATCACCTTCGGGTGCTGACTTGTGACGTTTCACAAAAGTCCCTGGAGCAACATCGACGCCGCTGTCGAGCTTACGAAGCACTTCTTCGAGTGTCTCTGACGTCAGATCTTCATAATAATAGTCATTGATCTGCACGACCGGTGCATTCACGCACGCCCCCAGGCATTCGACTTCTTCCCAGGAAAGGCGACCTGTTTCGTTCACCTGGCCCTTGCTCCCGATGACTTTCTCGCAAACCTCTTTGAGGTCGTTGGCGCCGCGCAGCATGCACGGTGTCGTGCCGCAGAGCTGGATATGGTGTTGCCCAACGGGCTGAAGCCGGAACATCGTGTAGAATGTCGCGACCTCATACACGCGGATATACGGCATTTCCAGACGATCAGCGACTTCACGCATCGCAGGTTCGGAAAGCCAGCCTGCATTATCTTTCTGCGCCAGCCACAAAAGCGGAATCACGGCAGAACGCTTGCGCTCTTCCGGATATTTGGAAAGCCAGAAGCTGATTTTCTCTTCGGTACTGGCGTGGAACGAAAATACGTCTCCACCAGCTGCCAGATCAAAGCGTCTCACGCCCATTCAAGGCTCTCCATTGAAACGTCCAGGCTTCTGCAAGAAGCGGTCATAAGTGGTTGTGCGGTGGGGAAGTTGATCAACGGTCAATTTCCCCGAACACGATATCAAGCGATCCCAGAATAGCGGAAACATCTGCGAGCTGGTGCCCTTTGCAGAGATAATCCATGGCTTGCAAGTGCGGGAAGCCAGGAGCGCGAATCTTGAGGCGATAAGGCCGGTTTGTGCCGTCGGCTACTAGATAGACGCCAAACTCACCTTTCGGCGCTTCTACAGCGGCGTAGATTTCACCTTCCGGCACTTTGAAGCCTTCTGTGTAGAGCTTGAAGTGGTGAATCAGAGCTTCCATCGAACGCTTCATGTCAGCGCGACGTGGCGGAGACACCTTTGTGCCCTCGACCAGAACCGGACCAGGCTCCATCAGCTCAATACACTGCTTCATGATCTTGATGGACTCGCGCATTTCTTCCATGCGGCAGAGGTAGCGATCATAACAGTCGCCATTCTTTCCGATTGGAATCTGGAAGTCGAGTTCGTTGTAGCACTCATAAGGCTGTGCGCGGCGAAGATCCCAGGCCATGCCTGAACCGCGAACCATGACGCCAGAGAAGCCCCAATCCAATGCATCCTGAACAGAGACAACACCGATATCAGCGTTACGCTGCTTGAAGATCCGGTTGTCCGTCAGGAGGGTTTCGATGTCATCCATCGCGGCCGGAAACTCATCACAAAACGTCATGATGTCATCCAGCAACTCTGGCGGCAGGTCCTGGTGGACACCGCCAGGACGGAAATACGCTGCGTGCATACGTGACCCGCATGCACGCTCGTAAAACACCATCAGTTTTTCGCGTTCTTCAAAGCCCCAGGTGATCGGCGTCAGGGCGCCAACATCCATGGCTTGGGTCGTGATGTTCAGGATATGGTTCGAGATGCGTCCAAGTTCGCTGTACAGTACGCGAATGAGACTGGCGCGACGTGGCACTTCAAGACCCAGCAGCTTCTCAATCGCCAGACAGTACGCATGCTCCTGATTCATCGGTGCGACATAGTCGAGACGATCAAAGTATGGCATAGCCTGCAGGTACGTCTTGTACTCGATCAGCTTCTCTGTGCCACGATGGAGAAGGCCAATATGTGGATCGATGCGTTCAACGATCTCACCATCCATTTCAACAACAAGACGCAAAACGCCGTGTGCTGCCGGGTGCTGCGGACCGAAGTTGAATGTGAAGGAGCGATCGTCGGGATCGTGTGTCTGACCGTCAGCCATTTACCCTGCTCCATTCTCTGCTTTTTCGTCGCCCGGGATGATGGCCTGAGCACCTTCCCAAGGCGAGAGAAAATCAAAATTTCGATATTCCTGAACCAGTTTCACTGGCTCGTATACGACGCGTTTTTCGAGTTCGTCATAACGAACCTCAACATATCCGGTCAGCGGGAAGTCTTTCCGCAATGGATAGCCTTCAAAGCCATAGTCGGTCAGCAAGCGGCGGAGGTCGTCATTTCCGGCAAACAGAATGCCATACATGTCGAGCGCCTCGCGTTCGAACCATTGAGCTGCTGGAAAAATATCCATGACGCTCGGCACGGGCGTGTCTTCGTCCGTTGTCGTTTTGACGCGTATGCGCTGGTTCAGGCGCATGCTCAGAAAGTGATAAACCACTTCAAATCGCTCGCGGCGTGACGGAAAATCAACGCCGCAGATATCGACGAGTGTTTCGAACCGGCACTGGCTGTCATCGCGCAGGAATTTCAGCACGGACGGAATCTGCTCGCGCACAACATGGAGCGTCAGCTCGTCATGGGTGATTTCCCATTTCTGAACCGCATGCGGTTCAGCTGCTGAAATATGTTCGCCGAGATCTTTCAAATTGTCATCCATGGCGATCTCCTAGCGCTCAATCGTGCCTTCACGGCGAATCTTCTTCTGTAGCTGAAGAAGGCCGTAGACGAGCGCCTCAGCAGTTGGCGGGCATCCTGGGACGTAAATGTCGACTGGTACGACGCGGTCACAGCCACGTACGACAGCATAGCTATAGTGATAATAGCCGCCACCATTCGCGCATGATCCCATAGAAACCACGTACCGAGGCTCTGGCATCTGGTCGTAAACTTTCCGGAGCGCAGGCGCCATTTTGTTGGTCAGCGTGCCAGCAACGATCATGACGTCGGACTGGCGAGGTGAACCACGCGGCGCCATACCGAAACGTTCGAGGTCGTAACGTGGGTTCCCTGCGTGCATCATTTCAACAGCACAGCAGGCCAGACCGAAGGTCATCCACATCATAGAACCGGTACGAGCCCAGGTGATGAGATCATCCATTGCCGCTACGACAAATCCTTTGTCGGCCAGCTCATCGCTCAGGCCTGCGAAAAATGGATCGTCACCACGAACAGGTCCTGCGCCTTCAACGCCGGCTCGACCAGCGGACAGTGCAGGTTTGTTTTGAGTGTCAGTCACTATTCCCACTCCAGTGCGCCCGAGCGCCATTCGTATACGAAGCCAACCGTCAGGACGCCCAGAAAGACTACCATGGACCAGAAACCCAGGAGACCGATTTCTCCAAGAGAGACTGCCCACGGAAACAGGAAGGCGACTTCAAGGTCGAAAATAATAAACAGAATCGCGACGAGGTAAAAACGAACATCGAACTTCAGGCGAGCATCATCGAATGCTTCAAAGCCGCACTCATATGCCGAAAGTTTTTCCGGGTCAGGCTTGGATGGCGCAAGAACGGCAGAAGCCAACAGCAAAACCAAGCAGAGAATGAGCGCAAACCCGAGGAACAGGACGACGGGCAGATACTCGATTACGACGGACTGTATTTCATTCATTCCGATTCAGCCTTCAATCTTCACGACGCTGAGTATTCAGGTTTTACATCTGTTTCAACCTCGGAAAAGAGGTTCATGCCTCAAACACCCATAAAACCTAAGGAAGTTTTACGCGAACGGCAGCGTCGGGAACACTTTTAACGCGTTCTACGTTGGTATTGTGTCCGAAAGTTTAGCAGCGAACCACCCAGTGGCGCCAGAGCGCATATGATAGCGATATGTTGTGTTGGATGGGCATGATCGTTCCCGGACATGAAGCGGAAGGGAACAATTGTGCCCCATGAAACGTTTTAATTGAAACATATCGTCTCTTTTGGTATGTATCGATAAAAGACATTTTCGGGAGAGAAACATTATGGCGAATTCCGTTTCAGGCATTCAAATTCCCGCTCCGCTATATCGTCCGGGGGATCGCCCGGATTTTGCGCACCTCAATATTCCACAGGCCGGAGGTCTGCCGCGTCCAGACGTCGCGGCTGATGCCAAAGATTTGCGCGACCACGCATTCGGTCTGGTTCGCGTACTCAATCACAATCACTGTGCGATTGGTGACTGGGCACCAGAGCTCAGCCATGACGAGCTGCTGAAAGGGTTGAGAACAATGGTTCTAACCCGCGCGTACGACGAGCGCATGTTGAAGATGCAGCGTACGAAACGTTTGTCGTTTTACATGAAGAGCCTTGGTGAAGAGGCTGTGTCGATCGCAGCCGCGCACGCTCTACGGGATGATGACATGCTGTTTCCATCCTATCGTCAGCAGGGCGCACTTATCTATCGCGGCGCCGATCTGGTCGATATGATGTGTCAGTGCATCTCTAATTCGCGTGACAACCTACTCGGGCGTCAGCTTCCAGTTCACTACGCTCGAAAGGACCTTAACTGGTTCTCTATCTCCGGCAATCTGGCAACACAGTTTCCACAGGCTGTCGGCTGGTCCATGGCCAATCGCCTGAAAGGCAAGGACGGCATTGCTTCTAGCTGGATCGGTGAAGGTTCGACGGCTGAGGGCGATTTCCACTCAGCATGCACACTCGCCTCGACTTACAAAGCACCGACCCTTTTGAATGTCGTGAACAACCAATGGGCGATCTCCATGCACCAGAATATTTCTGGTGGTGCAGCAGAAACCTTTGCTTCTAAGGCGATCGGATTCGGTATCCCGGGGATCCGTGTCGACGGCAATGACTATCTAGCGGTTTATGCCGTGACGAAATGGGCTGCGGAGCGTGCGCGTGCTGGTCATGGTGCGACGTTGATTGAGCTGTTCACCTATCGCGGTGAGGCGCACTCTACGTCAGACGATCCGTCTCGATATCGTCCAAAAGACGAGTGGAAATCCTGGCCTCTCGGCGATCCGGTTGAAAGACTGAAGTCTCACCTGATTATGGATGGCGTGTGGAGCGACGAAGAGCATGCAGATCTCGAGGCCGATTCGAAGAATGAAGTGACGAAAGCCTGGAAGGAAAGCGTCAGCTACGGAACGTTGGAAGACGGTCCACATGCGCCTGTTCAGACCATGTTTGAAGACGTTTTTGCTGAACAACCCTGGCATATTCGACGCCAGCGACAGGCGCTTGGGCACTAATCAGCCGAGCAGGCTGTATAATTACCCTGTCCACTTCTTCCTATTACAGTTCGAGGAGTTTCCATGCCCTCTATGTCGATGATTCAGGCATTGAACAATGCAATGGATCTGAAAATGAAAGACGACCCCACCGTCACGGCCTTCGGCGAAGACGTGGGCTATTTCGGTGGCGTTTTCGGCGTCACAAAAGGACTTCAGGAAAAATACGGTTCGGAACGCGTCTTTGATGCTCCAATCAACGAGGGCGCAATCGTCGCTATGGCCATGGGCATGGCGGTGAATGGCATGCGGCCCGTGGCGGAAATCCAATTTGCCGACTATGTGTTCCCGGGTTTTGACCAGATCTTGTCGGAGCTTTCGCGCATACGTTACAGGAGTGCGAACCAGTACACAGCTCCTGTGACCATTCGTACGCCGTGCGGTGGCGGTATTTATGGCGGCCAGACCCACTCTATGAGTCCGGAGGCGTTCTTTACGCATATCCCGGGCCTCGTGGTTATGATGCCGTCGAACCCGTATGATGCCAAAGGGCTTTTGACATCCGCGATTGAGAGCGATGATCCCGTCATCTTCTTTGAACCGAAGCGGCTGTATAATGGTCCTTTTTTTGGAGACCCTGGTCAGCCCTCGTCGTCCTGGTCGTCTCATGCGAAAGGCGATGTACCGGAAGACCTGTACTCTGTACCGATCGGGAAAGCGGAAACAGTTCGCGCTGGTCAAGAACTCACGGTCATCGCTTACGGCACGATGGTGCATGTGGCGCTGGCTGCCGCTGAAGAACTGGGAGTCGACGCAGATATCCTCGATCTTCGGACATTGATCCCCTACGATGTGGAAGCCGTCACAACATCTGTTCAAAAGACAGGCCGCTGTATGGTGCTCCATGAAGCACCTCGGACATCCGGCTTCGGCGCCGAACTCATTTCACAAATCCAGGAAGACTGTTTTTATTCGCTCGAAGCGCCGATTGTTCGGGTGACCGGGTGGGATACGCCCTACCCGCATGCGCACGAGTGGAGTTATTTTCCCGGAAAATCGCGCGTTATGAAAGCGATGAAAACACTGATGGAGGCGCCGCAATGAGCGAACATACCATCAAAATGCCCGACGTCGGAGAAGGTGTAACAGAAGCCGAAATCGTGGCATGGCACGTTTCTCCAGGCGACGTGGTCGAAGAAGATCAGGACCTTGTTGACGTCATGACCGACAAGGCGACCGTTGAAATTCCCTCGCCTGTTTCGGGAAAAATTGTCAGCATCTCCGGCGATCCCGGAGACATGATATCGGTCGGCTCGCCAATCATTGTCATCGAAACCGATGAAGCTGTCAGTGACAGTCCGGAAGAAGCCGAAGTTTCTGATAACCAGACTGAGAAAACGGCAGAACCAGCTGAACCTCAGTCGCCTTCCGCTCAAGACGTCAGTCCGAGTGGCGACGCAAGCAGTAAAGCTGGCACGTCACCGCGTCATGTCGGCGTTAGCGTTCCCAATGGAGCCAATACCAAAGTTCTCGCTTCTCCTGCCGTTCGTCAGCGCGCACTGGAATTGGATGTGGAGCTTTCTTCGGTAGTTGGCAGCGGCCCAGCGGGGCGGATCTTGCGCGAAGACCTCGACGATTTCGTATCGGCGGGCGGACGCGCAATTGCTAGATCCAGTGCGCCAACAGGGCGTCAAAAAAGGACCCGTGAACACACGACAAATGTCATTGGTTTGCGTCGCAAGATTGCGCAGAACATGGAAAAAGCCTGGTCGGTTCCGATGATCACATACGTTGAGGAAATCGACGTAACGGAACTCGAAGCACTTCGTAAATCGTTGAACGCGTCGCGCCAAGACGACCGAGCCAAGTTGACTCTTCTGCCATTTCTTGGACGTGCCATCGTTAAAACCGTTTCCAGCTTTCCGCACACCAACGCACATTACCGGGCTGATGAAGGTTCGCTGACAGAATTCGAAGCGGTTCACCTCGGAATCGCGACAGCGACAGATAAAGGTCTTGTCGTTCCTGTCCTGAAACATTCAGAAGCCATGACCGTCTGGGATATGGCATCCGAAATCAAACGCCTCTCCGCAGCCGCTCGTGACGGAAAGGCGGGACGCGAGGAAATTACTGGTTCGACAATTACGATTACCAGTCTGGGGGCGATTGGCGGTCTGGTGACGACGCCGATTCTGAACACACCCGAAACCAGCATTGTCGGCGTGAACAAGATCGTTGAGCGGCCGGTTTTTGACGGAGGTGGCCGTGTTGTGCCGCGCCTCTTCATGAACCTCTCATCAAGCTTCGACCACCGAATTGTTGATGGTTATGAGGCCGCGCAATTCGTTCAGAAAATTCGTGCCTATCTGGAAACTCCTGCAACACTATTCATGGAGGAGGATGCGCAATGAACCAGACTCTCGAATGTGACGTCCTCGTCGTCGGAGGCGGCCCCGGAGGTTACCCCGCAGCGATTCGCGCCGGTCAGCTCGGCCTGAAGACGATTCTGGTGGACGCAGAAGGCCTCGGCGGGACTTGCCTGCTCCGTGGCTGTATTCCATCGAAAGCATTCATTCACGCGGCTTCTGAGTTTCAGAGCGTCGCAAGCGCGGCTACCGAGGACAATCCTTACGGCATATCTATCAAATCCGCTCCTGATCTTGATTTCGAAAAGCTTGCAGGCTGGAAAAATTCTGTCGTCGAGAATCTGACTGGCGGCGTTGCGCAGCTTTTGAAGGCGGCGGGTGTCAAAGTCATTTCAGGATGGGCGCGGTTTTCGAATGCCAAGACCTGTACAGTCGAGGGTGGTGACGGTGAATTTGCCATCAAACCACAGCACGTCATTCTCGCGAACGGGTCGAGTGAGATAGAGCTGCCTGATATCCCATTTGACGGGACTCACGTGCTGTCATCAACACATGTACTGGAGCTGCAATCCTTACCAAAATCGGTTGCCATTATTGGTGCGGGTTATATCGGTATGGAACTCGGTATGGCGCTGTCCAAGTTCGGCACCGATGTCACCTTTATTGAAGCTGCTGACCGTATTCTGCCG
The DNA here is from genome assembly GCF_042659465.1 of Ponticaulis profundi. Classification (NCBI taxonomy): domain Bacteria; kingdom Pseudomonadati; phylum Pseudomonadota; class Alphaproteobacteria; order Hyphomonadales; family Hyphomonadaceae; genus Ponticaulis; species Ponticaulis profundi. The sequence continues at coordinate 378,695 of NZ_JBHSSW010000066.1, read as the reverse complement.
GGATATGATGCTGAGCTCAGCCGCCCGGTAGCGCAAGCCGCCAAATTGGCTGGCATTGATATCTTGCTGAACACCAAGGCCAAGCAGACCAGGAAGATAGACGACGGTGTTGAGCTGTCTTTTGAGTCAAAAGCCGGTGAGACGAACTCGATCTCCGTCGAGAAAGTCATTGTCGCCATCGGGCGCCAACCCAGAACGCAAGACTGGGGTCTCGAAACGATGGGCGTAGATATGAACGGCCCATTCGTGCAGACCAATGACAAGTGTCAAACGAGCATGAGCGGTGTGTACGCGATTGGCGATCTTACCGGTGAGCCAATGCTCGCCCATAAGGCGACTAGCCAAGGCGAATGTGCTGCTGAAATAATCTCCGGCGCGAAACGTCGGTTTGCCCCGGTTGCGATTCCTGCAGTCTGTTTTACCGACCCGGAGATTGTGAGCGTCGGGCAGACGCCAGACGAGGCGAAAGCAGATGGTGAAGAGACTGTCGTAAGTAAGTTTCCACTCGCAGCTTCCGGACGAGCGCTCTCAATGAATGCAGGCGGCAGTCGAGGCTTTGTGCGGGTCGTTGCGCGCAAGGACGATCATGTAATCCTAGGTGTGCAGGCGGTTGGGCCACATGTTTCTGATCTCTCCGGCGAATTCGTTCTGGCGCTCGAGATGGGGGCCGTTCTCGAGGATATTGCTCAGACTATTCACGCTCACCCGACCTTGTCTGAAATGTTCGCCGAAAGCGCGATGGCTGCTTTAGGCCATCCTATCCATATCACAGCGAAATAGCGTTCGTCATACGCCCTGGCGACTTAGTGCGGCGACGGTCATGCGCCGCACGAGATCTGGAAACGTCATTTGCGCGTGCCAACCCAGTTCGGCTTTTGCCTTCGTAGAATCACCAACAAGTGGGCGGCCATTTTCATCGCGAATGAAGGCTGGATTTACCTCAGCGATCTTTCGCCCCGTGCCGGCATCGAATACGCATTCTTCTGCGCCCTGTCCTTCAAAAACGATTTTTAAATCAAGTGTTTTTGCGGAATAATTGACCCATCCCCTGACGTTATTCACTTCGCCGGACGAGAGAAGATAATCGGTCGGCTTTTCGCTTTGCATGGCCAGTATAATCGCGTCCACAAAGTCGCCTGCATAGCTCCAGTCCCGACGATCATCCAGCGCGCCGAGCTGAAGTAGCTCGCCGCTGCCCTGTTTGATCCGCGTGAGCGTTTGAACGATTTTCTGGCTGACAAACTCATCCCCTCTTAACGGGGATTCGTGATTATAGAGGATCCCGGAAACGGCGAAGGCGCCCTGTTGCCGCAAGGTTTTCAGCTCAAGATCCAAAGCATGTTTTGCTTTTCCATAGTTTGAAACGGGAGCGCGGCTTGTGTTTTCATTTTGCGGCGCGGTCGATGGCTCTCCGAAAACGAATGCAGATGAGGCCTGAAAGATTCGCACGTCAGGGTGAAAATCAAGAGCACGCCGGAACAGATGTAGCGGCCCTTCATAATTTACCGCTCGGGTAAGAATCTTGTCCGTTTCTGTTTTTCCCAACGACGATAAAGCACCAAAATTATAAATCTCGTCCGGACGGATTTCAGCAATCGCCATATCAATTTGCGGATGATTGGTCAGATCGAGTGGGAACAGCAGCACTTGTTTATCAATACCCAGTCGCTTCAAGCGCCAGAGGTCTTGTTGCGGACGACTGATGCCACCGCAGACATCATATCCGGAATCGAGTAGTTTCTTCGCAAGATAGGCTCCGTCCTGACCAGCTATTCCAGTAATCAGCGCTGTCGGCCGTGGCATGTTATTCGTTACCGTCTGCGCGGATGGTTGCCTCAAGCTTTGCGACAATTTGGCGAACGACCTTTTCAGCGACGCTCTGGTCCAATGCTTCGACCATCACGCGAATGACGGGTTCCGTTCCAGATTTTCGGATGACGAGACGCCCCGTCTCACCGAGTTCCGTTTCGGCCTTGGCAAGCGCATCCTTTACGGATGGATCCACCAATGGGTCAGTCTTGCCGTAGTGTACATTCTCGAGGATTTGAGGCACGGGATCGAAAACTGACAAGACATTGCTGGCCGGCTCCCCGCGATCCTTCACGATGGCGAGAAGCTGTAGGGCTGCAATCAACGCGTCTCCGGTGGTGACGAAGTCTGTCAGAACAATGTGACCAGACTGCTCACCACCAATATTGATCTGTTTCTCGCGCATACGCTCCACAACGTGACGGTCGCCGACCTTAGTTCGTTCAAGTGAGATTCCGCGTTGCCTTAGAGCACGTTCCAGACCGAGATTGGACATTATGGTCGCTGCAACCGCCTTGCCGTTCAGCATACCTTTGGCGGCGAAATGAAGCCCCAGTGCGCCCATGATCTGATCGCCATCAATTTCTGCACCAGTCTCATCTACGACGATCAGCCGGTCTGCGTCGCCATCAAGCGCGAATCCGATATCCGATTTGGTATTCAGAACGGCATTCTGTAGGTGTTTCGTGTGCAGTGCGCCGCAATCGGCATTGATGTTTGAGCCATTCGGTAGGTTGCCGATAACGGAAACCTCTGCACCAAGGCTTTCAAAGACGAGAGGGCCAACATGCGTGCCCGCACCATTCGCACAATCGAGGCACACTTTCAGTCCCCGAAAGGACACACCCTGCCCGACAGAATTTTGTGCAAAAGAGACGTATTCTTCAGCCATGGATGGTGAGCTAGTCGTTGTGCCGAGTTCATCGAACGCAACATGACACGGATCGTCACTGTGAATGCATTGCTCGAGGGTTATCTGGAGCTCTTCAGATATCTTGAACCCGTCGCGTCCGAACAGTTTGATCCCATTGTCCGTGGCCGGATTGTGTGAGGCGGTGATCATCAGCCCCATGTCATATCCGTGCTTCCTGGTCAGAAATCCAATGGCGGGCGTGGGAAGAATTCCACAATTTGTTGCATCCGCACCAGCGTTGACGAGCCCGGCAATAATGGCGGCTTCGATCATGACACCGGAGTTGCGTGTGTCTCGCCCAATCAGAATTCGCGGTTTGCTGTCTCCCTGAGAGCGCAAGACGAATCCAATCGCCTCACCCAGGCGCACAAGATTCTGTGGTGTGATCGCCCCCGCATTCACACGTCCACGAATACCGTCTGTTCCGAACAGGCGTTGTTCCATTACTATCCCTCTGACCGCTACTCGCGGTGTTGCTAGAATTCTGACGTGAGAGCAAGCGCGCGATTATTCAACTGTGACGGATTTCGCCAGGTTCCTAGGTTGGTCCACATCGGTTCCCAAAGCTACGGCTGCGTGATACGCAAGCAGTTGTAGGGCAACCGTCTGCACGATTGGCATGATGATTTCTGGCGTGTTCGGCAGCGCAATTGAGCGAGTTGGCGCACTGCCCGCGTGTGCAATTCCCTTTTCATCGGACAAAAGGAGGACCGGGCCGGAGCGTGCGGCGACTTCCTGTAGGTTCGACAAGGACTTTTCGAACAGGTCATCAAACGGTGCAATAAAAACAACAGGCGTCTTCGCCGTGATCAGAGCAATCGGACCATGTTTCAGTTCGCCCGATGCAAAGCCTTCTGCGTGGATATAGGAAATTTCCTTGAGCTTGAGCGCGCCTTCGAGCGCTAGCGGATAGTAGACGCCGCGCCCAAGGTAGAAAGCATCAGCTGCTTGTTCAAAATGGATGACTTCCTTCTTGATTACGTCATCAAGAGACAAAGCTTTCTCAATTGCAGAGTTGACCGTCAGAATATCATTGCTGAGTGCTGCTACTTCTGCTTCGTCGAGATGCCCCTGTGCTTCTGCAATAGCGACCGCGAAAGCAAGAAGCACCACAAGCTGAGCTGTGAAAGCCTTGGTGCTGGCAACACCAATTTCGGGGCCGGCATATGTCGGCAGCACAACATCAGCTTCACGCGCAATCGTTGACGTCTGAACATTGACGATAGCCACGGTTTTGATCCCCTGCTCTTTGCAGTAACGCAAGGCTGCAAGTGTATCCGCAGTTTCGCCGGACTGGGACACGAAAACCGCGATAGAATTCTTTGCAAGGGCTGGTCTGCGATACCGGAACTCCGATGCGATGTCCGTTTTGCTCGGTACGCCAGCCAGCTGTTCAAACCAGTATTCGCTGACCCGCGTCGCGTAGTGCGCAGTGCCGCAAGACACCATATAGATTGAAGAAACGTCTGCCAGATTGATCTGGTCAGCCGCTGCGCGTGGGAGGCCAAGTGTCTGATGCGCGGGATGCGTATAAACATCCAGCGTGCGTTTCACTGTGCGTGGCTGCTCGAAGATCTCTTTCAACATGAAGTGAGGGTAATTGCCTTTGCCAGCTTCATCTTCTTCGGTCACGACCTCCTGGACCGGGCGGGTTACTTCATCACCTGCTTCATTGTAGATCGTGTAGCTGGCCTTGGTCAGGACGCACCAGTCGCCTTCTTCAAGATAAATGACCTGTTTTGTATAGGGTGAGATCGCCAGAGCATCCGATCCCAGAAACATTTCTCCTTCGCCGACGCCGATGACAAGCGGGCTTCCTTTGCGGGCACCGATCATCATGTCGTCGTGAGATTCAAAGAGAATCGCGAGCGCATATGCACCGCGTAGAAGTTTCAGTGCCTGACGAACAGCATCCTGGGGGCTCACGCCCTCCTTCATCAGAGAAGACAGAAGAACGGGTACAGTTTCGGTGTCCGTGTCCGTTTCGAACGCAAAGCCTTTTTCCGAAAGCGATTTGCGAAGTTCGGTATAATTTTCGATGATCCCATTGTGCACAACTGCAACACCATCATGCATATGCGGGTGCGCGTTGCGTGTGGTTGGTGGACCATGAGTTGCCCAACGGGTGTGGCCTATACCAACGGTGCCATCGAGCGGAGCTGACAAAAGCGCTGATTCGAGATTTGCGATTTTGCCTTCACTGCGTCGACGGTCGAGTTCACCATTAGAAAGTGTGGCAATGCCAGCGCTATCATATCCGCGATATTCCAGCCGCTTCAGTGCCGCCACCAATCTTGGAGATGCAGGGTATCTGCCGACAATGCCTATAATTCCACACATGCTGTCTTTTGCCTGTTCGCAATTGAGATCATTCTGTTTCCAGCATCACTTCGTGAAAAATTCGCGTAAGAAAAGGGTTGAGACCAGCTGAAAACATCACCTTTTCCGACAAAATATTCCGAAATGTTTCGTGTGCGGGGCCGCAATGAGGCGATTTAACGATTGGATGTGCTGATCAAATTGTTTTTCGTTCATTTTCCTTGGAATCGGAATCGCTTTCAGCCACATGTAAGCATATGATCACCATCAATACGGGAGGGTAGACATGGTTGACGCTTCAGCGGAGCAAAAATCCGTCGATGAGCTGATCCGAATTCTGGATCTTGAGCGCATTGAGGTGAATCGATTTCGCGGAATTACACCCCCTTCCCGGTCTATCCGTGTGTTTGGCGGTCAGGTGATCGCACAGGCTCTGGTCGCGGCGTACCGGACGGTTGAGGACAGGCATTGTCATTCGATGCATGCCTATTTCATTCGACCAGGTAATCCGAACATTCCTATTCTTTATGAAGTCGATCAGGCACGTAATGGCCGGAGTTTCACCACCAGACGCGTTGTCGCGATTCAGAATGGCGAACAAATTTTCAATCTCGCAGCATCCTTCCAGGTCGAGGAAGCAGGCTTTGAGCATCAGATCGCGATGCCCGATGTGCCGGGACCGGAAAACCTGATGTCAGAAGATGAGAGCCGATTAGCGCTGGCAAAAACCGCTGATCCCGAACTGGCAAAGCTTCTGTCTGTGCCACGCCCGATTGAGCTTCGTTATGTGAAGCCGCAGGATATGGAACATCCAGCTAAGATGGATACTGACAGCCCAGTCTGGATGAAGCTCAACAAGACGATTGGTGACGATCTGCATCTGCATCACGCCGTGCTTGCCTATGCGTCAGATATGACGCTGCTCGACACATGTGTCCGTCCACATGGTGTGAATTTCTTCACGGACACGGTGCAGATGGCGAGCCTCGACCACGCCATGTGGTTCCACCAGCCTTTCCGGACCGATGAATGGTTGCTGTATGCTCAGGATAGTCCGAGTGCGTCGGGCGGGCGCGGTTTCAACCGTGGTTCGGTCTTTACAAAGGATGGGCGACTGGTCGCGTCGGTCACACAGGAAGGGCTGATCCGCCCGACAAAAAAGAAACAGAATTCATGATGATGACCGGCAGTGCGTTGACTGACGAGGCCGCGGAAGCGGAGACACTGGTTCACTCAACGAAAACCGATAAACCGCGCAGGATTGCAATTCTCTCCTATCGCTCGACGCCGCATGTTGGTGGTCAGGGAATCTATCTGGACTATCTGAGCCGCGCCCTGGTGGAGCGCGGTCATGATGTGGATATCATTTCCGGCCCACCCTATCCGGAGGTTGATGAGCGGGTGAAGGTGATCGAGATTCCCTCTCTGGACCTCTATGCTCAGCCACATAATGGGCATTTTGCATTGCGCCCGCGGCATTTTAAACGCGGTGAAGATCTCTATGAGTATTTCGCTCATCTGACGGGCAAATTCGCTGAACCGTTGACGTTTGGGGAAAGGCTGAAGCGCTATTTTGCAGAGCAGAAGCCGCAGTATGATGTCATCATCGACAATCAGACACTGACTCCGGGCCTCCTGTCTGATGCGCTTCAGAAGACACCAATTATCGGGATCATCCATCATCCTATTACACAGGATCGTCAGCTTGCACTGGATGCAGAAAAAAGCTTCCGCAAGCGCCTGCTGATCCGCCGCTGGTACGGCTTTATTGCGCCGCAAATCAAGGTCGCATGCCAGATGCCGATCCACATCACCTCTTCCGGCGCGATCAAGAAGGATATAATGCGCGAGTTCGGGCTGAAATCTGAGCAATTGCGGGTGATCCCGCTGGGCGTTGCGCAGGAAGACTTTCACCCTCGCGATGACGTTAAACGCGAACCGCTTCAGATCATCACCACAGCGAGCGCAGATGTGCCTTTGAAAGGGTTGATCTATCTCCTGCGAGCGGTTGCCAAACTTCGTGATGACCTGCCGGACCTCAAATTGAAGGTGATTGGTAAGCTCCGGGAGGGCGCAACGTCCAAGGAACTGGAAGCGCTTAGCATCTCGGACATGGTAAGCTTCGAAAGCGGCCTCACGCGAGAAGAACTCGCGCGCGCATTCTGTGCTGCAAGCATCGCTGTAACACCATCGCTCTATGAAGGGTTTGGTCTACCTTGCGCAGAGGCCATGAGCTGCGGCACACCCGTTCTGACAACGGATGGCGGCGCCCTTCCAGAAGTCGTGGGAGACGCTGGACTTGTCGTTCCGAAAGCCGATCCAGAGGCGCTCGCGACGGCGCTGCGGACATTCTTTAAGCAATCAGACGAACTAAAGGCAGAACTGGGTCGGCGGGCTTTTGAACGCGCGCAACTCACCTTCAATTGGAGCCGGATTGCACCAGTTTATGAAACGGTGATCGAAGAGGCCATTGCACGTTGATGCTGACGGTAAAATTCAAACACCTCGACCTGAAGCCAGGACAGCGCGTGCTGGATCTTGGTTGCGGTGAAGGCCGGCATGTGCACGGCTTTCATATGGTGGACGGTATCAATGTTGTCGGCGTTGATATCGATGAGCCGTCACTCGCTAAAGCGCGCGAAGGGATCGAATATTTAGACAGGCAAAGTTCAGACACGTACCCAACTGGCGACACAAGCTTCATGCAGGCAAGTGCATACGAGCTGCCTTTTGAAGACGACTGCTTCGACGTGGTGATTTGCTCGGAAGTACTGGAACATCTGGACAATTACCCAGCTGCTATTTTGGAAATGCGACGGGTTCTGAAACCCGGTGGGAAACTCGGGATCACAGTGCCACACGGCTGGCCTGAGCGTATGTGCTGGAGACTGGCGCCCCCTCCGGGCGGATATCCATTTGAGCCGGGCGGACATATTCGCATTTTCGATGACACGGCTCTGAAATATGAACTGGTCAATGCGGGCTTTACGTTTCAGCGCAAGCATCATACACACGGCCTTCATTCGCCTTACTGGTGGTTAAAATGTGCGCTTTGGGACCAACGGGACACCCATTGGTTGATCAAGCTCTATCATAACTTCCTTGTCTGGGATCTGATGAAGAAACCCATTCTGACGCGATTTCTGGACGCCATCACTTCCCCAATCATGGGCAAAAGCGTCGCGCTGTATTTTGAGGCCAATGAAAAATGACCACAATCCAGCTCAAGCGAAAGCCTGTTCACCTCGATCGGCGTCTTCAGACCCCCACTCAGTTGCTGCTGGAAATCCAGACTGAAGACGGCGCGATTGGCTGGTTTTCTGACGGGATTTGGGATGCATGGAACCATACCGAAGGGGCAATGGCGCTAGAAGTCATGGGTGAGCACGAAGCAGCCGATCGCGCGTTTTCGTATCTTCAGAAAACGCAGCTCTCGGACGGCGCCTGGGAAGGTGATTATGGCAATACAGTTCCCATGGCGGACCTCTACCATATGAGCCGAGAGTCGAATGGCACCTTCCGCGACACGAATTTCACTGCGTATTGCGCCGTCGGCTTGTGGCACCGCTATGTCAGCCGGAGTGACGCTGCCGATCTTCGTACTTTCTGGCCCATGGTTCGTGCTGCGTTTGAGTTCGTCCTCTCGCTACAATCAGAACATGGCGACATCGCATGGTCGACGGAAGCGAAATCCATGGGGCCGGATGATTCGCTCAGGGCCGGTAATGGGTCTATTCGAAAGAGTCTTGAGTGCGCCATCAAGATCGCGAACGTGCTCGGAGAGACGAAGGAATTGCAAGCCTATCGTCGAGCTTTGAGTATGCTGGATGAGGCTTTGACAAACAAGCCAGAGCGGTTCGATCGTAATGGTGAAGACCGAATGAAGTATGCGATGGACTGGTACTACCCGGCCATGGGCGGCGCGGTCAAAGGGCATGACGCCAACATGTTGTTGCGCCGACATTGGAACGACTTTGTTGTGCCAGATCTCGGGTGCCACTGCGTTCTGACCGAACCTTGGGTAACCATCGCAGAGACCGCGGAGCTCGCGATTACTCTGATCGGACTAGGCGGACGCGACATCGCTGCAGAACTGATCGAACTCCAGTTCAACCACCGAGACGAAGATGGTGCATTCTGGATGGGCTACCAGTATGCTGAAAAGCTGTACTGGCCGCTGGAGAAGCCATCCTGGACACAGGCGGCAATGATTCTTGCAGTTGATGCGTTACGTCGTGGATCTGCTACAGAACGTGTGCTCGCCAGCCACGCCTGAACGTCCCTTCACTCAGAGGCGCCTCAGGAGCCTTAAAGAGCCTGCTTGCTGAATTTCTTCGAACAGGCCCGACTCAATCGCAAGGCAGTAAATTTCATATGGTGGCCGGCCGCCGTCAGCTGGATTCTCGAACACGTCGTGGATGGCGAGAATCCCTCCGCGCATGACCTTGCCAGACCAAACACGATAATCTGTCCTTGCGGGTTCGCGACCATGTCCGCCATCAATGAAGAGCATAGAGAGCGGTGTGAGCCAGTAGCGGCCAATTGTTTCTGATCTGCCGACGACAGGTATAACCGTCTCTTCCAGGCCTGCCCTTCTAAGCGTCGTTCTCAGAAACGGAAGCGTATCCATCGCATTGGCCTGAGAGTCCCAGGTCTCCGGATCATGGTGTTCCCAATCCGGCTGATTCTCCTCAGATCCACGGTGATGATCGATCGCAAACAAATGGCTCTTTGAAAGCTTGCATGCCGTCCCGATATAGACGGCCGACTTTCCACAATAAGTGCCGATTTCCACAATCGGGCCTTTGGCGGCCTGCTCCAAAGCGATGGCGTACAGCGCCTCGCCTTCTGCCTTCGGCATGAAGCCTTTTACGTCACCTATATCGATCGGAAGTTTCACTGAAAATCTGCCATACTCGTGAGGCCCGTATCGGCCATGACGTCTTCAGGAAAATGGTGGGCGGTAACGGGCTCGAACCGCTGACCCTCTCGGTGTAAACGAGATGCTCTTCCAACTGAGCTAACCGCCCCTGAGGCGCGCACAAATCCCTAAAAAAGCACGCGAGGTCAAGAGGCAAGTGAGAAGAATACTCACTTGCCAGCAAGATTTATTCAGTTTCTGTGGATTCAGCGTCTTTTGCCACGTGCGCCTGCTTCACAACATAGGCGCGGATCGCCTCAGCTTCATCCTCTGACAGGACTTCAGCAAACGATACCATGCCGTTAGAAGAAAGATTTCCGTCAATCACTACGGATTTCCACGCCTCTGGGTCGCCAGCGATTGCTGACCACCTCAGATCCGGCAGAACGCCTGAACTCACAGCAAAAGGACCGTGGCAAACAGCGCAGAGACGTGCATACGAGACAGACCCGTCCTTCCACATTTCCTCATCACCAAACACATCCGCATGTGGTTCTCTCGGCATTGGCTCGAGTTCTGGATCAGGAATTTCACCTGTACCGCCGAGCTTGTATGTAACGACTTTCCCCACAATCGGAGGAACTGTTTCGTCATAGCCGAATCCGCCTGCGAGACCGAATGCAGATCCCCAGCCGGTGGTGATGGTTACATACTGCTCGCCATCGATCATGAAAGTGCCAGGACCAGATGCGCCACCTGCCTTGAGATTGGACGTCCATTTTTCTTCGCCTGTCGCCGCATCATAGGCGGAGAATGTCCCATCAAGTTTGCCCTGAAACACCAGGCCACCGGCCGTAGCCAGAACACCGCCATTCCACGCATTGCCGTGCTCAACGCTCCAGCGGGCTTCCTGCTTGATCGGATCCCAGGCAATCAGGCGCCCCTTGAGGCCAGCTCGAGCAGCTTTGAACACTTCTGGTGGCGGTTCGACAGGAACGCCGGCCGCAAAGTCTGAACCTGTATTCCAGATCGCCGGGTTTTCCCAGAACTGGGCGTCCGTCTGATATGCTTGTGGCACCTCCTGCGCCGGTATGTAGGCGAGATTCAATTCTGGATTAAATGCCATTGGTTGCCAGTTATGACCGCCAAGTGGACCTGGCGTTTGAAGGAATGGCGTATCGCCATAACGAGCCTGCGCCAGTTCGATTGGACGACCATTTTCATCCAGACCGGAGCTCCAGTTCTGGGGCACATAATTGTTGCCGGAAATATACTCTCCGCTTGCTGCATCAAGCACATAGAAATTGCCATTCTTCGGTGCCTGCATGACAACGCGGCGCGCCTCGCCTTCCTCTCCGAGTGGAAGATCGGCCAGGATCAGAGTTTGCGTCGCTGTGTAGTCCCAGTTGTCGCCAGGTGTGGTCTGGAAGTGCCAGACATATTCGCCTGTGTCGGGTTTTACGGCCACAATGGATGAAAGGAAGAGATTGTCCTTACCTGACGGGTCGCGGAATTTCTGATTCCATGGCGAGCCATTACCCACCCCGAAAATGATGAGGTCATTTACCTGATCGTAGACGATGGAATCCCAGACAGTGCCGCCACCTCCAGAATTCTTCCAGTCGCCCTCTTCCCCCCAGGAGACATTTCCGACCTTTTCGAACGCGCTATCGGACGCAGCATTGTCCGGTTCTTTTTCCGCGTTGGGTACGGTGTAGAAACGCCAGTCCATGTCTCCGGTATCGACATCATAAGCAGAGATGTAACCGCGCACGCCGAGCTCTGCGCCACCATTGCCGATAAAGACGCGACCATCCACAACCCGTGGGGCGCCAGTGATTGTATAAGGCTTTGACTGATCGACCGTCACCTTACTCCAAACGACATCGCCCGTCTTGGCATCAAGTGCCTCGAGGCGGCCATCAATAACGCCGACAAAGATTTTGCCTTCGTAGACGGCGACGCCGCGGTTCACGACATCGCAACACGCATTCACACCAACGGAGCGATCGACGCCGGGATCATAAACCCATTTTTCTTCGCCGGTTTTTGCATCCAGCGCATGAACGACCGACCAGGCGGATGTGACATACATTGTGCCGTCGACGACAATCGGCGTCGATTCAACGCCGCGATTTGTCGTCAGGTTGTAGGTCCAGGCGACACCAAGCTCTGAGGCGTTCTCAGTATTGATCTGTTCGAGCGGTGAGAAACGTTGTTCGGCATAGTTGAAGCCATATGTCAGCCATTCTTCCGGCGTAGCAGAAGCATTTCGAAGCCGGTCGCTGGTAACATTGGCAAACTCAGCGGAATTCGTCGTTTCGATCGCAGGCGTCGTTTCTGTGACAACGGGCGTATCTTCTGCTTGCTGGTTTTGGCCGCAGGACGCCATCGCCAGTGCTGCCGTACTGGCGAGCACCGCCATACGAAACTTTTGCATTGTTCTCTCCCTCGAGTGCACGATCTTTAAGTCGTTTGGTTCAATTTGAACCGCTTGCTTTAACAAAGCAAGTATTTGGCACGGTCGACGACTATGAAAACCGATAGGTCAGAGGGTTTGGAAGCAAATTAGACGTGTTTAGAGAGTGCCCGCTTTGATAGCGCAGTCTTTGATCATGGATTCAAGGCGCTTTGACTGATTGATTAGGTTGAAGTCAGACAATGCGAATTCTCGTCCGGCTATTCCCATTGCACGCGTCGCGTCGGGGTCAGAGATCATGCGTAGAAACCGGTCCGCCAGAGCAACGCTATCTTTTTCCTCGACCAGATAGCCAGTTTCGCCATCTTTGACGCATTCCGGAATACCCGCATGGTAAGTTGCAGCCAGAGCGCATTCTGAAAGCATAGCTTCAATGCAGACAAGTGGCAGGCCCTCGGCGTCGCCCGAAGACGCTCGCTGTGATGGCACGCAGGCGATCATGGCTTCGGCAAAATGGCTCGGCATCTCGTCGGCTGGAATCCAGCCGGGAAGTTCAGCGGCAACGCCCGCTGCGTTCAAGCGCGCGACCAGCTCTTCCTTCAGCTCGCCGTCGCCAAGGAGCCGAACGCGCCAGTCCGCCAGAGCGGGACCAAGCGTGGCCAATGCGTCAATCAGCGTTTCGATGCCCTTCTTCTCGGTCCAGCGACCCGCAAAGAGAATGATTTTTTGCTTCTCGCCTGGGGAGAAGCGCTCGGGATCCGCTGTGTTGTGATGCACGACCATCTTTTGATCGGGAGCGCCTTTTGACAGGAGCTCGCGTCGGATGAAATCGGAGCATGGCAGGATCAGGTCTGCTTCCTTCCAGAGGTCAGCGCGGCGCCGGTTATAGACGCGGAAGGCTGACTCTTTTGTATTCGACGTCTTGGTCGCATCGCCGCCATAATAAGTGACGATGAGTGGTAGATTGAGTTTTCGGGCGATTGGAAGGGCATAAGCGCCGGACTTGCCAAAACTCGCGTGGATAGCCACGGGATCAAAAGACCGTAGCTTGTCCTCGAGCTCAGCAGAGATGACGCCGAATTGCTTGAAGCCGGCCTCACCGAACATGCCGTGGTAGTCGCCGAGTTGAAGCGCTTCAAACTCTGGCGGCACAGGGCCTTTGAGTTCATGTCCTATGAAGACGGGGCGAAGTTCTGAAAAGGAACGATAACCACGCGGGATAAAGCTCTCCGACGGGGTGAAGAGCTTGTCGGAATAGGCCAGAATATTACGCGGCGATGGCATTATAGTGTCCTGCCTTTTTCGATTTCCATCCATTCCCACGCAGTACGGACAATGGTGTCGATGTCTGACATTTCCGGCTTCCAGCCGAGTACGTCTCCGGCCTTGGCGCAGGAAGCAACTAGAGACGGAGGGTCACCTGGACGTCGATCCACATAGGAGACGTCGAGTGGCCTGCCAATAACCTCGCTGACGGCATTTGCCAGTTCCAGAATGCTCGTCCCCTGCCCTGTGCCGAGATTGACGATCTGCGACGGCTTCCCATCGATCAGATAATCTCCAGCCAGTGCGTGAGCCCGTGCCAGATCGCAGACATGTACATAGTCGCGGACGCAGGTCCCATCCCGAGTATCGAAGTCTCTTCCGTTGATCTGGAACTTGAAGCTTTCGTCTGTCGCTCCTTTGATTGCGAGCGGGATCACGTGTGGCTCTGGATCGTGACGTTCGCCGATCTCATGGTCGGGGTCGCTGCCACCTGCATTGAAGTAGCGTAGAATGAAATGGCGGATGCCATACGCCTGCTCGAAGTCCTGGATCACGCGCTCTGCCATCATTTTGGAGGCGCCATAAGGATTGATCGGCTTTTGAGGTGTTTCTTCGGTGATCAACTGTTCCGAAATGCCATAGGTCGCGCAGCTGGATGAGAAGATGATGTTCTTCACTTCGTTTTCACGCATGGCTTCGAGCAGGTTCACCGTGCCTTGAACATTGTTTTGATAGTACATGCCGGGATGGTTCATGCTCTCAGCGACGTATGCGAAGGCTGCAAAGTGAGCGACCAGGTCCGGCTTGGTATCACGGATTGCTTTCGATAGCGCTTGCCGGTCCAGAAGATCACCCTCGATCAGATCGCCCCATTTGGCGAACTCAGACCAACCGCGGCTTAGATTGTCGTAGACAACAATGTCCCAGCCCGCTTTCGAAAAGGCCTTGCAGCTATGGCTGCCGACGAAGCCGGCGCCACCGGTGACAAATACTTTCTTCGACACGATGATTCCCTGTCTCAAACGAATGCGATCGGACCGAATTCGTCAGAATATGTCTTGTTTCAATAAAGCTCCATTGCACACAGCATAAGTCTCACGCTAGAGCCAGCAGCGAAATGATCTGACTTTTCAGACGCAAAAGAAGAATACCAATGGCTGATTCCTATCGTCTCATACTGTCTTGCAAAGACCGGTCTGGCATTATTGCAGCGATCTCGAACGTATTGTTGAAGCATCATTGCTTCATCAGCCGCTCTCGCTCATTTGGTGATCCAGCGACGCAAACCTTCTTCCTGCGTTTGTCCTTCAAACCCGAGTGTGAGGACTTTTCTCTCGATGCGCTGGAAAAGGACCTGGCCGACACTGGCGTTTTACTGGAGGCCGACTGGCAAATACTGGATGAGGCGCGCAAGATCAAAACCCTGATCATGGTGTCCAAGCTCGATCACTGTGCAAACGCTTTGCTGTATGGCGCCCGCACTGGCGAACTGGCAATCGAGCCGGTCGGAATTCTATCCAACCACCCGGACCTTGCACCGGAGCTGCAGCACTGGGGCCTTCCATTTCACACCGTGCCAGTGTCAGCTGACACGAAGGAAGCGGCAGAGCGCGCCATGTTCGATATTATCGAGCAGAGCGGCGCAGAGCTTGTGGTTTTGGCGCGCTACATGCAAATTCTCACAAATGAGACCTGCGAAAAGCTGGCGGGCAAATGTATCAACATCCACCACTCGTTCTTGCCGAGCTTCAAAGGCGCACGTCCATATCATCGCGCACACCAGCGGGGTGTGAAGATGATCGGCGCGACAGCCCACTTTGTGACGGCGGACCTCGATGAAGGCCCAATCCTTGCGCAGGTCACGCAGGATGTAGACCACACCCATTCACCGGAAGACTTTGTTGCCATGGGACGGTCGCTGGAAGCAGCAGCGCTTGTACGTGCCGTCAAAGCTTATGCTGAGAACCGGGTCTTCCTGAACGGAATGAAAACAGTCGTTCTGTCCTGATGGACTAAACGTCCATCATTCTCATTTCGCTGAAGGCTTCGCGAAGCGCGTTAGACCAGGCGTTCGAAAATTCAAAGAATTTCGGATCGTCTGCCTCAATGCGACGTATCTGCTCAAACTCCAGCGAATCTGTCCGAATAACTGCAAGGTCCAGTGGCATCCCGACCGTCAGGTTGGATCGGATCGTCGAGTCCATCGATAACAAGGCGCAGATGACTCCGTCCTGAATATCCGTGTCAACGTTGATGACACGGTCGAGGATTGGTTTGCCGTATTTGTGCTCACCCAGCTGGAAGAAAGGGGAATCTTCGGTCGCTTCGATGAAATTGCCAGCCGCATAGACCAGAAACAGTCTCGGTGCGCCGCCGACACGTTGTCCGGCAACCAAGATAGTTGCACCGGAGTCGACATTTCGTGCGGCCAAGCCAGGACCATAGCGATTTTGAATTTTGCGCATGGTGTCACCGACAACCTGGGCAACTTCAAACATGGTCGGCGCAGAAAAGATGGTGGGCTCGTTTGGATTCGGTGCTTCGATACGCTCGTTGATCTCACTGATCACAGCCTGAGTGATGGCAAGATTGCCAGCGGTCATCATGGAAATGATGCGCTCACCGGGAACCTGCCAGGTGAACAGCTTCTTGACCTTTGAGATGTTATCGACGCCCGCGTTGGTGCGCGTGTCCGAGAGCAGAACCAGCCCCTGGTTCAGCTTAATGCCCACACAATAGGTCATAGAGACCCCCTTTTATGCAATCTTGTGCGGAAGAAAGCGCAGCTTCGCCCTTTTGTGAACGGGCTATTTTCGCTTTCCATCGACTATTTTGTGAAATTGTCGCTTGCTTCTCGTCCAGAGCCGGAACGTTTGCCTCTAAGACGTCTGTATTTGCGTCTGCCGACCCACTTTGTCCTCTGGTGGTTCATAGGCAGGCACGGGATCGGATGGCACAAAAGCGAAGTCATGCGCGATTCCGCCTGCAAGGCCTGCGTTTCCGACAATGAAATCCGTCAGATACTCGTGCAGTCCTTTATCGAGAACGGCGTCGATATCGACGGTACGCAAAGCCTGCAATGTGTTGCGCGCCGTCTGTGTGGCGGGAGGCTCCTTGCCGTAAATCTGTCCCAGTGCCTCGAGTGAAGACACAAGCCGGAAGGTACAATAAGCCATTGAGCGCGGATTGAATTCGTTCTGTATCAGGAAGCTTGCAACGCCTTTCCGCGAAACGTCCGAGCGCGTCACAAAGTGGTAAGCGCGTTGCACTCCGACCGCTTGCAACAATGAAACCCATTGATACTGGTCGAGCGTTCCACCGATCTCTCCGAGAGATGGCAGCAGAACGTGATATTTCACGTCGAGAATACGTGCGGTGGCATCAGCGCGCTCGATATGACTTCCCAGGCGAAGGAACTCCAGACTGTCGTCTCGCACCATCGTACCCTCTACGGAGCCGCGATATTGGGCTTGAGTGGTTTTCACCCAATCGACAAAGTCGGCGAGATAGGATTTTCGTGCGCGGAGGCTTGCGATCTGATGCGGTAGTTCATTCCATGCCGTGTTGAGGCTGCTCCAAACTTCAGACGTCAGGCCGAAGCGAATGGCGCGAGCGTTTTCGCGGGCGTTTTTAATGCTGTTATAAATGCTCGACGGGTTGGTTGGATCCGCGACCAGGTGTTCGATTGTTTGCTCACGTGTCGCGCCATCGAGGTCACCCTGGAACGTGGTGCTCGCACCTGCGGCAATCAGAATGGAAGACCACTCATTCGAGAGATCACGACCTGTCTTATTCGGAAGCGTCACCATACGGCGCGCCGTATCAATCAATCGGGCGACATTGTCTGCGCGCTCAACGGAGCGCGCAATCCAGAAAAGATTTTCTGCAACTCGGCTCAACATATCAGTTTGTCTCCGTCAGTACCCAAGTGTCTTTCACGCCGCCGCCCTGGCTTGAATTAACAACCAGAGAGCCTTCGCGAAGCGCAACACGGGTCAGCCCGCCTGGTGTCACCTGAACCGTTTCTCCCGACAGTACGAAAGGTCGGAAATCAACGTGACGAGGCGCGACGCCTTCTTCCACCAATGTCGGACAGGTGGAAAGCGATAGGGTTGGCTGGGCAATGAAACCGGCAGGATTGGCCTTCACGCGTGCTGCGTATGCTTCCTGCTCTTCCTTGGTAGATTTTGGTCCAATCAACATGCCATAACCGCCTGATCCATGAACTTCCTTGACCACGAGCTCGCCGATATTGTCGAGCACATGACTGAGTTGAGCAGGATCGCTGCATTTCCATGTTTCGACATTCTTCAGAATTGGCTCTTCGCTGAGATAGAAGCGGATCATATCCTCAACATAGCAGTAGATGGCTTTGTCATCTGCGACGCCAGTTCCAGGCGCATTGATGATCGTCACGCCGCCTGCAAGATACGATTTCATGAGTCCAGGTACGCCGAGCACAGACTCGGGTCGGAACTGGAGCGGATCAAGAAATGCATCATCGATCCTGCGATAGATGACGTGAACCCTTTCCGGGCCACGTGTCGTTCGCATGTAAACCTTGTCATCTTCGACGAACAGGTCCGTTCCCTCAACGAGCGGAATACCCATTTCATCGGCGAGGAAAGAGTGTTCGTAATAAGCGCTGTTGAAGTGACCAGGTGTCAGGATCACGCAGTTCGGTGAGCCGGTGGTATCGGCTGGAGCCACACTTTCCATGGTCTGACGCAGAAGGTCTGGATAGGTATCGACGGGCGCGATGTCGCCCGATGCAAAGAGATCGGGGAACAAGCGGGTCATCATGCGCCGGTTTTCCAGAACATAGGAAACACCGGAAGGTGTCCGGCAATTATCCTCAAGCACATAAAAGCCGTCATCGCTTGTTCGGATGACATCAATTCCGGAGATGTGTGAATACACGTTCTTCGGGACAGCAACGCCCTTCATGACGGGCTCGAACGCTTCATTTCCAAAGATGAACTCTTGCGGAACGATCCGTTCCGCAATGATGCGCCCATCATTATAGACGTCCTGGATAAAGGCATTCAGGGCTCTGGCACGCTGAATGACGCCGGCTTCCATAGTCTCCCATTCGCTGGCAGAAAAGATACGTGGGATCAGGTCGAAGGGAATTAATCGTTCCGGATCACCGCCCTCACCATAAACTGCGAAGGTGATGCCAATCCGTCGAAACAAGGTTTCAGCTTCCGCAGAGGCACGCACGAGGTCTTCATGAGGCGTTTTCGCTATCCAGTCGGCAATGCGTTCATAGCCGGACCGAAGAACCCCATTATGAGACATTTCATCAAACATATAATACGCTCTTCCCACTCACCTTCGGATTTTCAAGCACGCTGACATGGTCAGCGCCACGAACAAAGCCAGCAATGCAAAAAAATTCAGGAAAGTGATTGTTTTGGTTGCAGCTGTCATGATTCCAGCGCTAGCGATTATGCATGAGCATACGCATTGGACTGACACACCGCACCGCTTACTCCTATGATCGCCCTGTGATGATGGGACCTCAGGTCATTCGACTTCGCCCTGCCCCTCACTGTCGCACACCCATTGTGAGCTACAGCCAGATCGTGACTCCGAAAGAGCACTTCATCAACTGGCAACAGGACCCGTTCGGCAACTACCTTGCCCGCGTTGTGATCCCTGAAAAAACAAAAGAATTCTCAGTTGAGATTGATGTGGTCGCCGACATGATCGCGATCAATCCGTTTGACTTCTTTCTCGAGGAAAGCGCCCAGACCGCACCTTTCAAATACGATGCGGATATCAAAAAAGACCTGAGACCATATCTGAAGTCCTATGGGGCGGGCGAGCGTTATAAAGCCTTTCTGGAAGCGGCGCGCATCCTGTGGAAAGGGAGCAAGAAGGACAAACTTTCGACCGTTGATGCGCTTGTTGCGTTGAACCAGATGGTCGAAAGTGAAATCGACTATGTGATCCGGATGGAACCTGGAGTTCAGGACCCGGAAGAAACGCTGACACTGAAGAAAGGCTCTTGCCGCGATTCAAGCTGGTTGCTGGCAAACATCTTCAGAGACCTTGGTGTGGCATCGCGTTTCGTATCTGGCTATCTGGTTCAATTGACCGCTGACATGGCCTCCATTTCCGGTCCATCCGGTCCGGAAGAAGACTTCACCGACCTTCATGCATGGGTTGAAGTGTATGTGCCTGGTGCAGGCTGGATTGGTCTGGACCCGACATCGGGCCTGTTTGCCAGCGAGGGGCACATCCCACTCGCTGCTACACCGGTTCCATCTTCAGCAGCGCCAATTTCGGGCGGACTTGAGCCGTGTGAGGTTGAGTTTGATTTCGAGATGAAAGTCGAGCGGTTGATTGATCCGCCGCGGCACTCGAAGCCGGTCACGGAATCTCAGTCAAAGGCCATCCACATCGCTGGTCTGCAAATCGATGACATTCTGAACGAACATGATGTTCGTCTGACAATGGGCGGAGAGCCGACATTTGTTGCTGAGATCGACCGGGACGCACCCGAATGGACGGTTGATGCCGTCGGTCCTACGAAGCGCACTTACGCGGATAATCTCATTCGACGCCTCAAAACCCGTTTTGCGCCGAACGGCCTGCTGACTCACGGACAGGGCAAATGGTATCCGGGTGAACCTCTGCCGCGCTGGGCATTTGCCTTGTACTGGCGAAATGATGGGGAGCCTCTGTGGAAGAATGACAGCCTGATCCAGCAGGAATCAGCTCCGGCTCAAAACGGGCCGGCCGAGGCTGAGGCACTGGCTCATGCGATTGCAGACCGGCTCGATCTTTCGATCGATTGCGCACAGCCAATCTTCGAAGATCCAGCCGAGTATATTATGGGAGAAGCAAAGCTTCCGATAAATATTGAACCAACCGACCCGAAGCTCAAGAAATCCGAGGAACGCCGCGCCCTCGCCCGTGTGTTTGAGCAAGGCATTGGGAAACCAAAGGGGTTCGTAATTCCGGTTCAGGCCAATCAGGCCAGAAATGCTCGGGGGCGTTCGTTTGACTGGATGTCTGAAATCTGGAGATCGCGGCGTGACAAACTCTTCCTGATCCCGGGCGACAGCCCGGCAGGCTTCCGGCTACCATTGCAGTCCTTGCCGGAGCTTGATCCGATTCTTTATCCCGGCCTGATTCCAATCGATCCATTCGATATTCAAGGGCCGTTGCCATCTTCGGGCTCAAGGGGCGCAGTACCGAAACAACAGAGCGAAACCGCCTCGCCGGAGATGGAGACCGTATGGACCTCCAAGCGAGAGCCGGAACGTGATTATATTCAGGCTGGCATTCGAACAGCGCTTTCCGTCGAACATCGCGACGGGCATCTGTGTGTGTTTCTTCCGCCCGTCTACTCTGCGGAAGCTTATATTGATCTGATTTCGGCCGTTGAAGAAGCGTCTCAAATGACAGGCTTGCCGGTTCGTCTGGAAGGTTATCCTCCACCGCGTGATCCACGTATCAGTGAGATTAAGGTAACTCCGGATCCGGGCGTGATTGAGGTCAATGTTCATCCAACATCGAATTGGGAAGATTTATCTCATCTGACCAAGACGCTCTATGAAGAAGCAAGACGTTGCGGTCTCGATTCTTCTTCCTTCCTGATCAATGGACGCCCAACCGGTTCTGGCGGCGGCGCGCATCTGGTCGTCGGCGGTGCCTCACCAAATGACAGCCCGTTCCTGCGTCGCCCGGATCTCCTTGGCTCGATCATCCGCTATTGGCAGCACCATCCTGCGCTCAGCTATTTCTTCGCGGGTACTTTCATCGGCCCCACCAGTCAGGCGCCTCGAATTGATGAAGCACGTCATGACCAACTCTATGAGATGGAACTGGCGCTCAAGCAATTACCTGCACAGGGGCAATATGCTCCGCCCTGGCTGGTTGATCGTGTGCTGCGCCATCTAATGGTAGATGTGACGGGCAATACGCATAGATCTGAGATCTGCATCGATAAGCTCTATTCGCCGGATGGACCGACCGGGCGGTTGGGCCTCGTCGAGTTCCGCAGTTTTGAAATGCCTCCGCACTCAGAGATGAACCTTGCGCAGCAATTGCTTCTAAGGGCCTTGATCGCCTGGTTCTGGACCACGCCGTACACCGCTCCGTTGAAGCCTCATGGCACTGACCTGAACGACAAGTATATGCTGCCCCACATTCTTTGGCGCGATCTGAAGGCTGTCATTCAGGAGGTCAGCGAGGGCACAGGCGTTGTAATCGATCCGAGCTGGTTCGAGGCACATTTTGAATTTCGCTTCCCATGGATCGGCAAGGTCCGGTACGATGGCTTGACGATCGAACTGCGCCATGCGCTCGAGCAGTGGAACGTTCTGGGTGAGGAAGGTGCCGTTGGTGGTACGACACGGTTCGTGGACTCATCTATGGAGCGTATCGAAGTAAAGGTCGAAGGGGACCTCCATCACAAGCAGCTGCTTTGCAACGGCGTGGTCGTTCCGCTTCGCTTTGATGAACTGAGTGGTTCGCAGTTCTCAGGCGTCCGGTATCGAACGTGGCTACCAGCGTCCTGCCTGCATCCAACGATCTTCCCGCATGGACCGCTGGTGTTTGATCTATATGATCCTCGACTTGGTCGATCGATCGGAGGATGTACCTATTATCCGGCGCATCCGGGCGGTCGCAATTTCGAAACGCGGCCTGTCAATGCGCTGGAGGCGGAAGGCCGCCGAATCGCCGCTTTCAATCCGAATGGACATACGCCAGGCCATTTCGTACCGAGATATATCCATCAGGACCCACGTTTCCCGAACACGCTTGATCTGCGCTGGAGCTAACCAGCGCAGATCGGAACTGTTTTTAAACGAGCGTCGCTTCGGTTTTCTCGCGGATTTCGTCTTCTGTGACGCCGGGAGCGACCTCTACTATTTTCAGGCCACCTTCGACAACGTCGAACACGCCAAGATCGGTGATGATGCGATCAACGACGCCGGTGCCTGTCAGGGGGAGCGTGCAGGCTTTCAGAAGCTTGGTTTCGCCCGCTTTGTTCGTGTGATCCATCACAACAACAATGCGTTTCACACCAGCAACCAGGTCCATCGCTCCGCCCATGCCTTTCACGAGCTTTCCGGGAATCATCCAGTTCGCAAGGTCACCATTCTCAGCGACTTCCATCGCACCGAGAATAGCCAGATTGATGTGACCGCCCCGGATCATGGAAAAGCTGGTTGAAGACGTGAAGTAAGACGTACGGTCCAGTTCGGTTATTGTCTGTTTACCCGCGTTAATCACGTCTGGGTCTTCTTCTCCTTCGAAAGGAAAAGCGCCCATGCCTAGCATACCGTTCTCCGACTGGAGCGTTACGTCCATGCCGTCGGGAATATAGTTCGATACGAGTGTCGGAATGCCAATGCCGAGATTGACATAGAATCCGTCTTCGAGCTCCTGAGCGGCGCGCGCAGCAACTTCGTCACGTGTCCATGGCATGGTTACGCCTCCTCGCGCTTGCGTGTTGTGACTTTTTCGATTCGTTTCTCGTGCGGACCCGAGATCAGGCGCTGGATGAAGATACCAGGCGTGTGAATGTTGGCTGGATCGAAGGTTCCGACGGGTACAATTTCTTCAACTTCCGCAATCGTCACTTTTCCGGCTGTTGCCATATCGTGATTAAAATTGAGCGCGGTTTTATTATAGATCAGATTGCCCTGTGCGTCGCCTTTCCAGGCTTTGATGATCGACAGGTCTGCAACCAGCCCGGTTTCAAGAATATAGGTCTCGCCGTTGAATTCTTTGTGTTCTTTGCCGTCCGCAACCATCGTTCCCACACCGGTTTTGGTATAGAAGCCTGGAATACCAGCGCCGCCAGCGCGGCAACGTTCAGCCAGCGTACCCTGCGGATTAAATTCGAGTTCGAGTTCGCCATTCAGATACTGGCGTTCGAACTCTTTGTTCTCACCGACATAGGACGAGATCATTTTTTTGATCTGGCGCGTTTCGAGCAGCAAGCCGAGACCGAAGTCATCGACACCCGCATTGTTGGAAATGATCGTCAGGTCTTTGACACCTGAGTCGCGAATGGCCGCGATCAGCAGCTCGGGAATGCCGCAAAGTCCGAAACCGCCTGACATGATGGTCATGCCATCAAACAGCAGCCCGTCCAAAGAAGCTTTGGCGTCTGAGTATAATTTGTTCATGCGAAAACAGTCCCTCCGGTATCCTTCATCATTGTTGGCGGCAACATGTCGGATCACTAGCCGTTTTTCAACACCTGTTGAATATCATAGCGGTAGAAAAAAACGCCGGCCCGAGGGCCGGCGAGTTTCAAGAAGGACACAAAGACAAGACGGGCTCAACCACGTCTTGGTCTGTGCTTATGTCTAACAAAACGAATCTGAACGCTTGCTGTTCCCGTTTGTTATGTTCTGTTCAGGAATCGATCAGTCCTCACGATGAAAGATTGCTTCGAGACTGCGAAGGTTCATACCGTGTTTGAGATAGTTCTCAGGCGTTAGATTGATTGATTTGATAATGCGCCGTTCGATCTTGTTGCTATCTCCATCCGGGATGAGATCAAAATCCAGAATATTGATGCACCCGGTATCCTGCTCAAAGCTCGCAGACGCGTTCAGGTCCGCATGACACATCCAGCTCAAAAGGATGCGGTTAATGCCTTCATGAGCGACCACAAGTGCCGTGGCCCAGTTGGGACGACTTAGCAGGTCCCGAATGGCTTCAACGGAACGTTCGAGCGCAACGTCGAACCGCTCTCCCCCATCGAAGAAACTAGCATTCGGCTCGTGCGCATTCTCGAACTGGAAGGTCATGGTAGCAGCGAGCTGCTCGCGACTCTCAAATTCGATGTATTGACCGGAATGGAGTTCTTCTAAACGTGGGTCGTGTTCCAATTGCGCGGCGGACACATTCTGACGATTCAGAACATGCTCTGCAGTTTCACGGGTACGCCTCAAGCCGGAAGAGATCGCGATATCGAACCCGATGTCCGAAAGCGCCTCGCCGGCTGCCTGAGCCTGAGCGATACCTTGAGGCGTCAGTCTTGCAAGACGGGGATCCTTGCTGTCGACGACTTCCTTTGAAAAATAATCAACATGACCGTGACGCATCAAATAGATGCGCCGCCGGCCCGTTGTACCAGGTAAAAATACCAAGATTTACTCCATTAAGACTGGACGCCCCAATCCTTCAGAACTTCATCCGTATGTTCGCCGATCTTTGGAGGCGGTCCTTGAATCTCACCCGGTGTTTTCAGGAAGCGAGGCGCGACGCCCGGTTGGACCACGCCTGACACGGTCTGGAAAGTGCCACGATCGACATTGTGCTTGTAGTTTGGCGCTTCTTCCATGGACAGAACTGGCGCAAAGCAAATGTCGGTGCCTTCCATGATTTCGCACCATTCATCTCGCGTTTTTGTTTTGAAGACTGCTGCGATCTTGTCTTTGAGCTCCGGCCATGAAGCGCGATCCATCTGTTTTTGGAACTGCGGATCGGAAAGCTCTGCTTTCTCCAGCAGGATGGCGTAGAATTGCGGCTCGATCGATCCGATGGAGATGAACTTTCCATCTGAACAAGCATACGTGTCGTAGAAATGGGCGCCGCCATCGAGCATGTTGTTGGCACGCTCGTCTGTCCAGATGCCCGCAGAGCGCATGCCG
Source organism: Ponticaulis profundi (assembly GCF_042659465.1). Classification (NCBI taxonomy): domain Bacteria; kingdom Pseudomonadati; phylum Pseudomonadota; class Alphaproteobacteria; order Hyphomonadales; family Hyphomonadaceae; genus Ponticaulis; species Ponticaulis profundi. Next base: position 353,478 of record NZ_JBHSSW010000066.1, on the reverse strand, counting down.
TAGAACATTGCCAGCAGGGAAGCGGCTCCGTCGCTCATGGCTACGTCGATCACCTGCCCCTCGCCTGTCGATTTTGCATGGAGAAGACCGGCGCATAAGCCGAAAGCAAGGTAGAGCGCGCCGCCTCCATAGTCGCCCACCAGATTGAGAGGTGGTGCAGGTGGCTCACCTGCGCGGCCCATGGCGTGCAGGCCGCCTGTAATTGAAATATAGTTGATGTCATGGCCGGCTGAATGGGAAAGTGCGCCGGTCTGGCCCCAACCTGTCATACGACCATATACGAGCGCAGGATTGCGCTCGAGCGCGACATCCGGGCCGAGACCAAGACGTTCCATGACGCCCGGGCGGAACCCTTCGATCAGGCCATCTGCTTTGCTGATGAGCTGCAAAGCTGTCTCGATGTCCTTTGGATCCTTCAAATCAAGTGCCACAGATCGCCGACCGCGGCCAGGCACATCATGCGGTGCATCTCGGCCCGGGCCTTTGCGATCAATGCGAATAACATCTGCGCCCTGATCTGAGAGCAACATGCCGCAGAAAGGCCCAGGGCCAATACCTGCAAATTCTACAATCTTGAGCCCTGAAAGCGGTCCCTTCCCCATGACGATTTCCTCCATCTTGCAGAGCGCCGCTAACAGAACGAATGCGGGCGCTTGGTCATAATGCTTCTTTTGGACGTTTTTTTTCGAGGAAAATAGTCTGTCGCAACGGAAACTGAGGCAGGAAAATCGTATATCTAACGCCGTATTAACCACAAAGGATAAAATAATCCGACGAGATTTAGCGGATACGAGCGCGATGCCCCCTACGGTTGGTTTAATTTGCCCGAACTCAGAACGCCTTGCGCTTCATGATGCGTTTGAGGGCAGCAATCTGACGATCACGACTGATTTGTCTGAACCTGCATCTCTTGCAGGTGTACTGTATGTTCCCGGCTCACTTACTGCGCGTGAAGAACTGGCTGCGCTATCCTCGCGCTTGCAGTCATTATCGACAGAAAATCATCCCTTCATGGCTGTCCTGACCAATGCGGCGATCAGCCCATCGGACGTGAGACCGTTTCTTCCGGTCTCCAGCTGCAAGAACTTCATCCAGCTGACCCAAATGAAATTGCGGGAACAAAGCCTGAGACAGGAGGCGAAGTTGCGAGCTGAGAGCTTTGCGAAACTTTCCGGTCGTTTCGCGGCACTCCCTGTTTCTTCGGACAAACGGAAGCGTGTGCTTTATCTCGGTCCGCCATCCGTATTTTTTCTGAAATGCCAGAACGCCTTCCAATCTCGCGGCTGGGTATTCGATACCGCACTCACAGAACGCTCAGCCTTTGATCTGATCAATATGTGTCGCCCCGATCTGCTACTTGTTCACGTCGAACAAGGCCAGGCCCCCTTAGAGTTTCTTGATCATGTTGACGGGCGCAATGATCTAGCTCCGATGCCAGTGCTCGCCGTGACCTCGGAGCCGTATCCGGACACTGCCCTGGTTGAACGCGCATCCGTCGTATTGAATATTCGCGCAAATGACGTCGATCAGCTCTTTGAGGTGTATTCGCGCATTCAGCCAGCTGGTGAGCCTGACCTTCTGACGCCTTCTCGTGAATGGGAGATCGTCCGTGACAGATATACCGGCGCGTTCAATCGGGCGTTCGCTGAGGTACACCTTGAAAGCCAGCTGGATGCGGCGAAGTCGGCAAAAGTCACGCCAGTGATCGCTCAGTTGTTCCCGATTGTGGAATCATCAGGTGAAGCAATCGACGCGAAGCTGTTTGCAGCATTTTCAAACCTTTTGCTTCCACTTCTCCGACAGGAAGACTTTCTCGCAAGGCTCGACTGGTCGCGCTTTCTCATCAGTTTTTCCGGTGCCAATCGTGCGCAGGCTGAAGCCTCACTCGCAAGAGTGCGGTCGATTATGGAAACAACCCAGCTTAGTGGTTCAGCGATTTCTCTGACCTTCAGATATCAGTTGGTTCCGGTTTCTTTATCCGTTCCGCCAAAGCAAGCCGTTCGAGCTATTCTGGCAGCTCCGCAAAAAACCAATTCCAATCAATCGGCTGTCGCCTGAATTTCATTCAATAGTTCACGTACGCCGCGCGCTCTTCGCGTCACCGATGACCAGTTGCCAGAGAAGACAAGCTTGAAGTCTGGGCGGAGTTTAAGAACGTTGGGACGGGTTTGGACCAAAGCAACCAGTTTCGCAGGGTCCACACTCGCCTTGTCCCGGAAAGCAAAGACCGCGCCTTTCGGCCCGGCATCGAGCTTCGCGATACCGATTTTCTTACAAGCGACTTTGACTGCGGCAATTTCCAGGAGCTGCTTTGTTTCTTCAGGGATTGGTCCAAAACGGTCAATCAGCTCAGCGGCAAATGCTTCTCTTTCTGCATCGGTCTCAATTTCTGACAAGCGACGATACAGGCTCATGCGGATGTTCAGGTCTTCGACATAGGTGTCCGGGATCAGCGCAGCGAGGCCGAGATTGATCTGCGGTGACCAGTCGTCTTCAAAATCCTGTCCACCCTGCTGAAGCGTACGGACGGCGTCTTCGAGCATGGACTGATAGAGCTCGACACCGACTTCCTTTACATGTCCCGATTGCTGATCACCCAAAAGGTTGCCACCGCCCCGCATGTCGAGGTCATGGCTGGCGAGCATAAATCCGGCGCCCAGACTGTCGAGGGACTGCAGCACTTTCAGTCGTTTCTCGGCCGCTTCCGTCAGGGCCTTGTTCTTTGGCGTGGTGAAATAGGCATAGGCGCGAAGTTTCGAGCGCCCGACCCGCCCGCGCAGCTGATACATTTGCGCCAGACCAAACATGTCCGCTCTGTGCAGGATCAGTGTGTTGGCGCGCGGAATATCGAGGCCGGACTCTACAATCGTCGTGGAGAGCAGAACGTCGTACTTGCCGTCGTAAAAAGCGGTCATCAGTTCATCGAGTTCGCCAGCGGCCATCTGGCCATGAGCTGTGACAAAGCTGACCTCAGGGACCTGATCTCGCAGGAAGGCTTCGATTTCCGGCAAATCCTTGACGCGTGGCGCAACGATAAACGCCTGGCCTCCACGATACCGCTCTCGCAAGAGCGCTTCGCGGATCGTAAGGGCATCAAACTCCGTGATATAAGTACGGACAGAAAGGCGATCGACGGGCGGCGTCGCAATGATAGACAGATCTCGAATACCTGTCAGTGCCATCTGAAGCGTTCGCGGAATCGGTGTCGCAGAGAGCGTCAGCACGTGCACATCGGCTTTCAACTCTTTGAGACGTTCTTTGTGCTTCACTCCGAAGCGTTGCTCTTCATCAATGACGAGCAGCCCCAGACGATCAAATTCGATGTTCTTCGAAAGGACGGCATGTGTGCCGACAATGATGTCGCATTTTCCGCTTTTCAGCGCTTCCTTAGTTTCGTTCGCTTCGGATGTTTTGACGAGACGGGAAAGCTGGCGCACTTCAATTGGCCAACCAGCGAGCCGCTCTTTGAATGTCTGATAGTGCTGTCTGGCAAGAAGCGTAGTCGGTGCGATCACCGCGACCTGAATGCCAGACATGGCTGCGACAAATGCCGTACGCAGGGCGACTTCTGTTTTGCCAAAGCCCACATCGCCGCAGATCAGACGATCCATCGGCTTTCCCGATGCAAGGTCTCCAAGACATTCTTCAATCGCGCGAAGCTGGTCTTCGGTCTCTTCGTACGGGAAGCGCGCCGCGAACTCTTCGTAATAGCCTTCCTGGCCATCAATCACATTCGCCTTTCGAAGCGAACGTTCCGCGGCCAGCTGGATCAGGCCATCCGCCATCTCCATGATGCGTTTCTTGGCTTTAGCCTTCCGTGACTGCCAACCAACACCGCCGAGTTTGTCGAGAACAGATTCGCTTGCGTCCGATCCGTAGCGGCTGACAAGCTCGATGTTTTCTACCGGCAGAAGCAGTTTATCTCCGCCGGAATAGTGCAATTCAAGGCAATCATGCGGCGCTCCCGATACCTCCACGGTGACCAGCCCTTTGTAGAGCGCCACACCATGTTCAACGTGAACGACGAAATCGCCGGGCGTCAGCGCAGACACCTCTGCGATAAAGTTGGTAGCCTTGCGACGCTTTTTTGGGCGGCTCAGACGGTCGCCAAGCATATCCTGCTCGGAAATAAAGGTCAGATCCTGATACTCAAAGCCGGAATCCAGGGGTAATTCCGCGACACACAAGCCGGACGCACGCGCCGCCTCGAGGCTGTAGACGCGCTCAACATGTTCCAGGCCATGGTCGTTGAGTACGTTTTGTAACCGGTCTGCAGATCCAGCAGACCAGGCGGCCAGCACAACGTTCTGATTATCCTTGCGAGCGTCCTGAATGTAGGACACCACCGCATCAAACACATTTTTGCCCTGCACGCGCTCTGGCGCGAAATCCCTGCCGGGTTTTGCATCAAGTGTCAGCAGTCCTGATCCGGGCTCTGCATCGCGGGAGGTAAAGCGTGCTACCTGCCGATCCTGCAGCTCGGCTTTCACCTGATCCCAGGATGAATACAGAGCGCCAGGTGCCAGAACTTTTGCAGATTCCTTGTCCCCTGCGGCAGTGACACGAGCCTGGAAATAGTCTTCGGCTTGCGCGTAACGTTCCAGCACGGCTTCTTGCGCAATTGCATCGAACGTAATGACGGTCTGTTTCGGAAGGTAATCGAACACCGTGTCGAGATGATCGTGAAACAGTGGTAACCAGTTTTCGACCCCCTGTTTGCGTATCCGGGACCTCGTCGCCTCATACATCGGATCCCCGGCCGGAGTGCCGAACATTTCAATGAACTTCGTTCGAAACCGTGACAGCGCATCATCGGTGAAAAGGATTTCGCTGACTGGAGAAAATTCAATCGTTTTGAGCTGTTTCAATGAACGCTGTGTTTCCGGATCAAAACTCCGGATTGATTCGAGCGCATCTCCGAAAAAGTCGAGACGGACCGGGTCGGTGTGACTTGGCGAATAAATGTCGATAATGCCGCCGCGCTGGGCGTACTCCCCCCGCTCCCGAACCGTTGATGTGCGCGTATAACCGTTCGTGATCAGGAATGTTTCAAGGTCTTTCGGCTCGACGATCTGACCGGCTTTCAGGTGCAAAGACGACGCTTGCATTGTCTCCTGTGGAGCGCATTTCTGAATTAGCGCGGCCGCAGTGGTCACAACAACCAGTGCGGAATCACCCGTGTATCGCGCCAGCTTAGCAAGCGTTGAACAGCGTCTCGCCGCAACTGCAGGCGCCGGGCTCACACGATCATACGGAAGGCAATCCCAAGCCGGTAGGTTGAGCACGGGTACTGTTGGAGCAAAGAATGAGACGAGCGCCTGTAATGTCTGCGCTTTTCGTTCGTCGGCCGCGACATAGACAACAGCGCGCTCAGCCTTTTGGGCGTAAGACGCAATAGCCAGCGCTTCGCTGCCGAAAGGTGCACCAGCAATGGTTTCGATCTCACCCGAAGGTGATAACTGAGAAAATATGTCCATAGGCGGAGACGGGCCGTCCTGATTAGCCGGGTTGCGCTGTGTATTCGTAATCGCAGAGTCGTTGGAGAAGTGGACCTTTGCGGTGCGGCGGAATCGCTGCCGTGCCGGTCAACCAGGAGAACATTTCCCAATCCTGTACCTTCAGAAGCTGCTCAAACTCGTCGACTTCCGCTTCCGTCATGGATTCCAGATGCTTGTCTGCGAAACTACCGATGATCAGATCGAGTTCGCGAAACCCTCGACGCCAGGCGCGAAACTGTAATTTTCTGCGACGTTCATCCATCGTCGACACTCCAATGTCTTTGACTTTAATGCGACATAGGACAGATGTTGGGTTCCGACAAATATCAGATGCCAATTATTTTCACGTGACGGAAACAGAAACGCATATCGAATACCTTTTGAAGGATCTTACGACCCTGTCTGGCGTCGGTGAGAAACTGGCAGAGCGCCTGTCACTTCTTATCGGAGGCCGGTGCTTGATCGATCTTGTTTCTCACTTACCAACGCGCTGGGCAAACCGTTCACGTGTCGCTGATATTTCCCATCTTGAAACGGATCAAATTCAGACTGTTGTTGGTGAAGTCCAGCATTTCTCACCAGCGCCCCGTGGTTCGAAATTACAACGCATTCGCCTGAGTGATCCAACAGGGTTCGTGACGCTGGTGTTTTTCAACGGCAATGCCGGGTATCTGAAGAAACAGTTTCCCATCGGTCAGACCGTCGCTGTATCGGGACTTGTCGAAGATTTTCATGGGCAACGTCAAATCACCCATCCTGATTATGTCGTACCCCTCGAACAGTTGGACACAATACCTGCGATAGAGCCGATATATCCGCTGCAGGCCGGCACCACCAATAAGCGGCTGCATGGCCTCATCATGTCAGCGCTCGATGATCTGCCTGTTTTTCCGGAATGGATTACGGCGTCTCTGGTCAAACAACGCAACTGGCCAACCTTCGAGGCGGCCCTTCGCTTGCTCCACTATCCAGCAGACCTGAATGAAACTGAACTGGAATTAGCTCGCGAACGGTTGGCTTATGACGAAGCCTTAGCGCGCGCGCTTACCTTTCGCCTGCAGCGCGCGGTGGAAGCCCGAGATGATGCACCGGGCATGCAGACATCTGCGACGTTTATGTCTGAGTTCCGCAATTCGCTTCCCTTTGATCCAACCGGCGCCCAAACAAGAGCAATGTCAGAAGTATCTGCAGACATGGAAAAGACTGCCCCCATGAAACGCATGCTTCAGGGGGATGTTGGATCTGGTAAAACCACTGTCGCAGGCTTTGCAGCGGCCCTGGCGATCCGTAACGGATTTCAAGTGGCCGTCATGGCACCGACCGAAGTGCTCGCGCGCCAGCTCTACACGTCGCTGTCATCTTTCGTCGAACCCTTGGGGATGTCCACCGCATGCCTTGTGGGAGGCATGAGAGCAAAGGAAAAGCGGGAAACCCAGGAGAAAGTCGCTTCGGGTGACATTCAGCTTATTTGTGGGACCCACGCTCTTTTTCAGGACAAGATCTCGTTTTCGAATCTTGGGCTGGTGATCATTGACGAACAACACCGATTTGGCGTCGCAGACCGGGCACGACTTGCTGATAAGGGATTGGCGCCGCACTTACTGATCATGAGCGCCACGCCGATTCCCCGTTCTCTCGCCATGACGGTTCATGGCGACGTGGATTTGTCCGTGCTCGATGAAAAACCTGCCGGCCGCCAACCTGTGGAAACACGAATCATTCCGGACGCACGCCTGGACGAGGTTGTTGCCGCTGTCGGACGGGCGATTGAACGCGGAGAGCAGGTATTCTGGGTTTGCCCGCGCGTTGAAGACGATGACGATGGTCCATCTGCCGTCGCCCGACATGCCATGCTGAGTGACATCTACCAAAAGCCTGTTGGTCTGGTTCACGGGCGTCTTAGCTCGGAAGAAAAAACAGGAACGCTGGAAACCTTTCGAATGGGACAATCGTCTGTTCTGGTGGCAACGACGGTTATCGAGGTCGGCGTCGATGTTCCCGGCGCTACGATCATGGTCATTGAAGGGGCTGAACGTTTTGGGCTTGCGCAGCTCCATCAGCTCAGAGGCCGGGTTGGTCGAGGCAATCAGAAATCGTTTTGCATTCTGCTCTATAGTCCTCCTCTGGGTGTCACGGCGAAACGGCGCCTTGAAACCTTACGTGAAAGCGAAGACGGCTTCTACATCGCCGAAGTGGACTTCAAGCTGAGAGGACCGGGCGACATTCTTGGACTCGAGCAAAGCGGTGTTCCGAACTTCAGGTTTCTCGACCTGACCCGGCACCAGGGGCTGCTTGCCTTATCCCAAAAGGAAGCAGCAACGCTTCAATTGGAGGGCGCCTCAGACCTCACGCCGCCGCAACAACAGCTCATGCGCCTTCTGGCGACGCACTCTGATCGCGGGCCAAGGCTTTAATGGCGTCAGACATCGTCGCCATCGAGAATGACGACCTCTTCCTTTTCGTTCTTCGGCATGACCACCCCGGCTGAAACAATCAGCTTCGCGCCATCTTCGACAGTCATGTTCAAGCGTCGCACCTCATTCTCGGGGACAAAAATCAGAAAGCCCGATGTCGGGTTCGGGGTCGTCGGAACGAACACGCCAATGTAATTCTTGTTCAAATGGTGCGCGACTTCTTCTCGGGCACGCGTGGTCAGAAAACCGACCGCCCATGTTCCTGGCTTTGGGTACTCAACGAGTACGACTTCCTTGAATGACGAACTGTCTTTGTCAGAAAAGATGTCCACGAGCTGCCGGATCGGCGTGTACAGTGTACGTACGATGGGAACTCGCGTCGCAATCTGTTCGCTGATGCGAATAATCTGACGTCCAAGCCAGTTGGCACCAAACGCGCCAAGAAAAACCAGGCACACGACAGCCACGAGCACGCCCAGCCCTGGAATATAACCAATCAGGGAATTCACTGTGACGTCGAAGAACAGTTCCGTGTTGCGAATTCCAGGCGGAATGGCTGAGCGCACGATCGGCTTAACCCGCTCGTCGATCCAGGAAATGATCAAGACAAGTACGAAGATTGGAACCACAATCGGTGTCGCAATCACCAGTCCTGCGATCAATCTTGAGCGCACCCAGCCGAAAAAGCTCAGCCGATTCTTTTTTGTGGAAGAAGCATCTGATTCTACGGATTTTTCTTCTTCAGACATTCAGAGTTCTCCCTAGGGCACGGCTTGCTGGCCCCGAAAAAGCGCGCATAAAGGTCTGTATGAGGGATGGAAACGAAAACATACTTAACCGGCTAAACGAGATCTCAGATCGTTTAGGCGAAAATGTGACCCATGTGGAAGACCTGAAAAGGCTTTCAGGTGGGGCGAGTCAGGAAACCTGGGCATTTTATGCTTGCTCGCCTAATTCTCGGCAGAAACTGATCCTGCGACGATCACCATTCGCACATGCAGGCGCTGGAGATGGCAGCGCGATTGGTCTTGCGAAAGAAGCTGAGGTTTTAGGAGCGCTGAAGAATACCGGTATTCCAACGCCGGGCGTTCTTTTCGTGGCGGACGAGGATGATCCGCTAGGCTCTTCCTACATCATGACATGCATTGAAGGTGAGACGATTCCGAAACGGATCATGCGCGATGAACGCTTTGCGCCAGGTCGTGACAGGATTTCGGCTCAGTGCGGTACAGCGCTTGCCAAACTACACAGCATGCCACTCAACGACATGCCGGAATTGCCACGGGCAACAGCGGAAGATCAGGTCGCACAGTACGAAGGTGTATTGAGAGCGCGCGGTATCGAGCGTCCGGTTTTCGAGATGGCGCTGCGCTGGCTGAAAGACAACCTGCCCGACGAATCACAGAACAATGTCGTGGTGCATGGCGATTTTCGCATGGGAAATCTCATGATCGATGAAAATGGCCTGTCCGGTATTCTTGATTGGGAGCTCTGTCATATCGGAAACCCACGCGAAGATATTGGCTGGCTTTGCACGAATTCCTGGCGGTTCGGACAGCGCGACAAACGGGTTGGCGGCGTTGGTCATTTAAGTGAATTGCTCGAAGCTTATGAAGCTGCAGGTGGTGTCGCCATCACCGAGTCTGAGATCGACTATTGGGAATGCCTTGGGTCTTTCAAATGGGGCATTATGTGCACGATGATGTACGAAGCATTTCGCTCCGGCAGTGATCCAAGCATCGAACGCGGCTCCATCGGTCGTCGTGCGTCAGAAACAGAAATCGATCTCATGAACATTCTGGAGACAGTCTGATGCAGGATTCGCCTTCTTCATCTGAAATGCTGACAGCGATCATTTCGCTCCTTTCAGACCGGATCATGCCGAAAATCGAAGGCCATGATTCATACGCCTTACTTGTTGCGATAAACGCATTGAAAACAGTCAAACGCGAGTGCGATCACCGGGACGAGTTTGAATCTGCGGAAAAACAGCGGCTCACCGATTTGCTTGGTCACGACGGTAGTGTGTCTGAGCTAAACGCTGAACTCTGTGAAAAAATACGCAGCGGAGACTTCACCTTGAACGATAAGAATGTTCTTGAGCATTTAAAACAAACAGCGATTGACCAGGTCCGTATCGATCAGCCACGGTATTCTGGTCTCGCTTATGCTCTGGAACAGAAGAATGTCGGATCAACCCGAAGCTAGCCCACTCACCCGCCTTGTCCCGGTTTTCGCAATCGTCGCTCTCGTCGCTATGATTGCAGCAGCGATCTTCCATGTCGCAACGCTCAACGAAGAACCCGCGCCGGGCTTTGATCGGGCGACCGCGCCTGCCGAGCCAGACTATTCTGCGTCCACGTCCTGGCTGACGAGACCTGAGAGCGAAACGCCAGGCGGCTGGGAACGTCCGTGGGGCGTCGACGTGCTTTGGTATTCTGAACGCATAGAGAGCTATCGCGGCGGCTGGAACGCTCCCATCGATTGGGTTGGAACAGAGGAAACCGCGATGACCGGTGATGCGTGGCTAAACGCAACGCCGGATCAAGTGAAGGTATTCGCGCCAAAACGCCGCTACACATCTGCGTTCGAAACGCCGGAAGAAGACAGGCGCGCCGCTCTTGAGCTTGAAAACGAGGATGTTCTGTCGTCGTTTGACTATTACGCTGACAATGACCACCGTTTGCGTGGTTTGTTTGTCGGTGGACGTGGGAAAGGCGTCGAGGCGGCCATCTCCATCATGGAGGAGCGCATTGTTGGTACCGAGCCCTATACAAGTCTTTTTGGCGGCCTGATTATTGCGCCAGGAACATCCCTGTCCGACGACGCCAATATCGACCTACCAGCCTGTTCGAGAGAAACCCCCGCTTACCCATGTCTACTGGACTTAAGCGCTCTGGACGAAACGGCGGCGCAGGAAAGCTTCAATTCAACAATGTCGGCGTTCAGCCAATGGCTGGATGAAAACGTGGCAAAACCTGCGGCACCATTGCCGCCAATTGAGACCATCCAGATTGCGCCCATTAATCGGCCGGACGGCCAGTAGCGGACTTTTCAATCGCTCGCGTGGTGGAGCGGCCCGCGAGCAATGGTGCAATTAGCACTTCGCCGCCTGACGCTTTGACGAAATCTGAACCAACCACGGTGTCCGGCGTGTAGTCCCCACCTTTCACGAGCAAATCTGGTTTCACCTTCTCGATGAGCTCCTTTGGTGTATCTTCCTCAAAAATCAGAACGCCATCGACCGGTTTTAATCCCTGCAACATTGTGGCCCGGTCCTGTTCCCCATGGATGGGACGGGTTTCCCCCTTCAGGCGTTTGACCGAGGCATCGGAATTCAATCCGACGACAAGCCGATCGCAATGACTTGCCGCAAACTCCAGCAGGCTCAAATGCCCCGCGTGAAGGATGTCAAAACACCCATTCGTAAAGCCAACACGCAACCCGCGAGCTCGCCATGCCTCTATTCGATCGTAGAGTTCTCGATCACTTGTCGAGCCGGTTGATGAGCGTTTCTCGGTTCTCTGACGCAAAGCCGCCTGGATTTCTGATTGCGTAACTGCAGCCGTTCCGATTTTGCCAACAGCGACACCTGCGGCAATCATGGCGAATTCAGAGGCGGGTTTGAGATCTGCTCCAGACGCTATGGCCAGCCCCAGCGCAGCAAGACTGGTATCTCCAGCACCTGATACATCATAAACTTCGCGCGTTTCTGTCGGCACATGCTGCACAATTTTACCATTTTCCAGGAATGACAATCCCTTGGCCGAGCGTGTCACGAGAAGCGATGATACGTCGAGGCTGTCGAGAAGGTTTGCAAGTGCGCTCTCAACATCCGAATTTGTATCCACGGGTAAACCAGTCGCGGCCGCGAGTTCACTCGCATTCGGCTTGATCAGAGTTGCGCCGTCATACTTTCCGAAGTCGGTTCCTTTAGGGTCTACGATGAGCGGAATATTCCGCTCCTTGGAAACGCTGACACAGGTCGCAATCACCGCATCCGTTACAAAACCTTTCGCGTAGTCGGAAAGTAGAATTGCGCGGCATCCTTCGGCAGAGGCTCGGATCTTTTCACAAACGCGTGTCTCAGCATCCAGTGACAAGGCGTGTTTGTCTTCGGCATCGACACGTAGCAATTGCTGGCCGTTGGCAATGTATCGAACCTTCAACGTTGTGCGGCGGTCGGCCAGCTCGATCAGATTGCCTTCGATACCTGTCTCTCTGGAAATGCATTCCTGGAGCGCGGCTCCCTCCTCATCGGTACCGATGGCGCTGACAATAATCGCCCGCCCGCCCATGGATGCGACGTTTCGAGCAACGTTTCCGACAGCACCCAGCATGGTGAGAACATTGTCTTGTCGCAAAACCGGTATGGGCGCTTCCGGCGAAATACGGTCGACCTTCCCGTACACGAAGCGGTCCAGCATAATATCGCCGACGCAAAGAATATTCAGGCCAGAGACGGCTGTGCTGATCGAGGTGAGGCTCGCTTCTTTCAAAACAATCTCTTTCTGTAAGCTGCTGCTTCTCATATGTCAGATAAGCGCCAATTCTCAAATGCTTAGTGTGATCCAGTCTGCGGTTCGCTGCGTAAACAGAAAGCAACTGAAAAGGTGGTTCCCATTTCCAGACAGAAGATATCATTGGTGTGGTTTCGTAATGATTTGCGGCTGAAGCATAATCCCGCATTTCATGCGGCTGCGACATCCGATCTGCCTGTGCTGTGTCTTTACATCCTCGAAAACGGACGAACAGATTTTCGCGCGATGGGGGCAGCCTCGAAATGGTGGGCCGATAAGAGCATCGCATCTCTGGATCGTGCCCTAAAAGACCGCGGCGGCTCTCTTCACCTTCGGTCTTCGTCGAGTGAAGACGACACCTACGCAATTTTCAAAGACCTGACTAACGCCTTTGACGTTCAGAATGTGTTCTGGAACAGACGGTATGCAAAATATGATCGTGACTTTGATGCCTCTGTAAAATCTGAACTGAAGGATCTCGGTGTAAACGTCTGTACGTTCAACGGAAACCTTCTCATGGAGCCTTGGCAGGTCACGACGAAAGACGATCAGCCATACAAAGTGTTCACACCATTCTGGAAATCGTTGAAAGGGCAGTTTGAGCCGAACCATCCACAGCGAACACCCGATTGTGAACTCGTGAACCACAAGGGTGAAGCGCTTGAAAGCTGGAAACTTCATCCGACTTCACCGGACTGGTCGGACGGTCTGGAAGATGCGTGGACGCCCGGAGAAGATGGCGCAATGAATCGGCTATCCAGCTTTCTGGATGGAGACATCTCCGGATACCCGACCGAGCGGGACCGCCCTGACCTTCGTTCAACGTCCCGGCTTTCTCCTTATCTCGCTTTTGGGGAAATTTCCCCCCACCAGATCTGGCGCTCGACACAGGCAGCAATGGAAACTGGCAAGGTATCTGATACAGATGGCTGGGCCTTCCTACGAGAGGTCGGCTGGCGAGATTTCTCCTACTCTCTGATATTTCAGGCAGATGCCCTCCATAGGAACAACTGGAATGACCGTTTCGACGGCTTTGAGTGGGGCCGCAACGAGTCAGCTCAGACAGCCTGGCAAAAAGGACAGACCGGTTACCCCATCGTTGATGCCGGCATGAGGGAACTCTGGCAGTCAGGCTGGATGCACAATCGCGTCAGGATGATTGTCGCGTCATTTCTGATCAAGCATCTGATGATCGATTGGCGTGAGGGCGAAGAATGGTTCTGGGATACCCTCGTTGATGCCGATTGCGCGAACAATCCGGCGAGCTGGCAATGGGTCGCCGGCAGCGGCGCCGATGCTGCGCCATATTTCCGGATCTTCAACCCAATCACGCAGGGGCAGAAATTCGACCCGAACGGAGACTATGTCCGAAAATGGATTCCTGAGATCGGGAATCTGCCAACCAGGTATCTGCATGCGCCATGGGAGGCGTCTGGAGCGGTTTTGAAAGACGCAGGCATCACGCTTGGTAAAACGTATCCAAAACCTATCGTCGAACATAAGCGCGCGCGAGAACGCGCTCTAGAAGCATATGAAGCCACGAAAGCGAGCTGAGAATGAATAAAAAGATTGCCGTTATTGGCTCTGGCATTTCTGGTTTGTCTGCAGCCTGGGCGCTTCGCGATACCGCTGATGTGACCTTGTATGAAAAGGCGGACCGCCTGGGTGGACATGCTCACACGGTAGACATCGAAATCGGTGGAGCAACCCTGCCCGTAGATGTTGGCTTTATCGTCGCAAACCCACTCAATTATCCCAACTTCATGGCCTTTATGGAATCGCTCTGTGTTGAGACGATCCAGAGCGACATGAGCTTTTCTGTGAGCGATCCAAATGGATATGAATGGTCGAGCAATCCTGGTGGTTTGTTTGCACAGAAGCGAAATCTGTTCCGATTGAGCTATTTGAAGCTCCTGCAGGAAATTCTCAAATTCAACGAAACTGCGCGACGCGATGCTGATGCCGATAATGTTCCGATCGGAATGTCGCTCGGACAGTATCTCGATGGATTGAACGCGACGGAGCGCTTCCGGACCAACTATATCCTCCCGATGGGCGCCGCAATCTGGTCGACCCCGGAAGCGAAGATGCTCGATTATCCCGCGCGCTCTTTTCTGAATTTCTTCAACAACCATCGGCTGCTGCACACCGAGCGACCGAAATGGCGAACGGTGCGGGATGGTAGCATCAGCTATGTGAGAGAAATCGCAAAAGATCTGGGAGACCGCGTTCTTCTTGGAAAAGAAGTCACACAAATCCGAAAGACGCGCGATTTCATCGAAGTGTGGACGGATGACGGTGAGACCATGTTCGATGAGGTCATCCTTGCCTGCCATGCCGATGAGGCGCGCGAATTACTCGGCGATGGCTATGAGCATCAAAAGAGCATTCTTTCAGACATTCATTTCATCGATAATACCGCCTATTTGCACAGCGATCCGTCTTTAATGCCGAAACGAAAAGCTGCGTGGGCGTCATGGAACGTTCTGAAGTCCGGGCAAAAAGCGGTGAGCCTGACATACTGGATGAACAAGCTTCAGAAGCTGAAAACCGACACCCCAGTTTTTGTTACACTCAATCCTTCGCATGCTCCGGCTACTGACAAACTCTACCAAACGTTTGAGTTTACCCACCCGGCTTTCGATCTTGCCATGAATGACGCCCGGGACCTTCTTGAGCGCGCAAACGGTCGCAATGGGCTGTGGTTTGCCGGTGCATGGCTCGGTCATGGCTTTCATGAGGACGGCTTGAAATCCGGTCTACGGGTTGCGCTTGAGTTGGGGGGACGAATTCCCTGGACGCCGGTCGGTATAGCGCCCTTCCCTAAATCAGACGAAGAGACTAGTTTCAGCACTGTCGAAAACATCACAGCTGCTGCACAGTAAGCTGCAATGATGGATGCAATTTACCTCTTTAAAGGCCAAACCCGGCACAAGCGGTTCCATCCAATGGAACACGCATTTCGCTACGGTCTTACCCTGATCGATCTCGATGTAGATGAACTGGAAGCGGCTGACGGTGTTTCGTCGATTTTTTCAATTGATCGGCACAATTGGGTCAGCTTTGATTCGGCTTCACGCGGGTCACTTGGTGAGGAGCCACTGGGAACATGGGCGCGTCGAGCCTTTGAAAATGCCGGCATTTCATCAAACGAATGCCAGATTAGATTGCTGACATTTCCAAGAACCGAATTCTACAGTTTTGCGCCGATATCTGTCTGGCTTTTGCTGGACCGGAATGAAACCCTTCGTGGCCTGATCTACGAAGTGAACAACACCTTTGGAGAGCGCCACAGCTATGTCGCCCGTGCAGAAGGGCATGTGAGCCGCCATGAAGCGCAGAAATCGTTTCACGTTTCTCCGTTTTTCGATGTCACCGGTTCGTATCGTTTCTCCGTGAAAAATGAAGAAGATCGTTTCTCTCTCACAATCGAGAACATCGTCGACGGCGAGATAACGCATATCGCTACGCTGTCCGGTGAGAGACACAAAGCAACAACTTCGCGTTTTATCGCGTTGCTATTGGCTTCGCCTTTTTCGGGGTTTGGTGTAACATTAGCCATCCACTGGGAAGCATTGAAGCTTTGGTTGAAAGGCGCAAAGTACCGCTCGAAGCCTCCAGTGCCAGACCGGCCGATAACGAAAACCCGGTCCTGCAATGAGGCAGTTGCGGCCTGCAAGAGGAACGCACAATGACTGCTACACACGTAAGAACGACAAAAGATGTTCGGTCGATCGCGAATCTTCCCACTTCCGTTAGGCTGGCCTTTCTGGCGCTGACGAAAACGAAAATTGGTTCGCTCATTATTGAACTTCCAGATGGACGCAGCTTCCTGTTTGATCAAGGCAAGGCCGGTCCCTCCGGAAAGATATGTGTCAGAGATACAAAAATGGCGGGCCGCGTTCTGAGTGGCGGGGATGTCGGTTTTGCTGAAAGCTATATGGATGATCAGTTCTCGACACCGGATCTTGCTGCCGTTCTGGAATATTTTGCCGTCAATTTCGAAGCAGCTGGTCGACTCTCAAGAGGTTCGCCGATCCGGAACGCGGTCACAAAAGTGCTTGATGCACTGCTGAAAAAGAACACCAAGCGCGGCTCGAAACAGAATATCCTCGCACACTATGATCTCGGCAATGAGTTTTATGCCAAATGGCTCGACCCGACCATGACGTACTCGTCTGCCATCTATACGCCCGGTGAAGACATGGTGCCGGCCCAGCAGCGCAAATATGAATCTATTGCTCAGAAGATCGAAGCGGGTCCCGATGCCCACATTCTGGAAATCGGTTCTGGCTGGGGTGGGTTTGCGGAGCATACGGCAAAAGAATTTGGCTCTCGTATTACGACGATTACAATCTCCGATGCGCAGCATGCCTATGCGAGCAAGCGGATCTTCGAAGCCGGCCTGGCAGAACGTGTGAAGGTCGAACTGAGAGACTATCGTGATGTCGATGGCCAGTATGACGGTGTTGCGTCTATCGAGATGTTTGAAGCAGTCGGAGAGGAGTACTGGCCGGGCTATTTCGACAAGGTGCGATCTGTACTCGGCGACGGAAAGCGTGCTGCACTGCAGATCATAACGATCGATGATGCCTTGTTCGAGAGCTATCGCAAACGTGTCGATTTCATTCAGCGTTATGTGTTTCCAGGCGGCATGCTGCCGAGCATTGATGCCTTGAAAGATCAGTTCAGCCGCGCCGGTCTCGCCTTCGAGCAGGCTCAGATGTTTGGGCAATCCTACGCTCAGACACTCAACAGCTGGGCGACTTCATTCCGCGATGCATGGCCGGAAATCGAACGCATGGGATATGACCGGGCGTTTCGAAATCTCTGGGAGTATTATCTGTGCTACTGCGAAGCTGGTTTCAAAACCGGCCGAACAGATGTCGGCCAGTTCGTTGTCAGGCGCTCCTAGCGCCTGACCCTACCCTTTGAGGTGATATTCGATCGATTGCCCGCGGGCCTCGAACTGACATTTTACCCAACGACCAGATTGATCATACCAGAGGTCTACGGTGAGGTCTGACACAAGTCTGTAGCGGTCAGCCGTCAGGGTCTCGTCACCGACTTTGACGGTTTCCGTACCGACTTTTTCGACTTTAACGTCGAGGATTTCACCATTTTCAGAAGACAAAATCTTTTGAGATTTGATCTGGTTCAGATTCCAATGGCTCGATGGCACGATGTCCGAGGGAACCTCGCCTTCATAACCAGACCCGTCTACCAGGAGAACGTCACCTTGTGCTTCGACATCGAGGGTGAGTGTATCGCCATCCTTTTTTGTGACGCCGTCCATCTGTGACAGGCGGCCATTGACCCATATTTCATCGCTTTCATGGGCATAGTAGAAAATGCGGATTGGCCCCAGAGATGCTTCCAGCTCAATGTCATTTCGTACTTTGATTTCGCCATCTGACACAGCGAAACGGACGGTATGCTCACCGAAGGACTTCCCATTTCGAGTCACGTCAAAATCAAGAACTTCACCATCTGAGGGAGACCAGGGAAGTTGTGAATCCGGCTCGGCGAAAGATTGCGGTGCCAGCGCGAGAACGAAGGCGGCGATAACGGGTCTTAAGGCAGGAAGCATCTGATTCTCCTGATGATTAGAGGATTTCTAAACTCTCTTTAGAGCGGGTTCCTTTGACGATGCAGCTTCCTATCTTCTACGAAACCAACGCGCCTCTGGATTGGTAAATTCCATTGATAGGGCCGTTCACTCGCACTAGTCTGACGGAAACAGGGAGACGCTGAAGATGACCATCCACCAAAGTGTCGTTGACGCAATCGGCAATACGCCACTCATCAAGCTGAAACGCGCATCGGAGGAAACTGGTTGCACCATTCTCGGGAAAGCTGAGTTTTTAAATCCCGGCCAATCCGTCAAAGACCGTGCAGCACTTGGCATTATCCGGGATGCCGAGGCGTCAGGCCGTCTTCGTCCGGGCGGCACCATTGTCGAGGGAACCGCAGGCAATACCGGAATCGGGCTAGCACTCGTAGGAAACGCGTTGGGCTATAAGACCGTCATCGTCTTCCCCCGTACCCAATCGCAGGAAAAGCGAGACGCGATCAATATTCTGGGAGCGACCCTGATTGAGGTCGACGCCGTCCCATACGCAAACCCAAACCATTACGCGCGCTATTCCGGTCGGTTGGCTGAAGAGCTGAATGAGACTGAACCAAATGGAGCAATCTGGGCGAACCAGTTCGACAATACAGCAAATCGCAAAGCGCATTATGAGGGCACCGGCCCAGAGATCTATGATCAACTCAATGGGAAAGTAGATGGGTTCATTTGCGCCGTTGGATCTGGTGGCACATTGGGCGGTGTTTCAATGGCGCTCAAGGAACGGAACAAGGACATCAAGATCGGCATCGCTGACCCGGGCGGCGCTGCGCTCTACGGCTATTATAAGGATGGCGAACTGAAATCCGAGGGGACGTCCATAACCGAAGGCATCGGTCAGGGACGTATTACAGGCAATCTGGAAAATGTAGAGGTCGACCTCGCCTATCGTATTCACGACGCAGACGCGCTGAAAATACTGTTCAGCATGGTGCAGGAAGAAGGTCTCTGCCTTGGGGGCTCTGCCGGTGTGAATATTGCCGGTGCGATCGAAATGGCAAAAGAGCTCGGGCCTGGCCACACCATTGTAACGGTGCTGTGCGACTATGGTAACCGGTATCAGAGCAAACTGTACAACCCAGAATTCCTGCGCTCGAAAGATCTGCCTATTCCGCCCTGGATGGCCTAAACCGGAAAGGAAAAGCCATGCCCATTGAAGATCCTATGGTCTCTGCCGACTGGCTGAAATCTCATCTGGAATCGCCAGACATTCGCGTCATTGATGCCAGCTGGATCCCGCCATGGTCTGAGGCTTCTGCTCCCGGCGCTGCCAAGCGTCTTTATTCACAGGCGCATATTCCGGGTGCGGTCTATTTCGATATCGATGACATCGCAGACGAAGACAGCTCCCTTCCGCACATGTTGCCGAGCCCCGAAAAGTTTTCCTCCCGCGTCAGAAAACTGGGCCTTGGCGATGGGCACAGGCTTGTCGTTTATGACCGGTCGGGTTTTATGGCCTCTGCCCGCGTGTGGTGGATGTTCCGGGTGATGGGACATTCCGATATCAAGGTCCTCGATGGCGGCTGGCAGGCATGGGAAGCGTCAGGCGGCCCTGTTGACGACATGCCGCCTATTCCAGGCGAACGACACTTTACAGTTCGGTTCCAGAACCAGCTCCTGAAGAATTTCACTCAGGTCCAGCAGGCCTCTTCGGACGAGCAAACGACCATTCTGGATGCGCGTCCTGAAGGACGTTTTTCTGGCAAGGATCCAGAACCTCGTGAAGGTTTGTCCTCCGGCCACATTCCGGGATCTTTCAGCACACCGGCAACCACACTGGTCGACAGCTCAGGCTGCCTGAAATCCAAACAAGAGCTCGAAGACATTCTTGGATCGCACTTGTCGGCGCCGCACCTTGTTACAAGTTGCGGTTCAGGCGTCAGCGCGGCTCTCATACTCTTGGCGCTGCACCGATTGGGGCGCGATGATGCTGCACTATATGATGGCTCCTGGACGGACTGGGCTTCGCAGCCGAACCCGGATATCGCGACAGCATGAGCGCTGACGGGAAAAAACTTTCGACGCGACTGGTTCACGCTGCAAGATCTGCGGACGCGTTTGATGGGGCCGTCAATCCGCCCATTCAGCGTGCCTCAACGCTTCTCACTGAGGACGTTGATAAACTCTATTCAGGCACAAAGTCTTTGTACGGACGAATGGGCCTGAAATCTCATCAGGTTCTTTCTGATGCGATGAGTGAACTTGAAGGCGCGTCCTACACACAGCTGGCAAGTTGCGGCTTAAATGCCTGCGCCCTTGCGCTCGCTGCCGCGGTCGAAGCGGGCGACCATTTGATCGCGTCTGATTCGGTCTATGGGCCCACACGGCGTTTCTGCGAGCGACGTCTCAAGGCGATGGGTGTTGAAGCAAGCTTTTTCAATCCGAGAGATCTCGAACAACTCAAAAGCCTGATCCGCCCAAATACAAAAGCCATCTTTCTGGAGGGGCCTGGCTCGCTCACATTCGAGCTGCATGATGTCGAACCGATTGTTGAACTCGCACGCCAGGAAAATATCTTCACCATCTTTGATAACACCTGGTCTGCGGGCGTCTTTTTCAAGCCGCTGGACTGGGGGCTCACAGCTTCAGTTCAGGCGCTGACAAAGTATGTCATAGGCCATTCCGATGGCTTTGGCGGAGCTGTCATGACAAACGACCGGACGTTCGAAAGACGCCTGTTCGAAACAGCCTCTGACTGGGGCATTTCCATGTCACCCGATGACGTCTATCTCGCCCAGCGTGGTCTACGCAGTCTGGAACTACGGATCCGGGAACAAGGGCAAAAAGGCATCGACCTCGCTCATTGGCTGGAAAAGCACCCAGCTGTTGAAACCGTACACCACCCGGCTTTGGCATCACATCCCGATCACGAGATATGGACACGCTATTATAGCGGCGCCTCAGGCCTGTTTGGCTTCACGCTCAAGCCCGCTGAAAAACCTGCATTGAAGCGCTTTTTCGATTCGCTAGAGCTTTTCGGTTTCGGTTTTTCATGGGGTGGCTTTGAAAGCCTCATGATCCCGTGTGACCCTCAGTTGAAACGAAGCGAGTCGCCGGACTGGAAAAGCCGCGACCGCGGCGCGCTCATTCGCGTCAGTGTGGGGCTGGAATCAATCGATGACCTGAAAGCTGACCTGCGACAGGCGTTTGACAGAATGGCGTCGTAGCCGCGCATGGCGACCCCTGCAGGACTCGAACCTGCAACCGTCGGATTAGAAGTCCGGTGCTCTATCCAGTTGAGCTAAGGGGCCGGAGCGACCTAATGCGTCCAGGGTTGTTTTCTGTCCGCAGAAAAATTGGCGCTGTAGGATTTCACCAGGCGCTTGGCATCACGTGGCTCTTCCACTGAGAAAACGAGATTCTCACGCTTTGCGTAGGCAATTGCCTCATCGCGCGTGTCGAATGTGAGTTTTACCTGAGAGCGCGTGTCGCTGTTGGAAACCCAGCCCATCAGTGGGTCTGTGGTCCGGCTGGACGGCGGCGTAACGTATTCCAAAATCCAGTCTGTCGACTTTGCCTTGCCAGATTGCATGGCGGTCTTAGCTGGTCTGTAGATACGCGCTTCCATACCTAACCTCTAAATCTAATGGTCGGAGTGGAGAGATTCGAACTCCCGACCCTCTGGTCCCAAACCAGATGCGCTACCAGACTGCGCTACACTCCGACGAGGCGCCCTGAATAATGCGGTCTGGCGCCGAACTCAAGGGGTCATTTTGCTTTTCGGCGCAGAAGATTGAAAACACCCACTGCATGGGCCGCAATTTGTTCGTTATTACGCAGAAGATCTGCCTCCACGTGAACAATTTCGCCCCTTGTTTCAATGTGTTGGGGCTTGGCGACCAGCCAATCACCGATTCGGACGGTTTCCAGAAAATCGAGTGACAAACGCATCGTGACAGACGAGCGCTTGGTTGCTTTCCAGACGGCCCAGGCCAGCGCACCATCGGCAAAGGCAGAAATCATACCGCCGTGCAAAAAGCCCAGTCCGTTACAGTGACGCTCAAGAATATGAAGTCCGACTTCCAGTGTCTGGCCGTCATCCTTGCGATAGATCGGGCCATTATGCGTTGTGAACGGACCGCGACCTGCATCCGCAAAAAAGCCTTCTGGCGGCACAAATTCTATGTCGCCTGACGGATCGCTCATTCGTCTGTCACATCGATGTCTGACGTGTCAGATTCCGGCTCAACGACATCCAGATCGATGATGTCTTCGCTCACATCTGAATTGAACATTGGATGCTGAACCATATCGCCCGGCTCAATGGCAAAGGCTTTCACCTGCCCTGCAGCAAGTTCCAGAACCCCTTTCACAGGTATGCCAGGATTGATGAGGCGCTCTGAGTAAGGCTGAACATGTTGTGCGATCGCCAGAACTTCGCCGTCTTCGTCAAGAAACAGCATATCCAGGCCGAAGGAGACATTCCGCATATACATATTGGCTTCACGCGGATCACCAAAGTCAAACAGCATGCCGCGATCCGCTGCAATTCCATCGCGGTACATCAGGCCCGTCGCCAGTTCGTCTGGATCGTCAGCCAGTTCGACGGTGATCGTCGTCTCAGCGTCGTCCGTGACGATCACAAGTTCGGATTCCGGCAAGGATTGCGCCTGGTCCTGGGCAAACGCACCAAACACCAGACCGGATGACAGCAACAGCGGCAAGACGTATTTCATGACTGATCCCTAGCGCGAAGGCCGAATGCCAGCAAGCATTCTCAGCTGCTGGCTATGGTGCTTTCTCTTGGTCGCCTTCAGGACGCGAGCTTCAGAAACTCGACATGCTGGCCCTTCGGGCCGTCAAGAATCTGTGCCTGAAGCAGCTGACCCTCCTGAAGGTCTTCAAGACCGGCCTTTCGGACGGCGACCATGTGGATGAAAATGTCTTTCTCGGCTTCGTCCGGACGCACGACGAAGCCGTAACCTTTTGCTCGGTTAAACCATTTCACCTGCACCGTTTCGAGATCACTTTCCCCGGAAGAGATCGTCTCGATTTTTGCAGGTTCGTAGGATCGAATCTCAACCGCCTGCAAGCCGCGTTCACGCCGGATTGCAACGCAAGACAAGCGACTTCCTTCGACCATTGATGATAATCCAGCCTGCCGCAAACAACTGACATGCACCATGACGTCTTCACCACGTGCAACCGTGGGAGCCGGATCTGGTGTCAGGAACCCATACCCCTTGACGGCGTCGAACCATTTCACAACGCCTGAAAGTTCCAGTTTTTCGGTGTCAGTTGTTTCGGCTTCCTGATCAGGAAAGCCTTCCTTCATAGCCCCACTTACTACCCTCTAAGTCCGCAATGGACCAAGGTTAGCACAGCTTGTTCGGATGACCAGAGAGAAAGAGAAAGTTGGCACGCCCTAGGGGAATCGAACCCCTCTTTCCAGGTTGAAAACCTGGCGTCCTAACCGATAGACGAAGGGCGCGCTCGGTGGAGAACCGGGATATATAGACCTGCTTTCTGGGATGCAAGCCCTATTTTTCACTTTATGTGAATTGCATCGAAAATTTCGAACTGAACACTGCTTCGCCCCTGCCAGGTGTTGCGTTCAACATAGCCCAGCACATCGATAACGTTGTCTTTGACGAGCACATCACCCAGTGGGCGACCATCAACCCGCCAGGCAACAGCGTCGATTTTCCCGGTCCCGTCATGCAACAGGACTTTTTTGTGATTTTTTCCGATGATTTTCGAAAATTCGACCCGGGCATTCCTGATTCTGATCAGTGGTTTTGGCGATTCAGCGCCGTATGGCCCTGCTTTTTCGATGATTTCGATGAGGTTCATGTCTAATGCCGATCCGAATACGTCGACATCAATCTGGACCTCGCGGGCCTGAGCCAATTCTTCTGTGAATAACTCTGGGTTCTGATTCAGATAGCCCCGCAGTTCATCGATTCGATTGCGTTCAACGCTCAGGCCGCCAGCCATGGCGTGTCCGCCGCCAGCGGCAAGAATGCCTGCCTCAGCAGCTTTCGAAATGGCGCTGCCGAGATTGATACCAGGAACAGAGCGGCCTGACCCTTTTGCAAGTTCACCGAACTCCTCTCCCCAGCCGATCACGATAACGGGGCGATGAAACTCATCCTTCAGACGGCCTGCCGTGATACCAATCACTCCCGGATGCCAGCCTTCCCCTGATGCAACGAGGATTTGTGTGTCAGGTGCCTCTGCCAGCGTATTTTCGATCTGGTGACGCGCTTGCTGCAGAATGTCGTGCTCGACCTGCTTGCGGATTTCGTTGAGCGAGAAGAGCTGTTCAGCGATACCAAGAGCTTCATCCATGCGCTCCGACGCAAGAAGACGCGTTGCTAGCCAGGGATCACCGATTCGTCCGCCAGCATTCATCTGCGGCCCTATACCAAAAGTAAGATCGGTGACGCTGCGCGGCGCGCTTCGCCCTGAAACCTGAGAGAGCGCCAGCAAGCCGACACTTTCATCGCGTTGAAGGATTTTGAGCCCCTGCACCACGAAGGCTCGGTTCACGCCTTTCAGAGGTGCCATATCGCAAAGCGTACCCAGCGCGCACAGATCAAGAAACGAGAAGAGGTCCGGCAGCTCGGATGGTGCTTTGCCTCTTTTGCGAAGTTCACGGTTCAGCGCGGCAAGAAGCACGAACACGACGCCTGCTGCTGCCAGATGCCCCTGCCCCGACGCACAATCAGGTCGATTTGGATTCACGAGCGCTGCGCAGGCCGGAACGGCTCCATGCATCAGATGGTGATCCAGCACGACGACAGGCAGGTCGATACGATCCGCATGCGCAAGCGCATCGAGCGCAGCGGCGCCGCAATCGACAGTGATGACCAGGTCCAGCCCTTCATCCTTCAGATGCTGAAATGCATCCGCAGAAGGCCCATATCCTTCCTTGATACGGTCCGGCACGTAAAGGACGAGCTCTTGCCCAAAGTGGCGAAAATACTTGATCAGCTGCGCCGCGCTGGTCGCGCCATCGACATCATAATCCGCGAATACCGCGATACGCTTTCCCGACAGCAAACCGTCAATGATCAAGCTGGCCGCTTTATCCATATCCGCAAAGCTGGAAGGATCCGGAAAGAGTGCCTTCAGGCTTGGGTTCAGAAACCCATCGACATCGGCCGAAGATACGCCGCGAGACAGGAGCAACGCACTCAGGGTGTCATCAAGTCCACTTTCGCGGGCGAAGGTGGATACAGATTCCGGGTCTAAGGCAGGTCCGTTCCAGTAAAGACCACGACAGCTAATCGTTCGGTCATTCGAGACACGTGATTCGTTTTCAGCATTCATGCTATTGTTATAGCGGACGGCTGGTCCTGACGCGACGTGTCGCCCCATCATAAGACGTCATGATGAGCGTTTCGGTTTCAACGCGGCCATCCTTTCGAATGACACCATCCAGCAAACCGCCACGTGTTACGCCTGTGGCACAGAATACCGTTGGCAGTGAAACCATCTCATCCAGTTTATAAATCCGGCCAAAGTCCTTGATTCCGGCGCGGGCGGCTCGTGCTTTCTCGTCTTCATTGCGGAAAAAGAGACGTCCCTCCATCTGGCCGCCAATACATTTCATGGCAGACGCAGCGAGAACGCCTTCAGGTGCGCCGCCCTGACCAAGATACATATCGATCCCGGTCGCTTTGTCTGTCGTGTTGATCACACCGGCAATATCACCATCCGTAATCAGGACGACTCGTGCGCCCACTGATCGACATGATTCGATGATTTTCTCATGGCGCGGACGGTCGAGAATGCAGACGCTGATATCTTCAGGCGCGACACCTTTGGCCTTTGCCAGAGCAAGCACATTGTCACTCGGCGACTGATCCAGGGTGACAAGGCCCGGCTCATAACCCGGTCCAACCGCAATCTTGTCCATATAAACGTCAGGCGAATGCAGCATGCCGCCCCGAGGCGCGATTGCGAGCACAGAAAGCGCATTCGGCATGCACTTTGCTGTCAGCGTCGTTCCTTCGAGTGGGTCTAGCGCAATGTCGATTTCCGGGCCGTCGCCCGTGCCAACCTCTTCGCCAATGTAAAGCATGGGTGCTTCATCGCGCTCGCCCTCGCCGATAACGATGCGCCCCTGCATCGGTATCTGATTGAGGGCTTCACGCATGGCGTCGACAGCTGCCTGATCGGCCTGCTGTTCGTCTCCACGTCCCGCAAGATCGAAGGCCGCGATTGCTGCGGCCTCGGTTGCGCGGATGATTGCGTTGGCAAGAATTGGGTCCATGAATCGTTCAGGCATGATCGCCCCGTGATTGAAACTTACCCTGCTTCGATACGGATCGTTCGCGCTGGGTCAACCACCGCAGGAAGTGAATCGATACGTTTCTTGGCATCATGCACAGCGGCGTAGGTGCATTTGTGGGTCTTGATCGCAATCGGAGCATACTCCTGATCGCCAGCCGAATCCTGAAGTAACTCGTCGACGGAAACATCTGACACAGCAAGAGCGTCGGTCAGGCTGGCCAATGCGCCGGCACGGTCAGCGAGGTCGACGCGAATGAGATACTTCGACTCAGACTTCGAGACATCTTCAGGCGCACACAGAGTCGTATTGAGCGATCCAACATCATGACCGAGCACCTTACGGTTATCGCCGGCAATCAAAGCAGAGATGTCACCAAGCACCGCACTGGCTGTCGGACCTGCGCCCGCACCAGGGCCTGTGAAGGTCATTGGTCCGGCGTGAACCGTTTCGACCATCACGGCGTTCAATGGCCCGTCAATCTGAGCGAGAGGCGACTTCATCGGCAAGAGAACCGGTTCTACCCGGCAGATAACACCATTCTCAGTGTTCACGCCCTCGGCAATCAGCTTGATCTTGTGATCGAGCTTTTTGGCGAACTGGAGATCTTTAAGCTGGATTGTATCAACGCCGCTCAGACTGATTTTTGAGAAATCCAGTGGAACTCCAAAAGCTATCGTCGCCAGAATGGCGATCTTGTGAGCCGCGTCGGTGCCAGAGACATCCAGGAATGGATCAGCTTCGGCATACCCGAGCTTCTGAGCATCAGAAAGGACGTCAGCGTACGGTGCGCCAGTGTTGAGCATTTCGGTCAGGAGATAATTGCACGTGCCATTCAGAATGCCACGGACAGACTTGATCTCTGCACCTGCGAGCGACTCACGCACAGCACGGACAATCGGAATGCCACCGGCAACAGCCGCTTCAAAAAGCAGTGGCGCGCTGTTTTCTTCGGCCAGTTTGGCGAGCTGTTCACCATACTCAGCGATCAGGGCCTTGTTCGCCGTAACAACGGGCTTTCCAAGTGAGAGTGCCGCTTCGACGGCCAACTTTGCCGGACCGTCCGAGCCGCCGATCAATTCAACGAAAACGTCGACATTGTCATCTTTGGCAAGCGCGACCGGATCGTCAAACCATGGATACGGATCGATCGGGACCGGGCGTTTGCGCGACCGATTTCGGGCGCTGATGCCTGCAATTTCGACGACCCCGCCGAGCCGGAGTTTTTCCTGTTCAACGAGTCTTTCGATAAGACCTACGCCCACATTGCCGAGACCAGCAATGCCGAGTTTCAGAGTTGTCATGTCTTCTATCCTGTTGCGGTCTTTTGGTCGCTGTACTTCGACAAGAACTTACGCACATTGCGCGCGGCCTGCCTGATACGCTGCTCATTTTCGACCAGGGCGATGCGAACATACCCTTCCCCGTGTTCACCGAACCCAATGCCAGGAGCAACGCTGACATGTGCTTCATTCAAAAGGGCCAGTGAGAAATCCAGTGATCCCATATGGCGGACTGATTCCGGCAGCGGCGCCCAGGCGAACATGGACGCATCTGGAACCGGTATGTCCCATCCAGCCTGCCCGAAGGATTCAACCAGTGCATCACGACGCGAGCGATATGTTGCGCGCAGTTCGTCAATGCAGGTTTGATCGCCGTTCAGTGCTTCACAAGCTGCCACCTGAATCGGCGTGAAGGCGCCATAGTCCAGATAAGACTTCACGCGTGCGAGTGCACCGATGAGGCGCTCATTACCCGCCGCAAAGCCGACGCGCCAGCCAGCCATATTATAGGTTTTACTGAGTGTGGTCGTTTCGACGCAAATATCCTTTGCGCCGTCGACCTGAAGAATGGATGGAGGCGGATCTCCGAAGTAGATCTCGTTATAGGCGAGATCCGACAGGATCCAGAGCTCATGCTTACGCGCGAAAGCAACCGCTTCCTTGTAGAAATCGAGGTCTACGACATGCGATGTTGGATTGCCGGGATAACAAAGAACCATCGCGGTCGGCGCGGGAACACAGTAGCGCACTGCCCGCCCTAGGCCGGACAAATACTCTTCAGGAGATAAGGCTCGCACGTGCTGGACGGTAGCCCCTGCAATGATGAACCCAAAGGAATGAATTGGATAAGAAGGGTTCGGCGCAAGAATCACGTCGCCAGGTGCAGTCATCGCCTGCGCAAGGTTCACGAATCCTTCTTTCGACCCGAGAGTCGCAATGACTTCGCGATCAGCATCGAGTGTCACACCGAAGCGGCGTTTGTAATAGTTTACATGTGCACGGCGCAGTCCCGGGATACCGCGGGATGCGGAATAGCGGTTCGTCTTCGGCTTCTGAGCGGTCTCGACGAGCTTCTCAACGATATGAGGCGGTGTCGGGAGATCCGGGTTGCCCATTCCGAAATCGATGATATCCGCGCCAGCCGCGCGAAGGGCGGCTTTATTTCGGTTCGTTTGTTCAAAAACGTAAGGAGGCAGGCGACGGATTTTGTGAAATTGAGTCGGGATCATGTTCTGAAAATTCTGTTTGAGATCGGCTTTAGTAAGGCTCTTCGCCCTGGGCGACAAGACGCTGTTGCTCTCGTGCCCACGCGCGCATTTCTTCCGCGGAAACAAAGTCTACCGGCCCTGTCTCCGCGATCATCGCTCGTTGCGCTCGCGCCAGATCTCTTTGCATGGATTCCCATGGTGCCAGACTGTTTGCTTCGAAGTTTTGCTTCGATACACGCTCAAGATCCGGATAGTCCGAACCGGCCAATGCCTCTCTTCGTGTTTCAAACCATTCAGGGCCTGTTGCACTCGCAATGGACGACGCAGACTGACAGGCGCTCACGCCCATAGCAGCGGCAAAAATAAGCACTAAACGCATGCAACTGTCTCCGGCTAAGTCTTTTAGTCATCTCATTCTGATATTATGCTTACTCGTGGGCCATAATGAGGCAAAAGACAATGGCGAGGAAAGTCGACAAGCCATCTCCCGGGACAGCTGACGCGCCGGAAAAATCAGCCAATGAGTCTTCGGCTTCTGCACAGAACAAGGCAGCCGACACTCATAAGGCGCCGGATAAACCGAAGAGTCTCAGCGACATTCTTGCTGAGGCAAGCCCTGCGAAACTGGAAGCCTTATCCAAGAATCTTTCCGATGCCCTGCTGGAGAGTCAGCAGATCCTCATGTCGATGGGATCCTATCAGGCGAAATCTCAGCTTGGCGCGCAAACGGCAGATCCATTCGGCTTTGGCGAAGCCTGGTCGAAGATTGGTGCTGAGTTTGCCCGGCACCCTGAAAAAATGTTCTCCGCACAGATGAATCTCTGGGAAGGACACCTGAACATATGGCGCTCTTTTCTGACCCATCACGAAGAAAAACCCAGCGCTGACAAGAAGTTTTCGGACCCTGAGTGGAACACCAATCCGTTCTTCGAGATGATCCGAAAATCATATGAACTCAACAGTCAGTGGATGCTTAGCCTGGTCTCCGCATCGACAGAAATTGATGAGCATACACGGCGCAAAGCCACCTTCCTCGCCCGGCAAACTGCAGAAGCTTTCTCCCCAACAAATTTTTTCTCAACCAATCCTCAGGCGCTTCGAGCCATGCTGGAAACCGGCGGTGAAAGCCTAATTCAGGGTTTGCGTAACATTCGCAAGGATATTGCGCGCGGCCATGGCCGACTGCTGATCAGTCAGACAGATGCCAGCGCCTTTGAAATCGGGAGGAATATAGCGACGGCGCCCGGCAAGGTCGTTTTCAAGAATGAACTTCTCGAACTCATCCAATATGCACCTACGACGGAGACGACTTTCGAAGTACCGCTGGTCATCTTCCCGCCCTGGATCAACAAATATTACATTCTCGACCTGAAAGAAGAGAACTCAATGATCCGCTGGCTGACCAGTCAGGGATATTCTGTGTTCATCGTTTCCTGGCGATCTGCTGACCATTCTATGAAGGATGTCACCTGGGACGATTATGTGAAGCTCGGTGCGTATGATGTGACACGTAAAGTGTGCGAGCTCATGTCCGTCGAAAAGGTCAATGTCGTTGGGTATTGCATTGGCGGCACAATGCTTTCCTCCGCGCTGGCGCATATGGCAACACATGGCGAGGATCATATTGAATCTGCAACCTTCTTCGCCTCTCAGGCCGATTTCGAAGAAGCTGGCGATCTGCGTGTGTTCACCGACGAGCACGCCCTCTCCTATATCGAGAGCCGAATCGATCTGCATGACGGTATTATGGCTGGCGAAGATATGGGCGAGACGTTCAATTATCTGCGTCCGGCGGACCTCGTCTGGCGTTATGTGATCGACAATTACATGCTCGGCAAAACGCCGAAACCGTTTGACCTGCTGTACTGGAATTCAGATCAGACGAATATTCCGGGCAAGACCCACAAAACGTATCTGGAATGTCTGTATCGCGACAATGACTTATCAAACGGTCAGTTCAAGGTGCAGGGTGAGAAGGTCTCTCTTGCCGACATTCAGCTCCCCTGCCTATTCCAGGCCGGACGGGATGATCACATTGCACCATTTCGTTCTGTCTATCGCACAGCAAAGCGCTTTGGCGGAGACTGCGAACTCGTTCTCGCTGGCTCTGGCCATATTGCGGGTGTGGTGAACCATCCAGACGCGAAAAAGTATCAGCACTGGGTAAACCCGGACCTCGGCGACTCGATCGAGAGCTGGCTGGAACAAGCCGAAGAACACAAGGGGTCCTGGTGGCCGCATTGGGGGAACTGGCTTGAGAAACGCTCAGGCGATCGCATTGCGGCACCCAAGGTAAAGGATGCGGGTCTCGGAGACGCACCTGGCGATTATGTCCGGATGCGCCTTGAAGATCTGGGTGTGGGCGCCTCAGCGAAATAGGCGCCTCACGTCATTACGGGAAGAGCGGCGTAAGGAAGTCGAGCCCCTTTGTTTCATCCAGGCCAAACATCACATTTGCATTCTGCAGGGCCTGACCGGAAGAGCCTTTGATCAGATTATCGATGGCGCCGATAATGATCACGCGACCTTCGGCACGATCCTTGAAGACTGCGATGTCGCAACGATTCGTGCCGCGTACATGACGCGTGTCGGGCGGCAGGTCTCCCAATGGACGGACGCGCACAAACGGTTCATCTTTGAACTGTTCGCTCAACGCTGCGTGTACGGTTTCCACAGTCTCGCCAGCTGACAATTCGGCATAGATGGTAACCAGCTCACCGCGCGTCATCGGAACCAGGTGCGGCGTGAAGGTTACAGTCAGGTCTGCGTCGAATCGTGTCGCGAGCTCCTGCTCAATCTCTGGAGCATGACGGTGCGTACCAACGGCGTAGGAGTGCAGCCCTTCAGCAGCTTCACAGAAGAGATTGCCTTCCTTGAGGCCGCGACCTGCACCGGAAACACCCGATTTGGCATCAATAATGATGTTCTGCTTCGA
This sequence comes from Ponticaulis profundi, assembly GCF_042659465.1. Taxonomy (NCBI): domain Bacteria; kingdom Pseudomonadati; phylum Pseudomonadota; class Alphaproteobacteria; order Hyphomonadales; family Hyphomonadaceae; genus Ponticaulis; species Ponticaulis profundi. Next base: position 321,752 of record NZ_JBHSSW010000066.1, on the reverse strand, counting down.
GATGACACCTGCTGCGGCAACCGGCAGAAGACACAATAGCGTCGCGGTTGGATAGCAGCCAGGACAGGCAACAAGCTCTGCATCCTTCAGAGACAGCCTCGCAAACTCGGTCAGACCATAAATGGCACTCCGAGTCGCTTCGGCATTCAGATGCTCGCGGCCATAGACCGAAGCATAGAGGTCAGCATCGCGAAACCGATAATCTGCCGACAGATCGACGACGCGACAGTTGGACGGTAATTCAGCGATCGCATCCTGGCTCGTGCCATGTGGCAAACAGCTGAAGGCAATGTCCACGTTTGAGAAATTTGCATCTTCCAGACGGACCATCTCGCCATCAAACACACCATTCAGATGAGGAAAGACACTTTCCAGTCGTCGACCCGCCAGAGAATTGGCCGTCGCCGCTGTAATCGTCATATCGGGATGCATGGCCAGAAGGCGCAGCATCTCTGCTCCAGTATAGCCGCTCGCTCCGAGCACAGCAGCGTTCAACTGAGCTGTCTTTCCCATGGTATTTGCTCCAATAAAAAAGGCGCTTCGTACGAAGCGCCTTTGGTAATCGTGTGAATGTCGCGATTAGCGCTTCGAGAACTGGAAGCTGCGGCGCGCTTTTGCACGGCCATACTTCTTACGTTCAACGACGCGAGGGTCACGAGTCATGAAGCCGTAAGGCTTCAGAACAGCACGAAGACCTGGCTCATAAGCGACGAGCGCACGTGAGATACCGTGACGAACCGCACCAGCCTGACCAGACAGACCAGAACCCTTCACTGTACAAATCACGTCAAACTCAGTGCGACGCTCAGCAGCATTCAGAGGCTGCTCGATCACCATCTGGAGCACTGGACGGGCGAAGTACTCAGCCTGGTCCTTGCCGTTTACAGTGATTTTGCCAGAGCCAGGTTTGATCCAAACACGAGCAACAGCAGATTTACGGCGGCCTGTGCCATAAGCACGACCAAACTCGTCGATCTTAGGCTCAACAGGCGTCGCATCAGCAACTGCACCGGTTTCGCCGTTCAGCGTGTTCAGATCTTCAAGGGTCTCAACGGTATCAGACATATGTTAAGCCGCTTTCAGATTCTTAGAGTTCATGGATTTGAAGTCGACCACTTCAGGCTGTTGCGCCTCGTGCGGATGCTCTGACCCAGCATACACGCGCAGTTTTGAAAACTGCTGACGAGCGAGCGAGCTCTCGCGTGGCATCATACGTTTAACGGCGAGTTTCATAACACGCTCAGGAAAACGTCCACGGAGAATGGCATCAGCAGAAAGCTCTTTGATACCGCCCGGGTAACCCGTGTGACGGTAATAGTTTTTCTGCTGGCGCTTGCGACCAGTGAAAACTGCCTTGTCGGCATTGATCACGATCACATGATCGCCGCAATCAACATGCGGTGTATAGTCAGCGCGATGCTTGCCGCGCAGGCGTTTCGCGATGTATGACGCAAGGCGTCCGACAACAACGTCGGTGGCGTCAATCACGACCCACTTGTTTTCGACTTCCGAAGACTTGACCAAATAGGTTTTCATTGCTCCACCCGGAGCCTTTCTTGAGGTTTGTTAAAATGGCAGAGCGCGCGTCACTAAAGCGTACTTACTCACTTGTCAATCGAGTAGCAGCATTCTCTACATTTTTTATTCTAGCATCATGCGGTAGCGGCTCTGAGAAATCTGAAGTTTCCAGCACGAAGAATATCAATGTCCCGATCGTCTGGCAAACATCCGATTTACCGGAATCACTTAGCGGCTTTTCCATTTCGGATGAAGCGCCCGTTCAGATACTCATCGGCATTGGCGGCGAAGTCCGACTTATTGATGTTGATGGCGCACCGGTCGCTCAAAATGGCCCTTACGGCGCAGCCGCTTTCGGAAGCGGTGTCGAAGCTACGATCGAAGACGCTCAGCTTCGTATGTTCCCGGCAATTTCCGCCTCCAATGATGAACTCACACTATATACATATGGTGCAGGCCTCGTTGCGCCTATTGAACTTGAGCTTAATCCCGGCCTGGAAGACAAAATCAAAGGCCTGTGCGCTGCGCCGGCAAATGATGGCTCAGCTCTTCTTCAAACAGCGCACTGGACGGCGCTCGATCCGGCAACGCTCGTATTGGGAGAGATTCGAAACGAGGACGGCGCCATCAGCTACCAGCGCGGCGCAACCATTCCTTATGAGAAGTATATAACGAGCTGCGACATCGATGGCGAATACGTCGCAACGGGTGGCGGCTTCGGTCTAGCGATCCAGAAGGTTGGCGAAGAACCTACGATGATCAACGCGCCTGGTGTTCCAACCCATGTCGCCCTTCAGGCTGATGAAGAATCAGCGTTCGCGATCATGACCCTGTCCGGCGGTAAAGTGATGGCATCGAATCTTGATGGACAAATGGCGTCCATCAATTTTGCTCCAGGTCTTTCAAGTCACCCTCTGGAAGAAGCAGGCGCTCTTGCGGTCAGTTCTGTCGGCACAGTCGGCGGTTTGCCAAACGGCTTCGTAGCGATCGAAAACCAGAAGGGTGATTCGACCCAAATCATTTACAGCGATCTGGGTCTCATCAAAGAAGCACTCTCCAGCGATTAGTAAGACTGCGCTGATCGCCAGACAGCTCGAACCGAGCTCAACAACACCAAGACGCCTAGCCCCTGGTGAACCAGCGCCAGGGGCAAAGGTGCCGCATGAACAAGCGTATAAATGCCCCATGCGACCTGAAGCGCGACCAATCCCAGAACGAGACCGAATCCATTTCTTGCCCGATCTGCTAATGACTGGAACGCAATCCAGAGGGTAGCGACTGTAATCACGTAAGCAAGAATGCGGTGATTGAACTGGGCTGTGGCAACATTTTCAAAAAGGTTGCGAATACCAAGATCCGACTGCCAGTAGCCGGTTGGAACGAACTCGCCAGCCATCATAGGCCAGTCTGTATACGTTCGTCCGGCATCAAGCCCGGCGACAAGCGCTCCCGAAGCCATCTGCAGGAAAATCAAAGCCGCGAAGACACCGAGCACGAGCGACGCATTCGTCTTTGCTGCCTGCACCTTTCGGCCAAGATCGAGCCAATACCAAAGAATGATCACGAGAATCAAAAGCGCGAGACAGAAGTGAGTCATCAAACGATAGGGAGCCACATCCACGCGAGTCGTCTCTCCAATGCCACTTGCAACCATCCACCAGCCGATTGCCCCCTGAAGACCACCAAGCGCGATAAGAACGATATATTTCCAGCCAAGCCCCTGCTTCAGCCAACCAAGTCGCCAAAATGCGATAAGGCCGATAATGGATATGAGACCAATGAGCCGGCCAAAGAGTCTGTGCCCCCACTCCCACCAGTAAATGTACTCGAACTCGGCCAGAGACATGCCGGCGTTCTGTAATTTGTACTCGGCTGTCTGCTGATACTGTTGAAACAGGCTCTGCCATTCAGCGTGAGACAGAGGCGGTAGCGCGCCGGAGATCGGTCGCCATTCTGTAATGGACAGTCCGGAATCGGTCAGACGTGTTGCGCCACCGATCAGGATCATTCCGTAAACGAGAACACCAAGGAGCAGCAACCACGCTCGCATCCAGCGCCGCGCACTCGTCGATAAAACTGGATCACCAGTGTGGATTTCAGTAGTCATGCGCTCTAAATGCTTGAACACCACAATTTGGCAAGTGTGGTTCTGTCGCACCGCCCCCAATAAAGGCTCCTGAGCGCGCTATGAGAAAGTTCCTGGCCATGTTGGCCGTTTGCATCATTATCGCAGTTTATGCGGCAATTGCCGCTACGATCGGCGGCAAACTCGTCGGTCTGCCGCGCTGGCTTCAGATTGTGTATTACGCGATCGCTGGCGTCCTGTGGGTGCTTCCGCTCAAGCCTCTGATGTCTTGGATGAACAAAGCACCCCAGAAGGACAGCCCAACAGATTAAGCCTTCGGCTTTGGCTTCGTGGTGCGCGCACGAGGCTTGCGCTTAGGCTTCGGTTTTTCTTCCGCGACAGCGGGCTTTTCTTCTTCAACCGGCTCGCTTGCAACGTCGCCTGGCTCAGCATCCGGAGCGACGCTATCTAGAACTTCCGGCGTTTCTGGCTCGACTTCAATCGCTGTCGCCTTGCTGTCGCTTTTTTCCGGTTCTGCAGGATCCACATCCGGCGCAACAGTTTCCAGCACAGAGTCTTCTGCAACAGGCTCTTCAATTTCCGCAGGAACGGTTGGTGCAGGCGGCGTATAAGGTGTGTGCTCATAGGCCACATATTCGAGCGAAGAAATAATCGTTTCACCGCCAATAACCGTCTGCCCCGTCAGGAGCCGCGTCTCGGCGCCTATCGGCAGAAATACATCACACCAACCTCCGAGACGGCGAACGCCAATCTTCCGACCGATACGGACATTGTCTCCTGCTTCCAGATCAATATCGAGGCGTGGACCAAGCCCACCAGTCGCGAGCCGAACACCTGCAACACCGTCATCGCCGGTCACGAGAATGAAGGCTTCACGCAAATCAGATTCATCTGGATCTGAAGCAAGCGCCGAAGGCGCGCCCTCTTCCTCAATGAAGCTCTCAACGGAGCCGCTGAGCGGGGAACGCATACCGTTTGCCGTAAATGGGGATGACGCAATGCGGATACGGAAGACTTCCGGAACATCCCAGCGAAGCTCACGAGGGGGCGCAACTGTTGCCACATCGGTCACAATACCATCGCAAGGTGCCACGACGACTTTTGTCATGTCGGGCGGGGTTCGTTCAGAATCTCTGGAAGCCAGCAGAATGGCGACCAGCGCAATCCAGCATATCAATGAGAGAAGCCATCCGATCAGTGGAATGCCACTCACAATGATGGCCAATGCGAGCGCAAGACCACCAAAACCGAGACCCTCAAGATCGAATTTCGCTTTGTACCAGATTGGTAGAGAGTTGGAATTCTTCTTCGCCATCGTATTCCCCTAGTCTTCTGAGACTGCCAAACTTTGATACTCGGCTACCGTGTTACTCTGCTTTCTCCACATATCAGCATAGAGCCCATTTTGCGAGAGAAGCTCGGCGTGATTGCCGCGTTCTACTATTCGCCCATCATTCAAGACCAGAATTTGATCAGCATGGATAACGGTCGACAAACGGTGCGCGACTGTCACACTTGTCCGACCTGCTGACGCATTCGCTATCGCTTGCTGCACGAGGCTCTCCGTCTGGCTATCGAGCGCAGAGGTTGCCTCATCAAGGACCAGAATTTTGGGGTTATTCACGACAACGCGCGCCAGACCGACACGTTGCTTTTCTCCGCCAGAAAGTTTCAGACCACGTTCGCCGACACGTGTTTCCCATTTCTGCGGCAGGCTTTCCACGAAATCGAGCAGTTGTGCTTTCGCTGCAGCAAGGCGCAGCTCGTCTTCTGTGGCATTGGGATTGCCGTACAAAATGTTGTTCCGGATCGTGTCATTGAACAAAACCACATCCTGCGGAACGAGTCCCATTTGCTGGCGCAAGCTGGTTTGGGTGACGTCCCGAATATCCGTGTCATCTATTCTGACGGCGCCATTGCTGACATCGAAGAAGCGGAACAAGAGCTTCAGAAGTGTGGATTTCCCCGCGCCAGACGGCCCCACAATGGCAAGGTGCTGACCGGGTGTCAGCGCAAAGGAAACATCGTTCAATCCGTCCGAACGGCCTTCGTGCTGATAGGAAACATGATCAAATTCGAGTGCGCCTTCAATATCAGAAAGTTTGCCCGCATGCGGCTTGTCCTCAACTTCAGCCTTTTGCGACAATAGGCCGAACACCTTTTCGAGATCGATCACGCCTTGTCTGATCTCTCTCCATCCCCAGCCAAGAATATTCAAAGGGCGGTACAGGTTCAGCAGCATGGCAAAGACGGCAGCGAGCGCGCCGACTTCAAGTTCGCCTTGCGCCACAAGCCAGCCCGTCACCACCAGCATGACGCCCAACCCGGCGTTCATGATGAACTCCTGCCCCGTATTCAGAAGGCTCAGGGATCGGGCGGTTTCAATATAATTGTCCGAATAGGTGCGGAACGCTCGATCGAAATTGTCCGTTTCTCTTTGCTCAGCCGCAAAAGCCTTCACGGTCTCGAAATTGGACAGGCTATCAATGGAACGCGCGCGGAGCTCAGTATCCGCCACGTTCAGCGTACGACGCTGACGTGCTCTCCATTCGGTCACAATGCCAGTGAAAATGACGTAGACGATGATCGTCGCAATCGCGATCAGAGAGAGGATGGGTGTGTAGGCGACAGCAAGGACACCAGCCGCGAGAATCAGCTCAATCACCGTTGGCGAGATGTTGAAGACGAGGAAGCGCAAAATCACATCGACAGCGTTTGAACCCCGCTCAATGATCCGGTTCAGAGCACCAGAGCGCCGTGTCTGGTGGAAGTTCAGCGAAAGCGACTGAGCTTTCTCGAACGTCTTCACGGAAATGAAGCGCTGAGCATCCTGACTGACCGGAGCGAAGATGAGATCTCTCATCTGCGGAACGGCCGACGACAGGAATCGGACACCGGCAAACAACGCAATGGCGCTGATCAGACTGACGATGGTGCCATCAACGTCCTGTTGAGACGCCAGAGTGATGGCTTCGCCGAGGAACAATGGCGCGGACACACTCAAAAGCTTGGCACCAATCGTGAGGACGATCGCAACCACAATCCGAAAGCGCCATTTCGCCAAGTCTTTCTCGAGAAGGATCTGCGCCACTCGCTTGAGGGCTGCAGGAATTCCACCGGATGCCGTTTCGATCTGATCGGTGTCTGCGCTTGAAAAATGCTTCATGTGTCTGAGATAGTCTCCTGACCGCTGACTTGCCAGACGGTTCAAATCATGCCCATGCAATTTCTGCATTTTTCTTGAGGAAACGGGAAACGAGATGCCTGCACTGAAGTCGATTTGCCTGTTTTGCGGCTCATCCAATGATGTGGAACAGCGGTTTCTGGACCTGGCGACTGCGCTGGGTTCTCGTCTTGCTGAACGTGGCTATCGTCTCGTCTATGGTGGTGGTGGCGTGGGTCTTATGGGGGCTGCGGCTTCTGCAGCCCATGAGGCAGGCGGCGACGTTCTCGGCATTATGCCGCGTTTTCTTTTGTCGAAGGAACGGATCTTCGACTCGGTCGAGCACCGCATCGTGGAAACCATGCACGAACGCAAGCAGATGATGTTCGAAGAGAGCGATGCCTTTATCGTTCTGCCTGGCGGCATTGGTACACTCGAAGAAGCTGTCGAAATCCTATCCTGGGCGCGCCTCAATCTGCACGCTAAGCCAATGGCTTTTCTGGACGAAGGTGATTTCTGGAAACCGTTTTTCGAATTGATGGACCACATCGTAAAAGGCAAATTTACCCCGGAAGAGTTCCTGGAGCAGTTTGCCCACACGACGACGCCAGACGCAGCAATCGACGCACTGGAAGATCGCTGCGTTCAGCTGCAGTAGAACGACTAGTTCAGAGCGGCCTGCATGCGTGCGCGAGCGCGCTCAGCGCCCATCAGAATCAGGACTCGATCCATTTCAGGCCCGTGCTCCTGCCCGGTCAGCGCTTTGCGAAGCGGCATGAAGAGCTTGCGCCCCTTCCGCCCGGTTTCTGACTTCAGATGAGAGGTCAGCTCACCCCAGCTTTCTTCTGTCACCGTCGTTTCCGGTAGAGCTTTCAGTGCTTCGGCGATGAAATCTTTGTCTTCGTCATCAACGATGCCGGATTGATCACCATACAGAATGTCAGCCCATCCGGCAGCTTCTGATACCGTCGTCACATTGGCGCGAATGGTTTCCCAGAACAGAGGCAGGTTATCGCATGCTTCGAGCTGAGCGATACCGCCAAGGCGGGTTTTCACATCGTCGATAGACATGTCCGCAACCAGCATTGCATTCAGCTTATGCAGTTCTTTTTCGTCGAAACGTGCAGGTGCGCGACCGATTTTATCGAATGAGAACTCATCTGAGAGCCGTTGCAGGCTTTCGCGAACCTCAACGTTATCGCTTGTCCCGATTTTTGCGAGCAGAGAAGCGATCGCCATCGGTTCAAAACCCTCGGCGCGCAACTGATTGATCGACAGAGAACCGAGACGCTTTGAAAGCCCCTGCCCGTCGGCACCGATCAGCAATGGCGTATGAGCCATGTCAGGTGCACTTCCGCCCAGCGCCATGAAAATCTCGATCTGCGCGCCAGAGTTCGTGACGTGGTCTTCGCCACGGACGACATGCGTGATGTTGTACTCAATATCGTCGACAACGCTCGGCAAGGTATAGAGATAACTTCCGTCACCACGCACAAGAATCGGGTCGGATACAGAGCTTGTGTCGATGCTTTGCGGCCCACGTACGAGATCGTTCCACTCAACGCGGTTGCCAGACAGTTTGAAGCGCCAGTGCGGTTTGCGACCTTCTGCTTCAAAAGCGGCGACCTCTTCGGCAGATAGGTTCAAAGCTGCACGATCATAGACTGGCGGACGACCTCGGCTCAGCGCGATCTTGCGCTTGCGCTCGAGTTCTTCCGGCGTCTCGTAGCACGCATACAGCAGCCCTTTTTCTTTCAGCGCTTCAACGGCCGCGTCATACTTTTCGAAACGGGCTGACTGATTGAACGTGTCATCCCAGGAAAGTCCGAGCCAAGTGAGGTCTTCACGAAGCCCGTCTTCATATTCCTTGGTTGAGCGCTCAAGGTCTGTGTCGTCTATGCGGAGCAGGAATTGACCACCCTGCCCCTTCGCAAACAACCAGTTGATGAGCGCGGTGCGCACATTACCGACATGCAGTCGGCCAGTTGGAGAAGGTGCAAATCGTACGATGGGTGTTGTCATCACTTCAGCTCGATTGGTTCAGGCCAGAACAGCCCGGGTTTGATTGAATAGACGGCTAGAACAGCTTTTCTGCGCTCAACGCAAGAATTGTTATGCTCAAGATTCGAAATTCCGGTCGCGCCAGCCTGATGTAATCGGATAACGCCGGTCACGTCCGAAGTTTCTTGGACCGATTTTCGGGCCTGGTGGCGCCTGTCGACGTTTATACTCAGAAACATACAGCAAGTGCTCGATCCGCTTGACCGTTTCCAACTCGTGCCCGCGCGCACAAATTGCCTCCACCGACAGTTCGTAATCGACCAACCCCCGCAGGATATCGTCGAGCACCTCATAAGCGGGAAGACTGTCTTCATCTTTCTGGTCTTCGCGAAGCTCAGCACTCGGCGGCTTGGTGATGATCCGTTCCGGGATCACACGCCCCTGCGGCCCCTTAAGGCCTTTCGCATGGCCTTCGTTCCGCCACCTGCAAATATCGAACACTTCTGTTTTGTAGAAGTCTTTCAGCGGATTATAGCCACCACACATATCGCCATAGAGCGTTGCATAGCCAACCGCCATCTCAGACTTGTTTCCGGTCGTGACAACCATCTGTCCGAACTTGTTGGACAATGCCATCAGGGTCACGCCGCGAAGCCGCGACTGAATGTTTTCTTCTGTCAGGTCGTGGGGCTGGTTTTCAAACGCGGGACCCAGCATATGCTCCAATGCGTCAACGCCAGGCGAGATACCAATCGTGTCGTATCGCACACCCAGCATCTCTGCACATGCCTTGGCATCTTCAAGGCTGTGATCACTGGTATATTTCGACGGCATCATGACACACCAGACGCGGTCGGCGCCGAGCGCATCGACGGCAATCGCCGCTGCGAGGGCGGAATCAATACCGCCAGACAGACCAATCAGAACACCTTTAAAGCGGTTCTTCCGAACATAATCGCCAAGTGCGAGAACGGCTGCCTGATAGTCTGCGGCAGACCCCTCAAGCGGGCCTTGCTCTGAATCCCCGTCGAAGGTCGCGGTTTCGAAGTCATAAGAAATGGTTCGAACGCCCGGCTCAAAATCTGGAAAGAGCCATTTGTGACGTTCACCTTCCGTCCAGGCATAGCTCGCACCGTCGAAAATCAGTTCATCCTGAGCACCGAACTGGTTGATGAACAGATATGGCAGCTCGGCACATTCCCAGATCGCAAAAGCTGTACGTCGCTCTCTATGAATGGTTCGACGCCACGGCGACGCATTCACCGCCAGCATAAAGTCTGCACCTTCCTCTTTTATTCGGGAAGGAATGTTCTTGAACCAGATGTCCTCGCAGATGGCGACGCCGATTTTCTTGCCCTTGAGATCGAAGCACAGATCATCTGCACTCCCCTCAACGAAAACGCGCTTATCGTCAAACACACCATAGTTGGGCAGTTCGTGTTTATCGAAACGTTTCTCGACACGACCATTTCGCAGCAGGAAGACACTGTTAAAGACGCCGATTTCCGCACGTCCCGGAGCACCGATGAGAACAGCCGGATCGTTCGGACCGAGCTGACTTGCAAGTGACTGAATGGCGGCTTCGCAAGCGTCCAGCACCGCCGGCTTCCGAACGAGATCTTCTGGCGGATAAGACAATAGAAAAAGCTCGCTGAAGACGACGATATCCGAACCGTCTTCTCTTGCTTTCGCAAGCGCGTCTTCAGCTAGCTTGAGATTGCCCGAAACATCGCCGACAACCGGATTAAGCTGCGCAACTGTAAATTTGAGGGTCTTATCCATAAGGGCGCAATACACTCAGAGCGGAAAAGAGCAAGCCCCATCACACAAGGGCGATGGTCTCTGCTGCCTCCGCCATGGCGACAGCCGTCACGGCACCATGCCCCGGAATGGCGCTATTGGTTTCACCAAGGCATGCCGAAAAGAAGCTCTCATCGGCCGCGCCCAGCGGGTCCGGCAGTGTTGCTGAGACATCCACCTGAATGTCATACGGGGTCGTGTTAATCACTTCGCGCGTCAGAAAGTCGACGCTGATTTCTCCCGACGGGTATACGACACGCATTGTTCGCTCGCGCGCCTCTGCCGCACGGCTCGCTTTCAGAATGGCTTTCGCGCCACTTGAATAGCTGAACTCGGCTTCGGCCACATCAAGGTGATCGGAATGGATTTTCCGTCCTTTCGCCTTCACGCCTTCGAAGCGTCCTTCAATCAGGCAGCCTGCCAGATCGAGATCATGGATCATCAGATCCCAGATGACGGATACGTCGCCTGCACGCCCTTCAGGCGAAGGTGGCGAGTAGCGAACCGATTCCATCAGGATCGGCGCTTCCTCGATCCGGAACATCCCCATGGCTTTGGCAACGAACCGCTCCTGGTGTCCGACCTGTAGGATTTTTCCACGCGTAATGGCTTCACCTGCGAGACGACGCGCCGTTTTTGCTCGCAATGCTAATGGCTTTTCAACAAGCACATGCCGATCAGCGATCAGCGCCTGCTCGGTCAGTTCAGCATGATATGTCGCCGGGACCGCAACGATAATCGCATCGCTTTGTTCGATCAGTTCTTCAAACTGTGAATATGCGGCCACGCCGAAACCTGATGCGCGTTCTTCCGCGCGGTTGATATCGACGTCGAATATGCCTGTGAGTTTGGTACGTGCGGATGCCGCAGCTTTCTGCGCATGATAATTTCCGAAAACGCCAGCACCGGCGACGCCAACCTTCAAGGCATCCATGAATCTACTCCACTGAATCAGTCCGATGCGCAGTATCAGCACCCGTCACGGGAACCCAATCACACTCTATTGCATATTCCTACACAGTTGATTGGAACAAATCCCCATAGGGACCCGTGAAGCGGTTGAACCGAACCGAATTGATACTTACTCATAGTGTATGTTTGACCGGGCGCTGTTTGCAGGCCCGGTTTTCTTTTTGGGCTACGAGTTATGCGTAAGATTTTTGATAGCTACATTATGGTGGACTGGAGCGCCGCTTCCAAACCGACCACCGGTTCTGATTCCATCTGGATTGGCGCGCTCACACCGGACGCCCGGATGAAACTGAAATTTTCATCCAGCAACCCCGAAACACGCGAGAGAGCCGTTCAACAGCTAAAGGCCGCAATAGAGCGTCTCACAAAACGCGGCGACCGGGTGTTGGTCGGTTTCGATTTCTCTCTGGGGTTCCCAGGAGGTACGAGCGCGGCTTTGAACATCAGTTCAGACGAGCAATCCCCATGGGAAGCGCTGACGACCTTTCTTTCACGGGAAATGAAAGATCGTCCCGATAATTCCAACAATCGGTTTCCGCTCGCCGCTAGAATGAACCGCCTGATATCTGACGGCCCGTTTCCGTTCTGGGGCTGCGCCAGAAAAGACGAACTGACCACGCTTACGGTCAAGAAAGCGCGTGATCACCAGGAAGACGATGTGCCAGAATTTCGTCTGACCGAGACACGTTGCATCGAGCAAAAACGAGGTCGACCGCAACCTGTCTGGAAGTTATCTTATGCGGGTGCCGTTGGAGGGCAGACTCTGACCGGCATTCCGCGCGTTCTGGAGCTCAGAAATCAGTTCGCCGACAATTCTGCGATCTGGCCACAGGAAACCGGATGGATCGACAGCGCGGACCAGTTTCCGCAGGTTCTGTTCAGCGAAGTGTACCCATCACTGGTGCAGGCAAAACCGCGCGCCGGCCAGACAAAGGACGAATCTCAGGTCGAATCACTGTGTTTCGAATTCTCAAAATTGGATGAAAACGGGAAGCTTTCTGAGCTATTTCGCCAGCCGGAGGCAATAAATGAGGTGGAATCTGAGGTGATTTGCAGGGAAGAAGGCTGGATTCTGGGGATTTAAGGCGTTTTTTCGCGGTTCCCGCCTTGCCTTTCGGTGAAAGATTCTACTTGGCTTACGTCAAGGCACCACAGCGTGCTTTCATGAGGAGTGTAATTATGAACAAATCAGAGCTTGCTAAGGCTATCGCTGAAAAGACCAGCATGCCTCCGAAACAGGTTGCGAGCGTTCTCGACGCAGCATTTGACGAAATCATTTCTGTCCTGAAGGCGAAAGATTCTGTCGCGATTGCTGGCTTCGGCACATTCGCAACCAAAGACCGCGCAGCTCGAGAAGGCATCAACCCTTCTACGCGCGAAACAATTCAGATTCCTGCGAAAACCGTTGCTGTTTTCAAGCCTGCAAAAGGCCTCAAGGAAATCTAAGGTTTGTTGGCAAGCTGATGCGAAATGCTCAGCTTGCCGCAACTTTTCTCCGGGACAGATATTCCAGCAAGATAACTTGCGTAATGCCTGCGAGACACGAAGCAATCAGCACACCCATCACGACGCCGCCGACACCTTGCTCAAGGTGCAAACCGAAATACCAGGCGAGCGGCAGCATGATGAAGATATAGCTGGTGATGTGCACCACGGATGGTGACCAGACGGCCCCAAGCGCGCGACTGGCCATTGACGCAACGTTCTGCAATCCATCAAAAATGACCACCATTGCCGAGAATGCGACCAGTCCACTTAAAGCCGGATGCAGCTGAACGGCGTTGAGAACCTCGTCCGTGCTGACGAACACATTCGCCACCCTATCTGAACCGAAATACATCACAAGCGCACACATGGCACCGACAAGTATGCTGGTCACGACACCGAGACGCGCTGCATTCTGGGCATTCTGTGACTCGTTCCGACCAAGTGCCTCCGCAACGCGTACAGACGTTGCCGTCCCGATCCCGAGAAACGCCATGAACACAAAACCAATTGTGTGGATCACCATGCCATAAAGCGTTCCGGCCACGAGGCTGATCCAGGTTGCGATCACAAAGGTAAAGTTGAAGGCACCCCACTCAGCGATGCTGCTCGCCGCCATTCCATAGCCGAGCTCGATCTGATGGCGCGCTTCTCCTTTCGGCGCGGGCTTTGACCGTTTGAAACCCGGAGTCGCCAGGAAGACAGCGACAAAGAGCAGCGCAGTGATGAACCACCTCGTCCCTGATGTCGCGATGGCAACACCATCAGCGCCAAGCTGCGGCATGCCCCAGAAACCCGAGACAAAGGCGAGATCGAAGCCCAGGTTTACGACGACGCCGAAATACATCACGACACTGACGAAGATCGGACGTCGCAAAGCTTCCAGGTAATTGCCTGCGGCCGTGGACAGCATATGCGCAGCGATTCCGTACGCCATGATCTCACTTGCTGACGTCACACCGGCCAGCAAAGCACCTTCGAAGCGAAGCGCCTGAAAAAGCGGACCTGCTCCAAAATAAACGACGACGGTCGCGATCCCACCAAAGAAGAGCGACAGCCAGACACCGCGTCGGAAAATGCGGCCGGTATCCTCCTGCTCTCCCCGGCCCGCCATCTCGGCTGTCAGAATGGAGACACCAAGCAACAGGCCTATGGCGACGCCAAGGCAAATGCCGAGCGGCAGCCAGGAGTTCAGAATATATGGAAGCTCTTCGGGAGCATTGCGCGATAGCACAATCGTATCCGTCAGACCCATGAGCATCATGGAAGCCCGAGATACGGCAATAGGACTTGCCAATCGCAGAAGATCGACAACATCAGTTGGCCGCGCCCAGGCGGGCCAATCCCACCTGGACATGACCTGTTTTCCTAAATCAACTTACGCAGACGCAGCGTTCTGCAGAACCTGGCCCTTATTCATGGTCTGCAGCTTTTCTGCAATCATGAATGCGAGCTCCAGGGCCTGTTCACCGTTCAAACGTGGATCACAATGTGTGTGATAGCGCGAGGACAGATCCTGCTCTGAAATGGCCTGAGCACCACCAATGCACTCCGTAACATCCTGACCGGTCATCTCGAAATGCACACCACCTGGATACGCGCCTTCACTCGACACGATGTCGATGAAATCCCGAACTTCCGAGAGAACGAAATCCACCGGGCGCGTCTTGAAGCCACTGTCGGTCTTAAGCGTGTTGCCGTGCATCGGGTCGGAAGACCACACAACGGTTTTGCCTGCATTCTGGACGGCACGCACGATTGGTGGAAGGCCTTTTTCAATGCCCTCTGCACCGAAACGAGCGATCAGCACGATACGTCCGGCCTCGTTCTCCGGATTGAGCGTATCGATCAGGCGCAGCAATTCGTCTGTTTCCAGACCTGGTCCGCACTTGATGCCGATCGGGTTCTTCACACCGCGACAGAATTCGACATGCGCATGATCCACCTGACGCGTTCTGTGGCCAATCCAGAGCATATGGGCTGAGGTGTCATACCACTCGCCCGACGTTGAATCGACGCGGGTCATCGCCTCTTCATATCCGAGAAGCAGAGCCTCGTGGGACGTGTAGAACTCGACCTGCTGCAGCATTGGCGACTTTTCAGGTGTCACGCCGCAAGCGCGCATGAACGCCATGGACTTGGAAATCTGATCTGCAAGTGCCTGATAATGCTCACCCTGAGGCGAACGCTCAATGAAGCCCAGCATCCATTTATGAACGTTGGTCAGATCGGCGTAACCACCCTGAGAGAAAGCACGAAGCAGGTTCAGCGTCGCTGCGCTCTGAGAGTAAGCCTGCAGAAGACGAGTTGGATCTGGCAGTCGCGCTTCTTCGGTGAATTCCATACCGTTGATGATGTCACCGCGGTAAGAAGGCAGTTCGACACCATCAATGGTTTCGACCGGGCTCGACCTTGGCTTGGCGAATTGTCCGGCAATACGACCAACCTTCACGACAGGCTTCTCGGCTGCGAACGTCATGGCAACCGCCATCTGCAGGATGACCCGGAACGTGTCGCGAATATTGTTCGGATGAAACTCCTTGAAGCTCTCCGCACAATCGCCACCCTGAAGCAGAAATGCATTGCCAGCAGCCACATCCGCAAGACGTGATTTCAGACGACGCGCTTCACCTGCAAAAACCAATGGCGGATAAGATGAAAGCGTCTGCTCCACCTCGGCCAGTTTTGCAGGATCTGGATAATCCTCTGGAATGTGTTTCGCTGGCTTCGAGCGCCAGGATGATGGCTGCCAAGTCATACTCTTCTCCTTGAAGGGCGCGAAAAGACCACAAAGGTTGCGGCCAAGCAAGTTTTTTTCGCAAAGGGCGCCATAGCCCTCCCGGCCCGCAAGTTTCTTGCTCAAACCGGACGAATTCGAACTAACCTAAGTTCGGTTCGCTTATGATTGATCGACCGAGAATGTCAAACATCAAACACACGACATTCGCATGTTCTAGACGTTTGCTACTTCACCCTAGATGCAGCTTAAGACAGCT
Source organism: Ponticaulis profundi (assembly GCF_042659465.1). NCBI lineage: Bacteria > Pseudomonadati > Pseudomonadota > Alphaproteobacteria > Hyphomonadales > Hyphomonadaceae > Ponticaulis > Ponticaulis profundi. Next base: position 305,731 of record NZ_JBHSSW010000066.1, on the reverse strand, counting down.
CAGGTGGAATGTATTTCTCGCGCATTGTCACAAGCTCTTCGGCCGTCGAAGGATGAAGCGCGCATGTCCGGTCAAAATCGTCCTTGGTGGCACCCATTTTCACGGCAATCCCAACAGCCTGAATGATCTCAGGCGCATCCGGTCCGACAATGTGGCAACCGACAACGACCTGATCTTCTTCACGAACGATCAGCTTCATCAGCACCCGCTCTTCACCACCTGAAAGGATTTCTTTCATCGTACGGAATGTCGTCTTGTAGATGTCAACTTTTCCGTATTTGTGGCGGGCCTCTTCTTCCGTGATGCCGACGGTGCCCACAGGTGGCTGAGAAAATACAGCCGTCGGAACATTTTCGTATTCAAAATAGGACGGATTGTCGTTGAATACAGTTTCCGTGAACGCTTGTCCTTCGCGTATCGCGACCGGTGTCAAATTCATCCGGTCCGTCACATCGCCGACAGCCCAGATGTTATCTACATTCGTCTTGGAATATTCGTCGACGATGATCGCGCCGCTTTCCGCTTGCTTCACACCAACGTTTTCAAGACCAAGTCCGGCAACCGCTGGCTCGCGACCAACGGCCATCAGGACGACATTTGCCTCAATGTGAGCGTCATTGCTCAGGGAAACCCGGAAATTGTTCTCACCCGTTTTCTCGATTTCGGTGAAGATCGCCTGCGTGACCACATGAACGCCCTTGCGCTTCAGCTCTTCATGAACATGCGTACGGATGTCGGCATCAAATCCACGAAGAACGGTCTCACCTCGGTAAACCAGAGTGGTCTCCACACCAAGGCCTGCAAAAACGCCCGCAAACTCTACCGCGATATAGCCACCGCCAGCGATAACGATTTTTTCGGGCAATGCTTCCAGATGAAACACTTCATTTGACGTGATCGTATGCTCGACCCCCGGCAGATCCTCTTCGCTGGGACGCCAGGGCGTGCCGCCTGTCGCAATCAGAATTTTTTCCGCTGTGACGGTCTTTCGCGCGTTTACGAGTTTCAGCGTGTGCTCATCTTCAAAAACAGCGCGGTCTTCAATGACATCGACACCCGCATTACGCAGATTCCGTGTGTAGATGCCTGAGAGACGATCGACTTCCTCGTGCAGCGCTGTCATGAACTTTGCGTGGTCATAGCGCACATTATCCACGGACCAGCCATAGTGCTTCGCGTGCTCAATCGAGCGGCCGAATTCGCTGGCATAGACCATGTATTTTTTAGGAACGCAGCCGCGAATGACACATGTGCCGCCTGCGCGATATTCTTCGGCAACCGCGACCTTCACTCCCGCCATGGCTGCACGACGCGCTGCTCTCACGCCACCAGAACCTGCTCCGATGACGAAAAGATCATAATCATAAGCCATGAATGGGTATCCTTAGTATTCAAATTCCAACAGTTCCGCGCCTTCTGAGTCACCCAGAATGACGGTACGCGCCATGTTGAGAAACAAGCCGTGTTCCACAACGCCCGGAATTACAGACAGAGCAACCGCTGTTGCCCGAGGGTCTGGAATAACCTGACACGAACAATCCAATATGTAGTTCCCGCCATCCGTCACAAGAGGCGTTCCCTTGGACGGCAGTTCACGAAGTTTCACTTTTGGGCGCGTGATACCTGTCGCACAGAGCGCGTCATAGACTTTTTTCGCGGTTATGGTGAAACCGAATGGCGTTACCTCGACAGGCAAAGGGAATGCACCGAGCTGTTCGACAGCCTTACTTGCGTCAGCAATGACGACCATATGATCTGAAGCGTTTGCTACGATCTTTTCGCGCAGAAGCGCAGCGCCGCCGCCTTTGATCAGATTTGCACCCGGGTCTATTTCGTCAGCGCCGTCTACGGTCAGATCAATGCGTTCCACCTGCTCGATCGGCAGTATCGGGATACCATGCGTTTCAGCGAGGCGACGCGTCGACTCCGAGGTTGGAACGCCTCGCACAACGAGCCCGTCTGCAACTTCTTCAGCAAGGAACTCAACAAAAAAGGCAGCCGTTGAACCGGTACCGAGGCCGAGGGTCATGCCATCTTCGACATAATCGAGCGCGGCAGCGGCAGCGTTTCTTTTAGCATCCTCGTCAGACATCTTATTTTACCTGCTTCTTCGATTTCATCTCGATATGGTACTGGTTTGCCCAACCTTCGCGAATAACCTGACGCGCGCGACCAAGCGCCAACGCACCATCCGGAATATCTTCGGTAATGACGCTGCCCGACCCTGTCATGGCATTTGCGCCAACTCGAACGGGCGCAACGAGCGACGAATTAGAGCCAATGAAAGCATTCTCTCCCAGCACCGTTCGATGCTTGAAGTAACCATCATAATTGCAAAAGATCGTCCCCGCGCCGATGTTCGCACCCGCGCCCACATCGCCGTCACCGAGATAAGCGAGATGGTTTGCTTTCGCACCCGCGCCAATCTTCGTATTTTTTACTTCGACAAAATTGCCAATATGGACGCCATCATCCAGCACCGCGCCCGGTCTTAACCGCGCAAATGGCCCAACGGTCGATCCGGCACCAAGGCTTGCGCCTTCGATGTGCGAGAAGGCTCGAATGACAACGCCAGACTGAACCGTAACACCCGGACCAAAGACAACATTCGGTTCGATCTCCACGTCTGCTTCAATCTTCGTATCAAATGAAAAGAACACAGAGGAAGGATCGGTGAGTGTCACGCCAGCATCCATCATAGATTCGCGTGTTTTGGTCTGGAAGACGCGTTCCGCTTCTGCGAGCTGGCTGCGGGAGTTCACACCAAGAACATCCGTCTCATCACACTCGACAGCGCGCGCTGTGAGGCCTTTTTGACGGCCCAGCGCAATAATATCGGTAAGATAATATTCGCCCTTGGCATTGTTATTGTCGACCTGATCCAGAAGCTGAAACAAGTGTTCTGACTTCACAGCCATGACGCCTGAATTGCAAAACCGAACGCTCAGCTCTTCCGGCGCGGCATCTTTGGCTTCGACAATTCTGAACAGGCTGCCATCTTCGCCAACAATCAAACGTCCATAGCCGCCAGGTTCTTTGGCATTGAACCCAAGGACCGTGATGTCAGCCCCTTCATCCAATGCTCGGAAGGCATTCTCTACGGCTTCCACAGGAAGCAGAGGCGTATCGGCGTAGAGAATAACGATATGCCCTTCGAAACCTGCGAGATTTTGCTTTGCACATTGGACCGCATGTCCGGTGCCCATAGGAGGGTCCTGAATTGCAACGCCGCTGTCTCCGACCCGGCTCTTTGCGAGCTGAAGCAGCGGTTCTGAATGCGTACCGACAACCAGCACCTGGCGGTCGCACCCAAGATCTGACGCCAGAGCGAGCGACCAGTCGACCATCATCCGCCCTGCAACCTTGTGCATCACCTTCGATTTCGTCGATTTCATGCGAGTGCCCTTGCCGGCGGCAAGGATGATAGCGGCGCGCTGCATTCACGGGCTCCAGGTGATCAGAGTAAGTTTGCAAACGGCAATACACGCTATATGCATTCGGTCAAACTATCGGAGATCATTTGCATGACGCGCTGGCACGACAAGACCGTTCTTTTCGACCTTGATGGTACTCTGATTGATACGGCGCCCGACCTGCATGCATCGCTTTGTTATGCGTTCGACAAGGAAGGACTCGCAGCTGTGGACCTCCCGACAGTTCGTAGCGCAATCGGGCACGGTGCCAGAGCCATGATCCAGCAGTCGGCTGACCGATCGGGCACGACGCTAAACACGGCCTTGCTGGATCTGCTGCACCAACATTTCCTGGACTATTATGTCGAGCATATCGCCGATCACAGCAAGCCATTCGATGGCATCATCGAAACGCTGGATGTTTTGAAAGAACGCCAAGCGAAGATCGCCGTATGCACCAACAAAACCCAAAGCCTGGCGGAGCACCTTCTGGGCGATATCAGGATGGCGGACTATTTTGATGTGATCGTCGGTGCCGATCGCGCCAGTGAGAAAAAACCGTCCGCAAAGCACATCATCGAGACGGTCGAACTTGCAAACGGGACAATCGAAGATGCGGTGATGATCGGCGACTCCTCAACAGATGCCAAAGCCGCTGCCGCATCGTCCGTTCCCTTCATTTACATGACATATGGCTACCCGGACGCAGTCCTCGGGGATATGAACATCCCCCACAAACTAGATACGGCCAGGAACATCCTGGCCGTACTCGAAGATATTTTCAGTTAGGCCCAGCCGGCCACTCTTTCAGCGCCCATTGGCTTTTTACGCGCCACGAGATCACGACTGGCTTTCCCTTCGTTTCGGGATGGCATGCCGTTGACCATATTGCTGCGAACATCTGTACGACCTGAGCGCATAGCGGCAACAAAGCCTGCGTCTACTAGATCAATATTCACATCAAATCCGCGGTCTTTCCAGTAAGCTTCAATTTTCTGCTTGAGCTTCAGCGCGCCTTCGTTTGTGCAAAAGTCTCCATTCATCTCTAATCTCCTGGATCAATCGTCGTTTAAGTGTGTCCTTCTCGATTCATCCGATTTTTTATTCTGTTTCAGTAGAGAATATGCAGAAAGCCCTCTCGATCAATACCCAAACCAATATTACCCAATCTCTGACACATTTTTTCTTATTTTCCTGAACACCTATTCATATTCTATACTTGATGAACGATTGTTCATATTTAATCTCGATCAATTTTTATATGTATTGACGAAGCCTCCCGCTCGCATTAGAGAGCGTCTCCCACTTATTTGGGGGCGATTAGCTCAGCGGGAGAGCACTGCCTTCACACGGCAGGGGTCACTGGTTCAATCCCAGTATCGCCCACCACGATTTCCAGTAATTATGTAAAGAAACACAACGCACTAAGCGGCATCGACGTTTTCACGTCGCGCTCAGTCATTTCGGTATTTTGGGAAGATGGTGTGCCCAGTAGGGTTCGAACCTACGACCTACTGATTAAAAGTCAGTTGCTCTACCGACTGAGCTATGGGCACGTTGGAGTTGGGCTAGATAACGGGACAGATCTTCCGGGTCAATGAAAAGAACGCAGTTTTTTCGACTTTTTTGAACTTTCTTTTCAAAGCCGGTTTTTCCACAGGCTCCCGGACCAGTTCTTCAGTGGACGCACCTTATTTTTCGACGGTTTTCCGCCATTTCCCGTTCAGCTCGCGTCTCAGCGATTCGAACTCGCCCGCTTCGATCGATAGACGAATCCGGCTCATGAGGGACTGGAAGAACGCCGTATTGTGCCAGGACAACAGCATTGGGGCGAGATATTCGCCTGCTTTGAACAAATGGTTCAGATAGGCCTTGGAGTAATCCCGGCTTGCTGGGCAATCAGATGTCTCATCAATAGGGGAATCGTCTTCAATGAAGCGCGCATTCTTGAGATTGATCGGACCATCCCACGTCCAGGCCTGGCCATGACGCCCGGACCGGGTTGGTAAAACGCAATCAAACATATCAACGCCATGCGCAACGGCCTCGACGAGATCAATTGGCTTGCCAACACCCATCAGATAGCGCGGACGATCTTTCGGCAGATGAGGCTCGGTAAAACTGATAACCTCAATCATACGATCATGACCCTCACCGACGGCCAGTCCACCAATCGCATATCCGTTAAACTCAATCTCTCTCAATTGTTCGGCCGATTGTTTCCGCAGATCCTCGAACGTCGATCCCTGAACAATACCGAACAGATTCTGTGTCTCGCGTTCGCCAAAGGCATCGCGGGATCTTTGCCCCCAACGAATGGACATCTCCATTGAGGACCGGGCTTCCTCATACGTAGCGGGGAAGTTGGTACATTCATCGAGCTGCATGGAAATGTCGGCACCCAAATGATCGGCCTGAATCTCGATCGACCGTTCCGGAGAGAGAAAGTGACTGGACCCGTCTATATGCGATTTGAAGGACACGCCCTCCTCAGTCATTTTCCTGAGGCCCGTAAGAGACCAGACCTGAAAGCCGCCCGAATCGGTCAGAATAGGCTTGTCCCAGCGCATGAACTTATGGAGCCCGCCAAGGCGTGCAACCCGGTCACTGCCTGGTCGAAGCATCAAATGGTAGGTATTGCCGAGCAGAATATCCGCCCCGGCCTCTTCCACCTGCGAGGTGTACAGCGCCTTTACAGTGCCTGCCGTGCCAACCGGCATGAAAGCCGGCGTTCGGATATCGCCGCGACTGGTCGACAAAACACCCGTTCGCGCCCGCCCCTCGGTCTTTGTGATCTTGAATGGAAAATCTGTCATGATGAGCGCTCCAGAAAGCACGCGTCGCCATAGGAATAGAACCGGTATTTTTCCTGAACGGCGTGACGATAGGCAGTTTGCATTGCCTCAACACCCGCCAGAGCACACACCAGCATAAACAGGCTGGAGCGAGGCAAGTGGAAATTCGTGATCAATGCGTCAACATGTTTGAACGCGTAGCCCGGACGAATGAAAATGTCCGTCGTGCCGGACAAGCCTTCATCATCACTGAGCGTTTCCGGAAGCGATTCCAGCGTCCGCAATGCCGTTGTTCCAATCGCAACCACGCGGCCCCCGCCAGCCTTTGTTTCGTTTATCTTGAGAAGCACATCAGCCGAGACGTCAAACCATTCCTCATGGAGACGTCCGCTTTGCAGATTTTCGTCGGTCAAACCTGCAAACGTTCCCGCACCAACATGCAGCGTTACGGTCTCAAACCCGACACCGCCTGCCTTTAGCGCTTCGATCAGCGCATCTGTGAAATGCAATCCTGCGGTTGGCGCAGCAACCGACCCTTCTTTATCAGCAAAGACCGTCTGATAATTGGTAAGATCCGTTTCGTCCGATGGCCGTTTCTTTGCGATATAGGGCGGAATCGGCATCGCGCCGATCGCGTGAAGCTTGGTCCAGAAGCTCGTTTCATCGCCTTCAAACCGGAGCACGACCTCGCCGCCCGGCCGTTTATCAGCGACATGCGCCACCAGGTTTGCCGGAAACGCGATCCTGTCGCCCTCTTTCAAACGGCGCCCCGGCTTACACAAGCAAAGCCAGCTGAGATCGCCCAGCGCCTCAAGCAGATTCACTTGAACAGTAACGTCAGAGGACGTTTCATCGCGCGATGGACGGGTGCCGAACAGTAACGCCGGAATCACCCGCGTGTTATTACCAATGAGCAGATCACCCGGACGCAGAATGTTTCGCAGATCGCGAAACACACAGTCATCAATTCCGTCCGACCCGACTTTCAATAGACGGCATGCATCGCGTGGCTCCGTTGGCCGCAATGCAATCAGGTCTTCCGGTAAATCGAAATCGTACCGGTCAAGTTCGCTCATATTCACGTCAGTAAGAAACGATCGCTGGCACCGGCGACAGTGTGCAAACATTGGCGCCTGCATTCTCCGTCAGAACGGTTTCAAACAATGGGCCATCGGTTCTTTGCACAAGCACTCTTGGACGCTCGTCTTCGGACATATCTGAGGCCATGATCGCTTTGCTCAGGACATCCGGGCGACGAACGGGTTCCCCTGTCTTGATCGCATCGACGACATCCTGGCCTGAGATGATCCGGCCCCAGGACGTGTACTGCCGATCCAGGTGCGGAGATGTTTCTCTCATGAGAAAGAACTGGGTCTGGCCAGAGTTTGGATCAGACGTGCGCGCTGTTGAAACCATGCCCTTGCAGTGCGGCATCCAGCTTTCAACAATTCCGTCTTCTGTCAGAGCTGCCAGGAATTCAGACTGCGTCTGAATGGGGAAACCTAACGCATATCCATTCGTCGCTGTGTTCGCTTCACCGAGATACTGAACGGCCGGCTTGTCATCTGACGCATCGTTTGGTTTGCGCTGGAATACGAACTCGCCTGGAATGTTCGGCCAAGGCTCGGCTTCCGGCTTCATGGCGGCAACGTCGCCGCCCTGCGCCATGAAGTCATCGATGACACGATGAAAAATAGTGCCATCAAAGTCGCCGCTCCGGACAATCTTCTTGAACTGGTCAACGTGCTGAGGCGCTGCAAAAGCCGCCGTTTCGATAATCACCCGGCCACGCGTCTCGCCTGCTGATGTGGCAATATCAAAGACGATCAGATTTTCCGGATCGACTTCGCGCCAATTGGCCGTGTCCGCCAGGGCTTCAGCAAACGACAATTCCATCGTGTCGGTTTGGGCAATTGCGGCTGTGCCAGACAAAGTGGCCAGACCAACACTCGCGAGCAGCGCTTTCAGCAGAGACTTCATTTACCCAGCTTATCCTTCAAACGTTTTTCAATGCTTGGAGGCACAAAGTGTTTGATCTCGCCATCCAGCATCGCAATTTCCTTTACGAGGCGCGACGCAACAGCCTGATACTCGGGTGCTGCCATCAGAAAGACAGTCTCAACGTCGTCATTCAGTTTCTGGTTCATCGCGACCATCTGAAACTCATATTCGAAGTCAGAAACGGCGCGAAGCCCCCGAATGATTACAGATGCATCAATGTCTTCGGCAAAGTGCATGAGCAGATTGTCGAACGGACGAACCTCAATCTCACATTCGGCCCGCATGGGCTCAACGGCCTCGAGCACCATTTCGACGCGTTCTTCAAGCGAGAACAAAGGTCCTTTGGCTTCGTTGATGGCCACCCCAATGACGAGCTTGTCTACAAGCTTGACTGCCCGTCCCATGATATCCAGATGTCCGTTTGTCAGCGGATCAAATGTGCCTGGATACATTCCTACTCGTTTGGCCATCAAGCCCTCCCCTCAAATCATGTTTCAGGGGCGTTCTCGTCACCCCCGTCTTCTGCCTCTGATTTGTCCTCTTGTTCGGCCAAACGCTCGACAGATACAACCTTTTCTTCGCCTGACGTCCTCAAGACACGTACGCCTTGTGTCGCACGACCGGCAATTCTGATCTGATTTACGGGACAACGAATGAGTTGGCCACCATTTGTCACCAACATGACATCATCCGATTCATCGATCGGGAAAGACGCGGCGATCTTCTGATCGCCGGTAAGTTTATGGGCAATCAGACCTTTGCCGCCGCGTCCTGTGACACGGTAATCATAGGCCGAAGCACGCTTGCCCATGCCGTTATCCGTCAGCGTGAGGATAAACTCTTCTGCAGCGCCGAGCTGGGCAATGCGCTCCGTGCTCAGAGCGACATCTTCAATCGCTTCATCTTCCGGCTCGGCACTGACCTCGCCATCGTCTGCACTTTCATCCAGAGCGCGGCGCATGGCGGCTGCATGCTTCAGATACGCGCGAGCTTCTTCTGATGTCACATCCACATGGCGTAGAATGGACAGCGAAATAACGCGGTCATCACCGCCAAGGCGAATACCCCTCACACCGGATGAGGTGCGTCCGGAGAAGACCCGGACATCATCGACACGGAAACGAATGCATTGCCCGTTTGACGTTGTCAGCATGACATCATCGCGTTCGCTACAGATCTGAACGCCAACAATACCGTCGCCTTCATCAGGCTTCATCGCGATCTTGCCGTTGCGATTCACCTGAACGAAATCACTGAGCTTGTTCCGGCGCACACCGCCCATGCGGGTCGCGAACATGACATCCAGCCGCTGGCGTTCTTCTTCGTCTTCCGGCAGCAACATGACGTTGGAAATATACTCGCCGGCATCCAGAGGAAGAATATTCACGAGCGCCTTACCGCGTGCCTGCGGATTTCCAAGCGGCAGTTTGTAGACCTTGTGTTTGTAGACCATACCTGTCGACGAGAAGAACAGGACTTCAGCATGTGTGCTCGCAGCAAAGAGCCGCGTGACGAAGTCTTCATCCTTCATGCTCATGCCGGACCGGCCTTTACCGCCGCGGTGCTGAGAGCGGTATGTCGACAATGGCGTGCGTTTCACATAGCCGCCATGGGTAAAGGTGACGACCATTTCCTCGCGCTCGATGAGGTCTTCATCGTCAATGTCGAGATCGCTTTCCACGATCTCAGAGCGGCGCGGAACAGCAAAATTGTCTCTGACTTCGTTGAGCTCAGCTCGAATGATATCCAGAACGCGCGCACGGGAGCGCAGAATATCGAGGTAATCAGCAATTCGTTCAGCCAGACCTGTCGCTTCATTGCCGATCTCATCACGACCAAGACCCGTCAGGCGGTGAAGGCGAAGTTCGAGAATGGCGCGCGCCTGCTCATCAGAAAGACGCGTCGTGTCTTCATCAGACATCACCGTACGGCGATCAGCAATCAAACGGATCAGCGGAGCCATGTCGGCGGCCGACCATGTTTCAGCAAGCAGCTGCTCTCGCGCTGTGCTCGGGTCCGGCGCCTGGCGAATGATCCGGATGACTTCATCAATGTTTGCGACAGCCAGAGCGAGACCAACCAGGACGTGAGCCCGGTCGCGTGCTTTGTTGAGCTCGAATTTGGTTCGGCGGGTCACCACCTCTTCCCGGAAACGAATGAACGCCTGCAAAATCTGACGCAGGTTCATCTGTTCCGGAGTGCCGCCGTTCAGCGCCAGCATGTTCACACCAAAGCTCGTCTGCAGTGACGAGAAGCGGTAAAGCTGGTTCAGAACGACATCTTCAGAGGCGTCTTTCTTGACTTCAATCACAACGCGGATGCCGTTGCGATCACTTTCGTCGCGAAGTTCAGCAATGCCTTCCACGCGCTTGTCACGGACAAGTTCGGCGATTTTTTCGACCAAGCTGGCTTTGTTCACCTGATACGGAATTTCCGTAACGATGATCGCTTCGCGGCCATTTCTCATGGTTTCAAAATGCGTACGCGAGCGCATGATAACGGAACCACGCGCGGTCAGCAGGCCGTTTCGCGCCCCAGCGCGCCCCATGATCAGACCACCTGTCGGGAAGTCCGGGCCAGGTACGATTTGAAGCAATTCTTCATCGTCGATCGTCGGATCATCGATCATGGCAAGCGTTGCCGTCACAACCTCTCCGAGGTTATGCGGCGGGATATTCGTCGCCATACCAACGGCAATACCGCCAGCACCGTTTACCAGAAGATTTGGAAACTGAGCCGGAAGCACAATCGGCTCACTCTGTGAGCCATCATAGTTGTCCTGGAAATCGACAGTATCTTTGCGAATATCTGCGAGCAGATACGTCGCCGCCTTGGCCATGCGGCTTTCTGTATAACGCATGGCGGCTGGTGGATCGTTATCGATCGAACCGAAGTTACCCTGACCCTGGATCAGCGGCAGTCCCATCGCAAACGGCTGCGCCATACGAACAAGTGCGTCATAGATCGCCGAGTCACCGTGCGGGTGATAATTACCCATCACAGCACCGACAATGTTCGCAGACTTACGGAATGGTTTATCCGGCGTATTGCCGCCTTCATGCATCGCATAAAGGATGCGCCGGTGAACAGGTTTCAGACCGTCTCGAACGTCTGGCAGAGCCCGGCTGACAATAACGCTCATGGCATAATCGAGATAGGAGCGTTTCAGCTCATCTTCGATCGTGATCGGATCCACACCATCTTCTGGCAGCTCTTCTGGCGTATCGTTTTCTGACGACAAGACGTACTCTCTGAAACTGTGTCAGAGCCGCGACACAGTTCGCGACTCAGTGATGATCAAAGAAGAAAGGTTAGCACCTGGCTGCGGAGCAACCAAGCACTTCACCTCGCTTCCAGGAGCTAACGTGCACCAAATGGCGCCTAGAACGGGATTTCGTCGTCCAGATCCTGTGAAAAGTCCTGACGCGGACCTTCCATCTGGCGTGGTTCGCCATAGCCACCCGATTCCATGCGACCGCCACCGCCGCCACCGGATGGACCATCGCGGCCGTCCAGCATCGTCAGAGCCGAGTTGAAGTTACGAAGCACGACTTCAGTCGTGTACTTTTCCTGACCGCTTTGATCTGTCCATTTGCGGGTTTCAAGCTGCCCCTCAATATAGACTTTCGATCCTTTGCGAAGATACTGCTCCGCGATCTTCACAAGACCTTCGGAAAAAATGACAACGCGGTGCCATTCGGTTTTCTCGCGACGCTCGCCAGAGCTGCGATCGCGCCAGCTTTCCGACGTCGCAATGCTGAGGTTCGCAATAGAACCGCCATTGTTCATCTGGCGGATTTCCGGATCGCGACCAAGATTGCCGACCAGAATGACCTTATTCACTGAGCCTGCCATGTCGCCCTTCCCTTTCGTTCATCAAGCACTATGATTCTGTAGTGAGTTAACCCATTTTACGAGACAAGTACGAGCCCCATCTCACCCCTACCAACAGGCTTCACAAGACCGGGGCAGTATGTTCTTTTTTTGTTCTTGATGTCAAATCAGACTCTCGATCAACTTCGTAACCTGAATTAAGGCCAGAGCAGACCACGTATATGACGGACAGCAATTTTATTCGCGTGCGCGGCGCGAAAGAACACAATCTGAAAAATGTTGATATCGATATCCCGAGAGGCGAACTGGTTGTGATGACCGGATTGTCCGGTTCGGGGAAATCGTCTCTCGCCTTCGATACCATCTATGCCGAAGGCCAGCGCCGCTATGTCGAAAGCCTTTCTGCCTATGCCCGTCAGTTTCTGGAGCTGATGCAAAAGCCCGATGTCGATAGCATTGAGGGACTGTCACCGGCCATTTCGATTGAGCAGAAAACGACAAGCCGGAACCCGCGTTCAACGGTTGGTACCGTTACGGAAATTTACGACTATATGCGCCTGCTTTGGGCGCGTGTCGGAACGCCATACTCGCCCGCGACCGGATTGCCGATTGAAAGTCAGACCGTCAGCCAGATGGTCGACCGGACGCTGGCGCTTGAGGAAGGCACTCGCCTCTATCTCCTCGCGCCGATCGTGCGCGGTCGGAAAGGTGAGTATCGCAAGGAATTCGCGGAACTCCTGAAGAAAGGCTATCAGCGGGTCAAAGTGGACGGCGAGTTCTATGATCTCGAAGATCCGCCGACACTCGACAAGAAATTCAAGCATGACATCGATGTCGTTGTCGATCGCATCGTCGTACGGGAAGGCATGGAACAGCGGCTGGCAGAGAGCTTTGAAGCCGCGCTCGATCTTGCTGACGGGATCGCTGTCGCCGAACTGGCAACGCGAGAGGAAACCGAGACACCCGAGCGGATTATCTTCTCAGCCAATTTTGCATGCCCCGTATCCGGGTTCACCATTCCGGAAATCGAACCCCGACTGTTTTCGTTCAACAACCCGTTCGGTGCATGCCCGACATGTGATGGCCTGGGCGAACAGCTGAAAATAGACGCTGCGCTCATTGTACCGGAACGCGATAAATCTCTTCAGGACGGCGCGATTGCCCCCTGGGCAAAGTCGACCTCACCCTATCAGACCCAGACACTGCAGGCTCTGGGCAAAGCCTATAAGTTCAAACTCCAGACAAAGTGGACGGAGCTGAGCGACGAGGTTCAGAATGTCATCCTGCATGGCACCGGCGGAAAAGAAGTTCCGTTCGTCTATGATGACGGAATGCGCCGCTATGAGGTGAAGAAACCGTTCGAAGGCGTCATTCCAAATCTGGAACGCCGCTGGCGCGAAACGGACAGCACCTGGGTCCGTGATGAGATTGCCAAATTTCAGTCTGCTCAGCCTTGCCCTGCCTGCAAGGGAAAACGTCTGAAACCGGAAGCTCTGGCCGTCAAGATCGGCGGGCTGGATATCTCTGAAGCGACCGCGTTTTCAATCCGGAATGCGAAAGACTGGTTTGCTCAGGCTGAAGACCACCTTTCGCCGCAGAACGTCGAAATTGCGACGCGGATACTGAAAGAAATCCGAGACCGGCTGATCTTCCTCAATGACGTTGGTCTCGACTATCTCAACCTGTCTCGCGCTTCCGGCACACTTTCCGGCGGTGAAAGTCAGCGCATCCGCCTTGCAAGTCAGATCGGTTCTGGCCTGACCGGCGTTCTTTATGTGCTTGATGAGCCGAGTATTGGCCTGCACCAGAAGGACAATGAACGCCTGCTCGAAACGCTGAAGCGTCTGCGGGATCTCGGAAACTCGGTCATTGTCGTCGAGCATGATGAAGATGCGATCCTGACAGCTGACCATGTCATCGATATGGGACCAGCCGCAGGTGTTCATGGCGGCCGCGTCGTGTCTCAGGGAACACCGGCCGAAATCATCGCCGACGAGAACAGTCTGACAGGCGCCTATCTGTCCGGTGAGCGTGAGATCCCGATCCCTGAAAAACGCCGCTGGTCGAAAAAGACGAAATCGATCACGCTCAAAGGCGCAACGGGCAACAACCTCAAGAATGTGACCGCAGAAATTCCGCTGGGTACGTTCACTTGCGTCACGGGTGTTTCCGGTGGTGGCAAATCCACGCTCATCATCGAAACGCTCCAAAAGGCGCTCGCCAGAAAGCTGATGAAGGCGCAGGCGGTTCCCGGCCCGCACGAAGCCATTGAAGGCCTTCAGCATCTCGATAAAGTCATTGATATCGACCAGTCTCCAATCGGTCGGACACCGAGATCAAACCCGGCAACTTACACCGGCGCCTTTGGCCCTATTCGCGACTGGTTCGCCGGCCTGCCTGAGTCGAAACAGCGCGGATACAAACCGGGTCGCTTCTCCTTCAATGTGAAAGGCGGACGGTGTGAAGCCTGTCAGGGCGACGGCGTCATCAAAATCGAAATGCACTTTTTGCCCGACGTTTATGTGACCTGCGACACCTGCAAGGGCAAACGCTATAATCGCGAGACGCTGGAAGTCCTCTACAAAGGCAAATCGATCGCTGATGTGCTCGATATGACCGTTGAAGAAGCCGAAGAATTCTTCGCAGCGGTGCCGTCCATTCGCACGAAGATGGAAACGCTGAACCGGGTTGGTCTTTCCTACATCAAGGTTGGTCAGCAAGCGAACACCCTGTCTGGTGGTGAGGCACAGCGGGTAAAACTGTCGAAAGAACTCTCAAAACGCGCGACCGGCAGAACGCTGTATATTCTCGATGAGCCGACCACCGGACTTCATTTCGAGGACGTCCGCAAACTGCTTGAAGTGCTTCATGAGCTTGTCGACAATGGCAATACGGTCGTCGTGATTGAGCATAATCTCGACGTCATCAAAACCGCCGACTGGGTGCTGGACCTGGGGCCTGAGGGCGGCGATGGCGGCGGACGCATTGTGGCAAGCGGCACGCCAGAGGATGTTGCAAAAACTGACGGCAGCTGGACCGGCCACTTCCTGAAAGAGACATTTGAGCGTCATGAAGAGCGCCGCGCCGCCCGCGCCAAACGCCGTATCAAAGCGGCAAAAGCTGCGGGGTGATGTGCGGGGCGTAAAGCCCCGCATTGCGCGCAAAGGCATGCGCCTTTATCGCCGCAGAGGGGGCTCTGCCGCGCAAATGATAAGGTTTGGGAATTTGTAAGGGTCGGGTCAGGACGAGCCGACCTATGCGTCGCGACTTGAACGGTCAGGTGGTGGCCAGGGATCTGGCGTAGGTCCGTGAGTGCGCGGTGAATGGCTGACCGGTCTTAGCTCGATAAGCAAAAGATAAGGCGAGACGGGCTCAACCGGGATTGTATGGCCCAGCGCGCAGGTGATCATGCAGGCAAGCTGGTGCGCCAGCACCTCAGCCCGCTCGAACAGGGCCATGCTGTCTTCAAGCTGCCGCCTCAGCTCAGTTGGTGAGTGAGGTTCGTCAATCCTGAGAGGCACAGCCATGTCGTGATGATGGTGCCAGTCTCGCAGGATATTTGCGGCATCAGAATACCCTGAAGACGAAAGCTCCGTTGCGGCCAGACTGCGGATAAAGGCAAACACCATTACATTGGCCGAGCCCACCATGGACGTGATGTTCGCAGGTGCATCTCGCATTCCCGATGTCTGAAGACGCGCGACCTCACCAAGCAGCCGCGCCAGATACAAGCCGATCGCGCAGAACGCGTGACAAGTGATGTGAGAGGCGGGCGCGTGGGTCATAAGCCGAGTATAGGCTCGCCCATCGCCCTGTCGGATAAGTTTTGGGGAATTTCGACGTCCGGGCAGCGACCCCGACCCCGGCCCGATCCGTAAAATTCCACCGCCAATCCTAAACCCGAATTAAGCGCGTTATGCTCTAAACTCCCTCGGGAGATTTCCATGAGCTATACCGCAGACCAGCGCGCCCCGGCCGCATCTTACTGGCAGAAGATTGCCAATTGGGCCGCGCCGCTTTTTCAGAAGAAGTTTTGCATTATCGGTCCGCGTGCCGATGCGCTGATCATTTATGGTAGCCCGCTGCTTGGCGTTCTTGTCCTGCTCTCTCTGTCCAATACGGGCCTTTGGTACACGATTGCCGCCTTCAACTATGAAGAGGGTATTCTCAGCTTTGTGTGCGGTGTACTGACGACCGCCCACCTCCTTGCCGTCGGATTTCGAAGCCATTTGAACAAAGAGGTGTTCAGTCGCTGGCCATTGCGATTCACGGTTATTCCCGTCCTGTTGTTTGTCGCACTGTCCGCAAACCTCTGGTTTCTCGTCATCGCATCGGTCGTTGCCGTGATCTGGGACGCGTATCACGCGGGGATGCAGAACTTCGGACTGGCACGCATTTACGACATGCGTATGGGCAATGACGCACATGCTGGTCGACTGCTGGATTCGATGATGAACCAGGTTCTGTACGCAGGTCCGCTTCTTGCCGGCGTGACACTCGCCTTTCACGTCGACAGCATCAATAATTTCGCAGAAGTCGGCGCCGCCGCGCTCACGACACTTCCCCAGAATGTTATGGGGCACGCCCAGCTGATCCGCTGGATCGTGATCCCTGTCTGCCTGCTGATTTGCGCCATCTATGTGATTGGGTACTGGCGCCTTTCGAAGAAGGGCTATCAGATATCCCCGCAGAAAGTACTTCTCATGTTGTCCATGGGCGTCGCTTCCATCATTTCATGGGGCTTCAACCCATTTGCGACGGCTTTCGCGGCCATGAATGTCTATCATGCGATCCAGTATTTCGGCATTCTCTACGCCCGCGAAGGCAATGCCATTGCGAAGACGTGCAAGATCGACAGAGCCCCTCCGAAACTCAAACCCTGGCTCATCATCGCGATCCTGCTGGTTCCCACCTGTGCTTACGGAATATGGGAAATGCTCGCGACGCCGGGATGGGACCGGGTTTTCGCGCTGATCCTAACCGTCACCCTGCTCCACTACTGGTATGATGGTTTCATCTGGAGCGTGCGCAAAAAGCAGGTCTAGTCCGAAAGGTCGGGATCAAATCCACGATACATGAAGGCGGAGAGCCCGGCTGAAACGAGGCTCATCGGTATCGAGAAAAGTCCCGCCATTCCGCCGATGATAAACGCCTGCAGTCTTGTGACGCTGAGGATCGTCTCTTCATTCCAGAACATCATCCATGGCAGATCAAATATCGCCGTCGCGAGCCATTGGCCAAACTGATATACAAGCCAGAACGGTCCGATGGCGACGATGATGGCTCCGATGATGGGCAGAGCAACGCCCTTGGTCCACTTCCAGGTCTCAAAGATCATGATCTTGTTGCGGGCAATCGTTGCCGCCGGAAACGTGACCAGACGCGCGCTCAACCACAGCACTGGCAAAGCGACGAGCGCTGTTGAGATCACGCTCGTGAATTGACCCAGCGGCGTCTGAAGGGATGCTTCAGCGGCTTGCGCCATGGCTTCAGGATCGTTTTCAATGGCGGCTGTGTCGACGACTTGCGAGGTCACAAAGACGAGGACCACCAAGGTCGCCAGAAATGCCGCGATGATAAACACCATGAACATCATGCCGGCATACATCGCGTGCGCCATCATCAGGCGTCGTTCGTCATTGCCAAGCTGAAGACCGAGAACGCCATCAAAACTGCCACGAATGGCTAATCTCAATGTCATCGCCATGCAGGACATAGCGGCCACGAACCACAAGATCAGACCCGCCAGGCCAAGACCTGAATGATTTGGATCGGCGCTTATCAGCAGGGAAAACGTCACGCCCATGATCAACGCTTTGATGAGATAGGCTGGCAGGACCGGCATCCACGACGCAGCAGCAAATCGCCAGCTATATTGAGCAGCCTGCAGGATTGGCAGTTTCGCGCCGTTCGACATATTCCAAAACCCTTTCGTTAGACTACGCGTCTAGGACGATTTCGCGGAAATTCCAAGAAATTGAATGGATCCTGAAAGCTCCAAATCAACCTCATTCTGTGAAAATCGCGCGCAAGGAGAGGTGGCCATGCTCAAAGCCATATTCGCGTTTTCACTTATGTCCGTTTTCATACCGTTTTTCCTGAGTCTGGCGCTGTCGGTTTGGAAGAAGGGCATGGCGGCATTTCACTGGACGCCGGGCATGATGAAAAGCGGTGCTTCGAATATTGCGCTGGGCTTTCTGAATGTCCTGGTCGCGCCCTCTGTGTATCTCCTCAACGATCTGGTGCGTGATGGCTATGAAGCCCTTTCCATCCCGCATATTCCGGTCTCTTTCTGGAGCTCATATCCTTTCTGGCTGATCCTGCTTATCAGCCTGATCGGCAAGGATTTTGCCGATTACTGGAACCACCGACTTTTGCACAAACCGGGTTTCTGGATCATTCATGCCGTGCATCATTCCGATCCGGACATGAATCACACAACCTCACTGCGCGTCCATATTCTGGAGTCTGTCGTGATGGTTGGCTCCTATACAGTGATCCTGAGCTGGATGGGATTGCCGCCAGCCGCTGCTGCGGGTCTGGAAATTGCGCGCTCACTCTATAATCGCTTCGTTCATGTTGATGTCGACATTCATCTTGGACCGTTGTCGAAGGTGATCGCCACGCCGCGATTTCATCAATGGCACCATGCCGACAAGCCTGTGGCATACGGCAAAAACCTCGCCAACATCTTTAGCTTCTGGGACGTGCTGTTTGGCACCTACTATGTTCCAGGGCCGTGCAAGGAGCCGCTGGGCTTCGAGGGATCGCCAAATCACAATCTGCCGAAACTCTTTTTCTGGCCGCTGATTGAAACGGTTCGATTTGGCAAATCGATCTTCGTGCGACCCGAGACACGTGCAGCGGACATCTGACCGCTTGACGCTTGCGCAAGTTTACCCAATTTAGCGCAATGAGTATCGAACCTATCCATATTGTCGGCGGCGGCATGGCCGGATCTGAAGCAGCCTGGCAGGCTGCCAATCTCGGCGTACCCGTCATTCTTCACGAAATGCGCGGCGTCAAAGGCACCCATGCGCATAAAACCGATCATCTCGCAGAGCTTGTCTGCTCCAACTCCTTCCGGTCTGACGATCATGAAGGGAATGCTGTTGGCGTGCTTCATGAAGAAATGCGTCGCCTGAATGGTCTGATCATCACGACGGCTGCCGATCACCAGGTGCCGGCCGGATCTGCGCTGGCCGTTGACCGCGATGGATTTTCCGCTGCCATCACGAAGAAACTGGAATCGCACCCGAACATTACGATTGTCCGGGAAGAGGTAGAGACCATTCCGCCGGAAGACTGGTCATCGGTCATTATTGCGACGGGCCCCCTCACCTCTGAGGCGCTTGCCCATGCGATTGGCGAGCTGACCGGCGAAGAGGATCTGGCCTTTTTTGACGCCATTGCCCCGATCGTGCAGCTCGACAGCGTCGACATGACGAAAGCGTGGCGCCAGTCCCGCTATGACAAGCCGGGACCTCATGGCGACACAGCGGCCTATATCAACTGCCCCATGGATGAAGACCAGTATAATGCCTTCATCGATGCCCTGCTCGCTGGTGACAAAACCGAATTCAAGGATTGGGAAAAAGACACGCCGTATTTCGAAGGCTGTCTTCCGATTGAGGTCATGGCCGAACGTGGCCGCGAGACGCTGCGCTATGGCCCGATGAAACCCATCGGCCTGACGAATGCGCACCAGCCGGACGTTAAAGCCCATGCGGTTGTGCAACTTCGTCAGGATAACGCGCTCGGTACGCTGTGGAATATGGTCGGTTTTCAGACCAAGCTGAAATACGGCGCCCAGACGGAAATCTTCCGAATGATTCCCGGCCTTGAGAACGCGGTCTTCTCACGCCTTGGCGGCATTCACCGGAACACCTTCATCAACTCGCCGAAACTGATCGACAATCAGTTGCGCCTGAAAAAGATGCCGCGCCTGCGCTTTGCTGGTCAGGTCACCGGTGTCGAAGGATATGTTGAGAGCGCCTCCATGGGCTTGCTGGCGGGACGCTTTGCTGCGGCTGAGCGTCTTGGCAAGGACCTCACGCCGCCTCCGCCCACGACGGCGCTTGGGGCTCTGCTCACGCATATTACCGGCGGACACCTGGAAGCCGGCGGCACCTTCCAGCCGATGAACGTCAATTTCGGGCTGTTCCCGCCTGCGGAAAACGTGCCGAACAAGGACGAGAACGGAAAGCGCATTCGCGGCAAAGAAAAAGGGCGCGCCCGCAAGCGTGTCATGGCGCAACGCGCACTTGCCGATATTAAGGCGTGGAAAGCGGCGACCGAAGCCGAAACCGTCTAAGCCCAGCGCCTCAGGCGGGATTGCAAGCGCTTCTCGCCACCCAGAAAAGATCGCCAGATGCGCCAGCGTTTGGCGATCGGGGCCGGGTTTTTCTTCTCCAGCCAGAATGGCAGCAGATCAAAGAGACTGACCCAGGCCCATTCTTCGTCCTCCAGCGACGACGTTCGATCCGCCAGCTCATTTACGGCATCGGTGAGCGGTTCACCGGAGACCTTCTGATTGGCCAGCTGAAAGACGCGGCCGCAAACCGTGCTGACGGACGAAGATGCACCGCCCCGAGGTCTGTCATCCATAAGCGCGCCAAACAGGTTTTCCGCGTAACGTGTTTCCTGTTTGCCAAGATGATCGTCATAGGCATCCAGCAAGCGCAGAACATGCGCCGCGTCGTCTGCGTTTTCCTTGAGCAGATATCCAAGCGCCTCACCGGCCATGGACTTTTGCGGCGCTTCGCCAGCTTTCAATCGCTCGATTTCATCTCGCCACCACTGAAGCCTGATCTGGCCGATCATCTCTTCATTCACACTGGTGACAATTCGATAAAACTCACCATCCAGACAAAGAATGCATAAGGCTCGCCGTCTGCGCGCAACTGGCAGGAACCTCGTCCCCAGCCAAAGCGTTTCGTGGTTACGTTTCACAAAAGTCTCTAATCTTTTGAAGAAATCTGGACTTTCATGCTTGGTCTCGGGCATGACGATCACAATATCCTGTTTGCGTCCCGGTGACGTGACTGCCGGTTTTTATAAGGAGGACCTATTCCATGGCTTTTGATCTTCCAAGCCTTCCATATGAGCGCAACGCGCTTGCCCCACATATTTCAGAGGAAACACTGAATTTCCACTATGGCAAACACCATCAGGCGTATGTCACCAATCTGAACAAGCTTATTGAAGGGTCTGACCTTGAGGGTAAATCCCTTGAAGAGATCATTTCAATCGCTGCAGCTGATTCGTCCAAAGCTGGCGTTTTCAACAACGCCGCTCAGGTCTGGAACCACACATTCTATTGGCATTCCATGAAGGCTGATGGCGGCGGTGCGCCAACGGGCAAAGTTGCCGAAATGATCGACCGTGACTTCGGTTCTTACGACAAGTTCAAAGAAGCTTTCTCAACAGCTGGCGCGACACAGTTCGGTTCTGGCTGGGCCTGGCTCGTCCTGAACGGCGGCAAACTGGAAGTTCGCAAAACGCCGAACGCTGAGACACCCCTCACGGAAGATGGTGTGATACCGCTTCTGACAATGGACGTCTGGGAACACGCTTACTATCTGGATTATCAGAATGCGCGTCCAAAATACATCGAGACATTCCTCGACGAGCTGGTGAACTGGGACTTTGCGAACCAGAACCTTGCTGACGCATAAAATCAAAATCTGATTTCAAGCATAGAAAAACCCGGGCACTGCCCGGGTTTTTTGTGTCCATCAATCTGGTTTAGCTGAACGACTTCTCGGCGTCCTGCTGATCTGCCTTCCGGTCCCGTTTGAGACCGGTGTGAAGCAGAAGCGCGGACGCGACGAAGATCGACGAATACGTACCAACGATAATGCCCCAGATGAGAGCGAAGGAGAAACCACGCAGAACTTCGCCGCCAAGCGTATAGATCGAGATCAAAGCCAGAAGCGTCGTGCCTGACGTCAGAACCGTACGCGACAACGTCCGGTTCAGAGACATGTTGATCAGGTCCTTCAGAGGCATCTTCTTGTATTTGCGAAGTTCCTCACGCACGCGGTCATACACAACAACCGTGTCGTTCATCGAATAACCGATAATCGTCAGAAGCGCCGCAATCGTCGTCAGATTGAAGTCGATCTGCAACAGCGAGAACACGCCAATGGTCAGGATAATATCGTGAACCAGCGCAAGGACCGCGCCGATCGAGAACTGAAGTTCGAACCGGAACCAGATATAAACGAGCATGAATGCCAGAGCGACGATGAGCGCCGTCAAACCGGCACGCAAGAGCTCGTGAGAAACCTTCGGTCCGACGTTCTCCTTGCGCAGAACTTCCCAGGCCGGATTCTCAAGATCGTCCTGCGGAAAGACTTCCTGCAGTGTGGCGACCACGAGGTCGGCTTCGCTTGAGACAACTGGCGCCTCACCTTCCTCGGACGTGCTGGCACTCACGCCATCATCACTCGTCGCGGCGCGGATGACAAAGATTTCCTGCGCGTTGGCGCCTGTGCCGGTCGCCGAGGTGACCTGCAAATCCTTAAGGTTCAGATCTGTCAGAGATGACCGGATATCTTCGGTTTCCACACCTTCCGGCGCAGAAATCTCAACAAGCGTACCGCCCGCAAAGTCGATACCGAAATTGAGGCCCCGCATCGGAATCAATGCGAGTGACAGGATGATCGCCAGACCGGAAATCGCAAACGCGATCATCCGGACCGACATGAAATCGATATTGGTCTCGATCGGAAGACGTTTCATCAACATGTGTGCGACCTCCTAAATCGGCAGCTTTTTCGGGCGTGTGCCACGAAGCCAGAGAACAGTGAACCAACGGGTCACAACGAATGCGGTGAACACGGATGTGAAAATACCAATCGCGAGCGTCACAGCGAAGCCTTTCACAGGCCCCGAACCGAGCGTATAGAGAACGGCTGCGGCCAGAAGTGTCGTGATGTTCGCATCCAGAATGGTCGACAGAGCCTGTTGATAGCCAATGTCGACGGCACTCATCGGTGATCGCCCGTTTCGCGCTTCCTCACGGATCCGTTCAAACACGAGCACGTTCGCATCGACCGCCATACCAATGGTCAGAATGATGCCTGCGATACCTGGAAGTGTGAGCGTCGCCCCGAGCCCTGACAGAGCCCCGAGAATGAGAATGATATTGACCACGAGCGAACCGACGGCAAAGCCGCCAAACGAGCCGTAAGCAATGATCATGAAGATTGCGACCAGGGCCAGACCGATAATAGAAGCAAGCGCACCTGCTTCAATCGAATCCTGACCAAGGGACGGACCGACCTGACGCTCTTCAACGACAACAATATCTGCCGGGAGAGCACCGGCCTGAACGATCGTTGCCAGATCACGGGCCTCTTCCATGCTGAACTGGCCGGTGATGCGCGCAGTACCACCTGGGATCGGCTCCTGAATACGCGGCGCCGACCGCGAGACACCATCGAGAATAATGGCAAAGCGGCGTCCGACATTCTCACCCGTAGCGCGGAAGAACTGCGTTGCGCCACGCACATTCAGGCTGAAGCTGACGGCGGGGTTGTTGCTCTCATCAAAGATCTGAGATGCGCTTTTGACCTGATCACCTTCGATAATCGGATCAGCAACGATCAGAAGCGTTTCGCCATCCGTGGATGAGACAAGTTCGTATCCGTCCTGCGTCCGACCGGTTTCCATGGCAGCCCGGAGCCGCGATGGGTTTTCATCAACGAGGTTCAGGGTCAGAACGCCCGGCTGCTGGATCAGAGCCTTCAGGCGTGACGGATCTTTCTCGCCTGGCGCTTCAACGATGATCCGGCTCTCGCCCTGCGGCTGAACCGAAATTTCGCCAAGGCCGTCCGGGTCGAGACGCGGACCAAGCTTTGCGACAGTCTGCTGAACAGCGTCGCGTTTGATTTCGTCGCTTTTCTGATCCGTGAAGGAGACTTCGATCTCACCGGTGTTCAATACCCGTGTGTTGAGGCCAGAGGCACCAATCTGACCGCCCATGGACGCCCGATTGAGCTCGCGCATGATGTTCAGCGCGGCATCTGTCTTTGACGAGTCACGCGGACGGAAGCGCAGAGCCGGCTTGCTGATCTCAATATTGGAGACCGCCACACCATTGCTGGAAAGACGCTGGCGGACACGTGTCTCCAGCGATTCAAGCTCTGTTGTGAAGGAGCGTGTCGGGTCCGACTGAATGGCTGACAACATATTGTCTGTCAGCGTCACTTCAATCGCCTGTCCGGCGCGGCGTGCGACGCGAATGCCGTCAACAACAACCGAAGTGTCATCCACGAGTGGCTGAAGCGCCGCAATCGCTTGCTGGACGGCTTCATCACTGCCGAGATCCACATGGACCGCTGCCGGGTGAACGCGAAGATCACTATAGGTGATGCGGTCAGCACCGCGCGTCGCGTTCAACTGTTTCTGGGCTTCGCGTTCGATATCGCTCAGCTGCTTCAGAACCGATCTCTGGTGGTCGACGTCGAGAAGCAGATAGACACCACCCCTCAGGTCCAGACCCAGATTGACTTGCGAACTCGGCAGGAAACCCGGAATGGCTTCCCGTTGTCTTTCATTGAGCGCATTCGGCAAGGCCAGTAACGCGCCGATCAGGGTGACGCCAAGAATGAGCGCCACCTTCCAGGTCGGAAACTGAAGCATAGGTTAGCTTAACCTTTTTTGTCGTTGGTGTTCGCTGGTGTGGTGTCCTTGTTGAAAAGGTCCACGACCATTGAGCGAACGATGCGAACTTCGGTGTCACCGAGGTTGATGCGCATTTCTTTTTCGTCGACTTTGACGACTTTACCAATCAGGCCGCCCGACGTGATGATCATGTCGTTCTTCTTGATGTTGGCAATCATTTCCTGATGCTTTTTGCGCTGCTGCTGCTGCGGACGGATCAGGAGAAAATACATGATCAGCGCCATCGCGCCGAAAGGCAGAATAATGCCGGTGAGAAGGTTAGAACCGCCCGCCGCTGCGGTCAGTGTCGGTATAGAATCAAGCATATGTTCCGTCCGTTGGGAAATGTGATTTCAGATCGCGGAGCTATACTTGGGCGCGCACCAATTTGCAAACAACCCTCACACTTTAGTTTCAGAGTTGTTTTGCAACGCCCGCAATCAAATGAAGGAAGTTTGATGGCATGAGTGTCTCAGATGCCATACTCCCGCTGGGTGTTTTCGTGAACCGCAACACGCGCTGATCTTCATTCGTACCGATTGGCACCAGAATGATGCCCCCGGGCTTGACCTGTTCGGACCATGCTTCCGGCAAATCCTCAAGCGCACAGGTCGAGATAATGCGATCAAATGGCGCAGCCTGCGGCCAGCCATCAAAGCCGTCCGAGCAGTGAGATGTGATGTTGGCAAGGCCCAGATCATCAAACCGTTTCTGCGCCTGTGTGCTCAGTGTTCGAAAGCGATCGAGCGTGTTCACGCGGCGAGACAGACGCGATAGTAACGCTGTCATGTAACCACTGCCCGTGCCGATCTCCAGAACATTCATGGTGCGTGATGTTCCAAGCTTCAACGCGTCGATCATCGCAACGGCGAGCGGCGGTGGGGACGCAATCTGACCACAGGGAATCGGAAGCGCCACATCCTCATAGGCAAACTCAGCGAGGTCGGGTGCCAGAAACGGCTCGCGCGGGAGAGCTTCAACAGCGTTGAGCAGCGCAGGTTCCGTTACGCCCCATTGGCGCAGCGCCAGGATCAGCTTAGCGACCCGGTATGGATCCTTCTCATACGAACCGCTCGCCAATCACCTACTCCCAAACCCCGGATAATGCGCCTCTCATCGACTCTAATGTGCGATCATGGGTCAGGTCTACATGCAATGGGCTGATCGACACCTTCCCGTCATAGATCGCCTTCAAATCGGTCCCCTCTGCAGGCTGAGAGAGTTTTCCGCGATAGCCGATCCAGAAATAGGTATCGCCGCGCAGATCTATCCGGCGCTCTGCCCGAATGATGTTTTCATCGCGAAAACCCTGGCGCGTGATCTCGACACCTTTGACCGCTTCAGGTGCGCGGTCCGGGAAGTTCACATTGATCACGACATCATCTGGCCATTCGGTTTCAAGCAAGGGCTTGAGCACCTTTGGTCCCCACTGGCGTGCGGTTTCCCATGGCAGCGACCCATCATGCTGAAAGTTTCGCGACTGGCTGAGCGCAACGGAGCGCACGCCATGCTGCATGCCACACATCGCGCCGGCAATGGTGCCGGAATAGGTCGTGTCTTCAGCGATATTCTGACCGCGATTCACCCCTGAGAGGACGAGATCTGGTTTCTTGCCTTCAACGAGCTCAAGCAGGCCTATCAGCACGCAGTCTGTCGGTGTGCCCTGAACGGCGAACTTCTGAGGCTCGACCTGACGAACACGAACCGGGTCCGTCAGCGTGACGGCGCGGGACTTGCCCGATTGTTCGACTTCAGGCGCGACAATCCAGACATCATCAGAAAGCTCACGCGCGATCTCCTCGAGCACGCGCAGGCCTTCTGCATGGATGCCGTCATCATTGGTGAGCAGGATACGCATCAGTTCGCTGATTCGATCTTCGTCACGCCGCCCATATATGGCACCAGCACGTCAGGCACGGTGATGCTGCCGTCTTCGTTCTGATAGTTCTCGACAACGGCGACGAGCGTGCGGCCAACAGCGAGACCAGAGCCGTTCAGCGTGTGAACGAATTCCGGCTTCTTCTCTCCGGCACGGCGGAAACGGGCATTCATGCGACGCGCCTGGAAGTCTCCGCAGGTCGAGCAGGAAGAAATCTCACGATAGGTGTTCTGGCTCGGCAGCCAGACCTCGATGTCGTAAGTGCGACGCGCGCCAAAGCCCATATCGCCGGTGCAGAGTTTCACGACGCGGTAAGCAAGCCCGAGTTTCTGCAACACGCCCTCAGCGCAGCCCGTCATACGCTCGAGCTCTGCATCGGACTCTTCCGGCTTGGTGATGGAAACCATCTCAACCTTGTTGAACTGGTGAAGCCGGATCATGCCCTTGGTGTCGCGCCCTGCACTGCCGGCTTCGGAACGGAAGCAAGGCGTGTGAGCCGTGAAACGGAGCGGCAAAGCTTCGTCAGCCACAATCTGCTCGCGGACCAGATTGGTGACGGACACCTCAGCCGTCGGGATGAGATAATGGCCAGACGTCGTCTTGAAGAGATCTTCTTCAAACTTCGGAAGCTGGCCTGTTCCTTCGAGCGCCTTGTCCTGAACCAGCAAAGGCGGGCTCACTTCCAGATACCCGTTCTCAAGGGTTTGCGTATCCAGCATGAAGGCAGACAATGCGCGTTCGAGACGTGCCATTTGCCCCTTGAGCGCGACAAAGCGCGAACCCGACATAGAAACCGCGGCTTCAAAGTCCATTTGCGGTCCGGCATCACCAGCGCTGAGCGCCTCGCCGACAGCATCGTGAGATTTTGGCTCAAAGGTGAAGCTCGGCGCCTCGCCCCACTGACGCACCTCGACATTGTCGTCTTCGCTCTCGCCGAGCGGAACATCCTCATATGGAAGGTTCGGAAGCGACAGGAGGATGTCATCGCGGCGTTTTTGCGCGTTGGCTTCTTCATCTCCAACCGTTTCGATGACCTTTTTGGCATCAGCCACGGCCTTCATCAGACGCTCAGCTTCGGCTTCGTCACCGCTCGCCTTCGCCTTGCCGATCAGCTTGGAAGACTGATTGCGCGTTGTTTCCGCATCCTGCTTTTTCGCGACGGCTGCACGCACATCCGCGTCATAAGACAGAATGACGTCCGACCAGGATCCACCAGACTCCGGCAGTGGATAAGAGCGTCGCTTGAGCGCCTCATCGAAAGCTTTCGGGTTCTCACGAATGAATCGGATGTCATGCATAACTTAGCACCTGAACTGTTGGTCAGCTGCTGCTTAACGATATGCGGCGTTGACGTCTACTCTTCGCCTTCGCGTTCCGCGTCTTCACGTTCGCGAGCACGTTCAATCATGACAACGCACCAGATCGAAATTTCGTAGAGGATCATCACCGGAACGGCCAGCATGACCTGCGAGATGATGTCTGGCGGCGTGAAGAAGGCAGCAAACGCAAGGATGGCGACGGCCGCATATTTGCGACCTGTACGAAGCGTTCCGGCAGAGACCAGCCCTGCCTTGCCCAGCAAGCTCACAACGACAGGAAGCTGGAAGGAAAGCCCGAAGGCCAGCATGAGTGCCATCACGAGCGACAGATATTCTGACACGCGGATCTGCGATTCAATCGCCGCGACACCGTCTCTTGCTTCCTGCTCGAAGCTCAAAGCGAATTGAGAAATCAGCGGCAGCATCACGATATAGACGAAGACCGCACCGGTCACGAAAAGCGCTGGCGCTGAAATCAGAAACGGAAGAAACGCCCGGCGTTCATTCTTGTAGAGCCCTGGGGCAACGAAGGAATACACCTGCCAGGCGATCGCAGGAAAGGCGACGAAAATGCCCGCAAAAAGCGCGAGCTTTAACTGCGCGAAAAAGACCTCGAGCGGGCCGGTATAGATAAGGCGGAAGGTTGCATCGCCGCGTTCAATCTCAGCGACCCGAACGAGCGGTGTCAGAAGGAGATTGTAGAGTGGCTCTGCAAACACGAAGCAAAGGATCGTACCGCCAGCCAATGCCAGCAGCGACCAGATCAGACGGCTTCGGAGTTCATACAAATGCTGAAGCAGCGGCGCGGTTGAGTTCTCAACCTCCTGCTCATCATCAGCTTCGATTTTACGTGTCACCTTTGGTCTCACTCATCACCGAAGCATTGATGTCTTTCTCGGCGTCTTTCAGATCCGACATCGCCTTGTCCAGCTGATTGTCTTTTTTCAGGGACTCGATTTCAGACCGCAATTCATCCAATTCGGCCTGCCGGGCGATGTCATCAAAAGCGCCGCGGAATTCATTTGCCATTTTCTTGGCCTGACCAACCCATTGGCCAAGTTTGCGCATCATCATTGGCAGGTCTTTCGGACCAACAACAATGAGTGCAGCAATCCCCAGCAAGAGGAGCTCAGATAATCCAAACTGTGGCAGCATCTAACTAACGAATGCTCAGCTTGCTTTGTCTTTTTCAGGAGTCACGTCGATTGGCTCGGGCTTTTTCTTCTGATCCTCGTCGTCATCCTTGAGACCTGTGCGGAAGCTCTTAATGCCTTTCGCCATGTCACCCATGATCGAGGAAATCTTGCCGCGACCGCCAAACAGCAAAAGCGCGATGAGCGCGACAAGCGCTAATTGCATCCAACCTGGGGCCATTACTCAAATCTCCTAGTCGATACTCTTACAATAGGCCCGATACCCTATCGACTCAATGCGGGCTAGTCGTCTGATCGATTATCTTCTGCAAGAAAATCTGTATGGAAGGATGCATTTTCATCAGTTTCATCACCAACGAACGGTTCTTCATCATCTGCATCTGAATCAGACGGTTTCGGCATTTCGAAATTCGCAGGCAAAGCACTATCGAGCAGACCCGCCGCCATGAACTCTGATTTGCCTGGCAGAACATCCAGACTTTCGAGGCCAAAATGCTCAAGAAATTCGGACGTCGTGCCGTAGGTCACGGGACGACCAGGCGTTTTGCGACGCCCCCGATGTCTGACCCATCCACATTCCAGAAGAATGTCCAGCGTGCCTTTCGACACCGCAACGCCGCGAACGTCTTCGATCTCTGCCCGGGTGACGGGCTGACAATAGGCAATGATCGCCATGGTTTCGAGCGCGGCTGGTGACAGTTTGCGGTCTTCTTCGCGGTATTCCGTAAAAAGGTGTCGCAGGTCCGGTGCCGTCTGGAAGCGCCACCGCCCGCCCACCTCAACGAGATTCACACCGCGGCGATTATACGCCTCTTTCAGTGTCATCAGGATGATTGATGCGTCGATGCCATCCGGCAGAACACGCGACACTTCTTCAGCAGAAACCGGTTCGCCAGCTGCAAAGAGCACCGCCTCCGCACGTCGCAATGCATCGGCTTCGACTTCCAGCTGTATGGGCGCCCTCGCCTGCTGTGGCTCATCAATCTCGGCAACATCGTTATCGGATTTAGAAGGCGTCTTTTTTTCATTCGCCTTATAGGCAAAGCTCATCTGCTTCACAGCAGAACGGATCGCCTCGAGGCGTTCTTCTTCGGATTTAGACGACATGGCTTTCTTCTGTGACTTCGTCCATCCGTCTCACCATGACTGGCGCGCCATAACTGTCCTGCCGCAAGTCGATACGATGCGCTTTCGTCATATCAAGAGATGCTGCGAAGAGACTGGCAAGACGAGACTTTCTGGGAGCAACCTTATCATCCTCGGCGCTTCTTTTTGTGTCACTGATATCGTTCAGTGAGCGCCAGTCATCGAGCTCGGGGAGCGCTTTTTCAATCACTTCACGCGCACTTTCGAGCGGCAACACATATTGTTTGACGACTTCGTGTGGTTTTTCGCGCTTGTTGCGGTCCTGAATTTTCGCAAACGCAGCCATGAGATCAATCATGCGCGTGTTGTATTGAGCACGTTTGATGACAACCGGTCGTTCTGGCAGGCCGCGTTCGAAAACATCACGTCCCAGAACATCGCTTTCCATGAGGTCCGCCGCGGCCTGACGCATGGCCTCCAGCCTTTGCAGACGAAATGCCAGACGCGCCGCGAGATCGTCCGCCGATTCTTCGTCGTCGCTTTCCGCCTTCTCTGGCTTCGGCAAAAGGAGACGCGACTTCAGATAGGCCAGCCAGGCCGCCATCAATAGATAGTCAGCTGCCAGGTCGATACGCTTCTTACGCGCATCCTGAATAAATCCGAGATATTGTTCAGCGAGTTCAAGAACTGAAATACGGCGCAAATCGACTTTCTGGCGCCGCGCGAGCGCCAGCAGTAGATGTAGCGGCCCTTCGAAACCATCCAGATCTACGAGAAACGCATCTTTCTGATCGATATCGAAGTTGGCCCCTAACGAATCTGGTGAATTCACCAAACCGTCAGCCATACACGTCCGTCCTTGCTAGACGTATCAACGCATCATAGTTGCGACGCGCATCCACATCGTCCAGTTCAATCGCTTGCTGAGCCGAAGCTTCCGCCTGTACAGCTCTTTCAAGCGCCACACCCTCGAGAGGAAAAGCTGCGGTCGCAACTTCTGTCATCTCGCTGAGGATTTCCTTCGGGTCTGTCAGAAAGCCGGAACAGTGTAAGGCCACGTCGCAGCCTGCTTCCAGAGCACGCTCTGTTCGGCTCGCCAGCGAGCCCCCGAGCGCTTTCATGCCGAGATCATCACTCATTAACAAACCATCAAAGCCGATTCGCGCACGAATGACATCGTCAATCACGATATTCGACGTTGTGGCTGGCTCCAGCCGGTCGATTTCTGGGTATAAGATATGCGCCGTCATCGCCATCGGCGCGCTTCGGACAAAATGAAAAGCCGAAAAGTCCGCTTCCAGCTCTTCACGATCACTCTCGACGATTGGCAGCGCCTCGTGACTATCGACCTTCGCACGTCCATGACCTGGAATATGCTTGATGACACCGGCAACGCCTGCATCGCTCAAGCCTTTCAAAGCCTGCTCTGCAAACATTCCGACGATTTCCGGACTGCCGGAAAATGCCCGATCACCGATGATATCGTGCGCGCCCGGTATGGTGAGATCGACCACCGGAGAACAGTCCGCGTGAATGCCGAGTGTGGAAAGCTCCCGCCCCATCAGAAAGTGGCCGAGATAGCATGCCTGAAGAGCCTCAGCCGGGTGTTTCTCGTGAAGACGCCCATAGAGCGCAACCGGTGGAAAAACTGGCCACTCCGGCGCTTTCAGGCGCGCGACGCGGCCGCCTTCCTGATCGATAAAGATCAGACACGGGCGTTCAAGCGTTTTCCATATCTGATCGACGAGCTTGCGAATCTGCGTCTTTGAAACACAGCTCCGCCCCATCAAAATGACCGCCCAGGGGTGCTGATCGCGAAAAAGGCCTGCCTCTTCCGGGCTGAGTTCGGGACCAGCAACGCTGAGAATACAGGCCTTCATCTTGTTACCTTGTGGCTACGATACAGCTTTGACCGCGCGATTTGAGCGCGTTGCAAAAGGTTTCAGCATCCGCCCGCGTCGCAAAGGCAGCAGCGCGCAGTCGATAGAAAATGCCCTTCGCGCCCAAATCTGCTCGCTGAATATCCATGACCGCGCCTCCGAAAAGATCAGAATGCGCTTCAACGAGCTGTGACCAGGCTTTTTCAGCGGTCGGCATATCCCGAAGTGCCATGATCTGGACGAGATACTGACCGGACTGATCGAACGCACCATTATTGCTCTGATCGGGGATCAGCGTCGGTTCAACCGGTTGGCGTACCGCTTCCGGCGTTGGCTCTGGCGTCGGCGTATAGACGGGCGCCGGAGCTGGAGCGGGTGTCGGCGTCGCTGTTGGCGTCGGTGTCGGATATGGCGTTGGAGTGGTCACCGGTGTTGGTGTCGCGTTCGGTGTTGCACCGCCGCCACCTGGACGAATGTCGCGCGGGCCATCGCCAATCACCTGTTCGGACTCCGTGCGCGTCGACGCCAGCATTTCCTGAGGCTCACGCTCGCGATTATCGACCGAGTCGAACAACCGCTTTTCCTTGTTCGGGGTTTCAACGCCGCCGCTCTCGTCAGGCTTGCGTTTGTAAGGTTCAGCGTCGGCGCGAATGATCGGCGTGTCGCTTGCGTCTTTCTTCACGCCGGACTGATAGGCATTCCAGACGACCGTACCGAAAACGAGCACAACACCGACCGCCAGACCGACAACGAGCAATCCACGACCGCTGCTCTCATCATCCCTGGCGTCAAATCCACGATACTCATCACCGAACGCGGAATAAGTTGACCGCTCGCGTGGTGCATCATCTCGTGAAAACTCATCAGACATAGTGCGAATCCTTTCGTTCGCATTAACGCTATCATAACAAGAATTAACGACGCGCTAACACTTCATCACATCATGGCATCCAGATTGAAGAGGCGGCGATGTTCCTCGATCGCGAAATTGTCGGTCATGCCGGCAACGTAATCGCAGACCACACGCGCCCTTTCATCCCGGGTCACCTGCATTGCCTTACCGTTCCAAGGTGGCGGCAAAGTGTCAGGCTCGTCCAAAAAGAGATGAAAAAGGTCTTTCAGGATACGCTTGGCCTGACTGCGTTTGCGATTAACCTTATAATGGCGATACATGCGCTCCATAAGGAAAATTCGCAGCTCTTTCTGCTCTTTTTCCAGTGCGTCGGAAAACGCTACGAGCGGTAATTTCAGGTCACGCACCTCTTCAACCGAGCGCGGACGGAGATCTTTAGCACGCTTGCTTGTCTCTTTGGTCAGATCCTCAATCCAGATACCGATGAGACGACGAATGGCTTCTGCGATGACGCGGTCTTCATCCAGCAGCGGATAATCTTTCTGGACCTGACGGAATACGCGCCCGACCATCGGCACATCACAGATCTCATCAATCGTGAACAGCCGCGCAGAGAGCCCATCATCAATGTCGTGATTGTTATAGGCGATGTCATCTGCGAGCGCTGCGACCTGTGCTTCAGGTCCTGCAAATTTATCGAGCTGGAGCTCCTGCAGATACGGGAAATCGCGAAATCCCGGCGCGAGGTCTTCATAGGTCTTGCCGTTCTTCAGAAGCGGCCCATTGTGCTTGACCAGACCTTCCAGCG
This sequence comes from Ponticaulis profundi, assembly GCF_042659465.1. Taxonomy (NCBI): domain Bacteria; kingdom Pseudomonadati; phylum Pseudomonadota; class Alphaproteobacteria; order Hyphomonadales; family Hyphomonadaceae; genus Ponticaulis; species Ponticaulis profundi. The sequence continues at coordinate 272,037 of NZ_JBHSSW010000066.1, read as the reverse complement.
TTTCGAAACACAGGTTCAGACCATCGAATGTCGGGTAACGCTGTTCCAGCATGGTGACCACACGCAACGTCTGCGCATTGTGATCAAAGCCTTCGAAATCCTGCATGCATTCATCAAGTTCGTCTTCGCCTGCATGCCCGAATGGCGGATGGCCCAGATCATGCGCAAGCGCCAGAGCCTCTGACAAATCTTCATCCAGCCCGAGCGTGCGGGCGACGGAACGCGCAATCTGAGCGACTTCGAGCGAGTGGGTCAGACGTGTTCGGAAGTGATCGCCCTCATGCGCCACGAAAACCTGCGTCTTCATCTTCAGACGTCGAAACGCGCTCGCATGAATGATCCGGTCCCTGTCCCTTTGAAAGGCCGTCCGGGTCTTGGATGGCGGTTCTGTAAAGAAACGCCCCTTGCTTCTTGATGGTTCGCTCGCATATTCGACGCGAGAAGGTATCAGTTCCTGCATTAAGCTGGTCTCTTTTCGAAACGGCGTTTGGCACCTATCTAGGAGATGAACGCCAAGAAGGACGAAATTATGGAAACGCCAGTCACAATGTCCGCGAGTGCTGCACGACGCATTAATGCGATTCTTGCCGATCAAAATGGCGCTGATTTTCTGCGCGTATCGGTCGAAGGCGGCGGCTGCTCCGGATTTTCCTACAAGTTCGACTTTGGAAAATCCGTTGATGAGGATGATCTGCTCGTCGAACGGGATGGAGCCAAGGTTGCAATCGATGCCATGAGTTTGCCATTTCTCGAAGGTTCGGAGATCGACTTCGTAGATGAACTCATTGGTGCTGCCTTTAAAATTCACAATCCGAACGCGACAGCCTCATGTGGATGCGGGACCAGCTTCTCCGTCTGATACGCTCTTGCTCCGCCTCCCATATCTGCCTAACAACAGAGGAAAATGGGAGGCACGTCTATGAACGTAACGGAAGCAGTCAATCAACGCATGTCGACAAGAGCTTATCTGGACAAAGCCGTCCCGAAAGCGCTTTTGGAAGAGCTTCTGACTACGGCGCAGCGTTCGCCTTCCGGCGGGAACGTTCAGCCCTGGCGCACAATTGTTCTGACTGGCGATGCGCTTCAGAACATGATCGACACGGCGCAAGGCGTTCTCGCCAAAAACCCGGCCGGTGAACCAACAGACCGCCCCATCTATCCTGACAATCTTTGGGAACCCTATCGCTCACGGCGGTTTGGCGTTGGCGAGGCGATGTATAAAGCGCTCGAAATTCCTCGCGAAGACAAGATGGCGCGCCTGAACTGGTTCTCGAATAATTTTCGGTTCTTCGGAGCGCCAGTCGCTCTGATGTTTGTGATTGATGAGCGCATGGGCCACGGCCAGTGGGCGCATACCGGCATGTATATGCAGACGGTGGCTCTGCTTGCCGAAGAAGCTGGCCTGGGCAGTTGCTTCCAGGAATGCTGGGGCATTCTCCGGACCACGCTCAAAGCGCACCTCGGACTGGGCGAAACGGAAATGCTTTATTGCGGAATGGCTCTTGGCTATCCGGACAAATCACACCCAGTTAACTCCATGCGCGCGGACCGCGCACCTCTTTCTGAAGTCGTTGAATTCCGGGATTAGATCATGAAAATCGCAAGTTGGAACGTGAACTCCATCAAGGCACGGCTTGAAACCGTCATGGAGGTTCTGAAATCCATCGATTGCGATGTGATCTGTCTTCAGGAAATCAAATGCGAGACAGACGGATTTCCCTATCTCGAGATTGAAGATCTCGGATATTCCGTCGAAGCGCTTGGCCAGAAGTCTTACAATGGCGTGGCAATTCTGTCCCGGCTTCCCATCGAGGATGTTCAGCGCGGATTGCCTGGCAATGAAGACGATGAGCAGGCTCGCTATATCGAGGCAACAATTGGCGGCGACACGCCCTTTCGGGTCGCCTCAATTTACCTGCCGAATGGCAATCCATTTCCAGGCGAAAAGTTTGAATACAAGCTCAATTGGATGACGCATTTGCGGGCACGCGCAAAGGAGCTTCTGGCCTGGGAAATGCCTGTGGTTCTGGCCGGCGACTACAATGTCATTCCAACCGATGACGATTGCTGGGACCCGGCTGTCTGGGCCGATGATGCGCTTGCCCAGCCAGAAAGTCGTGCAGCGCTACGCGCCATTCAGAACCTCGGCTACACAGAGGCCTATGACTGCCTTGATGGCCGCAGCCATCAGTATACGTTCTGGGATTATCAGAAAGGTGCCTGGCAGAAGGACCATGGCATCCGGATTGACCATTTGCTCCTGAGCCCGGAAACGGCCGATCTTGCCAGCTCGGTCGAGATCTACAAATCAGCACGCGGCCTGACCAAACCATCAGACCACGTGCCCATCATTGGTACATTCGAAGAAGGTTGAGGCTTAGCGTTTCATGTAGGCCGAACAGGCGCTGTTAAACGCGCGCTGGGCCTTATTGAATGCGTCTGAACGTTGCATCAGGTCATCATTTTTCTTCGCCACGCGCGCCTTCAGTGTCTGAAATTCCTCACCGAGCGCTGATGCACGCGCTGCGGTTTCAGCATCACCCAGGCCCGATTCTTCCTTAGCGGCCGCATAGTCGTCACCAACATGTTCGGCCTGCTCTGCGAGCTTCTGAAGCGCTACGTAGTCTTTCTGAAGCGCTTGTCCCTCTTTGTTCAGATCACGTTGACGTTCAACGCATTCTGAGGCCGTCGCAGCCGAAGCTGCAGCGGGAAGCACAGAACCACCAATCGCGACGCCAGCAATGACAAGAAAAAGGGACTTACGCATAGAGAACTTCCTTTCGTTGGCGATCTTTATGCCAGTCTGTCCATGACCCCAGTATGAATGAAATATGCCGATTTGGGGATCTTTGCCCCATTTTCGAGTTGCGCTTATTTGCCGAGCTCATCGATGAGATGGAAGACACGGGCAAAATCCTCGAGCAACTCCCCTACTCTGTTCGGGTCATCAAGAGATTTCATCATGCTGCCTGGTTCGAACAGATCGCCGCCTTCAGCCGCGACGTAAATCCGGTCTTCATGGAACGCACAACGAAGTTTCTGGCTCTTGAATGCGGCCTCAAGTTCGACAAGCGCCTGCATGACGTCAGGGGTCAGCAGATAGCGGGATTCCACCTGATCTGTCGTGTAGACTTCCCACACTTTCTCGAACACCGGATCTTCCAGTTTTGCGCGGGACCATTTTGAGCCCATAGCGCCAAGGGCATTGAAAAGACCAGAATCGCGCGAGACTTTCGTTGTTCCGTGAAATGTCTTCGGCGAATTGATGATCCAGCACTGACCGTGGAACACCGTCACCCACTTGGTCTGAGTATTGCCTCGACTGTCCCGCGTCGTTCGTCTCTGCTCAAGATGAGCTTCGAAAAACTCAAAGCCATTTCCGTTGCGCTCGCCAATGATCTCATCTTCCAGATGCTTTCGATCCCATCTCGGAACGAGATCAAGACCTCGCGCAGCATCGAGATGTGTGCTGGCTGCGGGCGATGCCAGCTCATTATAGGTCAGCCCAAACCGCTGAGCGATGGGCTGGACCATAATCTGCTTGGCTTGCCGACCTATCGCCCGGACACCGGAATACCCCCAGTTCCCTAAGCCGAACCCCGCCATTGCCCCGATTGCGATCGGAAAGATACTCCGGAAAAAGTAGAATCCACCCAGCGCGATCAACCCGCCAATGATGAGACCGGCAGCAATAATCATGCGCGCCTTTCGCCAGGCGGCCTGGCGGTCCGCTTCCTTTTCCTTCAGCGCGGGTTCGATGTCTGTCTGGTAGATGTGCGAAAAGTCGGAAAACTCATCCGGTAGTTTCGCCAACCGGTCATATAGTCCGGCCAGTTTGTCTGTCTGTTCAGATGTCAATTTTGTCCCCAATCAACTCCATTGCCTGCGACCCAGTTCGCAAGCAGGTGCGCTCCTTCCCCCACAGAAGAAGCGCCATTCTACGATCGATCAGCAGGCATACGAAAACATGCAGAAGCAGGCCTGATCGGCAAACCTAGTCTGTCATTTGCTCGAAGCTTTGCAGCGCGTTGGCAAACTTCGTTCTCTTTTCCTGATACTCTGCCAGTCGGCTACGCTGCTCGACCACAACATCTTCCGGCGCTTTCGCGATGAAGTTCTGGTTCGACAGCTTTTTCTCGATGATCGAGATTTCCTTGTCGATTTTCCCGATCTCCTTGGCCAGACGAGACTTTTCCGATTCGATATCAAGCGCGTCGCTCACCACCAGCGCGGCTCGTGTGTCACGGTGTACCATCTGAACAGCGCCCTGAGGGACGGCTGCTTCGAAAGCGATCGTTTCAAGACGGGCGAGACGTTCAATCAAAGGCGCATAACGTTGCGTGCGCTGGATGATTTCGGCATCTGCTTCCACGAGGGCGAGACGGAGTTTAGCGCCTGCCGGCACATTCAGATCGCCGCGGAGGCCCCTGATTTCCGTGATGAATTCAATAACCCAGTCGACTTCTTCACGCGCGCTTTCATTGATCAGTCCGGCGCTGAACACAGGCCAGTTCGCAAGCATCAGAAAGTCTTCGCGTCCCGGACCGAATTCTGCGAGTTGATCCCAGAGCTCTTCGGTGATGAACGGCATGAACGGATGCAGGACCTTCAGCGTTTCATCCAGCACCCAGGCAGCTGTCTGACGGGTTTCAGATTTCGCAGCTTCATCATCGCCGTTCAGTAGCGGTTTGATCAGCTCGACATACCAGTCACAGAAAGTGTTCCAGATAAATCTGTAACAGGACATGGACGCATCGTTGAAACGATAGCCTTCCAAACCTTCCGTCACTTTGGCTGTCATCTCAGCGAGTTCGCCAACGATCCACTGATTGATTGGTTGCTTGAGCTGCGCAGGGTCGAATTTTTCCGGTTCCCACAGCGTGCACTCATTCATTTGACAGAAACGCGCCGCATTCCAGAGCTTGGTGCCGAAATTGCGGTAACCAACGATGCGGTCAATGGACAAACGAATATCGCGTCCCTGTGCCGCTTGTGAGGCCAGCGTAAACCTCAAGGCATCCGCACCGCAGGCCGGAATGCCCTCAGGAAACTGGTTTTTCGTCTTCTGCTCAATTTGCTTGAGCTTGTTCTTGTCGGTCGTTCGCGTGTCGCGAAGTCGCTTGTCGATCAGTGTCTGAAGTTCACATCCGTCAATGATGTCGAGCGGGTCGAGCACATTGCCCTCGGACTTTGACATTTTCTTCCCGTTCTCATCAAGGACGAGTGCGTGGATGTAGATGTCGTGAAACGGGATTTCCTTCATGAAGTGAAGCCCGAACATCATCATGCGGGCGACCCAGAAGAAAATGATATCAAACGCAGTGATCAGGACGGCGCCTGGATAGAACAGGCTGACCTCTTTTGTGCCTTCCGGCCAGCCAAGCGTCGAGAATGGCCAGAGCGCAGAGGAAAACCATGTATCGAGAACATCCTCGTCCTGCGTCAGCTCGACTTTCTTGCCATACTTTTTGAAAGCCTGCTTCTGAGCCGCTTCTTCGTTCTCAGCGACGAAGATCTCGCCGTCTTTCGTGTACCAGGCAGGAATGCGGTGTCCCCACCAAAGCTGGCGCGAAATACACCATGGCTCGATGTTATCCAGCCACTGGAAATAGGTCTTCGACCAGTTTTCCGGAACGAATGACGTATCGCCTTTGCGAACCGCTTCGATGGCGGGTTGAGCAAGCGTCTTCGCGTCCACATACCATTGGTCCGTCAGCATCGGTTCGATCACGACGCCAGACCGGTCGCCAAAGGGCTGCATGATCTTCTTGTTCTCGACGAAGGGAACCGAGTTGCCCTCCTTATCGGTCGTCATGACCGCGAGACCTTCCGCCGTGATGGCTTCAACGATCTTCTTGCGGCATTCATAACGATCAAGACCGCGATACTCATCGGGAACCAAGTTCACATGCGAGACATCAGCAGCACTGCCGGCTGGCGAATCGAAGCGGCTCTCACCCGCTGTCTCATGGAACATCTGAATCCAGAGGTCAGCGCGTTCCTGCGCTTCTTTTGCTGATTCTGCGTAGGATGCCCCATCCGTTCGCATATGGGCCGTCTCGTCGAGCAGCGCATATAGCGGGATGCTGTTACGTTTGGCGACGCCATAGTCATTGAAGTCATGCGCGCCCGTGATTTTGACCGCACCGGACCCGAAATCCTTATCCGGATATTCGTCCGTAATGATCGGAATCAGACGGCGTGTTTCTTTTGGTCCGACGGGAATTTCACAGAGCTTTCCAACGATCGGCGCATAGCGTTCGTCCGTCGGGTGAACCGCAACCGCGCCATCGCCCAGCATCGTCTCAGGCCGGGTCGTCGCGATCGAGATGTAGTCGCGCTCTTCCTCGAAGATGACATTGCCGTCTTCATCCTTCTCGACATAGGTGTAGGTTTCCCCACCCGCGAGCGGATATTTGAAGTGCCACATATGGCCGTCGACTTCCTTGTTCTCGACTTCGAGATCGGAAATCGCTGTCTGGAAATGCGGATCCCAGTTCACAAGCCGTTTGTCGCGGTAGATCAGGTCTTCGTTGAACAGCTCGATAAAGGTTTTCAGGACAGCCTTGGAAAGCCCCTCATCCATAGTGAAGCGTTCGCGTGACCAGTCACAGGAGGACCCAAGGCGCTTGTCCTGTTCCAGAATCTTGCCACCGGATTCCGCTTTCCACTCCCAGACTTTATCGACGAAGGCTTCACGCCCCATGGAGCGTCGATCCTGATTGCCTTCCGCAGCCAGCTTTCGTTCAACGACCATTTGCGTGGCGATACCGGCATGGTCGGTTCCAGGCTGCCAAAGCACCTTTTTCCCGCGCATGCGCTCAAAGCGGATCAGAACATCCTGAAGCGTGTGATTCAGTGCGTGCCCCATATGCAGCACACCCGTCACGTTAGGCGGCGGGATCACGATGCAATACGGATCGCCATCGCTTTCCATGTCTGGCTTGAAAGCGCCCGCTGCCTCCCATTTTTTATAAATGCGTTCTTCGGCTTCGGTCGGATTGAAATGTTGTTCGATCATGGGGTCCACATAAAAGAAAAGCGCGCCAGTCCTAGCGCGCTCATTCCGATAAATCGAGTGTCTGAGAGAAGATTAGCGTGCCATTCGGCTGATACGTTTCACTTCTTCTTCCACTTTGGCTTCAACGATGCCTGGCAGGTTCTCGTTCAGCCACTCTTTCAGCATCGGGCGCAGCATCTCGCGAACGAGATCTTCGAGACTGTTATTGCTGCCCATGGACATGGTGCCCATCAGGCGGCCAAGCGCACCAGCAGCTGAGCCAACCACTTCATCTTCAAGAAGTTTGTCATCGTCTGCTTCGACCGGCTTTTTCGGCTTCGGAGGCTCGGGCGCCTCAAAAATCGGTTCTGGTTCCGGTTCTGGCTCTGGTTCCGGCTCGGGTTCAGGTTCGAATGCGACGACATCATCGCCTTCAAAGTCGTCATTCGTGTCGACTTCGTCGAAGCTGATTTCTTCTTCCATAGGTTCCAGCTCAAGAACATCATCATCATCGATGTCCTCAACAGCCGGCTCCGCAGCTGCGCTCTCGTTTGCAGGCTCGTCGTCTTCGGAAATGATTTTTCGAATCGACGCCAGAATTTCTTCCATTGTCGGTTCTTGCTGAGCTTCGTCGGCTGCCATTTATCCAATGCCCCAATTCTGAGAGTGCGTTCCAGATGAAAATCCGAATCGCAAAACGGATTCGAGAATATAATTACATCATTTTCTGCTTTGGATAATCAAAGGTTAATCGGAAGTTTCCGAAGCGCCCAATTCACCAAGAAAAGCAAGAATTTGACTTCGGGCCATGTAAACATTTTTCCGCGCTTCTATCAAACGCAGTTCAGCATCAAGCAAGTCCTGCTCCTGATCGAGAAAATCAAGAACGGTGCGTAAGCCCACACCGACTTCAATCTCTGCGCCCTCTAAAGCCGTTCTGGCGGCTTCCACCTCTTTCTCGGCCGCCGCTACGGCGCGATTTGCGGCAATCTCCTGCGCCCAGACAGATGAAAGCTGAGCAATGAGCGCATTTTCTGCCGCGCGCGTCCGCATGCGCGCCTTTTGCAACTCCAGGCCCGCCTGACGTTCATCAGATAGCAAACGACCGTTTGAATAGAGCGAGCGACTGACGCGAAGTCCTATGGTCGCTCCTGTGTCACGAAAATCATTGTCCCAACGCCCATCCTGAACCGTCGCCGTGCCGAAAGCTTCAAGCTTTGTCTGCCTCTGACTTCTGGCTGCGCGTTTTGCCTGCTCCTGAACCCGCTCCAGACTTCTCAGCTGGCGCAGGCCTGGATTTTTCAGCCTCAGAAGCGCGAAAGCCTGATCAAGGGATGCCGGAATTTCCAGACTCTCTGTTGGCGTGACCGGTAGCTGTACTTCCATACCGGTCAATTCTGCATACCGACTTTGAGCCGCATCATATTCTGCCTGAGCTAGCGCGAGCCCTGCAATCGCAGCCTGATAGCGCGCCTGAGACAGAGCGACATCGGTTCTGGTCAGCACGCCGACCTCGAAACGTTCCTCGCTCGCCGCATACTGTTGCGACAAGCGTTCTGTATTGCGTTCGCGGATACGAACCTGTTGCGATGCGCGCGAAAGCTCCAAATGCGCTTCGATCGCGTTCGCGAGCACTTCCTGCTTTTTCGATTCGAAAGCCGCTTTCGCTGCCTCCAGATAGAATTCGGCCTGTGCCTGAGATGCTGGAATTTCACCCGATGTATAAAGTGGGTAGGTCGCATCCAACTGCGCCTGGGACACCAGAGTTTCGCCGAGATCGAAACTAAACGCCCTGTTCGAGTCCTGCGATTGTGCGAACACAGCGCCGCCCAGAGACACCGACAATCCCTTCAGCGCTTGCGCTGACAGGTTCTGCTCTTCCGCCAAGGCAATCTCAAGCCGGGCCTCTTCGAGTTCCGGATGATAGGAGATGGCTGATGATATTGTATCATCGAGTGTCTGAGCAAAACTGGAAACCGCGAAACAGCTCGTCGCGAAAAGGCAAATCAGAGACACCACACGCATGCTATCATCCTCCTGATGAGGATGATTTTGCACACATCGATCACAAAGTGAACAGCGTTCACTCCGATTGCGATAAAATTCGTTTTAGAAAACGAAATCGCGCTCGCGCTTTATTTCCGGAAGGGCTGGCGGCACGCATTCAAATGCGTTGCGGAATGAAACCGCCTGCTCGGTCGCCGTGTAGATCCGCGCATGCGCTGCGTCAGGTGTCCCGACGACCACGCCCAGACGTCCACCCGGTTTCAATTGCTTGAGCCAGGCATCCGGAACATACTCCACCAGACCGTTTACCAGAATGGCATCATATGGACCTTCGGCAGCGTAACCATCTTCCAGCTTACCGGAGACGAACGCAACGCGGTCATACCCGAGACTGGAAAGCAACTCGCCCGACGCTTCGCTAACGTCTTCATCCACTTCCAGCGCGATGACCGTATCGACCAGCGCATTCATCAGCGCCGCCGTGTACCCCTCACCTGCACCAATCACCAACGCCAGGTCACTGGATTTCAGAGCCATCGCCTGAAGCAGTTTCGAAAGATCGCGAGACAACCAGAAAGCCCGGCCTTCAACGGTCGGCAACTCAAGCTCTGAATAAGCAACCGATTGCTTGGCCTTTGGCACAAACGCTTCTCTGGGAATTGTCGCGAACGCGTCAATAACAGCTTTGTCAGTCACATCGTTCGGGCGGATCTGACAGTCCACCATCTTCTTTCGCGCTATTTCAAAATCCACGGGATCAGACTCACTCATTGTTGGCGTGTGCGCCTATTAGCATAGTGACCGTCTCGAGCAATATCATTGCTAAAAAGTCGGAATGGCTTCTTCTAACATGAGAATTCCAATTATCGGTCAATCAATTGCAAAAATTCATTGACCTGAGCCCGTTTCTTGATCAGAAAGCGCCTCTCTGGAAAGGCCCTGTGGCGGAGTGGTGACGCAGCGGATTGCAAATCCGTGTACCCCGGTTCGATTCCGGGCGGGGCCTCCAACCTTCCCAATCGCAATTCAACGAATTCCGCTAAGAATTGGGTTACCTTTGTTTACACCTCATTAACGGAATCGTGTGATTCATAATCGGGTCTTCTCCTTAGAAGACACCCCACCATCACCCAACGCCTCGGCGGGAGTTCGCTCCCGCCATTTTTTTTGGAAAAATTGCATTTTCCCATTTGACGACAAGAATGCGGCTCGCTATACCGCCGCTTCCAAGTGATCCGCGATAGCTCAGTTGGTAGAGCAGGCGACTGTTAATCGCCCGGTCGTAGGTTCGAGTCCTACTCGCGGAGCCACCATCCCCACCCGATTTCCACCGAAATGATGTACCGATGTTTTGCACCAGCGAGCAAAACTTGTTCGGTTCAATTTTCTCAAGGCACTTGTAAGCAAATTACCGCGAAAGGCAGCTTGCTTCCCGCCCCATGTTTGCTACGACCCTCTGATGAGTATTGTGCAATTTAGGGGGCATGAGTGAAACATCTAACGCACTTGGACCGGCTTGAAGCCGAAAGCATGCATATCATGAGGGAGGTGGTCGCCGACGCAGAGCGACCTGTCATGCTGTATTCTGTGGGGAAAGACAGCGCGGTTATGCTCCATCTTGCGATGAAGGCGTTTTATCCGAGCAAGCCTCCATTCCCCCTTCTGCATGTCGATACGACATGGAAGTTTCGCGAAATGATCGAGTTCCGTGATCGGCGTGCGTCCGAAACGGGCCTTGATCTGCTGGTTCATGTCAATCCGGAAGGTGTCGAGCAAAACGTTGGTCCGTTTTCTCATGGTTCGGCTGTTCACACCGACATCATGAAAACACAAGCGCTGAAACAGGCGCTGGAAAAGTACAAATTCGACGTGGCATTTGGTGGGGCCCGCCGCGACGAAGAAAAGTCCCGTGCGAAAGAACGTATCTGCTCTTTCCGTACGGCTCAGCACCGCTGGGATCCGAAGAACCAACGTCCGGAACTCTGGAATCTCTACAACACGCGTATCTCAAAAGGTGAGAGCATTCGTGTGTTTCCACTCTCGAACTGGACCGAGCTGGATATCTGGCAGTACATCCGTCGCGAGAGCATTGAAATCGTTCCGCTCTATTATTCCGCCAAGCGCCCCGTCGTTGAATGGGAAGGCGCTCAGATCATGGTCGATGACGACCGGATGCCGGAAGAACTTCGCAAGACCGCTGTCGAAAAATCCGTTCGCTTCCGTACGCTCGGTTGCTACCCGCTGACCGGCGCAGTCGAAAGTGAAGCCACCAGCTTGGAAGACATTATCCAGGAAATGCTTCTGACCAAATCGTCAGAGCGTCAGGGCCGCGTCATTGACCGCGATCAGGCCGCCTCGATGGAAAAGAAAAAAGAAGAAGGATACTTCTAAGATGTCCCACCAATCTGATCTCATCGAAAGCGACATCACGGCATATCTTGAAGCACACGAGAACAAGTCTCTGCTTCGATTCATCACATGTGGCTCAGTCGACGACGGAAAATCCACCCTGATTGGCCGGATGCTGTACGACTCGAAAATGATTTTCGAAGACCAGCTGGATGCGCTTGAAGCCGATTCGAAACGCGTTGGTACGCAGGGTGAAAACATCGATTTCGCGCTTCTGGTCGATGGTCTGGCTGCGGAACGTGAACAAGGCATCACGATCGACGTTGCCTACCGCTTCTTCTCAACGGATAAGCGGAAATTCATCGTTGCAGACACGCCAGGTCACGTTCAATACACGCGAAATATGGCAACTGGCGCCTCGACCGCGGACCTTGCCATCCTTCTGATCGATGCGCGTCGCGGCGTTCTGGAACAGACACGACGTCACGCCTTCATTGCTTCATCTCTCGGCATCAAGAAGCTTGTTCTTGCCATCAACAAGATGGATCTCAAGGATTACGACCAAGGTGTCTTTGAGGATATCGAAGCTGAGTTTATCGACTTCGCTGAGGAACTTGCGAACGGCATTGAAATTCAGGCCATTCCGATGTCGGCGCTTGAGGGCACCAACATTACGACCAAGTCTGACAAGACGCCATGGTATACCGGCCCATCTCTCATGGAATACCTGGAAACGGTTCCAGTTGATGATCAGCGCCTGAACTCGCCCTTCAGACTTCCGGTTCAATACGTCAATCGACCGAATCTCGACTTCCGCGGCTTCTCTGGTCAGATCCCTTCCGGTGTTGTTCGCGTTGGAGATCGTATCAAGACGCTCCCAAGCGCCAAGGAAACGACCGTTACGCGCATCCTGTCAGGCGACAAGGATGTCGACGAAGCCGTTGCCGGTGAGTCGGTTACGATCTGTTTTGCTGACGAGGTCGACACCTCTCGCGGCGACCTCATCTGCACGGCTGACAGCCCTGCAGAAGTCGCAGACCAGTTCCAGGCTCGTATCTTCTGGATGTCAGAAGAGAAGCTGCTACCGGGACGTCGCTACCTGATGAAAATCGGGTCAAAAATGGTAACGGCGCAGATCAATGAGGCGAAATACAAGATCGACATGAGCGATCTGGACGACCGCCCAGCCAAAGATCTGTCCCTGAACGAAGTTGGCGTCTGCACGCTAAGCCTCGACCAGGCTGTTCCATTCGATCCTTATGCAGAGATCCGCGAAACGGGTGGCTTCATCCTCATCGACCGACTGACGAATAACACCGTCGGCATGGGCCTGATTGACTTCGCTCTGCGACGCGCAGGCAACATTCACTGGCAGTCCATTGATGTAAACAAAGCGGCTCACGCCTCTCAGAAAGGTCAAAAGCCGGCCGTTCTGTGGTTTACCGGGCTTTCTGGTTCAGGAAAGTCGACCATTGCGAATGCGCTCCAGAAGCGTCTCTTCTCGATTGATCGTCACACCTATCTTCTCGATGGTGACAATGTCCGTCATGGCCTGAACAGAGACCTTGGCTTCACTGACGCTGACCGTGTGGAAAATATCCGCCGTGTCGCAGAAGTATCCCGCCTGATGGTCGATGCTGGCCTCATCACGCTCGTTTCATTCATCTCGCCGTTCAAGTCAGAACGCCGGATGGCTCGAAACATGCTTGAAGAGAACGAGTTCGTTGAGATTTACGTAAACACGCCACTCGATGTCGCTGAAAAACGCGACGTTAAAGGTCTGTACAAGAAGGCCCGCGCCGGAGAGATCAAGAACTTCACTGGGATCGACAGCCCTTATGAAGCGCCGGATCAGCCGGAAATCTCGATTGATACAACCTCCCTCACCGCCGATGAAGCTGCCGAGCAGATTCTCGATTGGCTGAAGGAAAAAGGCTATCTCGACGTCTAAGCGTCGAGTTCACCTGAAAAGAAAAAGCCGCAAACAGATGTTTGCGGCTTTTTTGTTAGCGTGAAAACGAACCTGTGAACGTCTTTAAGCAGGCTGAGAAAATCGTTCGCGTAACTCTGCTTTCAGTATTTTGCCATTCGCGTTTCGAGGCAGAGGCTCCGACTGAAATTCCACACGAACCGGAATTTTAAACCCTGCCAGATGCTCCTTCAGAAACGCCTGAAGCGGCTCAAGTGTAAGTGTTGAGCCATCCTTCACCTGAACGACTGCGCCGACTTCCTCGCCGAGGACTTTGTGCGGAATACCGACAACAGCCGCATCCGTAATGTCCGGATGGTCGTAAAGTGCGGACTCGACTTCAATGCAGTAAATGTTCTCACCGCCGCGGATGAGCATGTCCTTCGCGCGGTCAACAAGATACAGGAATCCATCTTCGTCGATTCGAGCCAGGTCGCCCGTTACAACCCAACCATCCTTGAACGTTTCAGCGGTCGATTCCGGCCGATTCCAGTAACATTTCGCGTTGGAAGGGCTCTTGCACCACAGTTCGCCAATCTCGTTCGGTGGTAGCGTCTTGCCGTCCGTATCGACAACTTTCAGCTCAACCGCAGGCGCTGGCGCACCCGCGCTATCTGGACGGTTTACGTAGTCTTCAGCCAAGTTCAGCGTTGCCGTAGCGCATGTCTCTGTCATGCCCCAGCCATTGCCTGCCACTGCATCCTTGAAGCGACGCTTGATCGTTGCGACCAGCTCTGGCGCAGATGGCGCGCCGCCATAGGAAACAGCCTCAATAGATGAGAGATCGTATTTGTCCCGATCCGGGTGTTCGAGCACCTGCCAGGCGATCGCGGGAACACCGCCAAATGCGGTGATTTTCTCGCGCTCGATAATCCCCAGCGCTTCCGTGGCATCCCATTTATACATGGTGACGATCTTGTTGCCTGTAATGAAGCACGGCGACAGGATCGCGAATGACCCCGTCGCATGAAAGAGCGGAATAGACACCAAAGTCGCTTTTTGGGGATCTTCCGGATTTGGCTCCGGCGGTGTTTCACCACGACGCAATAGCGCACGCACCTGATTGGCCATGCTGTTGAACATATTCGCAATAATCGCGCGATGTGTCGCCAGGATCCCTTTTGGTTTCCCCGTCGTTCCCGACGAGTACATGATCGTCGCCTCATCCTCTGGCTTCAGATCAATCTCTGGAGCATCGACCAGTTCGAGACTTTCCCACTGGGGTGCTGCCCCAATGAACTGCTCCATCGAATGAACGCGATCGTCTGCGTAGTTCCCCTCGCCTCTTGCGACGATCACCTGCTCCAGATTCGGCAGGTTCTGCCAATGCGGCGCTATGCGCGAGAAAATTTCGTCGTCGACGATTGCGACTTTCGCGCCGGAATCGCTCAAACCATATTCAAGCTCTTCACCCGTCCACCAGGAGTTCAGCGGCGTCGCGATGTATCCGCTGATCAGGCACGCCCAGAATCCAACGGACCATTGCGGATAATTCCGCATGGAAATTGCGACACGGTCACCCTGGCGCAAACCGAACTGTGTTTTCAGAACTTCAGCCAGCTTCCGTACGGCTTTCCGATGCGCCGCGAAAGACACACGTTCATCCTGAAAAACCATCAGGGTCTTGTCTGCAAAGCCAGTAGACCCTGCTTCAAAGAGGTCACGCAGACTTGCCGGGGCGTTTTTGTAAACGTTCACCGGACTGCCGTGTATGGAGAGCTCTTCCATTTCGAAGACAGCGCCGGGAGCTGTGAGCAGCGCATTCGCTTGCTCAATACTCATGACCGGCCAGTTATCAGGCAAGCTTGAAACAGGTTCCGTTCGCAATTCTTCCTCCCAGATATTTCTTTAAGTTATATCTAGGAGTTGCCTTGCTGAGGCCGAGAAATCAAGCCTAAAGATAGTTACCTATACTAACCGGCCACCGCCGGAAGTTCCTTTACGTCACCTCTACCCAAAGCTGCAATGGCGGTCGCAGCGATCTGTTTCGCATTCAGACCCGCCGTATCGTACATCAGCTGCGGTTTGTCATGATCCTGGAAGGTGTCCGGAAGCGTCATGGTTCTGACTTTCAGACCGTTATCCAGCAAGCCATGTTGGGCCATGTGCTGAAGCGTGAATCCACCAAAGCCGCCAACAGCGCCTTCTTCGATGGTCACCAGCACTTCATGCTCTTTCGACAAGTGCTTGATGAGGTCATGATCGAGCGGTTTGGCGAAACGGGCATCCGCAACGGTTGTCGAGAGGCCCTGCGCCTGAAGCATTTCAGCGGCTTTGAGAACCTCCTGCAGTCTGGTGCCATACGACAACAAAGCAATCGATGTACCCTGTTGAATGACGCGGCCACGACCGATTTCCAATGGCTGGAGCACGTCCGGCATTTCGACGCCCACGCCCTCGCCTCTCGGATACCGGAAAGCAGATGGCCGATCATCAATCTCGAGTGAGGTGAGCACCATACGGGCAAGTTCCGCCTCATCGCTTGCAGCCATGCAAACCATATCAGGCAGATTGCCCATAAATGCGATGTCAAAGCTGCCTGCGTGCGTGGCACCATCGGCGCCAACAAGACCCGCGCGGTCAATCGCAAAACGTACGGGTAGCTTCTGAATAGCGACGTCATGAACGACCTGATCATAGGCGCGCTGCAGGAAGGTCGAATATATCGCTGTGAAAGGCTTGAAGCCATCCGCTGCCATACCTGCTGCGAATGTCACAGCATGCTGTTCGGCAATGCCGACATCGAAAGACCGCTCCGGGAACCGTTCAGCAAAGGTCGAAACGCCTGTACCTGATGGCATCGCAGCGGTGATGGCGACGATCTTTTCGTCCTTCTCCCCCAATTCCGTCAGGGTCTTACCAAAGACACTGGTATAGCTCGGAGCGTTGGCTTTCGCTTTCTTTTGCTCACCGGTTACGACGTTGAAATTCGAAACGCCATGATACTTGTCTGACGCATTCTCGGCCGGCGCATAGCCTTTGCCCTTCTGCGTCACCGCATGGATGAGAACCGGGCCGTCCATCGTGTCGCGAACATTCTCAAGGATCGAAACGAGCGACTTCACATCATGCCCGTCAATTGGGCCGACATAGTAAAATCCCAGTTCCTCGAACATGGTGCCGCCCATGGCAAAGCCACGCGCATATTCCTCGGCTTTGCGAACCGGCTTTTCCAGCCCCATCGGTTTGACGACATTTTTCGCAAGCTTACGCAGAGAGCGATATGGCTTTCCTGACACCAGCTTCGACAGATAGTTGCTCATGGCACCGACAGGGGGCGCAATGGACATGTCATTGTCGTTCAGGATCACGATGAGGCGTTTGTTCAGAGCGCCCGCATTGTTCATGGCTTCATACGCCATGCCAGCGGACATGGCCCCATCGCCAATCACGCAGATCACATTGTCTTTTCGACCATCAAGGTCAGCAGCGACGGCAAAGCCAAGCCCAGCAGAAATCGATGTCGAAGCATGCGCCGCACCAAACGGATCATACTCACTTTCGGATCGCTTCGTGAAACCCGAGAGACCTCCCCCCTGGCGCAGCGTACGAATACGGTCTCGTCGCCCCGTCAGAATTTTATGAGGATAGCATTGGTGACCGACATCGAAGATGAGCTTGTCTTGCGGCGTATCAAACACGCTGTGAATCGCGACTGTGAGTTCGACGACCCCCAGTCCTGCACCTAAGTGCCCACCCGTTTGAGAGACAGCGTCGATCGTTTCTGTTCGCAGTTCGCTACAAATTGCGATCAGTTCTTCGGGCGTCTTGTTTTTCAGGTCTGCAGGTGAATGCACCTGATCCAAAAGAGGCGTTTTAGGCATAACAGGTCCAGAATATTCGTGTCTGTTTTGTGTCAGTGACGGCGCTGTAGCACAAAATCAACGGATTGCAGCAAGAGATGGGCACGATTGCGGAAAATTGCGAGATGTTCTTTCGCTTGCTCTGCGAGCATTTCCACACGTTGCCGCGCGCCATCCTTTCCAAGAAGTGTGACGAAGTTTGCTTTGCCGGCATCAGCGTCCTTGCCGACACCCTTTCCGAGTTCCGCCTCATTGCCTTCAACATCCAGAAGGTCATCAGCAATCTGATAGGCCAGCCCAAGGTCATGCGTGAAACCTGTGACAGCACTTCGCTGCTGATCACTCGCACCGCCCAGAATACATGCGGCCTCGCCCGCATACGCAATGAGCGCACCCGTTTTCAGACGCTGCATGCGCGTGATCGAATTGAGATCCTGGCGCACATCTCCCGCAAGCATGTCGATCATCTGACCGCCGACCATGCCCTGAGCGCCAGACGCCCTGGATAGTTTCTCGATCAGTTTGCAGCGTACTGAGCCATCCTGATGGGTATCCGGATGAGACAAAATCTCGAACGCAAGCGTCAGCAGTGCATCACCGGCAAGAACAGCCGTCGCCTCATCAAATCGCTTGTGAACCGTCGGCTGACCGCGCCTCAGATCGTCGTCATCCATACACGGCAGATCATCGTGAATCAGCGAGTATGTGTGAATGCACTCCAGCGCCGCTGCCGTTCGAAGCAGAGATTTCTCCGGCGCACCGAACAATTCGCCAAATGCGATCACAAAGAAGGGCCTCAGGCGCTTTCCAGTGGCAAGCGAGGCATAACGCATGGCACGCATCAGCTGCGCTTCCGGCCCCTCCGCAGGGGGTATCAACCGGTCGAGTGCGACGGTTACCCGGTCTGCGACCTCATTTAAATAGGTCGGAAAGTCAGCAGCGTTCTGATCGTTCATGCCTCGACATCAGCCGCTGTGGTTTCAACATCACCATTCTGCTTCAGTACGATCTGTTCGATCTTGAGTTTCGCATTCTGAAGCTTGTTCTGACAATGGAGTTTCAGCGCCGCGCCGCGCTCATAAATCTTGATGGATTCCTCGAGCGCGACATCGCCGCGTTCCAATTGTTCCACAATGCCTTCAAGCTCTTTCAGAGCGTCTTCAAAGCTGAGTGGAGAAACGTCAGTTTCGCTGGCCATGCATGTCTCCTTCACATCGACCATAGGGGTGGTTCGTCATGAACTCAATGCGAGGATTCGAAACGTTTGACGTTATTTCACACGTTCATAAACGCGGTAAGACCAATAGCTGTCACCGCCATCAATCCGGCATCGCCAGCCACGTGCGCGCAGGCGTGGGCGAAGCATGCGATTGAACCATCCATGCGCTGCCAGATAGACTTTGCCTTCTTCGGCGCGCTTGATCAGATAATCAGCGGCCGCATCAGCACGAGCCTCTGCGTCACGAATGCCTTCACCATCCAGCTTGTGTCCGCGTAACCAAGCGGCACGCGCCAGAATGTTCCATGTTTTGGGCAGGAACTTCACACCATCCCAGCGCGGTGGCGGCAAATTGGCTTCATAGAACATTTCTGACTGTTCGATGGTCGCCCATGGCGCCGCCAGTGTTGCCGTTTCAAACGCCCGGGGACGCGAAGACGACAGAACCACGTCGCTGTCTTTGACGATTTCCTTCAACGCTTCAGGCGCGGCTTGTCCCTCGGCAAGGCTGCCGATTTCATATCGCGCCCACCAGTCTTTATAGGCACGCCAGTCAAGACGCGGCCCCGCATTGCGGTCCAGTGCAGGTTTGCCATGACGGGAAACAATGATCGGGCCAGGACGCTCGCCATCTTTTTCCGAGATTTGCAAAACTTCCTGCAAGTGATCTGAATCCGTCTGACCGGACTTTGAATCGGTCACACGCCCCTCCCGAAAAAACGATACAAGACATCCCTGTTAACGGTGGCGCGCTGGCCCCGCAAGAGTTTGCCAGAGTGATATTACTAATCAGAAGCAGTTGTCGTGGAATTCGTCTCGCTGACTGCTGGGCTTCGGAGCTGTTTCGCTGCGCCAAACATTCCTGACATTCGTCCTGAAAACGATGTCTCGACCGTTCGAATCATTGCGTAGCGCCGGCGCACTTTCCCTGCGAGGTGTGAAACTTTCGGGACATGCGCATCTTCAAGCCAACGCCAAGCATCTTCTCCGATCTTCGAAATCGATAGACCTGACGTCGTATCGCGAAGCACACCTCGCACGACCTGCATCTGATAGCTTGAATAGTATTTTTTGTAGTGACCGGCAGAAACACCGAGATCCAGTTCCTGATACCCACGGTGAGCGGCCGCCCGAATGATCTCATCCAGAATGAGATAACCGGGAGCATAAGCTTTGAACTCGTCATCATAGACCGGGATCCAGCCGTGAAGCACGTGATCGCTGGCAAGGTTGAACTCGCCTGCAACCAAACGTCCATTGAAGACCAGCGTGTGCAACACGCCATGACACTCGGGAATCCCGTCGCGCCAAAGCGTTTTCATCATATTCTGAACCCAGTCCGGTGCCAGAACATCGTGACGACCGGTCTCCTGATACTGTTGGCGTTTCCAAGAGATCACGGACTGCCAATGTTCCTCTGACCTATCGTCAAACTGGAACTCGGTCTGACCGACTTCGCGTTCAAACTTTCGAACAAGCCGGCGCATTTTCTTCGCATGCTTGGGATAGAGCGCAGCCTGCTCATCAAAGAACGCATCAGCACCTTTGCTAAGATCGCAGATATACGCGCCGTCACGTTCGATCTCTGTGTCAAAGAAGCGCCGTTTCGGGTCATATAGGGTCGTGAAACGAACCGAGCTTAGTCCAACCGCAGCGAGGACCGATTCAAGATCGCCCGCCCAGTCCGGACTTAAAATCGGACCATGATAATCTGAAAAAGGCGCCCCGACAGGATCTGCGCTATGCCCCGTTTTCTGGAGCGGCCAGATAAACTCTAGTTGTTCGCCGCGCCCGTGAAGCAGAACCCATATGTCGTTCCGCACGGTTGAAACGGTCTGTGTAAAAAATGGATGGAAAAACGGGCTCTCATATCCCGGCTGAGCCGAAATCAGAGACTTCCAGACCGATAAGTCTGACGTCGTCAGTTCCTGAAACCGAACTAGCTTGCAGAACATGTGTCCCTCCTTCACCGGAGGGACCATGTCAGAAACCTTCAAATTGAAGCTTAATTCAGACTACAAACTTTTCCAGACCCGGCCCTTTGGGCAGCCTGTTTCGTAGCGCCCACAGAAATTCAGCGTGAACAGGACGATCTCAGCGCGGCCGATCAGGTTCTCATACGGCACGTATCCAATCGTCGGTTCTTCATACGCAGAACGCGGCGGACAGCCAGCCTGGTCAATCACACCCTGGCTGTTTTCCAGACAGTGTCCGATCAACTCCCGGGAATCGGCTGAATTATCGCGGTTGTCACCCATGAAGAAATAGTGACCTTCCGGGACTTCAAAGACCGGCGTGCTGCGATTTGGCCGGCTCAGAATATCATGCACAAGATAGGACTTGCCGTTCGGCATGGTTTCGACCAGCTCGTCTGATTGCGTACGAATATTCTGGCGCGCTTCTGCATAGACCACGCGCCGCATGGGTTCCTGAGGCAAAACCTCACCGTTCAGGAAGATACGGTTGTCGCGCACCTCAATTCGGTCGCCTGGCAGGCCGATGAGGCGCTTGATCATGACGCGATCCAGATGAGGGTGTTTGAAGACGATCACATCACCACGCTCTGGCTGGCTGCCGAAAACGCGCCCATCGCCGAGCGGCAGATATTTGCCGAGGCCCAGCGGCACCGAGTGCTTGGAGTACCCATAAGCGAATTTGGAAACCGCCACGCGATCGCCGACCTGAAGCGTCGGCACCATGCTCTCACTAGGAATCGAGCGAAGTTCGAATGCGACGAAATATACAACGAACCAAATCGGCAAAAAAATCGCGATCGTGACCAGCAATTCCTTCACTTCATGGAGCAGTTTATCTGCACCAGATTTGTGTTCGGACTCAGATTTACTCATTTCAATTTTACCGCAGTACCATAAACAAGAATTTCGGATGTTCCTTGGAGGATCATCGCCGTCGAAAAACGGACATTGACCACTGCGTCGGCACCGAGGCTTTTGGCATGGTCGAGCATTCGGTCCTGAGCCTGCTCTCGCGACTCTGCCATCAGCTTGGTATATTCAGACACCTCACCACCTACGATGGCCCGTAAACCGGCAATCAGGTCACGGCCGACAAATCGCGCGCGCACGACGTTTCCCCGAGCGATTCCGAGTATCTCGGATATTTCACGGCCCGGTATGGTTTCAGTGGTCGATGTGATCAAAATTCAGCGCTCCACATTCTTGGAGTAATAATCGTCTTCCTCGTTACTTAGACGATCAATAATCACTTTGGCGAGCAGAATTCCCATTCCGATAAACGCAAAGACGGGAATCAGAATCAAAGCCGCAAAGAAGACACCCCGGAGCGACATTCCGAGATTAAACAACATGAGAAGTCCGACGAGACTGCAAAAGGCGACACCAAAGATCGCAACGCCCCGAAAGGCGAAGCCGATCTTCTCGAGAATTGAGAGGTCCTGCATAAATTCGGAATCACTTCTCTGCTTCAGGCATTCACAGCCTCATACATCACATAACCATCTTCTGTGACGATTCGCTTAGCCTCTCCCCGCTCAATCAGGCAGTTGAGATGCGCAATGCTCTCTCCCGTCGCAAGTGAGTAGCTTTCGCGCTCAATTTTTCGTCCGAATATCGTCGGGAAAAGATCGATCACGCGATGTGGATTTCGAATTTTTTGCTTCAGACGCTTCAGCACGACCTCGTGACCACGCACGAGATGATCGAGACGCTTGTGAGCGCCTTTGAAAGGCAGATTGTGGGCTGGAAGAACCAGCACGTCTTCAGGCAACTCGGCCTTCAGCTTCAGACAGGAGTTGATCCAATCACTGAGCGGATCAGCTTCCGGCTCTGTCGGGAAGACGGACACATTCGATGAAATCCGCGGCAAAAGCTGATCACCTGAAATGAAGAGGTTTTGCTCAGCATTGAAAAGACAGACATGCTCCGGGCAATGCCCCTCACCTGTGAGCACCCGCCAGGATGAGCCGCCAATATCGATCTCATCACCATCACGCAGTCGGATATAGGCATCCGGCAAACGAGACGTCGCCCGACCAAAGCCACCGAAACGCTTCTTGTAGGTTTCAATGGCCTCATTGTCCCAACCAGCATCCTCATAAAACTTGATGCCAGCCTGCGGCGCTTCGCGACCTGTGTCAGCGACCAGCATTCGACAGCTCGTATATTCCAGACGCGACATATAAAGCGGACAGTCAAATTTCCGCGTGATCCAACCTGCCAGACCAACATGGTCCGGATGCATGTGCGTGACGATCACCCGTTTTACGGGCAAACCGTCGAGACATTCTTCAAAGATCTTTCGCCAGTGATTGCGCGCATCCTCTGTCGCCATGCCCGTATCGACAATGGTCCAGCCATCGCCATCGCGAAGCAGCCAGAGATTGATCCACTCCAGTGAAATCGGCAGCGGCATCCGCACCCAGAAAACGCCGTCCACGATCTTCTTGACCGTTCCCGGCGTCGGCGCTTCTGATTCGTCAAATGGATAATCTAAATTTGGTCGTCGCGGTTTGGTAATCTGGCCATCATTGGTCAGTTCAGTCACGTTTGTCATTGTTTTCCAGACTTAACTTGCCTCAAACAGAGCCAGCACCTCCTCAGCTGTAAAATCGACCTCCCCGATCAGAGCTGCTGACTTCCCTCTGGCCAAGGGTAGAACATTTTCAGCATAAAAGCCCAGTACCGGCGTAAGTTTCTTTCCGTGAGCCCCTTTTCGCCCCCGCTTCAATTCCGCTGAAAGCAGGTAGTGCCCACCAAGCACGTCTCCGAACAGCGCAAGGTAAGGTGTCGCTGCAGACAAGGCTTCTGACTTATTCGTTTTCAGCTTCTCCATCATCCACTCGGTAGCGGCCTCAAGCGCTTCTGTTGCATCTCGCAAACGGTCTGCAGCCTTGACCACGACCGGTTGATTGCTCTGGCGTCCGTCTTCGACACTGCTGTGAATTTCATCGAGAAGTTCCCGGATACCTGCGCCGTTTGCGAGCGAGAGCTTGCGTCCAACCAGATCTGCAGCCTGAATGCCGTTCGTCCCTTCATAGATCGGCGTAATCCGAACGTCCTTGAACAGCTGTGCGCCGAGCGTTTCACTCATAAAGCCCATACCGCCATGTATCTGGACACCGACAGATGTTGCTTCGACGGCAGCGTCCGTTGACCAGGCTTTTGCGATTGGCGTTAGTATATCCTCGCGCAGCTTGTAGGCCGCTTTCTTTTCGGGATCTGTTTCAGACACGCTCAGATCGCCAGCCATCGCGCACGCGTAACAGATATGGCGCGAGGCCATTGCTTTTGCTTTGATCTCGAGCAGGTTGCGGCGCACATCTGCATGATAGAGGATCGGCGCGGCGCCTTCCCCTTTCCAATCTGCAGAAGCGCCCTGCTTGCGCTCTTTGGCGTAGGATAGCGCGGCCTGATAAGCTGCCTCACTCGCGCCGACACCCTGAAGGCCAACATTCAATCTCGCCGCGTTCATCATGGTGAACATACAAGCCAGGCCCCGGTTTTCTTCGCCAACGAGCCATCCGGTCGCATTCTGATATTCCATGACGCAGGTTGGAGAGGCGTGAATGCCAATTTTCTTTTCCAGACCTATGCATTTCACGCCATTTCGATCACCGGGATTACCCTCTGCGTCCGGCAGGAATTTTGGCACCACGAAGAGCGAAATACCTTTCGATCCCTTTGGCGCACCTTCCAGGCGCGCAAGCACGAGATGCACGATATTTTCAGCGCAGTCATGCTCACCCCAGGTGATGTAAATTTTCTGTCCCGAAATCGCGTAAGTGCCATCCTCATTCGGCACGGCTTTCGTGGTGAGCGCACCGACGTCAGAACCCGCCTGAGGCTCTGTCAGGTTCATTGTTCCGGTCCACTGCCCCGAAATCAGCTTTTCAAGATAAGTCTGCTTGAGATCTTCGCTGCCATGCGCGAGCAAGGCTTCGATGGCGCCCTGGGAGAGTATCGGACAAAGCCCGAAACTCAGATTTGCAGAATGCACCATTTCCGTGACCGCCAGCGCAAGTGTGCGCGGCATGGACTGACCGCCCCAGCTTTCCGGAAAGCTTAGCCCGATCCAGCCACCGTCACGATACGTTTCGAAAGCAGATGCAAAGGAATCGGGCAACACAACCCGGTTCCCCTTGAGCACCGCACCGACCTGATCGCCGAGGCTATTAATCGGCGCGAGCACTTCAGACGCCAGTTTCCCGGCTTCCTCAAGAACCGGTTTCAGAAGCTCGTCATCGTAGTTTTCGAAGCCAGCACGACCCGCAAGCGATCCAATATCAACACCATTCTCAAGACAGTCGAGAATTTCCTCAATCGGAGCCTGATAAGTCATGCGGTACGTCCTTCACTTCAACTACTGATCGGCCTGCTGAACCAGTTGTGACTGGAGCTTTTCTTATTTCCCGGTAAATCCGTTCAAGGGCCAAGCGGTCTAACAAACTTGCATCGTGATTTACTACATGTCTGTCTATTTTC
The DNA here is from genome assembly GCF_042659465.1 of Ponticaulis profundi. Lineage (NCBI taxonomy): Bacteria > Pseudomonadati > Pseudomonadota > Alphaproteobacteria > Hyphomonadales > Hyphomonadaceae > Ponticaulis > Ponticaulis profundi. The sequence continues at coordinate 247,229 of NZ_JBHSSW010000066.1, read as the reverse complement.
CAGTCGACGCGACAAGTGTTCGCGTAACGATCACAGGCATGAAGCGTAACCGATGCAAGGCCGTACCTTCACGCTCTAACTGACAAAGGAATACACCATGATGAAAGTCGCGATCCTATCAAGTCTGACCGCCAGTCTGGCACTGATGGTGCCCTCTGTTGTGAGCGCCTCAGCACAGGAAGCCCCGGCTACAGAGACCGGCCCGTTCGGCGCCGCGCCTTCAGGCACTTATACGCTCGATCCAACACATGCTTTTCTGACATTCAAAGTCGGACATAGCGCAGGGCTGTCACGCTATATGGGGGTTTTCACCGAATATGACGCGACGATCGAGCTCGATGCGAATGAACCGGAAGCCTCTACCGTCGAGGTGACGATCCGGCCCGAGAGCCTCTTTGTAAATTATCCAAAGGATTACAAAGCATCGCATCCGGATACCGGTTTTGAAACCTGGACCGAAGACCTCACCATGAGTGACTTGTGGCTGAACGCAGACGAATTTCCAACGATCAGCTTCGTGTCGACATCCATAGACGTACTGGATGACGCGACCGGCAAAATCACTGGCGATCTGACATTCCTTGGTGTCACCAAACCCATAACCCTGGACGTGACATTCCGCGGCGCTCAGGAATCCCGCTATACGGATGGTTACAATATTGGTTTCGACGCGAAGACGACTATCAAGCGTTCGGATTTTGGAAATGACAGCTACATTCCGATCATCGGTGACGAAGTCAAAATCGAGTTTAGTGGCGAATTCGGCCCGGCTGAATAGTCAGCCGCGTTTTTCCGGTTGCAATTGGGTTTGGCTGATGTCTAGCAGATCATCACTATGACGATGTCAGCCAATCTTTCATCGGCGCTTTCAGCGCTCCGCGCCGGCAAACTGGTCGGTATGCCAACCGAAACCGTTTACGGACTGGCGGGTGATGCGACCAACCCCAAAGCGGTTGCTGCGATTTACGCCCTCAAACAGCGCCCAAGCTTCAATCCCTTGATCGCCCATATCGCGTCGATCGAGATGGCGCAGGATCAGGCGCGTTTTTCACCGACTGCATTAAAACTTTCCCGCGCTTTCTGGCCGGGCCCCATGACACTCGTGCTCCCCGTTTCTGATACAAATACCGTTTGTGACCTCGCACGGGCCGGACTGGAGACTCAGGCTCTGCGCTGGCCGCGACATGAGCTCGCTCAGCAGCTGATTTCCGACTTCGGCAAACCCATTGTGGCGCCATCTGCCAACAAATCCGGCAAGGTTAGCCCAACGCAGCCAGAACATGTCAGAGAAGAATTTGGCGATGAGCTCCCGATCATTCTGGACGGTGGTCCATCCGTATTGGGATTGGAATCCACCGTCCTTTTTGTCGAGGATGACAAGGTCACACTGTTGCGTCCCGGTTCGCTCGCGCGTCGTGACATAGAAGCGCTTGTCGGTCCAATCCAGTCAGCGCTCCATGATGATACCGCGCCTAAGTCTCCGGGTATGTTGTCGCGCCACTACGCCCCCAAGGCTAAACTCAGGCTCAACGCTGCAAGCCCGGAAGCAGACGAAACCTATCTCGGTTTTGGCCGTTCCTTTGACCATGGACCTCATTCACTTTCCAGAAGCGGCGATCTTCAGGAAGCCGCATCAAACCTATATGCAATGCTCCGCGATCTCGACGAAATCAGTGACAAGATTGCCATTGCACCCATCCCCGATGAAGGCCTCGGCGAGGCCATAAACGATCGGCTGAAACGCGCCAGCCTCTGACACACAAGACCAGCGAGTTCCTTATGGACGACATGCCCTCTCAATCCTCACCCCTCAATCAGGACCTGATCCAATCACTGAAAGACCTGCTGGGTGAAAAAGGGTGGACGGATGATCAGGAGATCATCTCGCCGCACACCTCCGATTGGCGAGGCAATTTCGTGGGCCATTCGGATTTCATGGTCAGTCCATCGACGACGGAAGAAGTCTCCGAAGTCATGAAGCTCTGCCATCGCTATGGTCAGCCTGTGTGCCCGCAAGGCGGCAATACCGGACTGGTCAATGGCGGGATCGCATATGGTGAGATCGTTCTCTCAATGGCTCGGATGAACAATGTCCGATCCATCGATACGTTCAACAACTCACTGGTTGCCGAGGCAGGATGTATTCTCGCAAACGTCCACACGGCAGCCGATGAGCAGGATCGGTATTTTCCACTTTCCCTCGGAAGTCAGGGAAGCTGCACCATTGGCGGCCTTATCTCGACGAATGCCGGCGGCGTTGCAGTCCTTCGATACGGCATGATGCGGGACCTGCTGCTGGGCATGGAAGTTGTCACGGCGAATGGTGAGATCTGGTCTGCGCTCAGAGGTCTGCGCAAGGACAATACAGGTTATGACCTCAAACACCTGTTCTGCGGCGCAGAAGGTACGCTGGGGATTGTGACCGCTGCAACGCTGAAGCTGTTCCCAAAGCCGAAGACCGCAACGGCCTGGCTGACGCTCGAGACACCGCAAAAAGCGGTCGAACTTCTGTCACTCGTGCGCAAGCATGCAGGGGACAGCGTCACAGGCTTCGAAATACTGCCGAAGGTCGGCGTTGAACTCGCAGCCCGAGAAATCGATGCCGTTCGTGATCCGCTTCCGAATGAAGCGCCATGGCGCATCCTGCTGGAGGTTTCTCTCGCTTCAGAGGACCATGCGCAGGACGTTCTGCAAACCGTGCTGGAAAAAGCGCTGGAGGACAGCCTTATTACAGATGGTGTTGTGGCGGCTTCCCTCTCTCAGGCGGAGATGTTCTGGCATGTTCGGGAGAGTTTGCCCCTTGTGAAGCGCGGCTTTCTGACGTCGGTCAATCACGACATCTCTGTCCCGGTCTCAAAGGTCCCGCAATTCCTCGAAACAACCGAAGCGGCCATGAAAGAGATGGTCCCAGACGTCGAGATTTTTGCCTTCGGACACCTTGGGGATGGAAACATTCACTATGGCGTTGCAGAACGCACTGACGCAGAGAATCCGACCGTCAAGGCAAAGAGCCTCGACATCACGTTTAAGGTCCATCAGATCGTGACGGATCTTGGCGGTTCAATTTCGGCTGAACACGGCGTCGGCCTTCTGAAGCGTGATGAGCTTCCGGATCATAAATCAGAGACTGAACTGAATATGATGCGTTCGATCAAGAAAGCACTCGATCCGGAAAACCTCATGAATCCGGGCCGCGTTATTTCTGTTCGATAGGACATACAGGTTTCCATACGAATCGCGCCAGACATCCAGTTCGGATCTCAAGGCGTACATATCTGCGCCAGCCAAAAAGTCAGAACAGGTCAGACCGTTGCTTATCCTGCTATCGCCCGCGAAGAATCTTGATTTCGAACCAGCCCCACAGAATTTGTCGAAAACGTCACCTCGCCTATCGGGTGAGACAGAGCTGCTTCTGAAGCGGACGAAGTCGCTCTCCCGCAGTGACCTGCGTTCTTTGATGAAGCTTTCCGAAAACCTTGCCGACCTGAACTATGAGCGGTTTCAGGCCCTGTCTGACGGCCTTCCGGACAGCGAAGCCAAGCAAGCCATTCTTGCATTTAACGGTGACGTCTACCGAGGTCTCGATGCAGGAACGCTTCAGGACAACGACCTGAACTGGGCTCAAACACATCTGCGCCTTCTGTCAGGACTATACGGCGTCCTCCGCCCAATGGACTCTATTCATCCTTATCGGCTTGAAATGGGAACACGCCTCGATACGGATCGCGGCGCCACACTCTATGATTTCTGGGGCGACCGGATTTCAAAACAGCTCAACGAAGATATGACGGAAGCTGAAGGACCGATCCTGAACCTTGCGTCGAAAGAGTATTTTGGTGCCGTGAACAAGAAAGCTCTGAAATCGAGCGTGATCGATGTCGACTTCAGAGAAGTCACCGACAAGGGCTCCAAGATCATCAGTTTTTACGCGAAATATGCACGTGGCCTGATGGCGCGCTGGGTGATCGAAAACCGCATCACGGATGCTTCCGACCTTAAGACGTTCGACATCGACGGCTATGGCTATCAGGCGGATCAGAGCTCCGCCGGCAAGCTTGTATTTTCTCGCCCGAAACCAGAACCGAAGTCATAATTCGCTCAGACCTGTTGTGCATTGCAGCAATCGGCGTAAACGTGTCGCCTTTGAAACGTAACATCGATTTGGGTCTTTATGAGTTTAAAGCCGATCAGTCTCGCGCTTCAGGGCGGCGGCGCACATGGCGCATTCACCTGGGGTGTTCTGGATTACCTCCTCGAACACAGCGATCTTGATATCAAAGCGATCACAGCGACGTCCGCTGGCGCCATGAACGCTGTCGCGCTTGTTTCCGGATATCTGAATGGTGGACGTGATGGTGCCAGAGCACTTCTTGAAGCATTCTGGCGAGATATGTCTGATCGCAGCGCGCCGCTCTCTGCCGCCTCTGCCGTTGCACCGGCTTTTGGTCCTTTCACGCCCTTCGCAATGTTCCAGGCGCTGACCAACATTGCCAGCCCGTATGATCTCAATCCGTTTGACTATAATCCGCTGCAACAATCGCTGCGAAAGCTGATCGATTTCGATCAGCTGCGCGCAGAAACAGAGATTGATCTGTTCATTGCGTCCACCAATGTCGAAACGGGCAAGGCACGTATTTTCAAAACTCATGAGATCGACGAGAAAGCCATCCTGTCTTCCGCCTGCCTGCCGCAGGTGTTCAAGGCCGTCGAAGTGGATGGCACGCCGCTATGGGATGGCGGCTACGTGGGAAACCCGGCCCTTTTCCCGTTGTTCTACGCTGACGTCCCGCGCGACATGCTGATTGTGCATATCAATCCGCTGGTTCGCAAAGGCACGCCGAAAACGGCCAGCGCCATCCTTGATCGCCTGAACGAAATCACCTTCAACGCCTCGCTGATCTCTGAATTGCGGTCCATCGCCTTCGTCCAGAAGCTGTTGGATGAGAACTGGCTGGCCGATCGTATCCAGTCAAAATACCGCAAGCTGTTCATCCATGCGATCCGCGCAGACATAGAACTCTGCGAGCTCTCCATCGAAACGAAGTATGATACCAGCTGGCGCTTCCTGAAGGATTTGCGAGATCGTGGCCGCCAGGCCGCAGAGGTCTGGAACGATCATCATATCGGAAAAGTCGGACGCGAGTCGTCCGTGGATATCCGCAAGGAATTTCTGGAAGACGATTAGTCTTCAACCGCGGAGGCGTCGACCGTTCCGTGTTTGAAGATCGAGACCCGCGTCTCCCCATAGGTACGCATGTCCAGAAGCGTCCAGTTTTCAGGCTCCGGTGTTTCGTCCAGCGCCGTCTCGATCACCGCGACAGCATTCTCTGTCAGCCATCCGCCACGCTCAAGCTGGTTCAGGGCTGGCTGAACTAACTCCTGACCATAGGGCGGATCCAGAAAAACCAGACTGAAGGGTTCGCCCACGCCCGTTGGTTTCGGCCCAAGATCGGTTGCTGAGCGTCGATGAATTCGCGTGATTCCGAACAGCTGCAGCGTTTCGATATTGCTGCGGATGATACCGCGCGCGCCAGCAGCGATCTCAACAAAGAGGCAAAAGCTTGCGCCGCGCGAAATTGCTTCCAGACCGAGTGCGCCTGATCCTGCGAACAGGTCAATGACGCGGGCACCTTCAATGTCCGGCAGATCCGCATTGTGCGCGAGCAGATTGAACAAGGCTTCGCGAACACGGTCCGTCGTTGGCCGCGTGTTGCGCCCTTCCGGCGCTTCAATCTGGCGCCCCTTAAACCGACCTGCAACAATTCTCACGAAACGCTCTCCTCAGAAGTCTTTATGACCGTTGTCCTGCGATGATCCGGACAGAATAGCAATTCTCCATTTTACCTTCGTGCCGCTCAAGACTATCAGAACTGAATGGATATGCCTGACCGACATTTTCTGGAACGTGCGCTGGAACTCGCACGGCGCGGCGCTGAAGCTGGTGAAGTACCCGTTGGCGCTGTGATTGTATCACCGGAAACTGGTGAAGTTATTGCAGAAGCGCATAACGCACCGATATCAGGCCATGACCCAACCGCTCACGCAGAGATCCTCGCGCTACGCAAGGCGGCAGAGAAACTGAACAATTACAGGCTTTTTGGCCTGGATCTATATGTGACACTCGAACCATGCGCCATGTGTGCAGGCGCCATCGCAAACGCTCGCATCCGACGAGTGATCTTCTGTGCGGAGGATGAGAAAGGCGGTGCGGTCATCAATGGCGTCAAATTCTTTGATCAGCCAACCTGCCATTGGCACCCGGAAATCACCCGAGGTGAGCTGGCGGATGAAAGCGCTGAACTCCTTCGGGATTTCTTTCGCGCCAGGCGAAAAAAGAAGTCTGACGAATCAGATGAGCAGCTCAGCTAGCCAATCCTTGTAACCTTCGGCACGTGCGCGAAAACGCTCCCTCGCCTCTTCCGGTGTTCGACAAATGAACTTCACTTTGGCGCCGGGTCTCAGCTGCCCCAGTTGAAAACGATCGGATCGAATAACCTGCAACACATGAGGATACCCGCCTGTTGCCTGTGAGTCCGCAAGCAGGACAAAGGGCTGACCATCCGGCGGTAACTGGACGGTGCCAGGGAATACAGCTGCACTCTGAAGTCGCTCGGCGTTAGAGAGTTCAAGCACTCCATCTTCCAATTGGACGCCCATACGGCTCGAGCGCTGCCCGACCGTGAATTCCTGTTGGAAGATGTCCTGACCGGGACCGAGCATGTCAAAATCGGGGCCCGGACATACCTGAAGCAGAAACAGATCGTTGAAAAGCGGTCGAAGCGCCTGCGGTGTTTCCACTTCATCCGGCAAACGATGATGTCTGATCTGGATTTCATCCCCATCCTGCAACGCCCGACCATCAAGACCGCCAAACTTTGCCGGCAAATAGGTCGACTTTGAGCCGAGAAATTCGTTAGCGACGACGTCTCCAGCCAAGGCCAGATAGGTGCGGCATCCATTCAGCGCAGGCCCGATATCCAGAATATCCCCGGCTTCCGCCAGATAGGTTTCATGCATGTGCACAGGCACATTGTTGAGGCGTGCCTTTACGTCTGCACCAGTGAGCGCAAATCCGATATCCTCCGAGAAGACAAGCTTTCCGCCGGTCAGCGTAAACTCCAAAGCCACAGCGCTCTCCGGGTTTCCAACCAGTCGATTGGCGAGCGACATGGAAAGCCGATCTGCAGGCCCGGCCGCTGGTACGCCGAAATGGCGGTTTCCGCGGCGCTCTCCCGCCTGCAGGGTCGTCTGCATTCCCGCTTTCAGAAACTTGAGGCTCATGACTGTGCCACCGCTTTCAGTTTCACCCGGCTACCCGGTTTCAACGCGAACGGCGTTTCCCATGAGGTATCAAAAAGCGGCGTCTGGATTTTGCCTATGATCGGCCAGCCTCCAGGTCCTGCCAAGGCATAGGTTCCGCACATTCCGGCTGCGAGGCCCAAAGATCCTGCTTTCACCGATTGCCTTGGCGTATCCAGCCTCGGAACATGCAAATGTTCCGGCACGCCGCTCATATACGCAAAACCCGGTGTAAATCCCAGCATCTCGACGCGCAGCTCAGCAGCGCACAAATCCTCTATGATCTTGTCTTTGGACAGGTCCAGCGTGTTCGCGACAAGATCAAGGTCGGGCGCGACGTCTCCACTGAACACCGCTTCAAGCTCTATGATCTCGGCAGATGCTTCTTCATGATCGGATGCGCTTTGAGTTGCCTGTCCAATCAGAGCCTGCACATCGGCAAGACTTAACTGCAACGGGTCAAACTGAAGCGTGATCGTGTCCATACCATCGACCACCTCCTCAAACTGATCAGTCGAACGAAGCGCTCGTCCAACGGCCCGCATCGTTGCGCGATCAGCACCAGAAAGTCTGATCAGATCATCGGCCATTTCGAAAAATTGAAGCTCGGGGTCCAACACGTCAGGCATATGCTTTTACCTCTATTCCCTGATCGATCAGATGCGCCTTCACTGTACGGGCGATTTCAGCCGCGCCGCTTGTGTCCCCATGCAGGCAAAGCGTTTGCACGGGGAGTGAAATTCGCTTCCCGGCGAGCGTATTGACCTCGCCGCTCCTGGCGAGTGCCATCGCCTGGTCCGTCATCAGCGAGACGTCTTTGTGAACAGCGCCCGGCAAGGACCGCGACACGAGAGAGCCATCCGCTTCATAGGCCCTGTCGACGAAGCCTTCCGCCAGAAAACGAAGACCATGTTTTTCAGCTTCTGTTTCCAGTTTCGAATTCGGCGGTCCGAACAGGACAGAAATTCCGGTTTCAGTCAGCACATCACAGATGCATTCTGAGAGCGGCTGAGATTTCGCCGCTTCATTATAAAGCGCGCCATGCGGCTTCATGTGCCGCACGGAAACCCCCTCAGCGGCCGCCAGTGTTTGAAGTGCCCTGACCTGATCTGTTAGACTTTGCTTCAGCTCGCTGAGTGGCATCTCCATCGCTCGCCGCCCAAAACCTTCTTTGTCCGGATAGGATGGGTGCGCACCGACCAGAATACCGCCGTCTCTGGCGAGGCGCAGGGTGGCAGCCATCGATACGTCGTCGCCTGCATGCCCGCCGCAGGCAATATTGCAGGACGTGACCGTTTTCAGTATTTCGGCGTCTAGCGCTCGCCCCGCATCACCTTCCAATTCGCCTATGTCTGAATTCAGATCGATCTGAGGCATTATGGCCAAACTCCAATCGCGCGCAAAATCAGCCTTACACCAAGAAACAAGGTCACCAGAACCACCAACGTTCCAAAGATATTGGAGAGACGCCCGTTTACATGCGCTCCAAGCAGGTCTTTGCGGTTCATCGCGTACAAGAGTGCGCAGGCGATAATCGGTAACAGAATGCCGTTCGCAATCTGAGCAATCAAAATCACATTGACGGGCTTTTGATTGCTGAAGACAGCAACGCCGGTTCCAATCAGCAAGATCACTAGGGCCGTCGTTCGATAGATGAGATCATGCGCGCGCCCCTCATGCCGATTGAGGATTTCGGTCAGCGCATATCCCGTTGCCATGGGAGCTGTAATGGACGAGGTCAGTCCGGCGGCGAATAATCCGATACCCACCAGATACTTCGCGAACTCGCCATAAGTCGGCTCGATCGCTGCCGCCATGTCCGTCGCGCTGGATATCTCCGCCGATTGACCAAACAGGCTGGCTGCTGCCGTGGACAAAACGAGAATCGAGATCAGACCGCCCAGGCCGATTGAGAGCCCGGTATCTGCCACAGCAGTGGCAACGGTCTCTTCGTCTGATTCCTTCCAGCGCTTGCGAGCCGCTGCCGCATGCAGAAACAGATTATAGGGCACAATGGTCGTTCCGATCAGTGCAATCGCCGTCAGAAGCCCGCCTTCCGGAACACTCGGAATTAGGCTTGACAGCATGGACCCGATATCCGGTCGCACAAGGATCGCGCTAACGGTAAAGGACAGCGCCATGATCATAACGAGCCCTATCAGGAGCTTTTCGACGATCTTGTATCCGCCCAGAAGCAGCACAGCAGCGGCCAGCAAAGACAGGACAAGAACGATATTCTTGGTCTGTGAGGGGCCGTTATCGCCGATGATGGCATCAATGCCGAGTGCGCCTCCGGTGAGGTTTCCGGCCTCATATGCGGCGTTCCCCAAGCCCAGAGCAGCAAGAATCAGAACGGCCAGAACACCTTTCAAAACCGGATTACCTGCTGTGCGCATCAATGCTTCGCCGAGGCCCAGTCGCGCACCGACGCCCAGTCTTGCAGCCATACTTTGCAGTATGATCGTCGCGAATGTGGCGAACACCAGCGTCCAGATCAGGGCAAAACCGAAACTGGCGCCCGCAACCGTGCATGCCGTAACCGTGCCGGGACCGATAAAAGCAGCAGCGACAAGCGCGCCGGGGCCAATGGAAAGCTTCATTGTCGTCCTCATGATGAACTTCGGAGCAACCCTATGACCGGCCACCCATTCGGACAACCGAAAGCATCCGCTTTCCACCCGACGCCAATGCTCCAGAACGAAAAAAGGGCGACGCGGATTGGCGTCGCCCTTCGTAATGTTTCTATCATATCACCTACTCTGCGGGGACCACGGCACTCTTTGAATGATCGCCCTTTTCCAGGTGAAACGTTTCCCGCTTTGTCCCTGTCACGAGATATAGAACGAACCGTTTCACATCTGCACCGATGCCATAGAGCGACGGCACCAGGAACAAGGTGACGAAAAGCGCAAACAGCACACCGAAAGACAGGCCGATACCGATCGGCACGAGCCATTGTGCCTGAATGGATGTTTCCGTCATGAGTGGCAACAAGCCTACAAAGGTCGTCAGAGACGTCAGCAGAATTGGACGGAACCGACGCGTGCCAGCCTCCACCATGGCTTCCATACCGGAATAGCCTTTCTCCCGCAGTTTATGGACATAGTCGATCAGGACAAGGTTATCGTTCACGGCGACGCCTGCAGCCGCAACGATCCCAAGGAATGAGAACAAGCCAAGTGATTGTCCCATCGCGAAGTGACCGAATATGCCGCCCGTTATACAGAACGGAATTGCAGCCAGCAGGATCAGGAACGGCTCTGAGTAGCGTCGGAAAGCAACCGCCACGAGGAAGTAGGCAACGCCGATCGCGATCATCAGCAACATCATGATCTCGCTGACGAGTTGTGCTTCGCCTTCGGCGCGACCAATACTGCCACGCGTGATGTTCGGGTGTGCTTTATCAAACTCCTCGAAATAGCCGTCATTGAGCGCGCTGCGGATTTCACCAATGCGGTCCGTTGCGACTTCTGCGCTGATGACAATTGCGCGTTGACGCTCGCGGCGACGGATCTGCGAAATACCCTTTCCGAAACTCAGGTCAGCAACAGCTGAGAGCGGCACTTCACGACCGTCCGCAGTCTTGATCCGGATCGTGTTGAGGAAGTCGATGCTCTGACGTTCTTCAAGTGGATAGCGAACAAACACCCGCACATCCTCTCCGTCGCGCGGCAAACGCTGCACTTCTTCACCGAAGAAGCCCTGACGCACCTGACGGTTCACTTCCGCTTTCGTAATACCCAGCGCTTCGGCGCCCGGTTTGAGTTCGAACTGGATCTCGTCAGCCGCGCTCTGGCTATCGTTCACCACGTTGTAGACGCCCTCAAAGCTACGAAGCTTGCTCATCAGATCGTTTGCAGCAAGGTTCAGATCCTCAAGGCTCTGTGAGTTCAGAACATACTCAAGTGGTGGGCCGTTGCCGCCGCCCTGATAAGACACTTCAATCGCCTCTGCATCCGGAACGTCACCAATGAGTTCACGCAGACGGTCAGCGGTTTCAGCAGCCGTCAGCGTCCGATCTTCCGGCTGTACCAGCTTCACGAGTGCAAGTACCTGACTGTCGCGAGACCGAGTGTACCAGTTCTCGATCAGCTTGCCTTCGCCGTTTGTGCTGTCATTGATCTCTGCTTCGAGTGTCTTTTCAGCAATCTGAATCTGCTCGAGCACTTCAAGCGTTCGCGCATATGGCGTGCCTTCCGGCAAATCGACCGTAATCGCAATCTGATCGGACTCGCCCTCAGGGAAGAACTCCGTACGCACCAGATTGTTCGTGACCAGACCAAAGCTCAGGATCATCATGCAGACAAAGCCGAGCGCCGTCAGATACCGGTGACGCAGAACGAATTCCAGCGTCGGTCGGTACAGGTTACGTGCAAACCAGACGATGCTGTTCGCCAGCGAAGACTGGAATTTGGTAATCGGATTCGTCGGATTCACCGGTTTCAGGTGCGCCAGGTGCGCTGGCAGGATGAGAAGCGATTCCACAAGAGAGAAAACCAGCGCCAGGATCACCACGAGTGAAATGGAGCGTGTGAACTCGCTTGTCGGCCCGGACAGGAACATCCATGGCGCGAAGAAGATCATGGTCGTCAGAACCGCAAAGATGACCGGCTTGATGACTGAAATCGTGCCATTGATGGAAGCTTCCAGCCCCTGCTCACCTTCTTCCGTTCGCGCGTGTATCGCTTCGCCGACGATAATGGCGTCGTCTACAATGACGCCGATGACCAGCAGGAATGCGAAGGTGGAGATCATGTTGAACGACACATCGTTCATCGGCAGAAGCGCCAGGCCACCCGCAAAGGCAATTGCGATACCACCACACACCCAAAGCGCGATCGTCGGACGCAGGAACAGCAGAAGCGTGATCATGACGAGCACGAGACCCGTAATGAAGTTCTCACCAATCGTCTGCATACGGCCCGTATAGTCCTCGGCCATATCGTTCCAAAGTGTCAGAGACATGCCTTCCGGCACATCCGCTGCAATGCGGTCGAGATAGCCACGGACATTTTCGGACATCTTCACAACATCCATATCCGGACCACTCATGATCTGCACGAGGATCGCGCGCTGACCATTCACCGTCGCCATCAGATCGACCTGCTCAAAGCCGTCTATCACGTCAGCAATGTCGCCGACGCGAATAACCGCGCCGTTTGGCATTTGCTTGACGATGATATTTTCAAACTCTTCGCGGGTATCAGCCTGAGCACGTGTACCGAGCTGAACTGCCCCGCCATCGGATTTCACCGTACCGGCCGATGAGTTGATAGACGTCGCGCGCACAGCCGTTGCGACTTCAGAGAGTGTCATGCCGTAGCGACGCAGTGTTTCTTCCGAAACCTCAATAGAGATTTCCTCGCCACGAACACCGAAAAGTTCTGCAGACGGTACATAGCCGAGCTGCGACACATCACGGCGTATCTTTTCAGAATAGCGCTTCAGTTCCTTTTCGGTGACCGTTTCATCGCCCATGACAGCGATCCGGATCATTTCATTCTGGCTGCTCCAGAGACGGATCTGTGGCGGCTCCGCAGCTGCCGGAAATGTACTGATGGAGTCGATTTCGCGCTTAATGTCCTGGAGAAAGTCATTCTTGTCGCGATCAAGGTCGCCACGGACAGAAATGATACCGACACTTTCCTGCGAAACAGACCAAAGTTCATCAATGCCTTCAATGCGACTGACGGCTTCTTCCATGCGCACCACAAGCTGTTCCTCGACATCCTGCGGCGAAGCACCAAGCCATGTAATGGAGACCTGCGCACCCGGGATTTCGACATAAGGTTCGATTTCCCGCTCCATGCTGAAATAGGCCACCAGACCACCGATGAGGATGGCAACCATGAGCAGATTGGCTGCAACTGCGTTGCTCGCCCACCATTTGATGAAACCCTTCATGGCCTACTCCTGCAGCTGCGTGTTGGCGGCGGATGCAACAACGGCGCCCTGTCCGCGACGCGCGTCGGCCTCATCGACGGGCTGAACTTTCATCCCTGTCGCCGGACTTTTCACCGGTGAGGTCACAACCGTTTCGCCAGCTTGCAGACCTTCCGTAATGACCGCTTCTGTCCGATCAGATGAGGCAACGCCGACCTGACGGATTTCAAGCGTATCGACATCAGAAACGACATAGACCTTGTCTTTGCCACGCAACGCTGTTCGGGGGATGGTGACCGCATTCTCGATAGGTCGACCATCAATCTCGGCTGAGACGTAAAGACCGTTAGCAAGCGGTGTCCCGTCCGATGCGCCCGCTCCGTATGGGTCTTTGACCTCTGCATAGGCGAAAAGCACGCGGGTATCCGGATCGAAGCGAGAGTCGGTTCTGGTGATACGCCCCTTCCAGTCATAAGAACGGCCAGCGACAACTGCAGACAGAACAACCTCCGGGCCAGGTTTCGATGCATTGGCCTCAAAGCCAATACCAAGATCCAACGCAGCGAGGTCGGCGTCTGTCAGTGCGAGCGGCACTTCAACGACGTCGCTGGAGTAAATCGAGCCGAGCATACCGCCGGGCGTGATATAGGCACCAACATCCACAGATTTTGCCTTTACCCGACCGGTGAAAGGCGCGCGGATTTTGGTGCGCTCCAGCGCGAGTTCCGCTTCGGAGAGCGCGGCAATCGTCGAAGCAAGTCTCGCTTCTGCTTCTGCGACCTGTGGCTCACGCAATGCAAGGTCGGACACCTGATCAATACCAAGTTCCTGCGCGTTCAGTTTCGCAATGTCGGCCTCAGACTGTTCGCGCTTCAGAGTGGTGCGCGCCTGAGCGACATTCGCGCGGGCCTGAACCACACGGAGTTCATATTCTTTCGGATCAATCCGGACCAGAACGTCGCCTCTGGAGAACGACCCTCCGGTCAGGAAGGCAGGCGAAACGTAAGAGATCCGACCACTGACTTCTGAAGCCAGATTGACTTCCGATCTCGCCATAACCTCGCCCTGGGAGCGAACCTTCAGTTTGACCTCTTCCGCTTTGGCGGTGGTGGTCAGAACCGGTAACGCTTCAACCACGTCTTCTTTTTCTTCCGGACGAGGCGCTGCGGCGTTCATGCCGACAAGACCTGCGCCGGTTACACCAATGATCGCCACTCCGACGCTGAGCACCAGAAAACGTTTCAGCCATAATCCTTTTTTCGAACCATTCTCTGGCGCCAGTCTGACGTCCGACATCTTTCTTTCCCTCTGTCTTGTGCGAAGGCACAGCCATTTTGAGGGTATCCCTAACTCAGAACTTATTGTTTTTCAATAATGCTTTCTCGTTTTTCATTATTTTTTGATTGTTTTTCAGTGTTTCCTCGTCGTTCTGCGATATATGCGAAACTCCTAAATAGCCCCACCACTACAGGTTATTTCCTTGCAAAAGCGCCCCCGAAGCCCACGTTTGATGTTCAAGTTCAAAAAGCGTGTCAGTCCCGTTTTCCGGGCCTCACACCTGTCACTCCGTTTTCTGAAAGTTCTGAATATGCGTCTGCATCTCTCCACATGGCCCGATATCGAAGCGTACTTGCAGAAGAGCAAAACCATTGTGATTCCCATCGGGTCTACGGAACAACACGGACCAAATGGGCTGGTTGGGACCGATGCCCTTTGTCCGGAGATCATCGCCGAAGCAGCTGCCAAGCAACGAACGTTTCTGATCGGACCGACGTTTTCCGTTGGTGTCGCTCAGCACCATCTGGGCTTTCCCGGCAGCATGACGCTTCGACCGACCACAGTCATCGCAACCATGAAGGATTGGACGGATTCCCTGACCCGGCATGGCTTTGAGCGGATTTTCTGGCTCAATGGTCACGGCGGCAACACCGCGACCATCCAGGCGGCGTTTGCAGAGATTTATGCTGAACGCAGCCTGCGTCAGGCTGGCCATAATGAGAATATGGACCTCAGGCTAAAAGCCGTGAACTGGTGGGAGCTACCCGGTGTGATGAGTGTTTGCACCCAACAATTTCCGTCCGGCGACGGCATGCATGCAACAGCATCCGAAGTCGCCGTGACCTATGCCGCCTATCCCGATCAGGTTCGTAACGTAGAGATGTCGCCCCGGATTGCTCCAGTCGGTCGGTTCCGGGATGCAGACCATTATCGCAAAACGTTCCCGGATGGCCGCATCGGGTCTGATCCTTCACAGGCAACGCCTGAGAAAGGCCAGATCATTATTGATGCTGCGGCGAAGTCGCTTTGCCATCAACTTGATCTCTTTGAGGGCGAAACGGAGTAAACTCAGCTATAATGCATGAGGATATCATCGATGGCGCGTTCCAGATCTTTCAGACTGGTCATATGCGTCATCGTCGTACAGTGGGGCTGATAGCGGAGCATTTCGCTATCACCGGTCCCCCAAAGCGCCTTGCCTTCGGGTGACAGCCAGACGAGACGTTTCGCGCGCGATGTCGCTTCTTCAAACAGGTCCAGCCTCGGATCACCATAGTTGGACCGTCCATCGCCCAGAACAATGATTGTACTCCGGCGGTCGATCAGGGACCAGTGATTGACCTTCATATCGGACAAAGCCTGACCGTAATCGGTCGATCCCCAGCCTGCTTCCGTCATGATCCGTTGCATGGCGTTCTCAAAGCCCGCCAGATCCGTATCGAGGTATGAACCGACATCCTTTAGCCGCGCCGAAAATGCGAAGGTGTAAATGTCTGGCACCACATCTTTCAGGCAATAGAGGAACAGCAGAAGAAAGCGCACATGTCTGGCCACAGAGCCGGACACATCGCAGATCAGGATCAGCTTAGGTCGATCTTTTTTGGTCTCACGCCAGGCAATATCGAATGGCACACCGTCGCGTCCGGCATTGCGCCGCAATGTCTTACGAATATCGAGTTGGCCGCGATTCTTTTTCTTTCTCCGCCGCGAATGCTTGGTCGCAAGGCGCTTGGCGAGCTTTTGCACCAACGGCTTCATGCGTTCGATATCGGAGCGATCCATATCGTTGATACGTTTTTCGGAGAGGTATTCCTCGCGAAACCGCTGGGTCTCACTGGCACCGAAAATATCGAATTGCTGCTGCACATAGGCTTGCGCTCTCCGCGTCATATCGCGGCGCGCGTCAATCATCTGCTGTGCCTCACCCTCTCGTTCGCCCGAAGTATCTTTCAAGGCATCGAGGAGCTGTTTCTCCATTCGCTCAACACCCATCTCCTTGAGCATTTTCTGCGCGTAGAAAGACACCTGTGTGGAAAAACGAATATCCTGAACGCTGGCCGCGTCTGCGGCACGCTCCATGGCGACAGCGATCTCGGATTCGTCTCCGGACTGGGCGAGATCCAGGAGATCTTTTGGACCGGCATCCTCGCTGGCGTCTGAATTCGCCTCACCGTCGTCGGACTGTTCATCCTCGCTCGTCGTTTCAGGCGTGTTCGACTTTCTCGAAAAAAACAGGTCGAACAGGCGATCATAAGTGCCCTTTTCGCCTTCCGATTTTGCCAGCACATGACGCAATGACGTCTTCAGCATTGAGCGGTCATTGTAACCGACCAGTTTCAGTGTCTGAACAGCATCGAGTGTTTCCGCCGTCGAGACATTCACGTCAGCGGAGCGAAGCGCGCGAACAAAGTCTGTGACCGTTCGCTCTACGCTCATGTGAAACTCGGATATCCGGACGGCAGACGCGACTCATCCGTGCTACTCGCAGCTTTTCGCGCCATGGAGCCAATGCTGTTCGCCGTCGCATCGATATCGCTCTCATATTTGAGGAGCACATTCAGCGTGCGACGAACCAGCTTTTCATCAAGACTATCGGCATGCAGAAGGAGAAGCGTACGCGCCCAGTCCACCGTTTCCGAAATGGACGGACGTTTGCGCAAATCCATCTCACGCAATTCGTGGACAAAGGTCACGAGCTGTTTCAGCAGATCATCGGAAATGTCTGGCACACGCGCTTTGACGATTTCACGCTCGCGGTTCACATCCGGAAAGCCGATGAAGAGGTGAAGACAACGTCTCTTGAGCGCGTCACCAAGGTCACGCACATTGTTTGACGTGAGAATGACGATCGGCGGCACATCCGCACGGATGGTGCCAAGTTCCGGGACCGTCACCTGATAGTCAGACAGAACCTCAAGCAAAAATGCCTCAAATTCCTCGTCCGACTTGTCGATCTCGTCGATCAGCAGGATGGAACCGGCCTTTTGTTCCATCGCGCGCAATAGCGGGCGCGGTTCCAGAAAGTCATGCGAGAAGAAGAGGTCTTCGAAGGTCGCAAGCTTGCCTGTCAGCTGCGCGATTGTGCCAGCCTCCCCGACGACTTCGTTGAGCCTGTCCTTGAGTATCTGTGTGTAAAGGAGCTGCTTGCCGTATTTCCACTCATAGAGAGACTTGCTCTCATCGAGCCCCTCATAACATTGCAGGCGTTCCAGCGGCACATCCAGCATGCGGGCGAGCGATTGCGCCAGTTCGGTCTTGCCGACACCAGCAGGCCCTTCGATGAGGACGGGTTTGCGGAGATGTACAGCGAGATAAATGGCCGTCGAAATATCTTCAGATGAGATATAACCGACAGATTCCAGACCGGTCGACACCGCTTCTACAGAAGCAAGCGAACCATAGTGCTCGGCAATGCGATCAGGCGTTTGAGTCATGCTCTAAGGGGTAAGCGGTCTGCGAGCATGCGGCAAGCGATGCCGTAGCGAGAGCTGACTATATTTTCCGCTCTCGCTACACTGAGCCCTTACTGATGCTTGCTGAGTTCGGCCTTTTTCAGCTTCTTCGCCAGCGACCATTTGTGGACCTCGGTCGGGCCATCATAGATGCGGAAAGCGCGCACCTCACGGAACAGCTGTTCCACAATCGTGTCACGAGACACACCCATGCCGCCCATCGCCTGAACGCAGCGGTCAGCCACCCGGAACAGGGCCTCAGACACGGCAACCTTGGTCATGGAGCTTTCGACATTTCCGTTCTCGCCGCGATCGAGCGCTTCGGCGCACCAGTCGATCATCAGCTCTGATTGTTTCAGATCGATCTGGTTTTCCGCCAGCATGAAGCCAACACCCTCATGGTCGATCAGCAGCTTGCCGAACGCCTGGCGCTTGCACGCATATTCTGTCGCGATTTCATGAGCGCGGGTCGCAACGCCGTGCCAGCGCATGCAGTGTGACAGCCGCGCCGGCGCCAGACGAATTTGCGCATAACGAAAGCCCTCGCCCGGATTTCCAAGCATCTGAGATGCTGGCACGCGCAGATTGTCGATCGTCACTTCGGCGTGGCCACCCGGCATGGAGCTGTCGATGGTATCGAGCAGGCGGTCAATCTTGATGGCCGGATCCGGCAGATCGACCAGGAACATGGTCGCGCCTTCTTCAGATTTGGCCATGATGATACCGACCTTCGCACCATCTGCGCCTGTGATGAAGGTCTTCTTGCCGTTGATGATCCAGTGATTGCCATCCTGAACGCAGGTTGTCTGCATCATGCCAGGGTCTGATCCGGCACCGCCATCCATGGCTGGCTCCGTCATGAAGAAGGCAGAACGCGCTTCTCCTGAAACCAGCGGATCAAGGAACTGAACGCGCTGCTCGTCATTTGCGACCTTACCGATCAGGAACATATTGCCTTCATCAGGGGCCGCTGTGTTGCAGGCAACAGGCCCCAGAGGTGAAAGGCCGGTCTTTTTCAGAACGTAAGCGGTTTCCAACTGGGTCAGATGGTCATGACCGTTTGGGATATGAGGTGTCATCACACCCGCTTCCCGAGCCTTCGCACGCAGCTCACGCACGAGATCATCGGATGGTCCGTGATCTTCAAGACGCGGGTCTTTCTCGTAAGGCGCAACAATGTCGCGGACAAAACGTTCGACTCGCTCGCCAATCTCTCTGGCGCGTTCTGAAATCTCAGCCATGGACCACCCTTCCTGTTTTTCTCATCCTGCAATGAAAACTCCGGGGAGGAATAGCAAGCCATATCGTTGCGTCACCCTGTCAGGAAAAACAGGCACCGGGCTGGGCTTTCAACCGCAGAAAATGATTCCAGTTTTAGACAATCAAATGGAAAGCTGTCGCGATTTACGGCCTCAAACATTCGAAAAGTGAAATTTTTGTCTGTTTCTTGGTTGGCTATCCTAACGTTACCGGTTGATCGTTTTGTACTTCTGTCGAACAAGTCTTCGTCATAGAACACAATGTTCGTAAGCCATGTCTTGGGAGAGTTAGTATGCCAGAAGCTTATATTATTGATGCGTGCCGCACACCACGTGGCATTGGTAAGGTCGGAAAAGGGTCTCTTGCCCACCTCCACCCGCAGCATCTTGGCGCCACAGTTCTGAAAGCGCTGAAAGAGCGCAACAACATCAACACGGCTGAAGTCGACGACATCATCTGGGGCACGTCGAGCCAGCGCGGCAAGCAAGGCGGCGACCTCGGACGCATGTCTGCGCTTCTGGCAGGATACGACCTCAAGGCTTCCGGTATCACGGTCGACCGCTTCTGCGGCTCCGGCATCTCGGTTGTGAACATGGCTGCTGCGTCAATCATGTCTGGCATGGAAGACATGGTCATTGCAGGCGGCTGCGAGATGATGTCCTACACATCTTCCAGCGCTGACCCGAACAAGCTGCCTCTTATGGATGCGGACAACCCGGCTCTGCGTGAACTGCACCCGCAGTCCAACCAGGGCGTTTGCGCCGATGCAATCGCAACGATCGAAGGCATCAGCCGCGAAGCAACAGAAGAGCTCGCACTCGAAAGCCAGAAGCGTGCAGCGCGCGCCATCGAGGAAGGTCGTTTCGACAAGTCACTCGTGCCGGTCTACAACGAAGACGGTTCTGTTGCGCTCGACAAGGAAGAGTTCCCACGTCCGCAAACAACCAAGGAAGGCCTTGCTGGCCTCAAAGCAGCCTTCACCATGCTGGCTGACATTCCTGTAGACGATCAGGGCAACACCTATCGCAAGCTGATCAACAAGAAGTATCCTGACGTGGAAATCGAGCACATCCACCACGCTGGTAACTCTTCTGGCGTTGTCGACGGTTCCGGCGCTGTTCTTCTGGCGTCTCCTGAGTACGCGGAAAAGCAAGGCTGGAAGCCACGTGCGAAAATCGTCGCAATGGCTAACATGGGCGACTGCCCGACACTGATGCTCAACGCACCCGTTCCTGCTGCGAAGAAAGTGCTCGAGAAAGCAGGCCTGAAAAAAGAAGACATCGACGTCTGGGAAATCAACGAAGCGTTTGCTGTCGTTGCTGAGAAATTCATCCGTGACCTCGATCTTCCACGCGAGAAGGTCAACATCAATGGCGGCGCTATGGCACTCGGTCACCCAATCGGTGCGACCGGCTCCATGCTCATCGGTACCGTTCTTGACGAACTGGAGCGCAGCGGCGGCAAATACGGTCTCGTGACCATGTGTGCTGCTGGCGGCATGGCTCCTGCGATCATCATCGAACGCATGTAATCCATTCGACGACGGTTCGATCGGAAAGAAAAAGCCGCGCTCTCTGGCGCGGCTTTTTTTGTATCAACCCATCAGAGCGGCGATCAGCTTTGGCCCCTTTGTGTTCATGGCCCGCTCAAAGGCCTCATCAAAAGCTTCGGCCGTCGACACCGCCTCGGCATGAACGCCCTGCGCAGACGCAATCGCGACCCAATCGATTTCAGGCGTCCCGAGATTCAGCATGCTTTGTGCAGCTGGTCCCGGATTACCCGCCCCGGTTCTCTGAAGCTCGATATTCAGAATGCGATAGGAATGGTTCACGAACACGATGGTTGTGACATCGAGGTTTTCCCGCGCCATCGTCCACAGCGACTGGACCGTGTACATGCCTGCACCATCACCTGTCAGACAGATCGTCTTCGCATCAGGTTTTGCTACGGATGCGCCAATCGCCAGCGGCATGCCCTGACCAATTGCACCACCGGTCAGCATCATCAGCTCATGAGGCTCCGCTCCCATCGTGGCAAGGAACACCGGAAGACTTGCTGTCACGCCATCATCCGAGATCAAGCCGCCTGACGGCATGTGGCGATTGATTGACTGACCAACAGTCTTTGGCGTCACAGGTCCATCAGGACAATCCGGCGCCTTGCGTTCCATCACCGGCGCAGATCCTTTGGCTCCCAGTTTGTCCGCCAGCAATCTTAGCGTTTCGGCGCTGTCGCTTTCCGGACCGCCCATCAGGAACAACTCACACCCCTCAGGCACAAGAACACTCGGCTTGTCCGGATAGGCAAAAAACGCCACCGGCATCTGCGTGCCTGCGACGAGCATCAGATCCGCACCGTCCAGATCGGCCATGGCGCCTTCTGCAAAATACTGCATTCGGGCGGGTGCAAACCGTCCCGCTCCGCGCGCTTGCTTCCAGATGAAGGTGTCGGTCATGACGCGAACGCCTGCCGCTTCGAGACGTGCTGCCTGCGATAGTCCCGCCTCTGACAATGCCGTCCCACTGATCAGAATCATCGGCTTTTCTGCCGACGTCACTTTCTGAGCCGCTTCTGCAACGATATCTTCGCTCGCAGGCTGTTTCGTGGGCAAGGGTCGCTGGTCACCTTTCTGAGCGCCCTCATTCCAGGCGCTGTCTGCTGGCAGGATCAGGCTGATGGGGCCGCCCTTTCCGGACTGACTTGCCCGAAAGGCTTCTTCCGCGAGCGTGCCTGCCTTCGACACATCATCGACAGACTTCACCCAGATTGAGTTCGGACCGACGAGGCCAAGGATGTTGGACGTGAGAGGCGCGTCGTAACGAACGTGATAGGTCGCATGATCACCGATCACATTGATCATCGGCGTGTGTGCACGCTTGGCGTTATGGATGTTGGCGCCGCCATTCATATAGCCCGCCCCAAGGTGCAAAAGCGTCATGGCCGGAACTCCCGACACACGAGCGTAACCATCCGCCGCACCGGTCGCGACGCCTTCGAACAGACAAAGCACAGAGCGGACGCGCGGCTCATTATCAAGCGCTGTCACGAGATGCATTTCGGAGGTGCCCGGATTGGCAAAACAGGCTTTTACGCCGCAATCGGCGAGTGTTTGAACAAGCGCATCTGCGCCAGTCATGACGGTTTCAGACATTGACCGCAGTCTCCTTCAGTCCTGCTTCGTGTTTAAATTTCGATGATGGCCGCATCAGGGGTGTCGGCATAAAGACGTGACACATCCCTGGCACGTAAATCGCGAGCCCTGGCCTGATTGATATACCCCTTTTCCGTGATCTCTCCGGCCTCTGGATCCGGCTGATCGAGCTGGATGAGGCAACGGCGGATTCGAGACGCTGGATTGGCGTGCTTCTCATTATAGCTCGCGAGACCCGTGCGGATCGCATCTCGCACACGCTCATCCTGCACCAGACCTTCCAATGGCAGATTTGAATTGATCAGACGCTGGCAGAACTTTTCGTTCAGAAAGGCGAGGATTCCGACATAATTTTCGTTCAAGCCACAGATGACCGCATCCGACATCGCGCCGTTCACCGCAGAGACCGCTGCAACCCGGACCGCGCCAGCCGAAACCCAGCTTCCATTTGCGAGTTTGAATTCTTCCGCGATACGCCCATCAAAAGCCAGACCGGATGCCGGTGATCCCGGCTCGACCATTCGAACCGCATCACCCAGTTTGTAAAAGCCTTCTTCATCGAAGGCTTCTTGCGTCTTTTCAGGATTGCGAAAGTAGCCGGGCGTGATGTTCGGGCCTTTGACACGGCACTCATATTTCTGCCCAACGGGCGCGAGTTTCATGGTGCACCCCGGCAGTGGCAGGCCGATCAATCCCATGACGGAGTTTGGCCAATGCACATTCGCCGTTGTTGGCGCAGTCTCCGTCGAACCATAACCCGCAGACAGGGAAATCCGTTCACCTGTCGTCGCGATGGCGACTTTCTGGATCCGCTCATACAGGTCCTGCCCCATGGCGGCGCCGCCATACGCCATCACGAACAGACGCTGAAAGAAGGTCTTCGCGAGATCTGGGTCATTTTCGATCTCAGTCGCAATGGCAGCCCAGGCCGCTGGAACGGTTGTGTGCTGCGTTGGTGAAATCTCTTTCAGATTCCTGATCATTTCCGGCAATCGGGCCGGTGTCGGAGCGCCCCAATCGATGTAGAGCGTACCGCCCCAATCGGTCATTGAGTGCAAGATGGAATTTGCGCCATAGGTGTGGCTCCAGGGCAGGAAATTGACCATCACCTGCGGGCCTTGCGACAGTTCTTCAAGCCTGTCGACGTCCCAGATCGAGCGGATCATTTTCACCATGGATGATATCATGCCATGCGTGTTGATCACCGCCTTTGGCTCTCCGGTCGAACCTGACGTCAGCATGAATTTCGCAATGGTTTCCGGCCCCAGACGATCATAGGCAAGGTCGACGCGGTAGTCAGGATCCTGTTCCAATGCCCCAAGCGATACACTCGACGAAACGTCTGGCTTGTTCCGATTGAAAATGACGGTCCGGCCGCCAATCTTCATGCCGTCCAGTCCGCGCTGGTACTCCTGCCCATCGTCCACATAGACAAGCTTTGGCTGGATCAACGCATCAATATAGTTCAGCCGCTGAAAATCCTCGCTCAGCAAAGCATAAGCAGGCGTGACCGGCACGACCGGACTACCAGCCCACATGGCGGCGTATTTGACCAAAGCGTGTTCGATGGAATTGCGAGACAGAATCATCAGCGGCGCATCAGGACCGGCCCCGAGCCCCAACAATCCCTGGGCTAGTCGCCTGATACGCTTCAACGCTTCGCCGTATGTGAGTTCCTGCCAGCCATCCGCATTCTCACGGCGCTGGGCCAGCCAAATTCTGTCAGGCGCGGTTCCAGCCCAGTAAACGATAGGCGCCAGCATATGCGGCGCGGCAGGACGCAAAGGCTGGCCATTCTGCAGAATGATTGCCCCATCATCGCGCTCTTCCACTTTCAGCATTTGGCGCAGGTACGGGACCTCACGAAACGGGATTTCTTCGCCAGTTTGCTGTTCAATCGAGCCGGTTACCATGTTCACTCCCCGACGCCTGTCTTGCAGACGTTCATTATTTTGGTTCTGTATAGGGTGAGCATAGGGGGTTGAGGGAATTGGTACAATCGAAACGGATCAGCTTGATTGCGATTCTTGCCCTTGCGTCAGCTTGCTCTGCTGGTGCACCGGAAAACCTCTGCGAAGGAAATGACCGCTGCCTGACGGGATCGCCGAGAGTGGTGAGACCAGTCGATGGCGATACGTTTGAAGTTGATCGCTATCGTGTGCGACTGATCGGCTGGGATAGCCCTGAAACCGATCCGCATGCCGGCTGTCAGGCGGAACATGATCTCGGCGTGCGGGTTGTCGATGAAGTCCGCAATCTGTTTCAGCAAGCCGACCAGGTTCAGGTGCTTATCAGAGGCCGGGACCAATATGGTCGCGCGCGCGCTCACATATATCTTGACGGAGAGCATGTGGGCTATTTGCTGTCACGCAAAGGCCTCGCCAAAGCCTGGAATGAAGATCGCGGTGATGCCCAACCCAACTGGTGCAATTAGCCGCCCTAACCGTGCGGCGCCCCATCATGCGGCAGTTTCACGATCTCTCCGCAGTGTTTGCAGTGAACAGCGTCTGGCTCATGTCGCATCAGACCGCAACGTTCACATTCAGCTTTCACTTTGGATGGCCGGACGAGCGCCTGAAC
The DNA here is from genome assembly GCF_042659465.1 of Ponticaulis profundi. NCBI lineage: Bacteria > Pseudomonadati > Pseudomonadota > Alphaproteobacteria > Hyphomonadales > Hyphomonadaceae > Ponticaulis > Ponticaulis profundi. Next base: position 222,326 of record NZ_JBHSSW010000066.1, on the reverse strand, counting down.
GAGGCGCAGAAACAGCGATATTCCAAGCACCATGATGAACATGGAGAGAATCTTGCCGAAGGCGCCCTCGAGCACGAGATCCCCATAGCCTGTGGTCGTCAGGCTCGCGATCGTGAAATACATGGCATCCAGATAGGTATCGATGCCGTTGTCCTTGGTGACTTGCGATGAATAGACCAGCGCGGTCATGATCAGAATGAACACGGCGAGATTGACCACACGGTCGATCACCTCTGCATTCTGACGCAGATAGGACGAAATATTCTTCATGCGCCGCAGGAAGGTGAAAGCTCTCACCAGTCGGATCGCGCGCAAGATCCGCAAGAATGCCAGATTGTTGAAGAACATTGGCAGGATGAGAGACACCAGCACGACAATGTCAGCCAAGTTCAGCGGGTTCAGCAGGAACCGGTATCGCGGCCGCGCAATCCAAAGACGCGCGATAAAATCCAACGCGATGAAGAGCGCGATCGACAAGTCCAGAATGTAGTAAGACTGACTATGTTCCTGGAACGGAGCCCACAGGAAAAAGGCGACCGATGCGGCATCGAGTGCAAGCAAGGCCCACCTGAAAAGATATGGCCCCGTACCAAACCCCTCATAGAGCCAGAAAAGATAACGCTCTACCCCCTTGCGCTGCGCCATGCTCAGGCTGCTTCTGGCTGCAGGGTCTCAAGGAAACGAACCGGCTTGCCACCGCCCTTCTGAACAATCTCACCGTCGCGCATGACAAAGTTACCGCGGACAATCGTGCCAACCGGCCAACCGGTTGCCTGCATGTCGTGGAACGGCGTCCAGCCAGATTTGGTGGCAGACCAGTCATCAGTGATGGTTTCGGTGCGGTGCAGATCAACGATCGTGAAGTCGGCGTCATAGCCTTCCGCGATACGGCCTTTGCCGGAAATGCCGAAAATGCGTTGCGGACCTGCACTCGTCAGCTCGACAAAGCGTTGCAGAGAGAGATGTCCATTGTTCACATGGGTGAGCATGACCGGGACCAGCGTCTGAACGCCTGGCATGCCCGACGGACTGGCCGGGTAAGGACGAGCTTTCTCTTCAAGAGTGTGCGGCGCGTGGTCTGAACCGAGCACATCGACAATACCGGCGTTGAGGGCACGCCAGAGCGCATCCACATGGTCCTGTTCGCGGATGGGCGGGTTCATCTGAGCGCGGCCCTTGAGAATTTCATAGGCGAATGGCGCGATCAGGGTCAGGTGCTGAGGTGTTACTTCGACACTGGCGACATCCTTTGCTTTCGCAAGGATTTCCATTTCCTGTTCGGTTGTAATGTGAAGCACATGGATGCGCTTACCTGTTTTGCGCGCCAGACGGATCAGACGCTCCGTCGATTGGATAGCGGCCTGCGGGTCACGCACGACCGGGTGGCTTGTCCAGTCACCTTCCACCGCGAGATGGCGCCGGTCAGCGAGGCGATACTCGTCTTCAGAGTGAAACGCCGCGCGACGCTTGATGGATTTCAGAACCGCTTCGACGCCTTCATCATCCTGCACCAGCAGATCACCCGTCGAAGCTCCCATGAAGACCTTGATGCCGCAACACCCCGGCATAGACTCCATCTCTGCCAGAAGGTGTGTGTTGTCATGTGTGGCGCCCGCGTAGAAAGCGTGATCGACATCCATACGGCCTGCGGCGCGGTTTAGCTTGTCCTGCAGCATTTCCGGCGTGATCGTCGAAGGATTGGTGTTCGGCATTTCGAACACGCATGTCACACCGCCAAGAGCAGCAGACCGTGCACCCGTTTCAAGGTCTTCCTTGTACTCCAGACCCGGCTCTCGAAAGTGCACCTGGCTGTCGATGACGCCAGGCAGAATATGCAGCCCCTTTGCATTGTAGGATTCGCCGATCTGATCGTGCGTGATCGAACCGATATGTACGATCTTACCGTCCTTCACCCCGATATCCGTTTGGGTCGTTCCGCCGGGTGTGACGACAAAACCATTCTTGAGGACGAGGTCATACATTTCGCAGTCTCCGAATCTTCTGCAAAGCGGGTAAATGAGACAGATTGAGACTTGCCCTGAACGCGTGACAGGATCAATCCCCCCGGCTGGAACGATCTGCCATATGAATTTGCAGAATCGCACCTATCTTGGAGCCATGATGACAGAAACACTTCCGCTCTCTCACCGCTCCGTTGCACGTATCACTGGCTCTGAAACCATCAGCTTTCTGAACCGGATTGTCACTTGTCGACTGGATGATCTGGCCGTTGGAGAGGCACGTTTCGGCGCTCTACTGACGCCGCAGGGGAAAATCCTCTCTGACCTGTATTTCTTGCGCACAGAAGACGCGCTTTGGATGGATGCGCCGGAAAGCGTGGCAGCAGACACCTTCAAGCGATTGACCATGCTGAAGCTGCGCGCCGATGTGCAGATCGAGGCCATGACGGATCTTGGCGTCTTTCTCGTGCCGAAGAGCGCTGGTCCCGAAAGCCTGAATGCGCCGCAAGCAAGTTCGCCCGACCCAAGGCTGGGGGCTGAATTCCTGAGGGTGATCGCTGAACGCTCAGACGCAGCCGCACCAACGCAGGAAGCAGCCTATGCTGAACTGCGTATCGAACGCGTCCTGCCGGAATGTGGTCTGGACTATGGTCCAAGCGACGTCTTCCCAAGCGATGTAAATCTCGATGTCACGCATGGTGTCGATTTCAAGAAGGGCTGCTTCATCGGCCAGGAAGTTGCCAGCCGCATGAAGCGAAAAACCGAAGTTCGCAAACGCACCTGCAAGATCGCCTCGGATCATCCGTTCTCGACCGACCTCACAGAGATCAAGGCAGGCGAATCCACCGTCGGCTCCATCCTCACATGGAACGGGCAACATGGACTGGCGCTGGTGCGAATGGATCGGCTTGCCACGGCTGCAGAACGGGGTGATGATCCAACTCTGGATGGTATGCAGATTTCCTGCACCCTTCCCGACTACGTTCCCAATTGAATCAAAAGGCCTGAAAAATGTCAGCGGTTTCCGTTCTCCCCTGCGCCTGGGCGCCCGCTGACGATGCGGTTTATCGAGCCTATCATGACGAGGAATGGGGCGTTCCGGAGTATGATTCCCGCGCGCTCTGGGAGAAGCTACAGCTGGACGGGTTTCAGGCGGGTTTGTCGTGGCGGACAATCCTCTACAAGCGTGACAATTTTCGCGAAGAGTTCGAAAACTTTCAGCCCGAAAAGATTGCCCTCTGGACGGAAGATCGCATTGAGAAAGCGCTTCAGAACCCCGGAATCATTCGATCGAGATCAAAGATCAATGCGCTCGTCGGAAATGCCAAGGCCTATCTGGCTTTCGAGCAATCCGGTGAAAATTTTTCTGACTGGCTCTGGGCTTATGTGAATGGCAATCCCATCATCGGAAATCACGCCGTTTTTCAGGATGCACCAACCAAGACAGAAATCTCCGACCGCCTTTCGAAAGACCTGAAAAAGCGCGGCTTTAAATTCTGCGGCCCGACCATTGTCTACGCCTTCATGCAGGCCGTCGGTATGGTAAACGATCACGAACTGTCCTGCCCGCGCTTTCTGGAAGTCCAGCATCACACCAGATAGTTGAGTTTTTCATTCTGGCTCGACGAGGCTGGAAACTACCCCTAACTTGCAGAATCAAAGATATATGCACACAGGGATCGTAGTCGTGCCAACGCCAGTTATTTCCGCAACCGGATTGTGGACCCCTCCGAACAGCATCTCCAATGAAGAACTCGTCGAGAGCTTCAATGCGTGGTCGGACAAATGGAATTCTGAACATGCTGCCGAAATTGAATCTGGCAGTGTCGAACCGAAGCCGAAGTCATCTGTCGAATTCATCGAAAAAGCATCCGGCATCAAATCCCGCTATGTGATCGACAAGGAAGGCGTTCTGGACCCGGACATTATGTGCCCGCGTATTCCGGAACGGCCAAATGAGGAAATTTCGGTTCTCGCAGAAATGGCCGTGAAGGCTGCTAAACAAGCGCTCGAAACGGCTGGCCGTGACCCTTCCGAGGTTGGCGCCGTGCTTTGTGCGGCTTCGAACATGCAACGCGCATATCCGGCAATGGCTGTTGAGATTCAACAGGCGCTTGGCATTCCCGGCTTCGCCTTCGACATGAACGTCGCCTGCTCATCAGCGACATTTGGTATTCAGACGGCTGCAGATTTCGTTCGATCCGGTAGCGTCAAATCCGTCCTGATGGTGAACCCGGAAATCTGTTCCGGTCACCTCAACTTCCGTGATCGCGACAGTCACTTCATCTTCGGTGATGTGGCAACTGCAGTTCTGGTCGAAGATGTTGATATCGCGCCGGCTGACCACTGGAAAATCCTTGGAACGAGCCTGAAAACTCAGTTCTCCAACAATATCCGTAACAATTTTGGTTTTCTGAATCGTGCAGCTCCGGAAGGGATCGGCGCCGAAGACAAACTCTTTGTTCAGGAAGGCCGCAAAGTCTTCAAGGAAGTCGTTCCTATGGTCGCCACGATGATCCAGAGCGAGATGGACCGCCTCAACCTGGTGTCCGAAGACCTCAAGCGCCTCTGGCTTCATCAGGCCAATGCCAACATGAACCGTCTGATTGCCGCCAAAGTACTCGGCCACGAAGCAACACCGGAAGAGAGCCCAACCGTACTGGACACATATGCAAACACGTCCTCGGCGGGTTCAATCATCGCGTTCCACAAGAACAAGGATGACTTCACCGCCGGAGACAAAGGCCTGATCTGTTCGTTCGGGGCGGGCTATTCAGCCGGCACAGTATTCGTCGAACGCGTGGCAGCCTGATCGATCTCGATCAGATCGGATTGGTGGCGTTTCCTAAAGGTCAGAACGCCATCATCCAGCTTTCCGAAGCGCAGCGCGAACAAGTCCTTCGCGTAGTCCTGGTTCAGCTTCCACGGTTTGTCGCTCGCCTGCCGCGGAAATTTATCAATCGAGCGCTGCACATAACCTGACGAAAAATCGAGCCAGGGCTCCAGTTCAAGATCATCGCGCGACTGTTTCGGAACTGCAAAATCGGTTCCCGTGCGATCCATGTGTTTGAGTATGCGGCACATATACTCGCTGGAAAGATCTGCCTTCAGCGTCCAGCTGGCGTTTGTATAACCAAAGACTGCGGCAAGGTTCGGCACGTCCGAGTACATGATGCCCTTATAGTTCAACAGCGTATTCGGCTGGACCTGCTTTCCATCGACCTCGAGCGCAATCTTTCCCAGAAACACGAGATCAAGCCCGGTGGCAGTAACGATGATATCTGCATCCAGATGTTCACCTGATTTCAGTTGAATACCGCTTTCGTCAAAACGCTCAATCTGGTCCGTCACCACGCTGGATTTGCCTGATTTGATCGACTCGAACAGATCGGCATCCGGAACGAGGCAAACACGCTGATCCCAGGGATTGTAGGTCGGTGTAAAATGCTTTTCCACGTCATAGTCCGGCCCAAGATGCTCACGCACCATACCAACCATGCGTTCCTTCACTTTTTCCGGCCGCGACCGGGCAAGTTTGTAGAAGAAGCGTTGTACCAGCACATTCTTCCAGCGCGTGAGTGTATAAGCGAGCTTTGACGGGAGAAATTTGCGCAGATTGTTTGCGACGGTATCTGTCGCCGGTCGTGAAACGACATAGGTTGGCGAACGCTGCAACATGGTCACATGGCCCGCCTGTTTCGCCATTTCCGGCACGAGCGTTACAGCGGTTGCGCCGGACCCGATGATGACGACCTTCTTGCCTGAATATTCCAGGTTTTCCGGCCAGGCCTGCGGATGAATGACCTCGCCCTTGAAAGAAGCCTCCCCTTCAAAGTCCGGTTTATAGCCACCTTCATAATTATAATAGCCGGAGCACATCATCAGAAACTGGCAGGACTGCTCAACCAACTCGCCAGTTTGGGTGTTTCTGGCTGTCACATTCCATCGCGCGTCATCACTGCTCCACGATGCATTTATGACCTGATGATCATAGCGGATGTTTTGGCTGATTCCGTTCTCGTCTGCCGTTTCCTCGATATAGGCCCGTATGGATGGACCATCAGCAATTGCCTTTGCTGCCTCCCAGGGTTTGAAGGCATATCCAAGCGTATGCATGTCGGAATCAGACCGGATGCCGGGATAGCGAAACAAATCCCAGGTACCGCCCATTGCAGAGCGCCCTTCAAAAATACGATATGATTTTGACGGGCATTTCTGCTGCAGATGATAAGCTGCGCCAATGCCAGATAGCCCAGCTCCAACAATCAGAACATCAACATGTTCTGTCTCAATCGCTCTTTCCATGAAGAGCACCTCCCGCACGTGTATCGTTGTTATTTGCCGTAGCGTAACATCGATACACGCTTCGCGCTAGGAAGCTATCACCATATGATTGGAGAGGCTTAGATCAGGCCCGCCAGTGGAGAGCTCGGGTCAGCATACCGCTTTTTCGGCATCCGACCGGCCAGATAGGATTGACGTCCTGCGATCACCGCATGCTTCATCGCACTGGCCATAAGGACAGGGTCTTTTGCTTCAGCGATTGCTGTGTTCATCAGGACACCGTCACAGCCGAGCTCCATAGCGACTGCGGCATCCGATGCCGTGCCCACGCCCGCATCCACAATGACCGGCACACGCGTCTGCTCAACAATCAATCGGATGTTCACAGGGTTCATAATGCCCAGCCCCGACCCGATGAGCGAACCAAGCGGCATGATCGCACAGCAGCCCGCATCTTCGAGCTTTTTGGCGTAAACCGGATCATCCGAACAATACACCATGACCTGAAACCCCTCTTTGATGAGGAGTTCGGCGGCTCGAAGCGTTTCCGGCATATTTGGATAGAGCGTCTTCTGATCTGAAAGCACTTCGAGCTTTACCAGATCCCAGCCACCTGCCTCTCGCGCCAGACGCAAGGTGCGGATCGCATCTTCTGCTGTGAAGCAGCCCGCTGTGTTTGGGAGAAAGGTATAGTCCTTAGGCGACACATGGTCTGTCAGCCGAGGTTGAGACGCATCGGTCAGGTTCACTCGGCGAATTGCCACCGTGACCATGTCAACGCCCGCAGCAACGGCCGCTTCGGCGTTCTGCTCGTATGTTTTATACTTACCCGTGCCAATAATGAGGCGCGAATTGAAGGTGCGCCCTGCAATAACAAGCTGATCGGAATTTTGGACTGTGTCGAGGGCCATTAACCGCCTCCTACGAATTCGACGATCTCCAGGGAATCACCTTCCTGCAGAAGGGTGTCGCCATGGAGTGATTTTGGCACAATTTCCAGATTGCGCTCGACTGCAACCCCTTTTGGGTTGAGTTCAAGCTCAGTTACCAGTTGGAGAACACTCATTCCCGGCTTGACCTCGCGCGCTTCGCCGTTCAGCCTAATTTTCACGTGTACCCGCCTTTCGAAACCTGTCATTCGTCTGGGCTTAAGAGATAAGTTTGTGATCGGACAAGACCAAAATGACCAGACGTGTTTTCTGCATAAATGGCCCCAATCTCAATCTGCTCGGCCAGCGCGAGCCCGAGATTTACGGACATCAGACGCTCGACGATATCGGAGCCCTGCTTCTTAAGGAAGCTCAGGTATTCGATATTGGTGTTGAAATGCTGCAATCCAACCATGAGGGCCAAATTGTTGACTGGCTTCAACAGGCGCGTACTGAAGCATCCGGCGTCATTCTGAATGCAGCCGCCTACACACACACCTCTGTCGCCATTCATGATGCGCTAAAGGCGCTCGACATCCCGGTGATTGAAGTGCATTTGTCCAACCCGGCAGCGCGTGATGCGTTCAGATCAGTGAATTATATCAGCCCCGTTGTGAAGGGCTCGATTGCAGGACTGGGATCGGTTGGGTATGTGCTTGCGCTGAAAGCCTTGGCGCAACTGATTCCTTCGACTTGAAAGGCAAATAACAATGGCAAAAGAAAATCAGGCTGTTGATCCAGGTCTCGTACGTGAGCTTGCAGCCATTCTCAGGGAGGCTGATCTCGGCGAAATCGAGGTCGAACACGGCGAACTGAAAATCCGCGTCAGCAAACCTGTCGCGCCTGTTCACGCTGCGCCTGCTCCGGTTGCTTACGCACCACCGCCTGCCGCGCCTGCGGCTCCGGCACCAAGCGCTCCAGCTGCTGCGGCTCCGGCATCTGACTCGGCGGTTTCTGCTGCGGCTGATGAATCCATCATCACCTCGCCAATGGTCGGCACCTTCTACCGTTCGCCATCACCAGACGCTTCACCGTTCATCGACAAAGGCTCGTCGGTCTCTGACGCATCCGTCGTCTGCATCATCGAAGCGATGAAAGTGATGAACGAAATCAAGGCTGAAGTCTCCGGCACAATTACCGAAATTCTGGTTCAGGACGCTGAAGCCGTTGAGTTCGGCCAGCCATTGTTCAAAGTGAAACGCGGATAAGGCAGGCCACTCATGTTCGACAAGGTTCTTATCGCCAATCGCGGCGAGATCGCGCTCCGTATTCACCGCGCCTGCAAGGAAATGGGCCTTTCGACCGTCGCTATTCACTCGACAGCCGACACAGATGCCATGCATGTGCGTCTGGCTGACGAAAGCGTCTGCATCGGCCCGCCATCAGCATCGGAAAGCTATCTGAAGTCTGCAGCCATCATGGCAGCGGCCGAAGTCACAGGCGCTGGCGCCATCCACCCTGGTTACGGCTTTCTGTCCGAGAATGCGCGCTTTGCGGAAATGGTGGCAGCACATGGACTGACCTTTATCGGTCCAAATGCAGACCATATTCGCCTCATGGGCGACAAGATCGCGGCGAAAGCGGCTATGATCGACGTTGGTGTGCCCGTGGTTCCCGGGTCGGATGGCGGCGTTGCAACAGCAGATGAAGCCCTCAAGATTGCTGGCGAAATGGGCTACCCCGTGCTCGTCAAAGCCGCATCCGGTGGCGGTGGCCGCGGCATGAAAGTCGCCCGCAATGCGGATGAAATGGCCAAAGCCTTCAACACCGCACGCACGGAAGCGAAAGCGGCGTTCGGCGATGATGCCGTCTACATTGAGAAATATCTCGAAAAGCCACGCCACATCGAAATCCAGGTCATTGCGGACAGTCATGGCAATGTTGTCCACCTTGGCGAGCGCGATTGCTCTTTGCAGCGTCGTCACCAGAAGGTCTTCGAAGAAGCGCCATCACCGACCATTACGCCTGCGCAGCGCGCTGAAATCGGTGACACGGTGGTCAAGGCAATCAAGAAGCTTGGCTATCTTGGTGTGGGTACAATCGAATTCCTGTACGAAAACGGCGAGTTCTACTTCATCGAAATGAACACCCGTCTGCAGGTCGAACACCCAGTCACGGAAATGATCACGCGGATCGACCTGGTGAAAGAGCAGATCCGCATCGCGCAGGGTTACGAGCTGTCTTTCAAACAGGAAGATGTGCCCTTCATTGGCCACGCGATTGAATGCCGCATCAATGCCGAGCACCCGGAAACCTTCATGCCGTCTCCCGGCCTGATACAGGAGTTTCATGCACCGGGCGGTCTGGGCGTGCGCCTCGATTCCGCAGCCTATGCCGGCTACAAGATCCCGCCGAACTATGACAGCCTCATCGGCAAGCTCATCGTACATGGCGTGGACCGTGAAGAATGTCTGTTGCGCCTGAAACGCGCCCTCGGTGAAATGGTGGTGTCTGGCATCGAAACCACACTTCCTTTGCATCAGCGACTGGTTGACGCCGAAGGTGTCAAATCTGGTGAATATGACATTCACTGGCTCGAACGCTTCCTTGCCAATTCGGAGTCATGAGGCCGGAGTTCGACGCTGAAGATCTGTTGAACTGCTACCGTCAGGGTATTTTTCCCATGGCGGAAGACAAAGACGATCCGGATCTGTTTCTGGTGGACCCCGAAATTCGCGGGGTCCTGCCACTGGAAGGATTTCACATTCCCCGGAAACTTCGGAAGGTGATCCGGTCCGAGCCGTTCGAGATTCGAACGGACACCGCATTCTCCCGCGTGATGGAGGCTTGCGCCGCATCCACAAAGGACCGGCCTTCAACCTGGATCAACTCCACCATTCTGAACCTCTACAGCGATTTGTATCGTCTGGGCTACGCACACTCCGTGGAATGCTGGCAGGAGAATAAACTGGTCGGTGGGCTTTACGGCGTAGCGGTCAATGGCGCCTTCTTTGGCGAAAGCATGTTCTCACGCGTGACGAACGCCTCGAAGGTCGCGCTTGTGTATCTGGTTGATCGATTGATTTACGGCGGATATCGCCTGCTGGACGCGCAATTCTACAATCCGCATCTGGAACAGTTCGGCATCATCGAAATGCCAAGACGTGACTTCCACCACCTGCTCTATCAGGCCCTCAGACGTCACGCCTCATTCGGCGCCTACGACTCGCTGTCCTCAGAGGAAAGATCCGGCGCTTCCGTTGTGCAGCGGATCACCCAGACGTCATAGATCGGATGCTCCAGAGCATGGATGCCCGGCGATGACGCGAACATCCATCCATGAAAGACCCGCTTGTCCTTGTCGATATCTTCGGAAAGTTCGCTCGGGTCTGCAATCGAGAAGCCATAGTCCTCGATTTCCAGATACGCGACGGATTCAGGCGCTTCTGTTGGCGGCGACTGGTGACAGGCTCGAACAGTGACCCGAAGCCCGCCAAACAAGGCAGACGCGCCAGATGAAACCGTAAAGTCTGTTGAACGCCCGGTTATCTTGTCGAGACCTCGCAGAACAACAGCAGGCTGCTGTTCATAGTCGAATGCCGCGTCGTCTTCATCTTCATCGTCGGGTTCAGCTTCACGCTCAGGCGCGCCTTCTCCGGTGTAGTTTGGCGCGAAGAGCGGTCGAAGCCGGCTGTTGGCGCTGTTCTCTTCCTCGTCTTCCAGCATAGGCTGGCCATCCAGCTCGGGAGGCGCCTCTTCCGTCGGGACTTCCTGAGGAATCGGCTCTTCATATTGAGCCAGGGCCGGCAGACCAAACGCGCCGGCCAAGCCTGACACGACTGCAAAAACGCTTACACGAAGAGAACGACGCACAGATTTACTCACTCGAATCAGAACCGCTTCCCTGCCCGCCTGCAAAGCTTGCAAACAGTGTCAGAATATCGACGCTACCGCGGGTGTAGATAATCTCGCCGGAACCGTCCTGAGGAATCGTCTCAAAACCGCCGCCTGGTTCGATTGAAATAAACGCACCGCCAAGCAAGCCATCAGAGGTCACCTTGGCATCGGCATCGTCACGCAGTTCGACATCATCGCGGACAGACAGCGTCAGCACAGCTTCGGCGCGCTCAGGATCGATGCTGACATTCGTCACGCGACCCACTTTAACGCCGGCCATGCGAACGTCCGTGCCGCTATCCACGCCAACAACAGAATTGAAGCGGGCCGTAACACTGTAAGTCCCGGACTGACCACTTGATTCGGTCGTGCTCATCGCGAAAGCAAGGAATGCGCCTGCTGCGACGATCACAACAAGGCCAAGAATGGTTTCAAATACTGAGTTACGCATCCGGTGACCAGGCCTCATAGTCGCTGTCCGCTTCGCGGCGCTGCCCACCATTCACCAGACTGCCCTTCGGACGATACGCATAAATCGTACCTGTCAGGTTTGGCGTATGGTCTGTTTCAAAGGATTTTCGGGCCAGAGGCGCTTTGGTCGGCGGCTCATCATAAGTGTAGTGCAGCCAGCCATGCCAGTCCGCTGGCACCTTGGAAGGTTCCGCGAGCCCTTTATACAGGACATAGCGGCGATGACGGCCTTCATAACTCGGTTTTCTGTCTTCGAAATAACGATTGCCGTAATCGTCTTCGCCGATGAAATCTGAACGGCGCTTGACGTCAAACAGTGTGTTCACGGTCCAGCCGCTCCACCAGGTGAAAATCTTGTCCAACACGCGAGTCTGTATCCCTTTGCAATGTGGCGCGAATATGATCGGAACTAGGCTTAAGGTCTAGACTCTCTTTTGTCACGTTGTCGGTGATCTACTGTGATAATTTCGCATTTTTCTTGGATCTTTGAGCGGTTTGCTATTGGCATTTCAAACCGACCTCTGCTATCGACGCTCTTTCCGGAGAGGTGGCCGAGTGGCTGAAGGCGCTCCCCTGCTAAGGGAGTATACGTTAACGCGTATCGAGGGTTCGAATCCCTTCCTCTCCGCCAGAATTCTTCAGCAACGCATTGTTATATATAATGATTATGCGTTGCCGACAGGTCGCATCCCACATTTCATCCCACAATAGGAACACATTAGTCGGTGGATATAGCTGCCAACCAAGGCAACGCGACTTGAGAAACAACGAAGGTATCGCCGTTGTTTTCTTGCTTCCAGACCACTGCGAGGACGGTTTCGCATTCCCCCGGCATTACGATGATTCGCGGTTCTTCACGGAAATCGCCCTCCCACACCGTTTTCTCTGATGCAAAGTCCAGGGATCGTTGGAGAAATTCATTGAACGCCCGAACACTTTCGGCACCCTGAGTTACAGAGTCCGCATCCTTCATCAGCAAGCCACGATACTCTTCAGCAGTCGGCATCGTCTGCCATCCGAAATCTAGTGGCACTATTGAGTAGGCGTAGAGCGGTTTCGTGGCTGTCATTTCCATTCCCATATATTTGACAGAGGGACCCAAAGCCCCCCCTAGCGTTCGAAAAGAAGGCCCTGCACCTGGTGTGAGATATACAGGACCGATTTTTTGAGGACCTATGCCTCGTTCTTCTGAAGCTCTTCGTAGAGGTTACCGGGTCCGAGGAGAATTTCCTTCAGTTCGTCTTGAATGCGCTGTGACGACAGAGCTTGACTACTCATAGTCTGGTGTGCGTCCAGCGCCTCTATGATTGCATCCATCAGGGCTCGGTTCAGAGTGGGCGATGAGGCAAACTGTGTCTTGGAATTGTTGCGAGCCTGCGTCCGCAGTTCTTCTGACTCAAGCAGTTTCCCCTTGATCACGTCATTCACGTAAACGAGCTGGTCGCCTTCTGTGAGGTCGCCTTCGAACAGGTCGTTCACCCGATTCAGGATTTCGCTCAGCAGCGCCTTCTGCTTGTCCTGTACGGCACCGCTGCCTGTCTCGCCGAGTGGCTTCAGACCGCCTGCTTCGCCATCACCTAGAGGCAGTGCGCCTTCACCGAGATTGCGAAGCCGGTGGTGTGTCAGCTTCAGCTGTGACGTGTCCAGTTTCTCGCGTTCCCGTCCGAACTCCAGAAGCCTGACTAGGCACTTGTAGAAGAGGAAGCGTTTCTCGATCTCGGTGCTGCCGTAGTCAAAAATCTGAGACAGAAACGTGTAGGCGCGAATGAAGGCCTGCACGTCTGACTTGAACAGCCATAGAGCGTCCATCTCGTCCTTGGCTGCCGTGTCTTCTTCATTGCGCTCTAAGGCGCTCGCGCGGCGCTTCTTCGCGTCATTGAACTTACGGACCAGTCGGTCAGCCACCGGGAAGATGGCGGCTGTTAGCTCGCCCTGTGTCGAACGAGGGTTGGTCAGGACCTTCACCACCCGATCCACTTCGAACGTGTCATAGTAGCCTTGCCCGTCCAGCTTGGCGCGCAGATCGAAAATGATGTTGGGGTCGCTGGTCGCTTCCAATGATGCCGTTTCATAATAGGTCTGGAACGCCTCCAGAACCGCGTCAGAGCTGTTCACGAAATCGAGGACATAGGTGGTGTCCTTTTTGATCCCGTCCTTCTCATAGGCCCTGTTGAGGCGTGAGAGCGTCTGCACAGCCTGAATGCCTGCAAGGCGGCGGTCGACATACATGGCGCACAGAAGCGGCTGGTCGAAGCCTGTCTGGTATTTGTTTGCGACAAGCAGGATATGGAACTCGTCAGTGCCAAAGGCTTCGGCAAGGTTCCGCCCGCGAAGGTTAGGGTTCATCAGGTCGCTTGGCTCTGTAAACGGTTCAGGCCCGCTCTCAGGGTCTTTCACTTCACCGGAGAAGGCAACGAGCGTACCGAGCCCATAACCCTTTTCGGCGATGTACTTGTCGATGGCGAGCTTCCAGCGAACGACTTCCTTACGGCTTGCCGTCACAACCATAGCCTTGGCGCGTCCTCCAAGCAGATGTTCGACGTTCTCACGGAAGTGTTCGACGACGATCTTCACCTTCTGAGAGATGTTGTAAGGGTGCAGGCGTATCCAGCCCATAATTCCCTTCATGGCCTCGTCGCGGTCAACTTCCTTCTCGTCATACTCCTTGCCGTCATGAGCAAGCTTAAAGGCGAGCTTGTAAGGCGTGTAATTCTTCAGAACGTCGAGGATGAAACCTTCTTCAATCGCCTGCCGCATGGAATAGACGTGGAAGGCTTCAGGGAGGTTGTCCGGGCCCGCTGGTCGGCTCGGGTCCGGCAAGCGTCCGAACAGCTCCATTGTCTTCGCCTTGGGCGTAGCGGTGAAGGCGATATAGGTGATGCCGGTGTCGTCGGCCCGTGCTGCCATCTGCGCGGCGAGCAGCGTTTCACTATCGATCTCTCCACCGTCTGACAGGGCTTCAATCTCGTCGGCGGACAACAGCTCCTTCAGCTTGCCTGCGGCTTCGCCAGTCTGCGAGCTGTGCGCCTCATCCGCGATCACGGCAAAGGACTTGCCCTGCGTCGCGGCGAGTTCCCGTACCTGCTGCATGGCGAAGGGGAAGGTCTGAATGGTGCAGACAATGATCTTCTTGTCCGCCGCCAGCGCATCAGCCAATTGCCCGCTCTTGGAGCCCCGCTCATGCGAAATCGTCTCCACAACGCCCTTGGTGCGCTGAAACTGGAAAATCGCGTCCTGCAGCTGACCGTCGATCACACGGCGGTCTGAAACGACGATGACGGCGGAGAAGAGTTTGTTGTCGTTCGCGTCGTGCAGCTCAGAGAGGAAATGCGCGGACCAGGCAATCGAGTTCGTCTTGCCGGAGCCTGCTGAGTGCTGGATCAGGTATTTGCCGCCAACACCTTCTTCAACAATGGCTGACTGCAGTTTCCTAGTGACATCAAGCTGGTGAAAGCGCGGGAAGAAATTGGCAGTGATCCGCCCTTTTTCATCCTTCTTGCTGACCATGTACCGCCCGAGAATATCAAGCCAGCTATCACGCTGCAGCACCTCTTCCCAGAAATAGCTGGTGGGGTAGCCCATTGGCGGAATGGCGTTTCCTGCGCCGCCCTCACTGCCCTGATTGAAGGGCAGGAAGCGTGTGTCAGGCCCGGCAAGCTTGGTCGTCATTCGCACTTCACTATTGCTGACGGCAAAGTGGACGAGCGCGCCCGATGGGAATGACAAGAGCGGCTCCAGCCGTCCGCCCTTTACCCGTGGCAAACGGTCAAACCGGTATTGATCGACCGCATCTTCAATGGATTGGGTGAAGTCGGTCTTCAGCTCCAGCGTTGCCACGGGCACGCCGTTCAGGAAGAGGCCGAGATCAATGCAGAGTTCACTGTCCAGCGCATAGCGCAGCTGTCTGAGCACTCTTAGGCGGTTCGCGCCATACTTTGCCATCAGGTCAGGGTTCAGCCCCGATGTTGGCTTGAACTGAGCAAGCCGGATTTTGCCGCGTACGCCCAGCAGCTCGATGCCGTCCCGGATGACCTCCAGCGTGCCGCGCTCGTCGAGCGACTTGCGCAGCCGGTCGAGCAGCTGATTTTCTGCCGCCGCGCCATGTGTCTCGGTCAGCTGTTCCCATGCGGTGGGCTGGCTGTCCTTTACCCACTGGACGAGGTCAGGCGCGTAAAGCGCGCGTTCCCGGTCATAATCCTTGCTGGCCTGCGGTGTCGGGTCATACAGCCAGCCATGTGCCGCCAGATGCGCGCAAATCTCATCTTCGAGATTGTATTCCTCGTGAAGCCCGCGTGCTCTCATGCCGGTATCGCCTCGTCTTCTGGAAGTTCGACCTCGCTGCGCACATCAATCTTGCCGGTAACGGCTGCGGAGATCAGCGCAGCTCGGCGTTCTTTGAGTAGTGAGATTGACCAAGTACTCTCGTTCTCAAGTGCATCAAACTGGATTAGTTTGGCGTCTACGTCGCGAGCAATGGCAATTTGTTCGGTCTCAGGTGGAACCGCAATCGTGAAGGCTTTAAACTCGTCCTGAGACAGGTTTTGCATACTTGAACTTGTGCCCGCACAGGCTAACCGCACTTCAGTCCGATATGAAGCTGAGCGCGTCCATAAGTGAGCGAATTCAGGAACCAATCCATGAAATTCGACCTTCCATAGGCGGTCAGGCAAAAATACATTGTCGACTGTCAAGGTGGCTAAACCAGCCGCCCCGACAAGGTCTGGGGTGTTCATACGGCTTACGATCAAAGCGCCTGCCGTAACCGGGCAAGAAACGCGCTCATATTCTTCGGGTACGACCTTCTTGTTCTGAGTTACATCGAATGTTCCGGAATACACGCAGCTCGTCTTTAGCACTGCAATCTCGTCATTCGAAGCAGGTTCATCGGAGGAGTTAACGCTCGTTCCTGAACTGATAGACTGCACCCGGCGTCCGAGCCTCTGTACTTCCCAATGCGCGGGAATGTCGCCAAGCCATTCAATGCCTGAGGGTTTCATGGGCGCGTTCGAGTCTAGCCCTTTGGTGACGGCGTGAGAAATGACGGCCTGCCGTTTTTCGTTGAGCAGCCGGATAAGGTCTTCCTGCGACGCAATCAGCTCATCAATGTTCGCCGTCTCACGATCCAGAAAGCGGGCAATGGCTTTTTGTTCGCTCTGAGGAGGTAAAGGCAGATCAACTTGCACAAAATTGGAATACCGGAGCGCTTGTCCATCACGAACCAAGTTGGACGTGGATTGAAGCGCCTGAATGTAAGTTTTGCTCTTGAACAGGTATTTGTAGAAGCTCGGAAATGCCATTTCTGTGGGCTTAATGGCAACGTACGCCGAGCTGACGGAGCCGGTATTATCCGAATACTCAAGTCCGCCTTGGAAGCTGCGCATACTGATCACGAAGTCGCCCGCTTCCACGTGCTTCAGGATTTCGTGGTTGTTCACCACTTGCATGACCTTCATGCCTTCCAGCGCTTCATAATCTACCTGATAGATGACACCATACTTCTGAGAAGCGGTCATTTGCCGGTCGTCTGGACGAGCGCGCTCGTTTCGATGATCGAACAGGCGTTTGCTTCGCCATACTGACCAAGTGTGCGGTATATCGCCAAGCCAGTTCACCCCGGAAGGCTGCATCGTGGGATACGAGCGAAAACTCACGATCCCGCTCCTTCGCCTGCAACAGATCGGATCACGCGAGCGGCTGACCAAAGGTCAGTGATGAAAAAGCTGATCAGGTCCATATCCAGCTTGAATGAGCACGGGCCGAACAGGTCATGATTGGGCTTTGAGGTCGCGTAATTGGCAGCGAAATATTCCTTGTGCGGGATATCTGAGAGGTCGCGAAGTGGCACGCTCCGACGCTCGACGAACAAATTCACCTTGGACTTCAGATCAGGCTCCAGACCTAACAACGTGCCGTTGGCGGTGATGTAGCGCTCCATGTGCTTATTGTGGCCGTCTGCTGAAGGCTCCAGATTAGGGTGTGCGGCAATCATCGCCCTGATGGCTGCTTTAAGCTCGTCATTCGTCATGCGCTCAGCTCCTTCAACATGTTCTGAATGCGCGCGGTGACGGCGGAGAGGTCGCTGTCGATTTCCTCCAGCGGGCGCGGAGGCTCAAACACATAGAAATGCCGGTTGAACGGGATTTCATAACCGGTCTTTGTCTTGCTATCGTCGATCCAGGCATCCGGCACATGAGGCAGAACCTCACGCTTGAAATAGGTGTCAATGTCGTCAGTCAGCGGGACATTTTCAGTGTCGCGAAGGCTCGGGTCTGGCTTGGGCTTGCCTTTATCCTTGCCGCGTTCATTGCGCTCAATATTGCCGTGCTCGTCGGTAAGTGGGCGCTCTACCGTGATGGTCTGATAGCCAAAGGACTCGTTCGTGAAGATGCGTGAGAGCGGCGCAAGTTTGAGCTTGCCGCCCACTGGTGGCTCAGGCGCTTTCTCGGTGGCCGTTACAACATGGCGCGAGACTTCCTTGCCGTCTGCATCCAGAATAGTAGCAAGCTCAGCTTCATCGAAGCCACCGAACAGGCGTGTCAGGTCTTCGATGTGGGTCTCGTTCAGCTCTTTCCGTTTTGCGCCGAGTGACTTCACCGGCTTCTGCCAGAAGGACGAACCATCAATCAGTTGCACCTTGCCTTTGCGGTGGGCGGGCTTCCGGTTGGTCAGTACCCAGATATAGGTCGAAATGCCGGTGTTGAAGAACATGTCTGTCGGCAGCGCGATGATGGCTTCGACGAGGTCATTTTCCAGAAGGTGACGGCGGATTTCACTCTCTCCGCTGCCTGCCGCCCCTGTGAACATGGGGGAGCCATTAAGAACAATGCCAAAGCGGCAGCCGCCTTCTGTCTCGTGCCGCATTTTTGACAGCATATGCATGAGGAAGAGCAGCGAGCCATCCGACACACGCGGCAGGCCCGGACCAAAGCGACCATTGAAGCCTTTTTCCTTGTGCTCTTTCTGGACTTCCTTCTGCACCTTCTTCCAGTCAACGCCGAAAGGTGGGTTTGCCAGCATGTAGTCAAACGTCTTGCTCGGGTGGCCGTCATTGGACAGTGTGTTGCCGAAGGCGATGTTCGTGACGTCCTGCCCCTTGATCAGCATGTCTGCCTTACAGATGGCGTAGGATTCAGGGTTCAGTTCCTGCCCGCTCATGACCAGCTGAGCGGCCTTGTTGTGTTCGGCTAGGTATTCATCGGCGGTGGACAGCATGCCGCCCGTGCCCGCTGTTGGGTCATATATGGTGCGGATCACGCCGTCCTTGCTGAGCACGTCTTCATCCTCAACGAAGATCAGATTGACCATAAGGCGGATGACTTCGCGCGGCGTGAAGTGGTCGCCTGCGGTTTCGTTAGAGGCTTCGGCGAACTTCCGGATCAGTTCTTCGAAGATGTAGCCCATCTGCTGATTGGTGACGCTGGACGGGTGAAGGTTCACCTTGGCGAACTTCTCGGTGACGAGGAACAGAAGCTCTGACCGTTGCAGGCGATCTATCTGGTTCTCGAAGTCGAACTTCTCGAAGATGTCTGCGACTTCCGGCGAGAAGGCTTCGATATAGGCTGACAGGTTCGTGGCGAGGTTGCCGGGATCGTCCGTCAGCTTCTGCATGTCCATGATGGACTTGTTGTAGAAAGACTGCCGGGAGGCGCGTTTCAGGAAGGGTTCCGGGTTCAGGCCTGCTGCGGTGCGGGCTTCAAGTTCCTTGAGGATCGCGTCCTTCGTCGGTGCCAGAACGCAGTCAAGGCGGCGTAGAACGGTGAACGGCAGAATGACCTTGCCATAGTCTGCGGGTTTATAGTCCCCGCGCAGAAGTTCTGCCACAGACCAGATAAGCGCCGAAAGCGATTGTTGATTCACCCGTTTTCCCCGAACAGTTGCCCAATTGTGAAGCTATATCGATTAGGGAGATACGGTAAACCGGCTGTTAAGAATTCGAACAGGGAGGGGGCAAAAGGAGCCTGAGCTGTTGATCTGTATTGTCTTCATTGGATTCCTAAATCTTGAAAAAATAGATAACAACCGGGGCACCATCCCCTCAATCGAAAGGATGGAAGAAATGAAGCCAATGCAGAAAGGGCGGCATGTCTGTCGCCCCCTCTCTTTGTCACTGGTGATAGTTACTGAAGGTCATAACCGAATTCAGTCTTAAGTACCGTTCTCAGCTGGCTGAGCGGAGGAATGACGCACCGCGTTGTTTTCATTTCGTCGTCAGGCTCGTCCTCTTCGTCAACCAGTGATGCCGAGTGGAAGCGAATGATCGAAGAACTTGCGAGACAGTCTTCGCCAAGGATCATCTTCATCCCGTCCCAGAAGTCGCGCCCCTTCCCTCCACGCAAATCCTGATTGCGCTGAAAAGCTGCAGCCATGTGCGAACGGGCGACGGTCGTTTCTTCATTCTCGGACAGATGGTAGAGGAAATAGTTCATGTCGCTATCCCGTCCTTCAATCCGCCCAAGCTCCAAGGCATTGATGAGCGCGTTCTGTGCCGGTGTCAGAGTTTCAAGGCGCTGCTGAGCCAGGGCATGAGTTTTCGGAGGCAATCGCAGATTGGACCACCTCGGAGAAGATGGTGCGCGGTTTGCAAGCTCAAACATCATGGCCTCCAGCCCGCCGCGTTCCATCTGCTCATCGATAGCAGCGAAATAACTGGCGTCGTTCTTCCGATGTTCCGCCACCTTCAGGATGAAATAGCGGCGACTGTCTCCATCGGAATCCACCGGTGCCACCCACTTTTCGTTCGAGGTGAAGATGAGCCGTGTGTAGTTGCTCATCTCTACAGCATCCTTACCCTTCTGCTCGATCATCTGGGTATCGGACGTGATCAGATGCTTAAGCGCGCTCGCAGCCTGCTTGTCGCCAGCCCAGAAACCTTCCTCGACAGCCATCAGCAGCTTGCCACTCATGTGGTGATTGAAACTGCCAACAAGGTGCTTCGTCTGGTTGATGGTGACGGAGTATGGGTCAACCAGGCGGGTGAGCCAATCGACGAACTTGGACTTACCAGTCCCCTTTCCGCCAATCAGTGCAACTGCTGAACCGGACTTGCGCCCAGGCTCCTGAACAAGCTGAGCCATCCAATCCATAAGCCAGGCAAAGTGCTCGTCGTTCCCGCTGCAGATGTTATCCAGAATGTGCGACTTGAACAGCCCCCATTCTCCTTCTACGGACTCTACGGAATATCCGGTCCATTCATTCAGCATATTGGAGTTGGCCTTGGACTCATCGGGCTCAAACTCGATACCGTCATAGCGTTCGCAATGCCGGGAATTCACGAAATACTTCGAAATGAAATTCGTCTTCCGGGTCCCGTCTTTCTCATACTCATAAGAGAACTGAGAGAGGTAATCGTGAAAGGCGGAGAGTGTCATGATCTCCATGTCTATTTTCCTCCGGCGGGCTTTTTCGCCATCACCATGTGCTTGCCAATTTTTACCATGCAGAAATGCTCTCCGAGCAATGCTGCCATTTCCTCGGGCTCCTCTTTCAGGCGCAGCTCTGCCATCAGGGGAAGAGCCCGCTTCGGAACATAAGCGTGGCGGGAACGAACAAAGGCTCTCGCTTTTTCGAGCTGCTCGGAGAGATAGCCATCAGTGGCATATCTCGTCTTGTTGCGCTCATTCTCGCAATCAGCATCGAGGATCAAAGGCATCGCAGTGTTAACGAACGTATCCGCCTCCGCGTTTGCGCCGAATTTCGTGAAGTAACGGCACATCGCAGTGTAAATGACGTTGTCAAACCCGCAGCCGTCGGGACCATCTCCCAGCTGGCTTTCCAACAAACTGGACCAGCTACCAGCAGCAAGCTGTCCCGCAGGTTTCCGCTGAACCTTATCGGCAGAACAGGTTGCCGAACTCGGGTCTGAGGACGGCTCACCCTCAGCGATCAGCTCCAAAAGCCAATCAGGAGCCTCTGCAATACCAACTTCTCCCGGACCACGCCCATGCTTAAATACATAGTAATTTCCACGAGGATGAAGGCTGCCCGCAGTAACAGCCAGCCCACCCTCACCACGAATATCGATCTTGGGTGCGATTTTGGAAGCGCTGTTCGGGACCTTCACGCCTTTGGGAGCACGCAAAATGATGTGCGAGCCACCCGATCCGGTTTCGATCTCGAGAGTTTCAGGCATATCTCCATGCTCGTGCAGCAGCTTTTCATAGGAATCAGCACCCTCAACTCCATCCAGATCAACGATGATAATGTTCGCCTGCCCGCCTGTTGCGATGGCAATGTTCTGACGCCCCTTGTGATTGAGAAACCACTTTCGTATTTCGATCTGATCGGTGGATGTATACTGCTGCCAACCACCCCGCTTGGGATGCTTGCCAGGAGAGGCACACGGCTCAAAAGGCGTACCTAACGCTTTGCTCTCTTTGAGTTCGCGATACTTGCAGCTACATCCGGCTTTCGTATCAACTCCCCATACAGGAAGGACCGGCACCTCCAGATCGGCAAGCCAGGCAGCATATCCGAGCGCTACTTCATTATGAGCTTTGATTGATGATGACGCACCGTCTGCCCCATTTCTGGCGACACTCTGAAAGCTGATGGGCAAATCTTCAAACAGTGCTAACTGCTGCATCTCAATTGCCTTATTCTCGTAGTTTACCCCACTACGAAGGGGGTTGGTTTTTTTAGACATGCCTTTCTGCGGCTACGCCGCTGCTGATTGTTGATGAAAAAACGTCAGCTACCCCTACGCGGCTACGCTCGAACCATGCGAGCAGGTCAGCAAAGGGATAGCGAACGGCACGACCGAACTTCATATAGCTCGGACCGCTGCCATCGTATCTCATTTTTTCGAGGAACTGCGTCGAGACATTCGTTATCTCGGCGGCTTCGCGAGTTGTGAGCATCTTGGGAATCGCGTGCTCAGCGCGGACATTCAACGGCATTAACGGATAACCTCCTTTCTAGCCGTTTCGAGGTCGATCACCATTGATCGACAGCCATATAATCCTACAATCTCTTACGCTTGTCCAATTTCAGCGCAAAGTTGGCAGGTTTTTCCATATCTGTCTGTTTCTTATACTGTTTTTGAAGTGACGAAGCTGCTCCAGCTGCACATCATTTCCATTCTTCGGTCAAAAAGATCGGACCGGGCGTAAGCTTTGATCACTGCATTTCCTTTTGAATGCGCTAAACAAGCTTCTGCAATATCTCCATTGCCCTGCAGGTACTCATCCACCCAATCACGAAATGACGATCTGAAACCGTGCACAGTCATTGTGGGGGTGGTTTTCGACTGCAGGTACTTGCACATAGTGGCGTCCGACATTGGCCTACCTCGCCTCATTCCCGGAAACACCAAGTTTTCATCCAACCCACGCTGCAAATCCAAGATGCGCCCCATCTCGGCAGTAATCGGAACTCTGTGCTCCTTACGCATTTTTGTGCGCTCAGCAGGTATCGTCCAAACATTGTCATTTATTTCTGACCAAAGCGCATGGCGCACTTCCCCAGATCGAGCCGCACTAAGAATTACGAACCTCAGCGCTGAAGCAGAAAACGCATCACTGTTCGTTAGCTGTTTATAAAATTCAGGAACGTCGCTCCATGGCATGGCATCAAAGTGCTTCCGCTGACTTCGAAGCCGTGGCAGCGTTTCTTTCAGCCCTAAGCAAGGATTGGCTTTCTCCCTATAACCTTTCGCGACAGCCCAATTAAAAATTTTGGAGCATCTTTGAAGCGTGCGATTGGCAGTTTCGTGCTTAGTTGACCAGATAGGTTCAATACATTTGCGCACAGCCGCAGAGTCGATCTCATCCAAGGGCTCACTACCAATAACCGGAAAACAGTAGGTCTTAAGAGTATTTCGCCACTGTTGCCTGTGCTTAGGATTGTCCCAAGAAGACTCTTGCTCTTCGATAAACTCCAACGCGCCCTGTTCAAAAGTAGGAATTCCTTTCGATTTCCGTCTTTCAGCAATGGGATCACCGCCGTTGCGTGCGATCTCAATTATTTCATCCCGCTTTTTTCGAGCTTCCGCTAGCGTAACGTATTTCAGACTTCCTATTCCGATGTCCCGACGAGCACGTCTGACGGTAGTTCTTACAACCCAATTTTTGGTGTTGGTTTCATGCACCACAAGCGTCAATCCACCGCCGTCATAGTATTTTCCCGGCGCGAGGTCTGATTTAACGAACTTTACATTCAGCTTATTGATTTGGCGCGCCATAATATCCCACATTTTTACCCACAATAGGTGGGATAAGATCATGGTATCGTATATAGCTCAGTGGGAGATGCGCGTCTATTGTCTCTGTTTTTATTACATAATATGAGACATCATACGACATCATAGGCCTGTCTTCTACGGACTTCCTCTCCGCCACCGCACATTGCCCAGTTATCATGAGCCACTGACTGCACGACTGATGGCCCGACCCAGAACGCGCGGGCTGACCGGCTTTGTGAGAAAGTAATTTGCCCCTTCCATCGTCATCTGCATGCGACTGCGTCGGTCACGTTTGTGAGAAAAGAAAATTACGGGCGTATTCCGGTCGATACCACAAGAGCCGTTGCGGATCGCATTCAGGAGATCTGGGCCCGAAATGGCGCCCATGTGCCAATCGGTGATCAACAGATCCGGCTGCACCTCTGACAACCGATTGAGTGCCTCCAATCCAGAATTCGCGACCTCCACGTCTTCTGCACCAATGGCGAGCAAGGTTTCCCGCTCGACCCCCAGAACGTGTGCGTCATCATCAATCAGCAAAATTCTGAGATGCGCGAGACCTGCCTGATCCTCAGGAATTTCTTCGGCGGGTAACGACAAGCTTTCATCGAGCAGGTTTGAGTCGATCAAACGCGAATCCTGAGGGCTCGGGCGCGGGACCTCTGCCACAAATTCCACGATGCTCTCAATGACGTCAGATATTGCGCCAATACTCTCCCGGCCCTTCCGCAACAGAGCTCTGGCAAGACGCTCCTCCAGGCGTGTCAGTCGTTGAGCAATTACGCGAAACCCCAGACAATGGGCAGACCCCGCCATGCGGTGCAGCTCTGACTGCAGTTCCCTGGCAAATTTTCGCGTATTGTCAGGACTGATTTGCGCGCAGCGAACCATTTGCATGATATTCTGCGTCTGATTTGGAAAGTCGTCGCAATAAGATGAGATGATCCGGACCACACCCTGAGTGTGTTGAGTACTCATTTCGAAACTCCAGGATTCTGGCTATCAGTGTTTTGATCAGGAAAGCGCACCAAGTCGCTTGTTGATCTGATATTTTTTCTCCAGGATGCCGAGCAGCACTCCAATGATCGCATCCGGCAGGACCGGCTTGCGTATCAGCTTGTTCACCCCGAAACGGTTGGCCTCCATCATATCCTGTCGGCTCCGCATGGACGTAAAGAACACAATCGGCGTGTCAGGATCGAGCTCTGTTTTACCGCGCCGGATTTGCTTTAGCAGGGACAATCCACTTACCGGCTGCATCATCCAGTCTGTGATAATGAAAGTCGGCTTGAAGGTTTCAATCGCCTCCAGGACTTCACTGCCCGATTCAGCCAGCAACAGATCCTCAACACCCATCTCACTGAGACTGCTCCCAATCAATTCTCGAAGATGAGGGTCATCATCTGCAAACAGGAACCGTTCGCGAGCAAGCATGCGGCTCTGTGCATTCTTTTGATCCGTATAGGCTTCAAGGTGCGTTTCCGCTTCCACCAATTCATCGAGCGCGCGCGAGCGCTGAAGCAATTTCGAGTTACGTGGACGTACATCGTTTCCGCTCAATGCGATCGTTGAGAGTTTTGGCAGCGCTCCCTTCAGATATGCACCGACATCACCATCGGGGTCATTCAGGCCACAGAGCACTTCAGCATCGAGCGCCTCAAACTCTCTCCCCAGAGCTCTGAATCCCATGCAGTACGCCGTACCGGACATCCGGTGCAGCTCATTGTGAAGCCGCTCCAGAGTGCCAAAGGAGGACGCATCACCCGCCGACAACCCTGCATTGATTTCTGAAATCAGATCGGAAATCTGAACTGAAATATCATCGCAATACCGGGACACAACGTCCAACATAGCGGCATTTTCGTTCATCATTTTTGCTATCCCCATCAGTTGATGACCAGCGACAATAACGATATCAAGTTAATTAACGAAAAAGGTAAAATCTAAAATGAATAAACACAAGCAATAACCCCTAAACTACTTTCTCGTTAAATTTACCTCCCTTTTCCATAATTTATGGCTGTCGAACATTCATTTATCACACCTTTATGTTCATTTTCCGGAAAGGTTTTAAAATTTGCGATTAACAAATCTGTATTACACGTCACAATGGTTAATCCATGAATGTGGAGATCGGTGTACGAATGGAGAAAAGCTTCAGCCAGTCCCTAAGGGGTAAAATTATTGCGCTATCTCTCGTTGTTGCACTGATCGCATCAGGCGCAATCTTCATCGCTTTTGACAGCAGCACGAAAGCAGAAAGACTGGCAAATGAGCGAAGACAGGACGCCCTCTCTGCAGAGTCTGACATCATTGCCATTCGGCTCCGGGAAGCTTTCGCCGGCATGTCCAATGACCTTGAGATACTGGCAACGGCAGCCAGGCTGGAATTCAACAACCAGTCTTCGGGAAATGAACACGAAGACCACTCGCACACAAAACTACAAGAGCTGTTCGCCACGCTTCTACAAACTCGGCCGAAATACACTCAGATCCGCCTGATTGAGTTGGATGAGACAGGTAAGGAGCTTGTTCGGGTCAACCGGACTGCAAATGGAACAGAAACGGTTCCCAGAGCGGAGCTTCAGGAGAAGGGGAATGAACCCTATATGTCTCTCGCGAGACGCCTGCCCGCTGAAAGCTCAGCCCTTTCGCGCGTCACGCTGAATAGAGAACATGGTGAAGTTGACGCCAAGGAGACCCCGACCGTCCGCGCGCTTTTTCGCCTGAGCGTACCTGATGACACAGTCATTGTGATCAATGCGGACTATCGCGCGATTCTTCGTTCTTCTTTCGAAGACCACCCTCCTAAGTTTGACACTTTTATCGTCAATAGCGCCGGTGATACCGCGATATTCTGGTCGAAGACGAAAACCTTCAGCTTCACCTTCGCCGAAGATACCGATCCTGAAGTGGCAAACTTTCTGGTCGCCGCGCAGCAAAGCGATGACGATTTCGAAATACTTCGACAAGATGTTCTGAACAATCTCGATGTGCCGGAGTTTGCGACCGCAAACGACTTCACACTCGATATGTTTATGCGTTCACGCGCCGGAGATCAGACCCACGGAATTTTGCAAACCGAACTAAGCAACGCCGTACTGGCGCTTCTGATTATAACGGTATGTTTTGCGCTGGCCTGCCTGTTCGCAATCCGCCTGACGGCTCCTCTTCGACGCATGAAAAAGTCTCTTCAGCAACTCTCTCCCGAGGAATGGAGTTCAGGGGACACCATCCTTCAGCACGATCGCAATGACGAACTCGGCGAACTTGCCCAAACTTTCAACGCGCTGCTTTTCAAGCTGAGAAGCGACCAGGCTCGACTGCGCAATATTATCGATAACACAGTGGATGGCCTCATCGTCATCAATAGCCGCGGCATAATCGAGACCTTTAATCCCGCCTGTGAGGAGATTTTTGGTTATAAGGCCGAGGAGGTTCTTGGCCGCAACGTTGCCATTCTGATGCCAGACGGTGACCGACAGAGGCACCAGCAATACCTTCGCGACTATCAGGAAACCGGCAACGCCAAGATAATCGGAATCGGGCGAGAAGTCCGCGCCCTTACGAAATCCGGAGAAGAAATTACCATTGATTTGTCGCTGAGCGAAATCACGCAACAGAAAGAGCGCTCCTATTGCGGCATCATTCGTGACCTCACAGAGACCATCAAAACGCGAGAAGAATTGCGCCACCAGAAGCAGACACTCGAGTTCGCGCTCGAAAGTGGTGACTTAGGGCTATGGGACTGGAACGTCCTGGAGGGCCGGGTCGACTATTCTGAACAATCCGCCCGCATGATCGGCCTCAAACGGTCCGACCTTAAAAAGGATTTCTCGACCTGGGAAACCTATACGCATCCCAAGGATCTGATGCGCTCCAGCGTTCACATGAACCAGTTCACGGCCGGATTGACTGATAAATACAAGATGGAAGTTCGCATGCGCCACAAATCCGGAAAATGGATCTGGGTTCAGGCGAAGGGAAAAATATTTGAGCGAGACTCCAAAGGCATTCCCACCCGGATCGTCGGCGTGCACCAGGACATTACCGAACGAAAACGCTCGGAAATGGAAATCCTGGAACAAAACAGGCAGCTTGCGCTGGCTGAAAACGTCGCGAAGATGGGGCATTGGACACTGCGACTGAGTACGGGAGAAGTCGAGTGGTCCGACGGCATTTATGACATGCATGGATTACCGGAACTCGAATATCGCCCCAAGGACGGCACGATCACCGAATTCTGCTTCCCCGATGACTGCGAATACGTGGAACGCCAGACGAAAATTGCGATCGAGTCTGAAGAACCATTTGAATTTGAATTTCGGATTCAGACAAGAGATCAAGCCATTCGATATGTCCGGGCGAAAGGAGACTTTTTCAGGAATGAAAACGGCTCTAACCGAACAATGGCTTTTGGCATTCTTCAGGACATCACGGATGCCAAGATTGTCGCCCAGATGAAAAGTGAGTTCGTCTCAACGGTGAATCATGAAATTCGCACACCGCTCACTTCTATCTTCGGATCTCTGGATCTCCTGAAAAATCTGAGCTCAGGACAACTCGACGACAGATGCGAACGACTTATCACGCTCGCCTATGACGGTTGCGGACGTTTGAACAATCTCGTCGATGACATTCTTGATCTCGAGAAAATTGAGTCTGGCAAGATTGAATACCTTTATGAAATCGTAGACTTTGATGGCCTGGTCGAACACGTCGTCCAGCGACATGAAGCCCTTTCGGTGCGCTATGATGTAGATTTCAAACTCCAGACATTCACAGACAATGTGGCGGTAAATGTTGATCAGAACCGGTTCGCCCAGGCGCTCGCGAACCTGATGTCGAATGCTGCCAAATTCTCCCCCACGGGCGGACAGGTCGCCATTCGTACCGACCTGATCTCCGAGGCTTTTGTCCGCGTTTCCGTGATGGATAACGGCCCGGGAATTCCAGACAGTTTCCGGCATCGCATTTTCGAGAAATTCGCTCAGGCAGACGGCTCCAGCAAACGGACAGCGTCTGGTACCGGCCTCGGTCTCAGCATCACAAAATCCATCATTGAAGCGTTTGGCGGCCAGGTGAGCTTCGAAACAAGCGCCAAGACCGGAACAACATTCCATTTGGATATTCCTGTCGCCGAACGCGCAAGAAAAGCCGGGTAACCGCAAAGCAGAATAGCCACAGGGAATGGGCACATAAGGAGGAACCAGAATGGCGAAACAACTGAAACGGATCCTGTATCTCGAAGACGACGAACATATTTCGGAAATCGCGCAGCTTTCGCTTGGTCTTAATCCGGAGCTGGAGGTACGACACTGCGAACGTGGTGCAGATGCCATCGCGAAGTTTTCCGACTTTCGGCCAGACCTTCTGCTCTTCGATGTCATGCTTCCCGACATGGATGGCGTTGAGACCCTGGCAGAAATCCGCAAACTTCCTGGCGGTGAAGATACCCCTGTTATTTTCATGACCGCAAAAGCACAGACGCATGAACAATCCCAGTACCTCGGCAATGGCGCGCTCTCTGTGATCGTAAAACCTTTCGACGCATTCAACCTTCCCAATCAACTCAACGATATCTGGGAAAAGAATGATGCGCCGGCCCATCAGAACTGAGTGCTCCAATGGATATGCGTGTCATGATGAAGGCGGTCGACCCACAGGAAATAGTCTACCGATACTGGGATAATCTGCCTGCCGAAATGCGGAAGATCGCAGAACTACTGGACCATGCTATTTCGGCAAATAGTCAGTCCGAACGCTCCCTTTCCGAACTACATGCAGAAATCCACCGTATGAGCGGCGCGGCGTTATGCATGGGGTATCAGCATATCGGTCGTAAGCTGGGAAAAATGGAGACGATGCTGGATGACTTACGGTCATCAGAGCAGAACAACGCCAGCAGAAAACTGAAATCCATCACCGAGCTGTTTGCGTCCGTTGCACGCATCCGTCAGCAAACATCGCCGCTCAACTCATCTCTCTTGTCTGCAAACCCGGCCAAGCCAGCGGTCGACTCCCTGCTTCAGAAGCTTTCCTCGACAGCCAAGGACAGACAAGAGACCCTTGCCGATCAACGCATTCTGTTTGCGGATGATGACCTGTCTACGCGTATGCTGATGCGAGAAATTCTGGTTTCACTGGGAATCCCGAACGTTGCCACCGTTGCCAGCGGCACTGAGTTGCTGGACCTTTCTCGTCAGTTCCAACCGAGCATCATCATATCAGACTGGTATATGGAGCCATTAAACGGACTTGAGCTTCTCAAGATCATCCGAAATGGTGAAACCCGCATTCCGAGTGATATCCGTATTGTGTTCCTGACCTCAAAGAATACGCTTGGCCATCTTCAGGAAGCCGCTGATGCCGGAGTCAGTCACTTCCTCGTCAAACCCTTCTCCACACGTCAGGTTCAAGTCGCGCTCACAACTGTTCTGACCCAGCAGCGCTCTGATGAGTTGCCCGATATACTCGATTGATCACGGCAATTTCAAAGTTTAACTGCCCACCTGAGCAAAAAGACGTCACACCGCGATGCAGCGCAACGTTCGGCACATCAGCTTAAGGATCAGATTTTTGCAAACCTGCTCCAGAATTTCGGCTGCCTGAGCCGTTCTAATTTAAATGGACCGCGGGAGGGGCATGTCTGAGGATGTTGACACAGAAGTTCGACAAGGAACGCGCAATGTTCTCAAGCTCAACAAGCTCCATAGGCTTCTGGATATACCCATTTGCGTGATTCTCATAACAGATCTGGATGTCGCCATCATTGTCTGAACTTGAGAACATGAAGACCGGAATGGCTTTCAGCCGCCAGTCCGCTTTCATCGCAATCAGAACGTCAAAACCGTTCATTCCGGGCATATTGATGTCGAGTAAACACACCTGAGGGCGTGGCGCATCCGCGTGCTCGCCCTGCCTCAAAAGGAAGTCTAGCGCCTGCTTTCCACCGGAACACGCATGAATGGTCAACTCGTCAGACACGTTTTTAAAAACCATTTTCAGCAAACGGCGATCGGCAGGGTTATCGTCGACAATCAAAACATCCATCACTTTTCTCCCTATGCGGCTTCAGCTAGTGGACTTTCAAAAAATCAGTTTCCTCGATTGGTCACAGCTCTTTGTCCGACGGCTCGTCAATCGGCCTATGTCAGCCGTACGGGCTTTTAAGTGGATGAAGCGTCGCCATTACACGGACCGGCTTCGGCTAAATATCCTCACGCTCTTTTTTGTCGCTCTCCAACATGTTCGCTTTCGGCTGAAGTATCATCGTGCGCTGTATCCACCTTCCATCATACCCCTCAGCCCGATTTCCTATTCAAACATGCAGGCATTCCGAGTTCAGTGTATTCTGATGTTATTTCTAAATGTGTTCAACCCTTGCTTTTATTTATTTTTTCCGAGCCGTAAATTAATTCGTTTTGTTTCTAATTTTATGTCTGTGTTTGATCAGCAGCCAGACGCGTCATTCATGCGCAGAACTCATAAGTGACTTCACTTCTGCATCAATTGTTTCTGGCGCCTCAAGGGTCACATCCGAAGAGAAGGACCGGATGCTCGCTCGATCAATATCGCCAAGCCTCCTCCCCCACCCCGGCGATGAAGCTGAACAGTCCGGTCCTCACCCAACAGCCGGCGTAGCGACGCCGAAAAGAAAGGATGAACCGCATGTTACTCGAAGAGACCTATACACTTTCCAATGACGTCAAAATTCCGAAGATCGCTCTTGGCACCTGGATGATTGACGATGACAAAGTCGCAAATGCCGTGATTGAGGCCGTCAAACTGGGCTATCGTCACATTGATACTGCGCAGGCTTATGGCAATGAGCGCGGCGTAGGCGACGGCATTCGCAATTGCGGCCGGGCGCGGGAAGACATCTTCCTGACGACCAAGCTCGAAGCAGACATCAAGAACTACGATGACGCCAAAGCTGCCATTCAAGGATCTCTCGATAAACTCGCACTCGACTATATCGACCTGATGATCATCCACAGCCCTCAGCCATGGGCGCAATTCAACACCGACGATCGCTTCTTCGAAGGCAACCTGGAAGCTTGGAAAGCGCTGGAAGAATACTATGACGCCGGAAAAATCCGCGCCATCGGCGTTTCAAACTTCCAGAAGGAAGACCTGGACAACCTGCTCGACAACGCAGCGACAAAACCAATGGTCAATCAGATCCTTGCGCATGTCAGTAACACGCCATTTGATCTGATCGACTATGCTCAGGACAAAGGCCTTGTCGTGGAAGCCTATTCCCCGATCGGTCACGGCAAAATTCTCGACAATCCGCAGATCAAGGCGATCGCAGAGAAATACGGTGTCAGCGTCCCTCAACTCTGCATCCGATACACGCTGCAACTCGGCTTGCTGCCGCTTCCGAAAACAGCAAATCCGGATCACATGAAAAGCAATGCTGATGTCGATTTCGAAATCTCCGAAGCTGACATGGATACGCTGAAAAATATCGATCCGATCGAGGATTATGGCGATGCGAGCGCCTTCCCGGTATTCGCAAAATAAGACAGTTTTCGGGAGTGCACTCCGTTCCATTCCGAAATCAAAAAAAGCCCGCAGTTTCGACTGCGGGCTTTCTTTGTTCTGGAAACAGCGTGATTAGAGGAACTGTCCATTATCGACCTGGATGACCTGGCCGGTCACGGCACGCCCCATTTCTGATGCGAGATAAAGCGCAGCATATGCCTGATCAATCGGCTGTGTCGAAGGCACGGAGGTGTTTGTATACTTGTCGGAAAACTCCAACATCTCACCACCACCTTCCTGTTCACCCGCAGCCCATGCACGAGCAGCGTCGGTATCGGTTACGCCAGGTGCAATCGCATTGCACCGAATATTGGTGCCCGAAAGCCGCATAGCGATGTTCAGGGTCATGGTGTTGATACCGCCCTTGGTGGATGTGTAGGCGACGCCGCAAATCGGTGTCGTGCCATTCACGGACGACACGTTGATAATCCGACCCTCATTACGAGGCATCATGTGCTTCACGGCTTCACGGCAAAAGCGGAATGGACCAGCCAGATTGATCTGCAAGATCTCGTTGAAATGTTCTGTCGATGTTTTTTCGATGGCGTACATTTCGCCGACACCAGCATTGTTGACCATGATATCCACCTGACCGAAGGTTTCTATCGCTTTCTCAAACACACGCTCGGGCGCATCCGGGTCAGCATTGTCGCCGACAATGCCAATAACGCGCTGACCGTCTTTCGACATCTCCGCCACGGCCTGATCAATTTCTTCCTGATCGCGCGCCGTGATCACGACGTTCGCGCCTTCCTGAAGATAGAGCTCTGCGATGGCGCGTCCGATACCCTTGGTGGCGCCCGTAACAATGGCCGTCTGGCCTTCAAGCATTTTCGCTTTCATTTCTGATCCTCTTTCAAAATTAGATACAGCTGTCTCGTCATGCGCAGAGCGCATGCCGAACGACTGGTTGGTGGTGAAAACTCGGAGCGATGCTCCGTCTTATGCTAGCGAGGTTTTACCTGCACGGTGGCGCCTCTCGCTCGATCTGAAATCATGGGAGTCAGATAGCTGCTGTCCGCATATTTGCTCTTGTAGACCTCATCGATCCTATCGTTCAGAGCGTCACTCACCATGGGCTCGAAGGTGACATCAAACGTTTCGCCGGTAAGCTCAATCTGCCCTTCTTTCTGTGAAACGGCAGCCTGATACCAACTGGATCCCTGACCACTAAACGCACGGATGAACAGCCCACCGTCTGTGACCACTGACCAGATATAAGTCGGTGTGCCAGGCGTTTTGCCATCCGCCCGGTATGGGGCGACGTGAAAGTCATTTGCCTCCGCAAATGCGGTGAGTTGTTCGTCTGACCAAGTCAATGTGAACCTCCCAAATCCAGATATCCATCTTCCGAGGCACGGATCGCCACGGAACTCTGCAGGAGATATGGGACGGACTGCTGTCAGAGATTAGCGGCTATGAAAGCATCGTTAGCATGAACGAAATTCATCAATCTGGACGGAACCTAAACGATCATCGCGTTATTACAGCAGAGCTGAATTTCAGAGCCGATCTCAATCGGCAATTCTGATCCTGCACATGCCGGCACCGCAATGGAGAAAGTCTGATCACCAATGGTTAGGTTCAGTCCTACGCCAGCCGTCCCTGACATCACATCGGCACCTTGGACGAGCGCACGCACATTAACACCCCAGCCAAACACTTTGGCATCGGGGCAAACCAGCATTATCTCAGCGCGCGGAAGCATGAGACGTACGTCAGATCCCTGCGGCGCAATGCTGCTTGCTACATCAAGGTACTGGCCATTTATGAGAAGCCTGCTGCTGCCAGCCTGCATATCATGATGGATCAACTCCGCATCCAACACGATATATCCAGAGGGTTCATGTCCGTCCCCCGACTGAGTGAGAACCTCACCGGTGTCGCCGGAGACAACAGAACCATTCTCCTTGAAAACGACCGTCTCTTCACACAGCGCGACAAGATCGCGAACATCATGCGAAACAAGAATGAAGCGTTGCGCGCGCGAACGCGTCAGTTTTCGCACCAGCTCAATAGCGCGCACACGATTGACCGCATCCATTCCCACAAAGGGCTCGTCCAGCAAGATGAGACGACTTTCTGATATCAAGGCACAGGCGAGCGCCACACGCTGCTTCTCACCACCCGACAATTGGCCCGGTCGTTGATCAAAGAGATGCTCGAGTTTCAGCTCCTCTTCAATGAGCGCCCGGTCGGTAGAAAAGACGGAGGACCGTCCCGCGCCGCGCGCTGCAAAATTGAGGTTCTGCTCGACCGTCAGATGCGGCATGAGACGCCCATCCTGAAACACTCTGGCGACACGCCTCTTATGCTGAGCCAGATTGCAGTTTTGATCTGAATCGAACCAGATCGCCTGTCCGGATTTGATCTGCCCCCGCTCCGGGTGTTTTACACCTGATATGAAGTCAAGCAGGGTTGTTTTGCCGACACCGTTCGCACCGAACAGGCCGGTGCCTCGCGCAGCGAATGCCAGGTCGAAATCAAATTGGCTCTGCGGAAGCCTGTGGGAGACCTCAACACGCAATATCGCTTCACGCCCCGACATATTGCCCCCTCCGCCGGTTCAGAAGAAACACCAGAAACAGGATCGTGAAAGATAGTCCCAACAGAATGAGCGACAGCATATTTGCCTGTCCGTAGGATGTCGCTTCGACATGCTCATAGATGGCTATGGACACAACCCGGGTTTCCCCCGGAATGTTTCCACCGACCATGAGGACCACACCAAACTCACCAATCGTGTGCGCAAACGTCAGCACACAGGCCGTCAGGACGCTGCGCCACGCGACCGGAATGGCGACGGTGAAAAATGCCTTCAACGGCCGCACACCATAGCTATACGCAAGCTGCATCGGCTTTCTGGCATCACGTTCAAAACCCGTCTGAAGCGGCTGGATCATGAAAGGCAAGGAATAGAAAAAGGACGCGATTACCAGCCCCCAGAATGAGAAGCTCAGGCTCTCCCCTGTGACGGTGACCCAGATCCTTCCAACTGGAGACTCAGGGTTCAGCAGGATCAGAATGTAGAACCCTATGACGGTCGGCGGCAGCACCAATGGCAGAGCCACCACCGCTTCAATGACAGGCTTGATCGGGGTCTGCGTCCGGGCGAGCCACCACGCGAGTGGGAACCCAGCAGCCAGCAACATGAGCGTCGTCGCGAATGCGAGTTGGAGTGTCAGCAGAAGCGCGAAGACGTCGTCACTTGCCACGAGGCTTGTATCCAAAGCTTTCAATGGTTGCCTGCGCCCGGTCCGAAGCCAGGAACGACATGAAGGCTTCTGCTGCAGCGTTGCCCTCACCTCTTTTCAAAAGAACCGCGTCCTGGAGGATAGGCGCATAGAGTTCAGCAGGGACAGTCCAATAATGTCCTCGTGCCGGCGCGTCGGCAGAAATGATTTGGGACAAGGCGACAAACCCAATGTCGGCATTCTTCGTATCGACGAGGATAAATGCCTGAGCGACGTTTTCACCGGTTACGATCTTTGAACGCAGCGCGTCGTCCAGATTTGCTGCTTTCAGGGTTTCCATCGCAGCGCGCCCATATGGTGCAAGCCTTGAGTTCGCCAGCGCAATGTGGTGGACGTCGTCGCTCAGAAGCCGGTCGATATCGAAGCTATCAGCGGCACTCGATTCCCATAGCGCGAGTATCCCTGTCGCATACGTAAAGGCAGCATTTCCCGATGCGTATCCTGCCTCAACGAGCTTTTGCGGCCTTTCCTGATCGGCTGCCAGAAACGCGTCAAACGGTGCGCCATGCGTGATCTGCGCATAGAGTTTCCCAGTTGAGCCGATGACAATGCGTACCGTATGTCCGCTCTCTTCCTCAAAGGTCTCAGCGAGCGCCTCAACTGGTGCTTTGAAGTTTGCGGCGACAGCTATCGTCGCGGTTTCCGCGCCTGCAGATATCCCCAAAAGCCCCAATAGAGCGGAAGCAATGGCGTAAACACTCAAAACAGTTCCCCCGTCAGAAGAACGGATACCTGATCGCCCGACGAAACAGCAGTTGCTTCAACCGGGCGGCGGATCAGGGCATTTGATTTTGCCAAAACGCTGATGTTTCCACTGTCTTGAGAAGCGAAAGGCTCGACGACCAGAGTGCCATGATCGTCAATCCACGCCAAAGCTCGCATCAGATGTTCGCGGCGCCCGTTTGCTTTCAGGTCGACACGGCACAAAGCATTGCGTTCCTGCAGTGGTTTTGTCCCCGACAGGAATGGCAGAAACAACTGTGCGCAGACGAAAGATGAGGCAGGGTTTCCGGGCAATCCAAGTACAACCTGCGTACCTCTCTTAGCCAACCAGGTTGGCTTCCCCGGACGCACAGCCACACCAGAGAACTGGATACCGAAACCAGCATCCGTAAAGCATGGCCGCATCAGATCATGATCTCCGACGGATGCACCACCTACAGTCAGGATGAGGTCGGCACTGTCGGAAAGCTCTTCAATCGCCCTGGAAATGTCCGTTCTGGAATCGCTGACAAACCTTGTCGCCACGACGTCACAACCATGCGAGCGAAGCAGCCCGCTCAAGCCATATGAATTCGACTCGGGGATAGCGCCCGGTGTCAGATCCTGCCCCGGTGACTGGAGTTCGTTGCCATTCATCAGAATAGCTGCGCGCAAAGGCGCATAAACCTCAAGGTTTCCAACATTGGCTGCCGCAATCAGAGACAACGCTGCCGGGGTCAACAAAGCACCCTCACCTATCAGCTCATCATTCCGAGCAAAGTCACTGCCCTTGCGCCGCACAAATTCTGCGTCCGCATACCCGAGCTCGGTGATGATCTGATCGCCTGATCGTGTGACATCTTCCTGAATGACAATATGATCGCTCCCTTCAGGAAGCGGCGCGCCGGTAAAAATCCGCATACACTCGCCAGCAGAAATCGCTTTGTCCGGCATTTGTCCGGCGGCAACTTCGCCAATCACCTTTAGCTTTGCATTCGCATCAACAACGTCCGCCAGTCTGACGGCATACCCATCCATTGCTGACAGATTTGAAAAAGGTCGATCCACGTCCGCAAATACGGGTTTGGCCAGGATGCGCCCTGCCGCATCTTCCAGCGCAATCTCGACAGCGGTTTTGAGCAGTTCGTGTTCGGCGGCAATTTTCTGCGCTTCTTCGAGTGAAATCAGCGTCATGTTCGATCCTGACGCTTATAGTCACCGGACTTACCACCGGTTTTCTCATCGAGCTGTATGGCCGTGATCACCATAGACTTATCGACCGCTTTCAACATGTCGTACAATGTCAGACAAGCAACACTAACAGCCGTCAGTGCCTCCATCTCCACGCCGGTTTTGCCCTGCGTTTTCACAAGAGCCTCAACCTTGTAGCCTGACCTGTCAGCCATTGGCTGAATATCCATTTCACATCCGTTGATTGGCAAAGGATGGCACAGCGGAATAAGGTCCGAGGTGCGTTTGGTGCCCATGATGCCGGCAAGTCGCGCGACCATCAGTGCATTGCCTTTTTTATTGTTTGGGTCCTGAGCCAGATCAAACGCGTCCGCAGACATCAGGACGGCACCTGACGCAACCGCAATGCGTTGCGTTTCGGACTTCCCGGACACATCCACCATATGCGGATGCCCGTCCTCGTCGAAATGGGTCAATTTCGACATGACTATTTCTCCCCAAGTCGAGGCATGATCTCAACAAAGTTGCAGGGTTTGTGCCGGCTATCCAGCTGAGATGAAATGACCTTATCCCAGCCATCTTTGACCGCGCCATTCGATCCCGGGAGACAGAAGACAAACGTTTCTTTTGCCAGCCCAGCCAGAGCGCGCGACTGCAATGTCGACAGGCCGACGCTTTCAAAGCTCACCATGTGGAAGATGACTGAAAAACCATCAATCACCTTGGTAAGGAGTGGACGAACCGCTTCCGGCGTTACATCTCGTCCCGTCAGCCCTGTTCCGCCTGTCGTAATGATGACGTCGATTTCGGGTGTATCGATCCAGGCCTGTACGCGCGCGCGTACTGCGCTGATATCATCTTTGACGATGGCACGATCAGCCAGCTTATGTCCCGCTGCTTCAATACGCTCTGCAAGCAACTGGCCAGAGGTATCGGTCTCCAGAGTACGCGTATCGCTGACCGTCATCACCGCGATGCGAACGGGTTGGAAAGTCAGATTTTCATTTATGCCGGCCATACGCGCCCCCTCATCCCGTCAGGTCCACCGTTTTTGATCTTCATAGTCTTCCCGTCTGGGTTCGATCCAGTTCGCGCCATCAGACGTGATTTCCTTTTTCCAGAACACAGCCTCAGTCTTGAGATAGTCCATGACAAAGTCAGCCGCCTCAAACGCAGCGCGCCGGCGCTTTGACGCCGCCGCTACGAAGACAATCGCTTCGCCCGACAGAATGCGTCCAATGCGATGACGAACCCGCAGACCTGTGAGCGGCCAACGTTTCATAGCCCGATCAAGTGCCGCCTGAATTCCGTTCTCCGTAAGGGGCGAATATGCCTGAAGCTCCAATGCTATCACATTGGATTCCTTCGTATTTGGCCGAACATATCCTGAAAACGACACCACACCACCTGCGCCATCCATGTCGGCCTCGAAAGCCGATAGCTCATCCCCTGGATGGAACAATTCAGACGATATCCGTATCATCAACCGCCACCGACTGGCGGCAGAAAAGCAACTTCATCTGCATTCGACAAATCAGCATTTTCCTGAGTGATCTGCGCATTTATCGCAATCCGGTTTATCGACAGCAAAAGCTCGCCATCGGTCTGAAACTCGCTGTCGAGCCATTCGCGTAAGCTTTGGGTATCTCTAACATGATGAGGAAGATCCAACTCTCGTTCATCAAACCCAATGAGTTCGCTCAAACGTCCAAAGAACAGAATTCTCGCCATACCTACCCCCCGGTCACCGACATATGACGCGCAACGGCTTCCTCTCGCTGGCCTCTGCCGATCTCAAAATCATGACCTTCGGGTTTGCGAAGCATTGCTTTATCCAAAGCCAGATTGAGCGCTTCGAACGGATCGTCTGAACTGCGAAGCGCAGCGCGCAGGTCGACATGATCTTCCTGCCCAAGGCACATATAGATGCGTCCAGTACAGGTCACACGCACACGATTGCATCCTGCGCAAAAGTTATTCGTCAAAGGTGTGATGAAGCCGAGACGACCTCCAGTTTCACGAATTCGGACATAACGCGCCGGCCCGCCAAGCGCATCGCGCGGTATCTCATCTTCCAGCGTCCAGATCTCTTCAAGGCGGTCACGTATGTCGGTCAGAGGCACATACTGATCAAAACGGCTTTCTCCGGTTTCACCCATCGGCATCACTTCGATCAGCGTAACCTCGATACCGCGCGAATGCGCCCATTGCACAAGCTCCGGGACCTCAAGATCATTACGTCCCTTCATCACCACCATATTCAGCTTCACGGATAAACCTGCTTGCTGAGCCGCAAGAATGCCCTTCATCACCGTGCCAAGCTGGTCGCGACGCGAAATGGTTCGAAACGTCTGCGGATTGATTGAATCCAATGAGATATTCACCCGGCGCACACCGCAATCATACAGTTGGCTTGCATACCGATCGAGCAGTGTTGCATTGGTCGTCAATGTCAGCTCATCCAGTCCCATTGCGCGCAATGTCGACAGTCGCTCGAACAGGGACATGATATCTTTGCGCACCAAAGGCTCACCGCCGGTGATCCGGATTTTATGAACGCCGCGCGCAACGAAGGCACGCGCGACCGTAAAGAGTTCTGTTTCCGACAACACCTCGGATTTCGGCAGAAAGCTCATCTTCTCGGACATGCAGTAAGTGCACCGCAAGTCACAGCGGTCCGTCACCGAAAGTCTAAGATATGAGATCCGTCGGCCAAACTGGTCCGTCAATCCGGAAAAATTCGCGTGAGAACCATCAGCCAATGAGATTTGCCTCCATGTCTTTCAGGTCGTCTCTGGTATCGATATCAGCCAATTCAGAGCCTGTTGCCTCAACCAGAACCCGGCTCGCAAACGCATTGATGACCTGCTTGGCGCCCTGGTCTCCCGATAGCGTCTGTAATGCCCCGAAACATGCTTCAGAAAACAATGCTGGAGGGCTGCTAACGCCCCGACAAACGGAGATGGCGACATCAGCCCCTGCATCAAAAGCGGCTTTGAGTTTATATATATGCTCAGTCGTTACAAACGGCATGTCTGCAAGAAGAACCAGAACACTGGTCACGCCCTTGGCGTTAACAGCCGCAGTGCCGCCCCTCGCCAGAGCATAGCCCTGACCTCGATCGGGCGCATCATTCGAAACAGTTTCGAAGCCCAGTCGAGCAGCTGCCTCACGACGCCATGATTGATCCTCGCCAATGACGGTGAGTTTTTTAGCAAACGTCATGTCGGAAACACATTCAGCTGCGCGTTCCAACACAGGTTTGCCCTGGATGTCAGCCTGCAGCTTGTCACCGCCTTCAAATCGTGTGCTGAGGCCGCTTGCGAGCAGAATACATGCAGTGGTCTCAAACATGGCGCACCAATCCGGCATATTCGGATATGATTTCAGACAGCGCTGATATGGCAAGCATAGACGCATCACGCATGGACGGCACAAGACCTATGGGCCCCTTCAATCGCTCTAAGTCCTCTGCGCTGACGCCAGCCTCCCGAAGCCGCTCTTTGCGCGCTGCTTGCGTTCTGCGACTTCCAACGGCACCAACGAAGAAACAAGGTCCTGACAGAGCATGGATCAGGAGATGATCCTCCCAATCAGGACCATGAAACATCAAAACGAAAGCCGTATAGCAGTCATCCTGCCAGGATGGCACATGGCCAGAAGACGCCAGCTTGTAAGTCGCAATATCAGCAAGACTACCAGCAACCTCAATATCTGCCTCATCAACCAGATGCAGGGACACCCCGACACCACTTGCTTGCGCGAGCCTTGCGAGAGCAAGTGCATCTGCGCCGCGTCCCGCTATCCGGAGTCTCAGTTTCGGATGGTACTGGAAGACATGACAAATATCGTCTTGATCCGAGGGCTCCAGCACGAGCCCACCCGTGTCGGAAATGCCAAGATGGCAGCTCTCACGCGCATTATCCAAGCGAGCGACAACTTGTTCCAGAACCTGCCGATCTACATCCGGCAAAATGGTCAATTCGATTGCGCCGCCGCATGGCAATGGCAGATCAATAAAAGGAGATCCCTTCCCGTAACGCACTGTCTTGGGCTGATTGGACTTGAGCGCCGATTGCGCCTGCAGCCTGACATCCGCATCAATACAGCCGCCGGAGACGTATCCATAACTCTCGCCGGTGTCCGTAATCGCCATTGCCGCTCCCACCGCGCGTACCGCTCCACCTTCAGTTTCTGTGACGAAAGCGAGCGCCACCCGCTGCCCCTTCTTGCGCAAGGACAGCACATCCCGGAAAATATCCGAAATGTGCTCATGGTAGCTATCTGATGATGCAAGCGTGCGGGTGTCGAATGACATCAAATCTGCGGAAGCTCCGCGAGATATTTGTCGAGCGTGATCGGATAGTCGCGAATGCGAACACCAGTTGCGTTGTAAACTGCATTCGCAACGGCCGCACTGACACCGCACAAACCAAGTTCGCCGACGCCTTTCGCTTGAAGAGGTCCGGAAATCGGGTCCTTGCCTTCGATGAAAATGACGTCCTGTTCCGGGATATCCATGTGAACCGGAACCTCATATCCAGCCAGATCGTGATTGGCAAAGAAGCCGAAGCGCGTATCCGGGATGAGGTCTTCCATGATCGCGGCACCAACGCCCATGGTCATGCCACCAATCACCTGACTGCGTGCTGAAAGGGGATTGAGAATGCGTCCTGCATCACAGGCCGCCAGCATACGTCGAACACGGATTTCACCGGTCGCGACATGAACAGCGGCTTCGACAAAGTGCCCCGCGAAGGTGGACACAATGTAGTTCTGGCGGAATTCACCGACTTCCATTTTGTCTTCGACCACCAGCTCAGAGCCAGCTGCCAGACGTCCAAGCGGCATGTGCGTATTCGCAAAGAACACTTTGCCATCTTCAAAGCGAACGTCCTCGACTTTCTCATCAAGCCGTTCAGCGATTGTTTTCTGAAGCTTCAGACAGGCGGCGTAGACGCCAGCCGTAGAGCTTGCTGCGCCCCACTGACCGCCCGACCCGGCTGACACAGGATGGTTGGAATCGCCAAGATCAACATCGACCATATCAAGCGGAAGCCCCATGACCTCTGCCGCAGTCTGAGCGATGATAGTATAAGACCCCGTCCCGATATCCGTCATATCGGTTTCAACGACTAAGCGGCCATTGCTTTGAAGACGAATGCGCGCCCCTGAATCCATGATTGGCGCACCACGGTAGCCGCCTGCCATGCCGTGACCGATCAGCCATTGGCCGTCTCGCAGGCTGCCTGGCGTCTTGTTGCGGTCAGCCCAGCCAAAGCGATCTGCACCCGTCCGAAGACACTCGACAAAGTTTCGCTGAGAAAATTTCTTCGACGGTTCAGCAGGATCGACCTGAATGTCGTTCTTGATACGAAACTCAACGGGGTCCATCCCCAGCTTTT
The DNA here is from genome assembly GCF_042659465.1 of Ponticaulis profundi. NCBI lineage: Bacteria > Pseudomonadati > Pseudomonadota > Alphaproteobacteria > Hyphomonadales > Hyphomonadaceae > Ponticaulis > Ponticaulis profundi. The sequence goes on along the minus strand of NZ_JBHSSW010000066.1, from coordinate 179,564 downwards.
CCGCCATCTCATCCATGGCGATCTCAAGCGCCATCAGACCGGATGTTTCTCCGGGCGCGCGCATGGCGTTACCTTCGGGAAGGAACACTTCTGCCAGGTCGTGCAACACAAGACGGTTCTCGCCTGCATAGAACTTTTCCGTTTGCGCCGTGCACCCTTCAGGGCTGCCACCCGGCAAATTGCCGGATTTACCCTTGTGATAAATGGCTGTGATCGTGCCATCACGACGCGCACCGATCTTGATATCCTGGATCGTTGCAGGACGGTGCGTGGTGTTGTTCGCCACATAAGGCCTCGGCAACATGATTTTGACGGGTTTTCCGACCTTTTTTGCGGCCAGCGCAGCAAGCACACCATCAGCGCGCAAGAACAATTTCGCGCCAAAGCCGCCGCCCAGAAACGGGGAATCGACCCGAATATTTTCCACGGGCATGTCGAGGGTCGTCGCCAGAGCAACGACATTCCACTGGATCATCTGGTTTGACGTCCAGAGCGTCAGCTTCTCGCCATCCCATTTAGCAATGCTCGCATGAGCTTCCATCATGGCATGGCTGTGCGCCGGCGTGGAATATGTCTCGTCCAGCTTAACCTCAGCTTCGGCGAAGGCCGAATCGAAGTCACCTACACGCTGCTTTTCACTTGTCGCATCTGCTGGCAGATTCTTCAGAGCCTCTGACAAATCGTAGACGACGTTTTCCGGGCTATAGTTCACCTTCACAAGGTGCGCTGCAGCCCGCGCTTGCTCGAAGGTCTTCGCGACCACGATCGCGATGGCCTGGTGGTAATGGGTGACCTTGGCACCACCAAACAGTGGAGCCGTGTTCCAGTTTGATGTCGGGAGCTGATCCATGTCGAGGGTCGAAACATGCCCGACATAGCCCGGCGCTTTTTTAGCCTCCGAAAAATCCATGCCCGTGATCGTCCCACGCGCGACACCTGAAAAGACGGGGTAGCCAACCAGTTGGCCGGAAGCCACTTCGTGGCGCTCATATGCGTAAGGAGCATACCCTGTGGTCTTCAGCGGACCATCAATGCGCGGCGTAGATTTCCCGATCAGATCGACATCTTTGACGAAGTCGCCTTCTACAGCTTGATCAAATTTCATGGGGATTACTCCTTCGCCTGACTGAGGAGACCGGCCAGCGTTCGTTCCGCCAGCATGACCTTAAATTCGTTTTCTTCTGTCGGCTTTGCGCTTTTCAGCAATTCACCCATGACCGCAGCAGCGCCTTGCGGCAGTAGCGCGTCGGCAGCGCTCGAACGCCATGGCTTAGGTGCAACCCCGCCAAGCGCGACACGTCCCGTGCCATCAGGCTGCAGAACGAGGGCAACAGACACCAATGCAAACGCATAAGATGCCCGGTCGCGGACCTTATGGTAGAAATGCATGCCCCCAGGGGGCGGCGGCAGAGCCACACCGGTGATCAATTCGCCCGGCTTCAGCACGGTCTCAATATGCGGTGTGTCACCCGGAAGCTTGTGAAACTCTTCCAGTGGGATCTGGCGAACGTCACCTTCTGTATCAATTGTTTCCACAAACGCATCCAGCGCACGCAAACCGACCGCCATATCGCTTGGGTGTGTTGCAATGCAGTTTTCGCTACCACCAATGACAGCGAGCGACCGGGTAAAGCCGCCAATCGCCGAACAGCCGCTGCCTGGGGCACGTTTGTTACACGCCATATTCGTGTCGTAGAAATACGGGCAGCGGGTACGTTGCAGCAGATTGCCCGCCGTCGTCGCCTTATTGCGCAACTGGCCAGACGCCCCAGCCAGCAACGCTCTCGACAAAACGCCGTAATCCTTGCGAATGCGGGGATGTGCCGCGAGATCCGTGTTGGAAACAAGAGCGCCAATGCGCACGCCACCATTCTCCAGATCGGTGACTTTGTGCAGATCGAGGTCATTCACATCAATCAGGTGTGCTGGCGTCTCGATCTCATTCTTCATCAGGTCGAGTAGATTCGTACCGCCTGCGATGAATTTTGCGTTCTCTACGGATGCGGCGACCTTTGCCGCTTCTTCAGGAGATTTGGCTTTTGAGTACTGAAAGGCCTTCATGCTGAACGCTCCGAAACTTCTTGAATGGCAGACAGAATGTTGGAGTAAGCGCCACATCGACAGATATTGCCGCTCATACGCTCCTTGATCTCATCCGCTGTTGCCTCAATCCTGCCGTTCAGGTCGTCTGTGACATGGCTTGGAATGCCCGCCTTGATCTCTTCAAGGACTGCCTTTGCCGAACAGATTTGTCCGGGCGTGCAATAGCCACACTGATAGCCATCATACTTGATGAAGGCTTCCTGCATCGGGTCCAGCTTGTCCGGCGTACCAATCCCTTCAATTGTCTGAATTTCGTCGCCGTCATGCATCACAGCGAGAGACAGGCAGGAGTTGATCCGTTTGCCATTTACGAGCGCCGTACAGGCACCGCACTGACCATGGTCACATCCCTTCTTCGTACCGGTAAACTTCAGACCTTCACGAAGCGCATCAAGAAGTGTGACGCGGTTATCAACCACCATTTCCAGTTTGCGCCCGTTCACGGTCATTGACACCGCAGAGCTGGTTTCGAGATCCATCTGGTCTTTCAGTTCCTCAACGATTTCCTCAGAAGACGCTGTCGAGTTCAGGCCCAGTGCGACGGCCGTCGATGCGCCAACGACTATGACGTTTCGCCTGGAGAGGGGTAAGAGTTCTTCTGGCTTCATCGTCATGTCCTCCGTTCGGGTGCTTGAAATCGATACGCTCATTCCGGCGCTGCATTAACAATAGTGCGAAAGCGTACGCGCATCATGGGGTGTAGGCGGGATGAACTTATGCCTCCTACTCATAAGTTCATCTTTGCCTGAAGGTTCCATCATTTCGGAAATAATTTCGTCCACGCCGAAAGAGCGTTGCGGGAGATCTTTTTTCTCAACAATTACAGATAATTGCTCGAAAGCGTCATAAGCCGGGATATCGGCGTAAAGGCCACTATGCGACAGCGCATTTCACACCAAAACGGGACCGAAAACTTCCGTTCAAAAACTTGTGAACGCCTTCACTCTCGACTCTCCGGTCGGATCCGCATGCGCCTCAACCATAAGCTCTTCGTCGTCCGCCTCCGGATTGAAGATGGATCGACGCGGCAGCGAATCGCGCCTCGAAACAGGCAGGAAAGTGTCCTCACAAACTTTTTCAAAATCAGCTGATTTCTTCATTGACGCATTTTTGCGAGATCGCTATACACCGCGCTCCAATCCAGCGTGCTCAAGTGGCGGAATTGGTAGACGCGCACGGTTCAGGTCCGTGTGGGGCAACCCGTGGAGGTTCGAGTCCTCTCTTGAGCACCAATCCTCCCCGCACTTTCACGCAATGATACACTGACGAGCGAAGCCGCTTGGCGCGAACGACGCTCACCTCTCTGGCGTGTTTGGCCACTGCAGTTGCCTGACAGTTTCCCGTCAACTGATGCGTGATCAGCGAAAAACTGCCGTGCCAGCCCTTACCTTCCCTAATGGCACGGATTGACGACACCCGCCCCCGACCGATTAAGTCAGGTAAATTACCGATAGTCCGGATCAACCGGGCAAACAGGTTTGACGGGAGGCAAACATGAATCTGGATTTCTCAGATGATCAGAAACAATTGCAGGAACAGGTCAGGCGATACCTGACCGAAAAATGCCCAACTTCAAAGGTTCGCGAGGTCCTTGAATCTGACACAACCTATGCGGCGGACGTCTATAAAGGGCTGGCTGAACTGGGCGCGCTGAGCGTCGCCATTCCGGAAGAGTATGGCGGGGTTGGACTGAGCCATCTTGAGCTCTGCCTGGTCGCAGAAGAGATCGGCCGCGCCATGGCGCCGGTTCCCGCCGCCTCTTCCATATACCTTGCTGCAGAATTCCTGCTGGAAGCCGGAAGTGAAGCACAAAAGTCCAAATGGCTTCCAGCTCTGGCCTCCGGCGAAAGCGTTGGCTGTTTTGCCTATGCCGAAGGCCTGGGTGAGATGTCTGATGACAAGATCTCTGCCACCGTTTCAGACGGTAAGCTCAGCGGCACGAAACTACCTGTCGCAGATGGAAGCATTGCGGACTTCGCCGTTGTTGCAGCAAAATCCAACGGTAAAACGTCACTCTTCCTGGTCGACCTGTCGGCGGATGGGGTATCGCGGACGGTCGTTGAAACCGTCGATCCGACCAAGAACTATGCCGAGCTGAGTTTTCAGAACGCGCCTGCCGAAGCGCTCGTTGCGGAAGGCGATGGCTGGCACATCCTGACGACTGTCATGGACCGCGCGGCGGTGCTTCTGGCATTCGAGCAACTTGGCGGGGCCGATCGGGCCCTGGAGATGGGACGCGACTACGCGCTTGAACGCATGGCGTTTGGCCGTCCCATCGGTTCGTTCCAGGCTATCAAGCACATGCTGGCCGATATGTACGTTTCGGCGACGCTTGCACGGTCAAACTGCTATTATGCGGCATGGGCGCTTTCGACCCGTTCAGAAGAACTTCCCGTGGCCGCAGCAACAGCGCGCGTTTCAGCGACAAATGCGTTTCAACACTGCGCAAAAAACAACATTCAGGTTCATGGCGGCATGGGCTTCACCTGGGAATTCGACTGCCATCTCTATTATCGGCGCTCGAATGCTCTCGCCCTTGTGCTTGGTTCGCTTTCCAGCTGGGAACGTGAACTCATCGTCCGCATGAGCGAGCAAGATCTCACAGACGCAGCCTGAAGAAAGGACCGAAATCATGGATTTCAACGATTCCCCACAAGAGGCCGCGTTTCGCAAAGAAGTGCGCGCCTGGATTGACGCCAATGCGCCAAAACATCTCGAACCGGAACTGAAGCGGGCAAGCTTTGGCTCATCCGGACTGACAAGCGAAGACCCGATCAAAGCCGCGAAAGCTTGGCAAAAGAAGAAAGCCGATGCCGGCTGGGCCTGCCTTCACTGGCCTAAAGAGTATGGCGGCGGCGCACGGACGCCGATGGAACGCGTCATCTGGAACCAGGAAGAAGGCGTCTATTCGACCCTTTCTGGCCCATTCACCATTGGCCATGGCATGTGTGGTCCGACCGTTATGGCCTGGGCAAGCGAAGAGCAGAAGCGCGAACTCCTGCCGCCGCTTGCAAATGGCGAGGAAATCTGGTGCCAGCTCTTCTCGGAACCGGCCAGCGGCTCAGACCTTGCCGGGCTACGCACGCGTGCCGTTCCGGCCGAAGATGGCTCAGGTGACTGGATCATCAATGGACAAAAGATCTGGACGAGCGGCGCGCACAATTCCGATTGGGGCCTGCTGATCGCCCGGACGGACCCGAACGTGCCAAAGCACAAGGGTCTGACCATGTTCTTCCTCTCGATGAAGTCACCTGGGGTGGAAGTTCGTCCGATCAAACAAGCCAATGGCGCATCTGAATTCAACGAGGTCTATTTCACCGACGTTCGCATTCCTGCCGCCCAGCGGCTCGGCGATGTTGGACAGGGTTGGGCCGTCTCCCTGACAACCCTGATGAATGAACGCCTGTCCATTGGCTCAGGCATGTCGACTGGCTTCCCGGAACTGTTCGACTATTGCGCCAAAGTCGAAGTCGATGGCAAACCAGCGATCAGGGATCGTGGTGTCCAATCCCGGCTGGCGCAGTATGCGGTACGCCAGTCCGGCCTCAAATATACCGCGATGCGGTCCCTGACGGCCTTGTCGAAAGGCGAAATGCCGGGCCCTGAGAATTCCATAGGAAAACTTGTTGCCGGCGCGACCATGCAGGACATCGCCATGTATGCACTTGATCTGCAGGGTCAGGCAGGTGTGCTCCGAAAGGGTGAGAATTCGGAGAATGGTCGCTTCCAGTCGATTTTGCTGCGCTCACCCGCGACACGAATCGAAGGCGGCTCAGACGAAATCCTGCGCAATATTATCGGTGAGCGCGTGCTGGGACTTCCGGGTGATATCCGGGTTGATAAGGACGTTGCTTTCAAGGACATCCCGACCAGTGGGCGTTCTAAATCGTGATTTTTTTCCTGAGGCGGCCGATAGTCGGCCGTCTCACGCGTTTGCGTCAGGTTGCGGATTTGGTTTACCAGCCAGTTCAAAGCGCAGCTTGAGATAAGCGCGAGCCTTTTCCCAGTCCCGACGCACCGTGCGCGATGTCACGCCCAGGAGATCAGCTGTCTCTTCTTCCGTGTATCCTGCGAAAAACCGGCAATCGATAACTTTGACAAGTCTCGGGGATTCGACTGCCAGATCTTCCAGACTGGCATTTACATCCAACATGCGGTCGAGTTGTGCTGAGGTGTGATCGTCAGCTGGATCAACATCATCCAGCGACTCCGGCTTCACGCCGCCGCCACGCTTCGCGGCGAGCCGAGTGCGCGCGTGGCTGACCAGCGTGTGACGCAATGCGAGCGCGATCGATGCCAGAAAATGATCTTTCTCACGCCATTCATGATCCTGTTTCAGTTTCATATACGCATCGTGAAGCAGATCGCCGGTCAGATAGGTGTCATGCGTCATCCGACGGCGCCGAATTTGCCGCGCCAGTCGCAGAAGTTCATCATAGTGCTTCTCAAACAGAAAACTGGCGGAAAGACAGTCCTCTTCTTCCCAAATCGCTCTGTCTGACAGAAATGAACCATCCATGATCGCCCAACACCCTCCTCACACGCTCAGCTAGCGCGAATTAGCCCCGGAAAACAATGTTGTTGTGCAGACTAATACATGAACATGCGATGACTAGCCGCAAATGCAGGCTCAATTAGCGTGTCATGTTTTAGGCTTGTGTCGCGTGGACTCCATAACGAACCGACTTCGACGACCAAACGTTTCAAGCAGGAGACCCGCCATGAAGACTCAAAAAATGATTTGCCTGTCTGCCTTTGCCCTCATGACCGCTGCATGTGGAGAAAACCAGACTTCAAATCAAAGCACAGCGACGGAATCAGATGCGCCAGCATCACAAGCCGCCACATCGACAGAAACGCGGAATTTTCAGGATCTCACAAGCATAAAAGCCACGATGTGGGGTAGCTGCTACATGTCTACAGCCGATCGAAGCGTCTGGTATGTCCAGAAGGCGGAACCCCTGGAGGTGTCGATCGATTTCAGTGATCTCAAGACCGACATGACCACCGACTTTGCCGACAAAGTTCAGAAAAACTTCGGCGATGAAGTCGGTGATACAGGAACGCTTCCTAGCTGCTTTCTGGATAGCACCAAGCAAGCCGTTGAAGCGAAAGTCTCTCGCTATGTGGAAATGGCTCGCCAGCCTGGCCAGCCAATTCGCACAATAGACTAGCCCAACCTAGAAGCGTTTGGTTGCACTAATGGCGATCAGGTCGGCTTCGCCCGTATAGTCGCCATAGACACGATCATTGAAGCGACCGGTGGCATCAAAGGTCGTTTCACCGATTTCGATGCGGTTGTACGCCAGATCGAACGTCCAGTTTTCGACGGGTGTCCAGCTCGTGCCAACTGCGTAAATCTGACGATCATGATCGGGGATACGTGCAGAGCGGTGGTCCGGTTGAACCGGCGTTTCGTCATAAGCAAAGCCTGCACGGATGGTCCAGGAATCAGTCAGATCATAATCTGCGCCGATGCTGTAGCGACCTGCATCTTCGTAACGAAGCGGCTCAACGGAATCGGGCTGTGCATTATTCGTGAATTGAACGCGCAGCTCTTCCAGCGAAGACCATTCCATCCAGATTGCATCTGCATAAATTGTCGCTTTTGGCGTCACTTTCCAGCTGGCACCGATTTCCCACGCGGCTGGTAGATCGAGATATGCTTTTGCTGGCGTATCCATGAATGCGCCAGTGGCTGTCAGGAATTGCGCCTGAGCGGGAACCTCGAAATCTGCATCGCCTGTGAGTTTGTGATCGACACCTGAACGGTAGTGGAAACCGAACTTCCACGCATTGTTTGGCGTGTAAGTCATGCCGAGGTTCCACCCGATCGACCAATCTTCGCCTTCAATTGTTGATCGCCCATCAGCCGTCTGAGGCAGCACGCCAAGCGCAGAACACTGAGCCGGTCCGACCTGGCTGAAGCAAACTGTGCCGAAATCAATCCCACTCGACAGCTCAGCTTCAACATACTGAATGCTGACACCGCCACCGAACGAGAATTGATCGTTCAGTTTGTATGCGAGACTTGGGTTGATATTGATGGTTTTCAGATCGGAATCGATAGCCTGATAGCGCCCGGACCAGTCGTCTTCATAAGCTGTTGCCAGACCGAAAGGTGCTGTCACCGAAATGCCGAGCCACCACTTTTCAGCAATCGGGAAAACACCATGAGCATACGGCACATATGCGTCTTCGATGATGCCACTTGTATCTCCGCCCAGCGGCTGCCCAATGGCGTCAGTAGATCCAAGGTCTGTGTAGGTCGCGTCACCCAGAATCGCGCTGACGCCGACCGAAACAGCCTTGCCATCGAAATCCGTCATAAGCGCCGGATTACCGAAAGCCGCCGCCGGGTCTTCTGTCTGAACAACGCGTCCTGAGTTCGCGCGCCCCAGATCCGAGCTCGTGTATTCGTTGATTGCAAAGCTATCTGCCGAAGCAACACCGGCGCCCAATACTACGGAAATCAGCGCGGTGGAGGTCAAAAGTCTTATCATAAATTCCTCGCCTTAAAATATGACTTGGGTGATCAAACGTGATTGTCTGAAAACAGTTCCAATAAGAAAGTCTTCTTTCTGGAACTGCGGGCGCCTCCCATGCGTTAATTTGATAAAGACTGCAAGAAGCGATTTTTTATGAGCAATCCACTTAAAACCTTCCGTAGTTCCGTTCTCACAAAACCTTTGATGAACTGGTATAAGGGCGTTTTACCGCCGCTATCCGATACCGAGGCTCAGGCGCTAGAGGCTGGTGACGTCTGGTGGGAAGCCGAACTTATGAGCGGCAAACCTGACTGGTCAAAGTTCAGTGACTTTCAGCAGCAACCGTTCTCACAGGCGGAACAATCTTTCATAAAAGGGCCCGTCGCTGAATTCTGCAGCATGCTCGATAACTTCGAAATCGAACACGAAAAACTGGATCTCCCCGAAGAGGCATGGGCCTTTCTGAAGGCCAACAAATTCTTCGGGATGATTATTCCCGAAGACTATGAGGGTCTCGGTTTCTCAGCTTCCGCACACTCGGAAGTCGTTAAGCGCATTGCGACCTGTAACGTCTCAGCGGCCGTGACCGTCATGGTGCCAAACTCTCTCGGACCGGGCGAGCTGCTCATGTTGTACGGAACGAGTGAACAAAAATCCCATTACTTGCCACGCCTTGCCCGCGGTGAAGAGATTCCGTGCTTTGCGCTCACAGGCGTTGAAGCCGGCTCGGATGCCTCGGCAATGACAGCTACCGGCATTGTCTCTGAAGGTGAGTGGAACGGCGAGAAGACGCTCGGCATCCGTCTCAATTGGGAGAAGCGCTACACCACGCTCGGACCAGTCGCAACGCTGATCGGCCTGGCATTCAAACTTCATGATCCCGATCATTTGCTTGGTGATGAAGACGATCTCGGTATCACCGTCGGACTGGTGCCAACCGACCTTCCAGGCGTGAAAATCGGTGATCGTCACTTACCGACGGGTCTTGCTTTCCAGAATGGGCCGAGCTGGGGCGAGGATGTATTCATCCCGATGGATCAGATTCTAGGCGGTAAGGAGCAGATTGGCCAGGGCTGGAAAATGCTGATGGGCGCCCTCGCCGCTGGCCGAGGGATATCTCTGCCTTCTCTCTCGACGGCGGCGGCTCAGGTGTCTGCGAAGACAACAGGCGCCTATGCGCGTGTCCGCGAGCAATTCGGAATACCGATCGGCAAATTTGAGGGTGTGCAGGAAAAACTCGCGCCAATCGCTGCAAATGCTTACCAGCTGGAAGCGGCGCGTCGTTTCATGACGATGGGGCTGGACCTTGGTCACCACCCGGGTGTGGCCTCTGCGATCATGAAATATCACGCGACGGAACGCATGCGTGAAACCATCAACGACGCCATGGATATCCATGGAGGCAAAGGTATTTGTGTCGGTCCGGACAACTATCTCGAAGCCCCCTACAGAGCGATCCCAATCGGCATCACCGTCGAAGGTGCAAATATTCTGACACGTAGCCTGATCATTTTCGGTCAGGGTGCTATCCGCTGTCACCCCTACATCCTCGAAGAAATGAAAGCTGTTTCGCTCGACGATGAAGACGAAGCTCTGAAGACGTTCGATGATCTGCTCTGGAAGCATGTGGGTCACGACGTCGCAAACGCATTTCGTAGTTGGTGGCACGGGCTAACACGCGGCCGCTTTGCGCATGCCCCTGATGACAAGCCGCTCGAAGAGCACTATTACCGTGAATTGTCGCAATTCAGCGCACATCTTGCGATCGCTTCGGAAATTTCTCTTGGCATTCTCGGCGGCGCCCTGAAATTCAAGGAAAGCATTTCCGCTCGCCTCGGCGATGTGCTGGCTGAACTGTTCCTGCTGAGCGCCGCTCTGAAACGGTTTGAAGAGGACGGCACACCGGAAGAAGACCGCCCTTATCTGGACTATCTTTTTGCTGAAGGGACCGCGCGGATGCAGCGAGACCTTGCTGCTGTCGCAGACAATTTCCCGAACAGCTTCTTTGGCTGGCTGATCAAGACACTCACGCAGACAGGTGGCTCACCACGCAAGGGAGCCTCAGACCGACTGATGGCCAAGGTTGCCAAACTCGCTCAGACGCCTGGCGCAAGCCGAAGCCGTCTTGCAACAGGCGTTTTTGAAGGTGATCCGAATGGTCCTATCTGTGCACTCGAAAAAGCGCTCAAGCTTTCCGTCGCGATCCAGCCCCTTCGCGACCGGCTCAAAGAATCACAGACGACGGACACGAAATCTGCACTCGAACAGGAGCTGATTTCGCTCGAGGAGTATGATCGATTGACCGATTGGCAGGCAGCCGTACGGCGCGTCATCGAAGTAAACTCGTTTGATCCCGATCTTTTACGCGGAGACGTCGAAGCTGAGACAAGTTCGATCAAGGAAGGCGTGGCGTCCGCTTGAATTAGCATATATGTGAACAATCACCCCTCCGTGTTGTCGAAGACGTGCTGAGCGACCATCGTTACGGGTCACACGCTCGCTCTGGCGCTCACGTGGGTCTATTTGAGCACTGTGTTTTAGAGGATTACCTGCGTTTCCATGTCAGATTCAGAGACCATATTTCCAAATCTTGAGTCACGTTACGCATCCGCGCGGAGCTGCGCCAAAGCCATTGTCCACGCCGTCGGCAAGGATATCCGCCTCGCCCTGCCCCTCGGTATCGGCAAGGCGAATCTTCTGACCAATGCGCTCTATGATATGGCGAAAGAAGATCCTTCGATCTCGCTGAAAATCTACACCGCGCTGTCCATTGTGCGCCCCACTCCATCGGCAGGCCTGGAGCGCGATTTTGGTGGACCACTGATCGACAAGCTCTTCGGTGACTATCCGGGCCTCACCTACGCTATTGATCGTGGCAAAGGCCAGTTGCCGCCAAATGTCGAAGTCGAAGAGTTCTTCCTTGCGACCGGCACGCTTTTGTCCAACGAGTATGCGCAGCGCCATTACAACAGCGTGAACTACACTCACGCCATGCGCCGAATTATCTCCTGCAATGTGAACGTGCTTGGCCAGATGATTGCCGAGCGTGATGGGCGCTACAGCCTGTCCTGCAACTCTGACCTGACCCTCGACATGATCCCCTATATGCGCCAGCACGTGCCGCGAGATCAGTTCATCGTCGTCGGCGAAGTGAACCCAAACCTCCCTTTCATGCCAAATGATGCAGAGGTCCCTGCTGAAACATTCGACGTATTCCTCGATTGCGACGGCTATGACCTACCCGGCCCACCAGCTTCCCGCGTCGATACCACCAGCTATGCCATCGGCCTGCGCGCTGCGACCCTGGTGAAGGACGCCGGCACGCTACAGATCGGAATTGGTTCACTCGGTGATGGCGCCGCAGAAGCCATCCGGCTTCGTCATCAGAACACCGAAGAATTCCGCAAAGCCATCACCGCTTTGCCCGGCGAAAAGGGGCCTGTCGAGATTGGCGGCACAGACAAGTTTGAAACCGGGCTTTACGGCTGCACTGAAATGTTCACTCAGGGTATGTTTGAGCTTCTGCTCTCCGGTCTCTTCACTCGAGAGGTTTATCCAGATCGCCCTGTCACGCTGGATGGCGGCTTCTTCCTCGGCCCACAGAACTTCTACAAAAAACTGCATGCCTCATCTAATGACATCCTTTCCCGCATCAACATGACGAGCGTTGGAGACATCAACGCGCTCTATGGCCGCGAGGACGAAAAACGCGCGCAAAGGCAGCATGCACGCTTTATCAACATTGCGATGAAAGTGACGGTTCTCGGCGCTGTGATTTCTGACGCGCTGGAAGACGAACGCGTGGTCAGCGGAGTTGGCGGCCAGTATAATTTCGTCTCCCAGGCGCATGAGCTCGACGGTGGCCGATCCGTCATCTTGCTCAAATCGACCCGTGAGAGCGGTGGTAAAGTCGAATCCAACATTGTCTGGAACTATGGCCACACGACCGTCCCACGCCATTTGCGCGATATCGTCATCACAGAATATGGCATCGCTGACCTGCGTGGCCAGACCGATGAGGAATGCGTCAAACGCATGCTGGCGATCTCTGACAGCAGGTTTCTTGATCAGCTGGCTGAAGACGCCAAGGCTTCAAAGAAACTCCGCAAGGATTTCCAGATTCCAGACGACTGGCGCCACAACACACCCGAGATGATCGAGACATCACTGGCACCTTTCCAGAACGTGCTACCCGCCTTTCCGTTCGGAACAGAGATGGACGTCCTGGAACAAAATCTCGCTCTGGCTTTGCCGCATCTGAAGGAGAAAATGGCTTCAGGTGAACGCTTCGGTTTCGCCCTCAAGGCGATCTTCGGCGCCAATCCGGATCGGTATCAGGACCATATGGAGCGGATCAAACTCGACAAACCGAACGGCCTGAAAGACAAGATCATGGCAAAGCTTGTCGCTCAGGCGCTCGACGATGTTCTTTAAGCGGCATACGCCGCTTTCAGGGCTTTCTTGTCCGGCTTTCCCACAGCCGTCTGTGGAATGGCATCAATGAAGACAATGTTTTTCGGTGCCTGAACAGGACCTTTGTGTTCCCGCACGAGTGCGATCAGCTCAGAAGCCTCCACACGCGCTCCCGGACGCAGAACAACAGCTGCCTGAACAGCTTCGCCCCATTTTTCATCCGGCACACCGAAGACAGACACCTGCGCCACGGATGGATGTTGAGCGATGACATTTTCGACTTCAGACGGGAACACATTGAAACCACCGGTGACAATCATATCCTTTTTGCGATCAACGATCCGATAGAAACCATCCGGGTCTTTCAGCGCAACGTCACCTGTATGCAGCCAGCCTCCTGAAAACGTCTGCTTGTTCAGCTCATCACGGTTCAGATACCCATCCATAACCAGTGGCCCGCGAACACAGATTTCCCCTGGCTCACCATCCGGCACGGGTTGATCGTCATCATCCAGCAGTGCCACATTCAACCATGGCGTCGGACGACCGCATGACGCCAGCCTCTCCAAATTATTCGGATCGTGCTCAGACCGGCGAAGTGTCATCACGGTCATGGGTGCTTCGGCCTGACCATAAAACTGGAAGAACACCGGACCGATCCGCTCAATCCCTTCTTTCAAGCGCACAGGCGACATGAGCGAGGCACCGTAGAAGATCGTTTCCAGACTCGAGAGATCGTATTTGTCGAAATCCGGATGATCGAGAATGGCGTAGATCATGGTTGGCACGAGCATGGTGCAGGTGATCTTGTGTTCCTGAATAACGCGCATCACCTCGGCCGGATCAAAGCTCGTCATAACAACCATGGTGCCGCTTTTCAGAACGGTCGGACCAAACAGACTACCGCCCGCATGGCTGAGAGGAACCACAGCCAGCATGCGCGGCTCAGTCGGCCACTCCCAGTCCGTCATCATGATTTGCGACGCCATCGCGCCCACTCGCGGTGAGCCGGGTATCGCCTTAGGCGTTCCCGTGGTGCCACCGGAGTAAGAAAGCCGCGTAATCGCGTTATCCGGCAGCTCTGGAGCCGTCAGAGGCCCAGGTGTTTTGGCCTCAGCCTGCTTCAGGAGATCCTCACCGAGTTTGCCATCACCAAGCGACAGGATCGACTTCAAACGGTTCGTTCGCTGCTGGAGTTCTTCAACGCGCTTGGCGAACTTGGATGGGTCATAGATCAGAAAATCGACCTCACCGTCTTCAATCGCAAACAAATGGTCATCCGCTGACCCCATAGGATGCATCGCGACCAGGCAGCCGCCTGCAAAACCAAGCGCATTGTGCAGGAGAAGCACTTCGATCGAATTGCCCGCCAGCAAGGCAACACGCGCACCACCTTTGACGCCAGCTTCCTGAAGCGCCTGCGTCAACTGGCTGATCTTCATAATGATATCACCGCCCGTCCAGCTGCGGCCACCAACCAGCTCAACAATCGGCTTGTTCCAGTCTCTCACCAAAGCGTTCATGACCGGCGAGACGGGATATTCGGACGGATGAAGAAAGGTTTCTGCGTTGCTCATCACAAGGGTCCTGTTCTCAAATCTGGAAAATCAAAGGCGTGCGCCGGGGGCGAATGGGCCACCCAGATCCAGCGCGGTTGCAATAATTGAGTGATGCATTTCAGTCGTCGCTTCGGCGACCATCTTGGCGCGAGCATCCCGCATGTATCGGTTCACACCTGTCGAGTTCATAATGCCACTGCCACCCCACATCTGCAGCAGCTGGCTCGTACACTCGAAGGCCGTATCGCAGATATACGCCTTACAGGCGCTGCCCATCGGAAGCGTCATCGTACCCGCCTCATGCTGGGCTGTGGAGCTGTAGAGCAATGCCCGGCAGGCTTCGATTTTGGTAAAAATCTGCGCCATACGGTCTGTGATCGGAGACAAACGAAGCATGGACTCGCCATAGAGTTCACGCTGTTTGATATACTCCATCGTCAGATCGAACAGGCCTTCCATACAGCCGAGTGATGTCGCTGCGTGGCCCATAAAGCTCACTTGATTTGCTGGGCCGTGATCCGGACCTCCGGACAGAATATTCCCAAGAATATCATCTGCCGAAATCGACACATTATTGAAGGCGATCGGTCCGGTATTCGTGCCGCGCCAGCCCAGCTTGTCTTCATATTTCTGAATGTCGAAACCTTCGTCTTCTGCTTCAACGATGACGCAGCCATATCCCTGCTGACCGTCTTTTTCGGTCCGGCACATCACCAGATAGGTTTTCGCGTGCCCCTGCGTGCAGAACAGTTTATGACCGTTTAGCCGATACCCGTTTCCGTCTTCGGTCAAACGCGTCTGGTGAAAGCCAATATTTGCTGCTCCGGAAGGTTCCGTCTGCGAATAAGCCATAACCCGTTCACCACTGGCAGACGCAGGAAGCAGTCGCTTCTTCTGTTCTTCATTGCCCAATAAGCGAACCGTTTCCGGGCAGAGGATCATCTCGACCGACAGCACACCGGCGAAGGCGGGACTGGCTTTTGCAATTTCCTCCAGGATCAGGCACGCCGTCGTCAGCCCTGCATCTATCCCGCCATATTCCTCAGGAATAAAGACGCCAAGAAAACCAAGCTCTCCACAACGTTTGATGACCCATTCCGGTGTTTCTTCTGTCAGATCGATGTCATTGGCGATGGGCATGAGTTCGTTCTTCGCGAACTTCGCGGCCACATCACGCATCATCATCTGGTCTTCGTTCAGACCATGCATGCGTTTTCCTCCCGATATATCCGGCGGCGCTCTTCTGGCGCCTTATCCGGCTTGTTCGATTTCCTTTAATGTCTGCAAAAAGGCTTCTGTGAAAGGTGGATAGTTATTCTGCCCCGTTGCACGTCCCATCGCCACGGCCGCAGCGAAAGCCTGATTGCCTTCATCCATAAAGGCCGGCAGCACATAAAGATCGTCTCGTTCGATCGCCTGAAAAACAATTTCAGCGAGCTCGTCGGCAGGAAGCCCTGCGTCGACACCGGCCTGCATAACGGTTTCCAGTGCCTTCAGGATGTTATTCGATTTGCGATTCCCGACTTCCTTCTGAAGGGCATTCGGTGTGGTCTTCTCAGGAGACATGATCCCTGACTGAGACATTCCTGGCATGACAATGGTCACACCGATATTCTCGGCGCCCTGCGCCTGGAGATCCAGGTAAAGCGCCTCGGTTAGACCGACCACGGCGTGCTTCGTCATTGAGTAGGTACAGAAGCCCGGATTTACGGTTATACCGGCGCCGGAAGATACCGTAATCACATGGCACGGATCGTTCTGCTTCAGCATGAGTGGCACGAACGATCTGATACCATTGAAGACGGACCTCTGGTTCACACCGATCACCCAGTCATATTCCTCCTCGGAGGTCTCCCAGGTCAGGCCAGAGGCAAAGATCCCGGCGTTATTGAACAGCATATTGACCTTGCCGAAGTGCTCAATCGTGGCGTCCGCCAGCGCCTGCAGCTCCTCACCTTTCGACACATCAACGCGAAAGGTCATGACATCACCACCGCCGGAAAGTTCCGCTTCTGCTGCCTCCAATGCGTCTTCGCGGATGTCGGCAATCACCAGCTTGGCGCCTCGCGCCTGCGCAGCTTTCGCAAGGGCAAACCCAAGACCACTTGCACCGCCCGTAACAACGGCGACGCTGTCTTTGAAATCCTTCATGGGCCTACACCTTTTCCAGAATGTGGATCGCGCAGGCTGTTCCCATTCCCGGGCCGCCGCCGACAACATGCGTCAGCCCCATGCGCGCACCTTCGACCTGACGGTCACCGGCACGGCCACGCAAATGTGTCGAAATCTCATAGATGTTCGCAATCCCAGTCGCACCGAGCGGATGCCCCTTTGAAAGCAAACCACCGGACACATTCACAGGAATACGTCCGCCAAGCTGGGTTTCACCATCATTGATCAGACGCCCGGCTTCGCCATCCTTGCAGATGCCGAGATTTTCATAGTGCACGATCTCAGCCGTTGCGAAGCAGTCATGCAGCTCAATCAGATTGATATCGTCTGGCCCCACACCGGCCCGCTCATAGGCGGATGCTGCCGCAACGCGCGTCGCAGCACTGAAATCCGGCATCGCCATCTGACGTTCCTGAAACGGGTTTGAGCTCATTTCAGACGCGCGGACACGAACGGCACGATCGGTAAGACCGAGCTCTTTCATTTTCTTTTCGGAAATCAGAACAGCGGCCGCAGACCCGTCGACATTGACAGAACACATCAGTTTGGTGTTCGGCCAGGCGATCATTTCTGCAGACATGACTTCCTGCAGCGGTGTCTCCTTCCGGTACATCGACTTCTCATTCATCGTCGAATGCCAGTGGTTCTTCACGGAAACCCGCGCAAACTGATCAAAGGTCGTGCCGTATTTGCGAGCGTGCTCCATCCCGACGTGGCTAAACATGGCTGGCATGGTGCCCGAGCCGATCAGACCTTCGGGTGACGGTCCTCCTGCGCCTCCGCCGAGCAGGCCTTTACCCATCTGCTCAACACCGACAGCAAGTACGATGTCATAGACACCGGCTTTTACGGCCATCCAGGCATCGCGAAACGCCGTCGCGCCGGTTGCGCAGGCATTTGCAACATTGGTCACGGGGATGCCGGTCTGGCCAATTTCAGCAAGCATTCGCTGACCAACCATCCCGTTTGCCTGGCCAAGGTTTCCGCAATACAGAGCTTGCATGTCCTTAATGCTCAGGCCCGCATCGTCGAGCGCCATGAGCGCGGCTTCAGCGGCAAGCCCCGGCACAGTTCGGTCCGGATATCGACCGAACCGGATCATATCAATTCCTGCAATATAGACGTCTGACATGTCGGGTCTCCTTACGCGTTGAGCGGCGCAAACGCGTAGGTGAGATACGCGGTATCGGGCTTGTTGATGGGGGTCTCTTCCCGGAAGACGAGCTTCACCGGCAGATCAAATGGAATTTTGGCCTCGTCAGGCTCAACGCCGTGCAACGTTCCTTTCAGGTGTGAGCCGTCATCCATATCGACGATGACGTCGACAAAGGGTGTTTTTACGCCTGGAAAAGACCGATGGACGATGGTGTAAACATACAGCTTGCCGGTCTCAGCGACGTGAACAGGCTCCATCTGGTCGCGTGCCGTGCAGTTCGCACATACGCTTCTTTCGCCGATATAGACATGGCCACAGGATGTACATTTCGAGCCCACGATGAAAGGCGTTCCGCTGTCATCTCTTTGGACAAACGGCGCAATTGGCGGTGCGAGTTCTGCTGTTGTCATGCTGAGTGTCCTTATTCTGCAGCGTCAGGCATTGCGGCGATCATCGCCTCATGAAGCGGCAGTATGGCCGTCTCATCCCAGGAAATGCGCTGACCAACGGTAATACCGCCATCTACGACCTGGTGTGTTCCCGTCACGAACTTGGAGTCGTCGCTTGCGAAATAGAGCGCGGCCGATGCAATGTCTTCCGGCTGACCGGCCATACGCATGGGCTGCATCTTGCCGGCTGCTTCGGTCAGTCGGCCTGTCATCTGGTCTGCGACCGGACGCGACAGACCTGCCGTCACGCCAAAAATCGGCGTGACGATCACACCGGGACAGATCGCATTGACGCGGATATTGTGCCTTGCGAGATCTGCAGCACCGAGCTTGCTCAGATGGATCACACCGGCCTTGGCCACGCCATAAGCGAGCCCCCACCCAGCCTCGAGACCTGCAATCGATGCCGTATTGATGATCGAGCCACCACCGCGCTCTGCCATCAGCGGCGCGGCATGCTTCATCCCCAGCATAGGTGCGCGGAGCAACAGGTTCATGGCGAAGTCCCAATCATCTTCGGGCATATCCATCACGCCTGCAGGCGTTCCGCCCGCGCCAGCATTGTTGAACAGGATATCCAGTCCGCCAAATTCTGACTTGGCCGCGGACACAGCTGCTGCAATCGCATCCTCGTGCGTTACATCGCAATTGCGATAGATTGCCTTGTTTGCAAAACGCTTTTCGAGGCTCTGACCTTTCTCATCCTGCACATCTGCGATGACGACCTGCGCGCCTTCTGCGATGAAGCGCTCGACGGTCGCCAGGCCGATCCCGGAACACCCTCCGGTGATGAGTGCGACCTTGTTCTCCAGTCTTCCCGACATGTTTTCCTCCCATCGGAGGGCCGGTTCTATGCCAGCCTCTCCGCAAGTCTTCTCAACTTCGCTCTAGAGCTGGCGGACCAGATAAGCTGCCTCATGGATCGCGTTGCCGTAGGAACGCGGCATGCGTGCATCACCGATCACCTGAACCGGCACCTTCTTACCACGCAGCGCGTCAGCAAGATCATTGTTCGGTGCACGTCCCGGACAGATGACGATATTGTCCGCTTCGATGGTCTCTTCGCCGCCATCACTGTCCTGGAAGGTCGCCTTGCCATCTTTCAGAGAGGTCAGCAGCCGGTTACCTTCAAAGGTCACACCATAGATCGGCATCAATGCCATGATAGCCCATACCCGCGAGCCAATATAATTGGCCGGCACATATTGTGGCAGGACATCGAGAAGGCGTACCTCCTTGCCGCCGATCTTCAGATCGACGGCAAGTTCGGCTCCCTCTCCTGCTCCCCACACGAGAACTTTTTGACCGAGTTCCGGCGCATTTTTACGGGCCATGGCCTCATCAATCGTACAGGCAAAGCTGGACGCAAGCGCATCTTCAAGACCCTCAATCTGCGGCATGGCAGGCTTTCCGCCCGTTGCCAGCACCACCACATCAGGCTTTTCTGCGAGAATTGTGTCGACATCCGCCTCGACGCCCAGCTTCGCTTCAACACCCCATTTCTCCATCATCTTGCGATGATAGTTCGGCTGGTTGCGTAGCATTTCCATATTCGGCAGGTTCTTATAATTACCTGCCCAGTCCATGGCGCCGCCCAGCGAGTCAGACTTCTCCAGCACGACAACGTCATGCCCGATCTCCTTGGCGGTGATGGCATACTCCATGCCGCCTGAGCCGCCGCCGACAACGACCACCTTTTTCGGACGGTTCGTCGGGATAATCCGATACTCATCATCGCGGCCAAACACTGGGTTCTGCGCAGAGCCTGCCCAGCCTTTACCAAAGATATTGCCCTGAAGCAGCGAAGCCCCGGTATGCGTCGACAAGCGAATCTCGTCTTCGCGCCCTTCCATCATCTTGTTCGGGAAGTCGGGATCATCCAGCGACAGACGACACACGCCAGCAAAGTCCGCACCGGCCTCGTCCACCATTGTGCGCAGATGGTCCGGAGTGATGAGATTGGCAGACCCGATCAGTGGCATATCAATGCCCTTCTCGACCAACAGTTTGCGCAATGTCTGAATGTTGTCCTTGTTCACCACTTTCGGCGTGTAGAAACTCGGACCGATGAACTCATTCGAAGAGATATCCTGACGACGGCTTTCCGCCATCAGCATGGAGCCGAAGGTGCAATCGAGCACCGAAATGCCCAGCGCATGCAGACGCGGCGCATAATGCTCGGCGAAATACTCAATATCGAACCCGCCCTTTAGGTTCTCATCCACACACAGACGCGGAATGATCGGATAGTCCTTGCCACAAAGCTCTTGCGTGCGCTGGATGATCTCCTCGATCATCAGGAACCGGTCCGCATATTTATCTGTCCGCCCCTGATTGGACAGCAAAGACAGGTTCGCATGCGGCAGAGAGCCATGACAGAAGTGGAAAGAGAGGAAGTCGAAACCTGCCTCTTTCGACCGACGCGCAGCCTGGGCATAGGCTTCGACAATGTTCTCATACTCTTCGGTCGGAATGACCCCGGGCTTCGGGTTGCCAATAATGTATTTGTCGCTCGGCCCCCAGGAAACGGTATCGGGAATCCATCCCTTCCCGTCCTTCAGTGGCACTGTCGTGCCGAGGCCGGGGATCAGACCGCCATAGAAAAGCTGAATACCCGCGAGCGAGTCATTGTTCTTGATCTCTGAAACCGTGTCACGAAACTCAATGACATAATCTTCGTCATACAGCCCAAGCATGCGTTCGTTGATCAGGCCGTCGCGGCGCACGCAGGTCGCACCGACAATCGTGGCTGCATATCCCCCACGCGCAATCGCGCCATAAGCAGCCGCCAGACGGCGAGTCGCATACCCTTGCGGATCTGACATGTTCAGAGTCGTTGGAACGTGAATGATGCGATTCTTGAATCGCAAACCTTTCGCCTCGAAAGGTTCGAACAGCTGGCTCAAATTTTCCTCCCTCGCGCACTTTTTTTACGATCTTTGTCGCAATTTTTGCATTTTGTGCGTGTTAAGTCGTCTGACTTAGGTGTATCTGCTTTCAAATGAAAGTCAATCAGCTCCATTCGCTTCCAGAAGAAGAAGCTGGCCCACGCTTGCAACTTAAGCGGGTCGCACGAAAACTCATTGCAGAACGCGGCGTTCATGATGTCAGCGTACGTGAAATTGCGCTCGCGGCAGACCAGCGTAACCTTGGCGTTGTAGCATATTATTTCGGGACTAAGGACAAGCTCGTTGCTGACATCCTGATTGATGGCGCAGCCCGGATCGAAGCGCGTCGCCAGGTTTATCTTGATGCGATGGAAGCGGAAGGTGGCCCGAAAACGCTGACGGATGCAGTGAAAGCGATCGTTTTGCCAAGTGCGAGCTTTGCTGACGATGATGAAATTTACGGTAACTATTTCAACCGCTTCATCCTACAAGTCTCATATTACAAGAGCGGCTTCATTGATGAAACACTCGATGGTCGCTGGAACACCGGCTATCAGCGTTGTCTCACGCACTTCAGGCGTCTCATGCCGCATCTGACCCAGGCGGAACAAAGCCGACGGTATGTTTTCTTCGCATCCTATATCGGCCTGTTGCTCGCACAACGCGAATCGATGCGCGCCGATGACACCAAGTCTCACCCGACCTGGACCTCCAACGAAACACTGCTCGATATCGTGCAGACCGCTACGGCTCTGCTTGATGCGCCAATCCTAAAAGACGATCAAGCCTGACGCTTCAGCTCACACCTGAAAAGCGCACATCGAGCCCATTCACTTCGGCGCGAATCCCATAAATCTCTTCGAGACGCTGTTCTGTCAGCGTCTCTTGCGGCGTTCCATCTGCAACGATCTCACCGCTCTGCATCCAGATCATACGATCAGCATAACGCGCAGCCAGTGCGATGTCGTGCAGAACCACCAAAACGCCTCCTCCACGACGCACATAGTCCTTGAACAGATCCATCACACGGAACTGATGACGCGGATCGAGACCAGCAACCGGTTCATCTGCGATCAGAAGCGGCGTTTCAGCAGCAAAAGCCCGAGCGAGGTGGACACGCGCCAGTTCTCCGCCGGACAGCGTATTTGTCTGCCTGTCCGCCAGATGCTGAATGTCGCACGCTTCCATGGCTTGCATAACCGCCTGCTCTTCGCGTTCAGAGAGGCGACCAAGTGCCGTGCCAAAAGCAAAACGTCCAAGGGTCACAACATCGCGTACGCGGTTCGGCCAGGCCAATGGCCGCGTCTGGGGCAGATAGGAAACCCGCTTTGCACGCTGAAGAGATGAGAGTTTTCGGCTCTGCTGATCGCCGAGCTCAGCTGTCCCACCATCCGTCCGAATAAGGCCGAGGCTCGCCCGCAAAAGACTCGTCTTACCCGCTCCATTTGGTCCGAGCAGGACGATTAGTTCACCAGGACGCAGGGTATAACTCGCACCTTTGACAAGATGGCAGCCCTCGACCGGAACAGACAAATTGTTCACACGCAAATCAGTCACGGGAACCTCGTCTCTGAACAGCAATCCATACAAAGGCTGGCGCACCAATCAGTGCAGCAACCACGCCCAGTTTCAGTTCATTATTGGTCGGCAGCAAGCGAACGCCTATGTCTGCAACGACCAGGATAAAACCCGCCAACAGCGCAGATGGAATCAGCGAACGCGCCGGATCATGGTGCACGAACGGCCGTATAAAGTGGGGTGCTACAATACCGACAAACCCAATCGCACCTGCTAGCGCTACCGATCCTCCAGTCGCCAGTCCTGCGCCAATCACAACGAAAATTCTCTGCTGCGTCAGATTCAGCCCGATGCCGCTTGCAGCCTCTTCGCCAAGCGTCAACGCCGAAAGCCCACGCCGGCTGAAGAACAGAATGCCCATACCCGCTGCTATAAACGGCACGGAAAATCCGATTTCACGAAAACTCCGGTTCGCGACAGATCCCATCATCCAATTGATCATATCGGATAATGTGAAAGGGTTCGGAGCCAGATTCATGATGAGGCTCATTGCGGCGCCAGCGAAACTGGAAATACCAACCCCCACCAAAATCAGCGTCACAACGGACTGGGTTCGAACTGCAGCAATGGCGAGAACAGCTGTGGCGATCAAGGCCCCCAGAATCGCCGATACAGGAAGCATCCATGCGCTGATCCCGACAAGGCCGTAATAGATAACAAAGGTCGCGCCAAAGGTCGCACTCGCTGACACACCCAGCACGCCCGGTTCAGCAAGAGGGTTGCGCAAAAGCCCCTGAAGCGCGGCGCCCGATATGCCGAGCGCGGCGCCAACCAGGAATGCGGACAAAGCCCGCGGCAGGCGAATTTGCCAGATTACGATTTGATCACCATTGGCCCCCACGCCTAACAGCGCAGGCAGTACGCGATCGACAGGCATGGATGTCGAACCAAGTAAGCACGCAAGGAAAATCGCAATCAGACTGGCGAAAACAAGAACCGGAACAAGCAGATAGTCAGTTTTCATGGCTCTGCGCCCTCAGCCAACGCTTCAATCGCATCCAACAGGAACCAGCCCCCGCAGACTGTCCACTCACCACGAAGCGAAATGATATTCGAGTGCTCCAATTGATCGCGGGCGACCGGATGGAACGTCGCGCTCCACGAGTTCATGTGCGATCGTTTTTCATTAAAGAAGGCAGCGGCCACAACATCTGGCCGCTCGAATGCGAGTTTCTCAAGCGGAATGGCATGCCAGCCCGAGGTCTCTTCAAAATTGGAATAGCCCGCTGACGTCATCAATTCGCTTACAAGAGATCCAGGCCCGGTCGTGACACCCGCAGGCGTCATATACATAGCGGTTTGCCCCGCCCCGGAGGCCTTCAACGCATTCAGCCGTGAACGCATATCGGCCGTTACCTCGCGTCCTTTTTCGGCGGCGCCGAGTTCACCGGCAACGCGCTCGATATTGTCCATTACGCTCTCCAGAGTCGGTGTCCAACCCAACTCGACGACCGGAATACCGGCACGTTCGAAAAAGGTGCTGGCATTGGGGCCACCGCCATACGAGCGCACGATGAGATCGGGCTTCAAAATGAGCACATCCTCAGCAAGCGGGCGAACACTTGGCAGCCCCTCGGCAGAGTCCCGCATATAGGAGAACGTTGATTCCGCATCCGGCGACACAGCGAGAATACGGGACCGGTCAACGAATTTCAGAACATATTGGTCAGCGCAGTAATCCAGACTGACGACCCGCATGGGTTCGACCGGCTCACTGACATTAACTTCAGTAGCAGGACTGCAGCACGCTGCTGCTAAACCCAGAAAAAGGATCGCCAGTCTCATAATATGCAGCTCTAGTAACGCAGTCTCACGCCAACCGAGCCAGAAATGCCCGGCGTGCCATAACCGAGAATTTGCTGATATTCTTCATCGGTCAGGTTCTCGATCCGGCCATACAGCTCAATACTATCATTCACCGCGTAACGGCCCGTGACATCGAGGCGCGTCCAGCTATCAAGCGTCGTGCCATTGGTATTGGCTTCCTCGCCGTTATAGCGAACGTGAAGAGCACCGGACCAAGGACCTTCAGGATCGAATGCAGCGGTCAGATTTGCCGTCGACTCTGGCAAACGTGTCAGCTCATTGCCATCACCATCCTCTGCATCGATATAGGCATAGTTCGCTGTGAGATTCAGCCAGTCTGTGGCCTGAAACGCACCTGTAATCTCAACGCCCTGCGACTCGACATACGCAATGTTCGCGTAACCCGCCGAATAATCGAAATCGATCTGGTTTTCGGTTTCCTGATCAAAATACGTCACGCCGATTTGTGCGCGGCCATCATTCGAACGCCACTCCACGCCGACATCAAATGCTTCAGACGTCTCCGGCTGCAAATCCGCATTAGGTTCAGTCAGGCCACAGAAGGTGCAAATATATGTCAGCTGGTAAATGGTTGGCGCCTTGAAGCCCTGCCCCCAGCTTGCGCGTAGCAGTACATTATCCGTTGCCCGCCAGGCGGCTGCGACGCGGCCGGTCGTCTCCGAACCGAAATCATCGTCATCATCCATACGAAGTCCGCCGGTCAGCGTAAGCGACTCAACCGGCTTGAACTCGTAGAGTGCAAACAAGCTGTCGAGCGCACGATCATCACCGTTTGCGCTCGTCTCTTCCCGCTCAGCACCAAAGGCCAGCGTGTTCATCTCATTGATGTTCAGCGTGCCCTGATAACGATAGAGCTGGCGGTCACCTTCTGCGAGATAGCTGGAAACGCCATCAGTGAAATTCTCACGTTCCAGATCGGAATAACCGAACAGGAAGCGGTTCTCCAGACGCCCATCGAAAGCCGTCAGGTCGAGCGCGATATTGGCTGCAAGCGACTCGTTTTCGGTACGCTCATCACCATCAGAAACGCTACCCTGTGCGCCGCCATCATAGCTGTCATATTCTGACTCGGCATTGGTCCACAGAATGCTTGTTGAGAGACGTGCATTTTCTCCAAGATTCAGACCACCTTTGCCGGAGATCGTCAGATTGTCATAGCCGTCCTGCTCGTCATTGCCATTGGCTTCATCAGCCTTCGAAATGCCGTTGCTTGTTGTCCCGGTCACTGCGAGGCGGAAGTCACCTAAATCATTCGCATTGCCGACAGAACCACCTGCGCGCACGGTATTGAAAGAGCCGACCTCTGCGAAAGCCGATCCACCCAGGTCCTGCTCCGGCTTCTTGGTTGTGATCGACACGACGCCACCAATGGCATCTGTGCCCCACAGTGTAGACTGAGGGCCTTTGAGCACTTCAATGCGCTCAATATTTTCCGGGTCGAGATAAGCGAATTCATAACCACCGGATGCCTGGGACGGATCATTGACCGGCACGCCATCTATCAGGACCAGCGTCTGACCGCTCGCATTACCGCGAATGCGGACGCTAGCGGTTCCGCCCATGCTGCCATTCTGGTTGACAGTGACACCTGGCGCGAGCGCAAGAGCATCGATCGCAAAATCAAATCCCAGAAGCTCAAGATCATCTGCAGTGATGATGGAGACGCTGGAACCGATTTCGGTCTCGGTCTGATTCAGGCGTGAACCTTCGACATTGACCGTATCGAGACGGGTTTCGCTGAGATCTGCTGGCGCAGCATTTGCGACCTGTCCAAGCGCAAGCGCGGCAACGCCGCAAAGCAGTACATTTGTACGCATACAAGTTTTCCTAATGCACCACCGCCCGTGAAGAGTGCATCTCATAACGACATATCTGACCTCACCCCGAAAACGGGGTGCGGGCGGCCAGGCCTTGCTGGATTGTCGCTACAGAGGAAAGGCGCGGACCCGCGCTGCTTCTTTCCCGCCCGCTGAGACTTTCCCGGTCTCCGGACGAACGACGCGATGGCAGGTCTCCTGACTTGCTGATCAGCGCTTGCGAGCCGCCTTCCCGGAAACGTTTTCCAGTGGCTATGTGGCCGCAAGCTCCCAGCTTACAGTTGCGGGAACAGTGCCGGATTCACACCGGCTTCCCTCTTAGCCTCCCAAAAGAGAGGCACCATCTGCGGCGGGTTTTGTTTTAAGTTGGAAGTGAAGTCAACTGCGCAGTATTCGGATCAAGTCCGATGGCGCGTCTGCGTCAGGACCCGAAATACCGTCCAGGGCGATGATTGATGGCAATGATCAGATTGAGAACGATCGCACCCAGAACCGAATAAAAAAGGTTTTCCAGCGGCACCACAAACGCGCCAGCCAACAGGATGAACAAATCGGTGACCAGCTGAAAAATCCCTGCATTCATGATCTTCTTGTCCTGCAGGAACTGAGAAAGAATGCTGACACCACCAATCCCGGCACGGTGTCGAAACAGAGCAATCATTCCCATGCCGAGAAGCGCACCGCCAAAAATGGCCGAGAATGCAGGATGGACAAATTCCAGGGAGATCCAGTCTTTCGCAAAAGTTGGAAAGATGGAGACGAGAGTTACCGCAACCACCGTCTTCAGCGTGAACTGCCAGCCCATCCGCATCACAGCGAGAATGTAAAATGGCGCATTCAGTACAAAGAAGTACTGGCCGAAGGTGAAAGGCGTTGCATAGGACAAAACGAGAGAGGCACCCGATACGCCGCCCGTCAGAACTTTTGCCTCAGAAAAAACGATGACGCCCATCCCAATCAGCAGCGCACCGACCAGCAGCGCGACGACATCTTCATACCATTTATGTTTGACGGATTGGGACATGACAGCTCTCCTCGAGAGCCGCACACCTATGCCCTAAAGTCGCAAATCAAAAGACCTGACTTGCGACTTTCTGAGTTTACGTAGCGAAAGATATCAGAATAGTCACTTTGCGAGCACATATTTACCCACAAGCGACCTGTGATCACGTTTAGCTTTCTGTCATTTCGTCTGCAGCAGATGTTAGACTGTGTGACAGAGACGCTGCAAGAAACTGGTCGAGATCACCGTCCAGCACGCCTTGCGTATCGGATGTTTCAACATTCGTTCGAAGGTCTTTCACCATCTGATATGGCTGCAGAACATACGAGCGGATCTGATGCCCCCAGCCGATCTCCGACTTGGTGCTCTCCAAAGCATCTGCAGCTTCGCGTTTCTTCTGAAGCTCCATTTCATAAATCCGCGCGCGCAGCATTTCCCAGGCTGTCGCACGGTTCTGGTGCTGGGAGCGACCATTCTGACATGCCACAACGATCCCGGTTGGTTCGTGCGTCAGTCGAACAGCAGAGTCCGTTTTGTTGACGTGCTGACCACCCGCCCCGCTTGAACGGTACGTGTCAGTACGAACGTCCTTCTCCTCGATCTCCACCTCAATGGACTCATCAATCACAGGATAGACCCACACACTGGCAAAGCTGGTATGGCGGCGAGCATTTGAGTCAAACGGTGAAATCCGGACGAGCCGGTGAACGCCAGATTCGCTTTTCAGCCAGCCATATGCGTTTTCACCCTTAATCTGTAAGGTCGCCGATTTGATACCAGCCTCATCCCCAGCATGCTCTTCGACTTCGTCGACTTTCATCCCATGGGCATTGGCGTATCGGACGTACATGCGTCGCAGCATGCCAGCCCAGTCCTGGCTCTCGGTACCGCCCGCGCCTGCGTGAATTTCAATATAGCAGTCATTGGAGTCAGCTTCGCCTGAAAGAAGTGCTTCGAGTTCAGCCCGATCAGCACGTTCTGCAGCGTCCTTCAGAAGATCGAGAACTTCACTCGCGACGCTTTCATCGCCTTCTTCCTGCCCGAGCTCATAAAGCTCTTCAGCATCAGCGACATCGCTTTCAAGGCTTGTAATCGCTTCAATCTGATCATTGAGCTTCTGACGCTCGCGCATCAGCTTTTGTGCCTCCTGAGCGTCATCCCAGAAATCGGGGCGCTCAGACATCGCTGTCAGCTCATCGAATCTTTTTTGTGCACGATCCCAGTCAAAGACGCCTCCTCAGCAGTTCCACAGACTGCTTGATGCGTGCTGACAAGTCATCCATTTCAGGCGTCATGCCTGTCCTCCAATATGAGTATCTGGTGAGCCGGACTGTCTAAGAAGTTTTGAGGGCCTAGTAAACGCCGTCTTCGAAATCGTTGCCAGCATTCGGAGGCGTATACGGCTGCTGTTGCTCATTGCCGCTATCACCATATCCCTGAACCGGTCCGAAGTTGTCGAGATCGAGATCAGATGCCCCATCATCATTGCCCGAGCTTACACCGCCGCCATAAAGATCGAATCCACCTTCATAGAAGGCATCGGAATAACCTGGCTCCGACCCTTTCCGGAATGCTTCCCGGATAACGCTTGAGGTTCCAGCGCCTGGCAGTTCCCCGGTTCTGGCGTCGATATTGACAAAACGAACGCCACTCGGAGCCCGCAGTGGGACGAGTTCACGTCCTTTGAGTGCATCTTCCATAAAGTCCGCGAAGATGGGCGCAGCAACGCGACCGCCCGACTCCCCGCCACCAAGCGTTTTCGGCTCGTCAAAGCCTACATAAATGCCGACAACAAGGTCAGGCGAGAACCCCATGAACCAAGCATCATTATAATCATTGGTTGTACCGGTTTTTCCGCCGAGCGTGTGCTTACAGATTTCCGGAACACCTTCGACGTCACCGGCCTGTGGTCCGCCAGGCGGACAGTCACGACGAATGCCGGCAGCTGTGCCGCGCTCCACAACACCCTGAAGAATGTAGGCAATCTGAAACGCAACGATCGGATCAATGACCTGTTCGCGATTATCTGCGAGCACAGGAGGTGCCTGACCTTCATATTCCGCTTCACAGGCTTCGCACTCGCGGCTGTCCGATTTGAAAATCGTGTCGCCATTGCGATCTTGCACACGGTCAAACAGGGTCGGAGTTACCTTCTTTCCGCCATTGACCAGCAAGGCGTAAGATTTGGCCATGTCGAAAACGGTGACCTCGCCTGCTCCCAAAGACATGGAGAGATACGGATCAAGGTGATCGTAAAGGCCGATACGCTCTGAGAACTCAGCGACGTGTTCCATACCGATGTCATTGGCGAGACGTACGGTCATAGCGTTTCTGGATTTCTCCAGACCCAGCCGCATCGTACTCATGCCGTAGAAACGACCGCTCGTGTAGTTGGTCGGCGCATAACACTGATCACTGACACGAGAATAATCGCACTGAATGAACGGCGCATCGAGAATTTTGCTTGCAGGCGTGTAGGCTGGTTGTCCCGAACGCGGATACCCGAGCTCAAGTGCTGAGGCATAGACAAGCGGCTTAAAGGACGATCCCGGCTGGCGTTTCGCCTGCGTGGTTCGGTTAAACTGACTTTTCCAGAAAGAATACCCTCCAGCCATGGCAAGGATCCGACCCGTATGCGGGTCAAGCGCAAGCAACGCGCCCTCGACCAATGGAATTTGTCCCAGACGGGCCTCGCCGACAGGTCGGTTCTCAAGCGCAGCTTCTTCCTCGGAAATCATCTCCGGGTCAGCTGCTTCACCTCCTTCGCCCTGAAGGCCCGTCACCGTCTCCTGCGATTCGACCGGGTCGCCTGCCGGGTTGGTTTCTTCGGAGCCTTCGGGAGAAACAATTTCCCGCTCCACGCCAACCATCACGACATCACCGCGAGACAACCCGCGTGAACCATTAGACGTACGATATGTGCGCGACCACGTGACATCATCTGAGGCGAGATCGATCTCGTAGCCATC
Source organism: Ponticaulis profundi (assembly GCF_042659465.1). Classification (NCBI taxonomy): domain Bacteria; kingdom Pseudomonadati; phylum Pseudomonadota; class Alphaproteobacteria; order Hyphomonadales; family Hyphomonadaceae; genus Ponticaulis; species Ponticaulis profundi. The sequence goes on along the minus strand of NZ_JBHSSW010000066.1, from coordinate 149,142 downwards.
CGTCAGCAACAAGCGCACGGCAGAATCGGATGCCGAAAGCACCAGTGCGGCTTCACGCGTGCCATAGCCACCCGGAAGTTCAACCGCATTCAGTTTTTCAAGTTGCTCGTCACCCGGTTCGATCTGGGTCAGTGGACCACGAAAACCTTTGCGACGATCATACGTTTCAAGCCCAGCGCGCAAGGCATCCTGCGCGGCAATCTGCAGACGGGTGTCGAGTGTGGAGCGAATGGAAAGACCGTCTTCTTTAAGCTCGTCTTCCCCGACAAGTTCAATCAGGTCCCGGCGCAGCTCTTCGACAAAATACGTTGCGGCCGCATACTCAGCCCCCTTCAGACGCGAGCGGGTTTCAAGTGGAGCTTCCTGAGCTTCGCGCGCTTCAGCATTTGTAATGAAGCCATTCTTGGCCATACGCCCAAGAACCCAGTTACGACGAATGCGTGAACGTTCAGCTTTCCGGAACGGATTCACATCACCCGGACGCTGAGCCATCGCAGCCAGCACAGCAGCTTCCTCAAGAGAGAGATCCGGGAGAGACTTGTTGAAATAGTTCAGGGCTGCCGAAGCGACCCCATAAGAGCTCCCGCCGAGATAAATTTCGTTGAGATACAGCTCAGCAATTTCCGCTTTGGTGAAAGCTTTTTCCATACGCTTGGCGAGAATTGCCTCTCTTACCTTGCGTTCCAGCTTTTGGGAGGAGTCCGCCAGCAACATGTTCTTTGCGACCTGCTGCGTAATGGTCGAACCACCTTGCAAATTGCCATCCACGCCGCGCAAAATGTCTCGCACATTGCGAATGCCCGCACGCATCATACCGAAATAGTCGAGCCCACTATGGCTGAAGAAGTTCTTGTCTTCAGCTGAGACAAACGCCTGAATCACATGTTCCGGAATACCATCATACGGAATGTAAACGCGGTGCTCACTCGCGAACTCTGCAATCAGCCGTCCATCACCTGCGTGAACGCGCGATGTTACTTCCGGTTTGTATTCCGCGAGCGTATCGACCGACGGCAAATTCCGGGACTGCGACTGAACATAGCCCATCACAACAAATGTTGCGGCCATGCCCAGAACGCCTATAGCTACGAGCAGCCATCGAAAAATCGAGCCTGTAAAAAAGCCGGAGAGTGCGCTCCCTGTCTTTGCAAGCGCAGAAGAATTGTTCGAAGGCGTATTTGTCATCTGGTCTCACACTGTTGCCGTAGGCATTTCATCGCGAATTCGCTTCGAAGTACGACGATTCTAAGGCCGAGTTGGTTCCATTCGCAGAAAAGCCATACTTAACGCTATCTGTCCATGAACCAGATGCAAATGACATTCGGTCCATGAAACGCGGACAAAAAACAGTGAATCCAACGCGCCACCAAGACCTTCTGAATTAGTTAACTGAAGCAACACGCAAATTTCGCTCACCCCGATAGCGTTCTCTGAAAAATCATCCTAATGAGCCTTCTTCAGTTGACGCACCCGTTCAAGGTGTTCCATTCAGCGAACAAACTTCGGGAATCTTTGATCTGCTTCCTAATCGCCTAACGACGTAATTTGTTCAGAGGTCGTGAATCAAAAATGCAATCAGCTTTTAAAGATCTCTGGCTTGGCCTTACTCGATGGCGGCTTTGGACTCTACTGGCATTTGAGAACTTGAAGGCAAACTACCATCGGACTTACCTCGGGCCGGTTTGGGTTGTCGTTGGCTTCATGGCGTTTGTCGGCGTAAAGCTTTTTATTTTTTCAAGACTTAGTCCAGCCGATGGAAATTACTTCGCAGCCCACCTCTTACTTGGTTTCGGAATTTGGACCCTTATTGCCGGGTGTATCAGCAGCGGCGCAGCAACACTCATAAATGCAAAAGGTTGGATAATGGGCATTAAATCCCCATATAGCCTTTTCGTCTTACAGGCGATTTTTGGTCAGATGCTGAACTTCGTCATTCTTTTGATCGTTATTTTTCCGGTCGCGTACTATCTGCGTCCATACTCGGTGGCAGACGCCCTTTGGGCTTTCGGCGGAATTTTCGTGAACTTTTTCTCCCTTTTCTGGGTCATGCTCTTTTTAGCAATCGTATGCGTATTTGCCCGGGATCTGGTTCAAGTTGTGTCGACAATTATGCGTATCTCTTTTTTTATCACACCAATCGTGTGGATACCCTCCGACCTTGGTAGTCGTTCATTCATAGCCAACTGGGTACCATTCACCCATTATATCGCGATATTCCGGGCTCCTCTAATGGGAGAAAGAGCATCCCTCCTTAATTGGAGTATCGTCGGAGGGATTACCCTCAGCTTCTTGATCTTGTCGATCGTCGCATTCACCATCTTCCGTAAACGTATACCGGCTCACCTGTAGGCTTTATCAGTATGCCAAAAATTCTAGCTAAAGATATGTGCGTGAAACTTTCCGGAAGACGCATTTTTGGATCCGAAACGATCCTATCGAACGTAAATTTCGAGATAAAAGATGGTGACCGACTAGCTCTGATAGGACCGAACGGTGCTGGTAAGTCGACCTTGATGCAGACACTTGCGGGTATTCTTGAGCCATCATCAGGTATGCTTGAGATCGAAGGCGAGATAAACGCTCTATTCAATGTAGGTCTGGGCACTCGCAAGGAAAGTACTGGCCGCCGCAACATGCTTCTTCGCAACATGGTACAAGGGCGTTCCTACAAAGAAGTCAAAGACAAATTGCCCGAAATGATCGATTTCGCTGACATTGGTGAGTATATTGATCGACCAATGGAAATTTATTCACAAGGCATGGCAATGCGTTGTGTGTTTGCTGCCGCGACCGCATTTGATCCCGACATATTGCTCATGGATGAATGGCTAGGAGCGGGAGATGCTGGCTTCCGGGAAAAGAGTGCCAAACGCATGGAAGAATTGGTTGAGAAATCCGGAATGCTAGTACTCGCAACACACCACCAAAGGCTATCCAGGGATATGTGCAATCTTGGCCTATACTTGAAAAAAGGCAACGTTGCATTTTTTGGCGACGTTGGCGAAGCTTGGGATCGATACATAGAAGAAGGCCTTCGTAAAGAAGACTGACCGCAATGCGATCGACATCGATATATGACATCTAGAAGACTGGCTAGTATCGCGCGCCGAGCCTGCGTTGCTCTTCGAAATAGATATCAATTGCGGATTTAACCGCGCCCATGGATTTCTCAATGCCATCGCCAGATGTCAGTCGGGTTTCATCTTTGGAATTGGTCAGAAAGCCAAGCTCAAGCAGAACTGCCGGAACGTTCGGAGACAAAAGAACGTAGAAGTTCGCACGACGGTGCGTGTTTCGAACGACAGGGCCTGCTTTTGCCATTTGAGGAATCAGGACTTCTGCGAACTCTGCCGAATAGTTCTGCGTTTCGCGCGTCATCAGATCGACAAGGATGTCCTCAACATCTTTCTCAGACAGATCAACCTCAAGCGGTACGTTCCATTCCTCGCGCTCACGCATGTTGCGCAAGCGTTCATCAGCTGACGGCGCCAGCGTATAAACGGAAGCCCCCGTGACAGAATGATTGCCAGCAGAGTCCGCATGCAAAGAGATAAAGAGATCGGCATCCGCTTCGCGTGCAATCGCGATACGATCAGCGTGATCAACATATTCATCGCCCTCACGCGTCAGAATGACGACATACTGTCCTGAATCGACCAGAGCATCTCTAAGAGACAATGCAGCCTTGAGCACAACATCTTTCTCGAACGTGCCCTTTGAACCGATCGCTCCCGGGTCTTTGCCTCCATGTCCGGCATCAATCACGACAACTGGTAGATTTGCTCGAAGCACCGGATCTGAAAGCGCCGGCACAGGCTTCGAAGGTGCAACAGGCGTGAAATCAGCCTTTTCGATGACCTCCCCGACCGTTTCGACAGACCGCATCGTCGCAGGCTGTTCCACTGATGCACTAACGCCGATCGGAGCAGGACGCAGTCGGCTGAACGTCTCCAGGTCGGTTTTTCGAAAATCGAGTACAAGTTTGTACGGTTCAGACGCCGCTTTAGGCGACATCGTAAAAGCACTCTCAAGCAGAAGCGGCTCATCAAGATCGAGCACAAGTCGAGACTTTGTTTTCGAATTCTGCGCATAGCGATAGCGTTGAATACCGCCCACACCCTGCCCCTCGCCCGACGAATCAGTTGCGCTTGGCAGGTCCCAGGACAGGTGTTCAAAGTCGATCACATAACGCAATCCGCCATTCACGAGCGCAAACTGGGAGTAATCGAGGTCTTTGCTGGCATCGATGACCAGACGCGTCGTTTGTGCGCCATCATAGCCAATCTGAATATTCGTAATCGCTGCGCCTGACGCGGCACGTGCTTGAACCGGCGCCAATACACCGATCAATGCGACCAAAAACGCAGACAGAAACGAGAATTTCGCCAGTTTCATTGTGCTCATCACCTCAACTCAACGAATCACAATTAGGCAGATCAGGGTTAACATGGCATTTACGTGTATTAACACTGAGCAAAAATTGTTGCCCTATTCTTTTCTCTTTATTTTTCGACGAATATTAGGCAGTGTAGAGACATTGTGGCCCACCGTGCCACACATGAATACGAATTCAACCGGGGCGGACAGGTATAAACAGTACGCTGCCGCTGCTTCGAAAGACGAGTTTGGGACGTTTATTCTGATGGCTTCGCAATCCATACATACATGGACACCGCCTCAGTCCGTTCTCCAAACCACTCCACACAACAATTATCACCACCTGGCTGACCGCGGGCAATCGAGGATGATTGCGCGGAAAAACAGCCGGTGCATCAGGAATAGCTTGAATGACAAAAATGATGTTGATCGACGCGGTTCACCCGGAGGAAGTCCGGGTTGCCGTGGTCAACAAGGGGCAAGTCGAAGACTTTGATTTCGAAAGCGCCAAAAAGAAACAACTCAGAGGAAATATATATCTCGCCAAAATCACTCGCGTAGAGCCATCTTTGCAGGCCGCCTTCGTAGATTTTGGTGGCAACCGACATGGCTTCCTCGCCTTCAGCGAGATTCACCCGGATTATTACCAGCTTCCTCAGGCTGATCGCGAAGCTCTGCTGGCGGAACAAAGTTCGTCTTCAGACGACGATTTTGCAGATGATATTGATGAGGACGACGAAGACGGCCGTCCCGCGCCAAAGTCATCCCAGCAGAAGCGTTACAAGATCCAGGAAGTCATCCGCCGTCGCCAGATCATGCTGGTACAGGTGGTAAAAGAAGAGCGCGGCAATAAAGGCGCAGCTCTGACAACCTATCTCTCACTGGCAGGCCGCTATTGTGTCCTGATGCCAAACACACCTCGTGGCGGCGGCATCTCGCGCAAAATCACAAATGCTGCGGACCGCAAGCGATTGAAGACAATCGTTAGCGAACTCAATGTTCCGGAAGGCATGGGACTGATCGTTCGCACGGCTGGCGCGAAACGTACCAAAACAGAGATCAAGCGAGATTTTGAGTATCTGATCCGCCTCTGGAGCAAGATCAGAGAGCTCACGCTATCATCCGTCGCACCTTGCATGATCAACGAAGAAGCAGGACTCGTTCATCGAGCACTGCGGGATCTTTATGACAAGGACATCGACCAGGTTCTGGTCGATGGTGAGCCAGCCTATCGCGAGGCCAAGGACCTGGCAAAAATGCTGATGCCAAGCCACTCAAAGAGGGTCCAGCAACATAAAACCGGCGCGCCACTCTTCGCAGATTATCGCGTTGAACCACAACTTGATACGATCTTCAGTCCTGTCGTGAACCTGAAGTCAGGTGGTTATATCGTCATTCACCAGACCGAAGCACTCGTCGCAATCGACGTAAACTCCGGTAAAGCGACACGCGAACGCAATATTGAGCAGACCGCCCTTCGCACCAATCTCGAAGCTGCTGAAGAAGCATGCCGTCAGATGCGTTTGCGCGATCTCGCCGGCCTGATTGTTATCGACTTCATCGATATGGAGGAGAACAAGAACAATCGCGCCATCGAACGCAAAATGAAGGACTGCCTCAAGTTCGACCGAGCACGCGTTCAGAACAGCAAGATCAGCATGTTTGGTCTGATGGAAATATCTCGTCAGCGCCGACGCGCAGGCGTGCTCGATTCCAGCTCAGACCCGTGTGATCATTGCAATGGTACAGGCCATATCCGCTCGATTGAGTCATCGGCACTGCAATTGCTGCGCGCGCTGGAAAACCGTTGTGCTGGTCTTACCAGCGGCTCTGTCGAGGCGCAGGCACCGACGGATGTCGTACTCTTCCTTCTGAACGAGAAGCGGCAGGCTATCGCAGATCTTGAAAATCGCACGTCGATGCTGGTTCAGATCTCTGCGCGCAATGACCTTCGCAATGGCGAATTCGAAATTCGCGTAGAGGATGAAACCGGCAAGGTTCTTGATCCGCCGAAGCCGAAGCCGATTCCACAATTGCCTGTCATTGAAATTGACGAGCCTGAGGAAGATGAAGAAATCGAAGCGATCGAGGACGAGGAAGAACCCGTCAAAGAACGACGCTCTTCAGGTCGCCGACGCCGCTCATCACGCAAGGACAAGAAATCCGACAATCTGAAAGTCCTTGAAGATCCGACACAGGATTCGGATGACAGTGACAACGATAATGACGGACCAATGTCTTTCGAGACGTCTGAAAATTCGGATGACGAGGAAGAAGGCTCCAACCGCAAGCGCCGCCGTCGCGGACGTCGTGGCGGCCGACGCAGACGTCGCGATAACAATGAGCCAAACATCATCGAACTCGTTGATGACCAAAAAACCGAGGATGGAAGCGCGTTCATGGACGGCGCGGCCTCCAACGTGATCGAACTCGTCGACGGTATAACGATTGAGGCCACGGCGATCGTTGTTGAAGCCTCGGAAGAAAAAGAAGCGGTCGCTGAAAGCAACACGGATGACAGTGAAAACACTGCCCCAGAGACCGTCAGCGAACCGGAAACAGTCGCCACTGAAGTCGAAAGTACAGTAGCGGTTGAAGCCGAGTCTCAATCTTCCGAGTTGCCACCTGAAACAGAAGCGGCCGGCGCATCTGAAGTACCAGATGCTGTTTCAACAGAGCCAACTCAGGAAGTGACAGGCCCTGACGCTGTTTCCACAGATACAGAAGATGTGGCAGCAGCTACCGATACAGCAGAAACCAATGCTACCGAAGAAGAGGTCATTGAACTTCCGGAGACGGAGAAGCCAAAAACCATCCGACGCGGCTGGTGGCAGAAGAAAAGCGCCGGCTAATCTCTCCAAGATTTAACGTCGATGTGTTCGGGGCGATGCAGTGGATGTCTCGCCCCGAATTTGATTTTGTGGTTAGGTGACGCCGGGCGGTCGTATTGGAGTCGTTTGTGGTGCTGAACCCTTTAACTCGCATATTTTCATTACTGACTTTGGGCATTCTGAGCTTGGCTACGCCAGCGTTTTCTCAGGGCCTGATCCGCGATGCCGAAATCGAAGGTATTTTGCGCGACTTCACCTACCCAATTCTGGAATCCGCAAACCTGCGCCCCGAAGACGTCGGCATTTACATCGTCAATGATGACTCTCTGAACGCCTTTGTCGCAAACGGGCAGCGTATCCACCTTCACACCGGCCTGATCATGGCTGCGGAAACGCCAGGTCAGCTGATTGGCGTCATTGCCCACGAAACGGGTCATATTGAAGGCGGGCACGGCGTGCGACGGATCGAAGACATCAAGAATGCCTCACGTCCTGCATTCCTGTCGATCGGCCTGGGCATTCTGGCCATTGCCGCTGGCGCGGGAGATGCTGGCGCAGCGCTAATCGCAAGCTCCTCGCAATTCGCCTATCTGAACTTTGCAACACACACACGTGTGCAGGAAGCGTCGGCTGATCAGGCTGCCCTTCGTTACATGGCCGCCACAGGGCGCTCCCCTGCCGGATTGCTAGAGTTTTTTGAAAACTTTCGAGAAGAGCAACTCTACAGCAATGCGGAGCGCTATCGTTACTTCCAGACGCACCCTTTGGCGTCGGACCGCATCGAAGCTCTACGCCGGGGCGCCGAGCGTACTGGCCTGATGGACAAGCCGGATTCTGAGGAAGAAATCTACAAGCTGCAGATCATGAAGGCCAAGCTGATTGGTTTTCTGTCTTATCCTCAGCAAGTCGCCGCGCGATATCCGGAAAGTGATACCTCTGTCCCTGCCCGCTACGCACGTGCCATCTCCGCCTTTCGCAACAGCTTTACATCCACCGCGCTGGAGCAAACCGAAAGCCTTATCGCCGATGAGCCGGAGAACCCGTTTTTCCATGAGCTGCTGGGACAGATATACTATGAAAGCGGCGATATTGCAGCGTCGATCGAACCGAACCGTAAGGCGTTGGAACTTGCTCCGAAAGAGCCGCTCCTGATGATCAATCTCGCCATCTCGCTAACCGCGGAAGGTGGAGAAGAAAACTGGAAGGAAGCGGCGGACCTCCTGACGGTTGCAACGTCCAGAGAGCCTGAAAACGCGTTTGCCTGGTATGAGCTATCGATTGTGCGCGAAAAACAGGGACGGCGCGCCGAAGCTCAGCTTGCGACGGCAGAACAGGCTTTCCATTATGGCGACTGCCGCCGAGCCATGAATTTCTCGGTGCGTGCAGAACGTGAGCTTGATCCGTCAAGCCTGGCGCACCGCCGGGCGTCTGATATATCCAAAATCTGCGCTGCCAATATTGAAGGCGAGCGGCGCTAATCGAACATCACCTCGAAATACAGGATGGGGAATACGTGAAGATGCAGTCTAAGTACGGCGCAATTGCTGGCATTTGCCTTGGTATGATGAGCCTGACGGCATGTGGGGAGAGCACGAGCACACCTGCAGACAACGTGCCTGAGACAGCGCAATCTCGCGAAGACATTGAGAAGATTGTCCGTGCGTACATCCTTGAAAATCCTGAGATCATCATGGAAGCAATGGATGTGCTTGCAGAACGCCGTACGCTTGACATCGCTGCCGATCTGGCAGCCGATGAGCGCGCATTCTCCTATGGCCCGGAAGACGCTGCCGTTACCATCATTGAATACTTCGATTATCGCTGCACATATTGCAAACGTTCGCTAGACTGGGTGATGGAGCAAGCTGAACCAGACAGCGGCGATGTACGCATCATCTTCAAGGAATTCCCAATTCTATCTGAACAATCCCGACGTGCAGCGCTTGCAGCGGTCGCGGCAGCCGAACAGGGAAAGTATATGGAATTGCATCAGGCGCTGATGCGTTCGCCAGAAGCGCTGACGGATGAAAAGATTGATGAGATCGCTGAAGGCGTGGGCCTGAACCTGACCAAACTTCACAAGGTCATGGAAGACCCGAAAACCATGGAGTATTTGCAGACCGTTCGGGAAGAAGCCATTCAATACGGCGCTGAGGCCACCCCTTCTTTCTTCATCAATGGTGAGCTGATTCAAGGCTACGACCGAGCAAAGCTCGAAGAACGCATGGACGCGCTTTTGAACTGACGTTTACCGTAAGAATGAAAAACTCTCTTCTCAACGGCCCGATACACTATGAAATTTCGTAGTTTTTTGGTCGATTGGCTTAAATGTTTTTCAGCCATAATGTGTGACCAACTAACGAAGTTATCGCGCTTACAATTTTCAGTTTTTAATTGTAAGACCGACTAATTTTTCGGGACAGGTGTGGGATGGGAACTAAAATTCTTCCAATCATTTTGTGTGGCGGATCGGGGACACGTTTGTGGCCACTATCGCGAACATATGCTCCCAAACAACTGCAGTCGCTGACTAATGAAAAGTCGCTACTTGCAAACACGGTCCTTCGCCTGCAATCCGGCCCTGACTGTCTTGCTCCTGTTTTGATTTGTGGTCGAAGTTATGTAGATGAAATCGAAAACCAGCTGGAGCACGAAGGTGCCGTTGTTTCCACGCTGATCACTGAACCTAAAGGTCGGGATACAGCTGCGGCAGCAGCTATTGCTGCGCATTGGGGAGCCAAGTTTCAAGCAACTCACCCTACTGACGACGTTATCCTGCTATTATTGCCCTCCGACCATCACATATCAAATATCGCTGCATTTCATGCCGCAATCGGAGACGCCGCTAAGGCAGCGATGTGTGGATATATTTCCACAATTGGAATAACACCTCACGCGCCCGAAACAGGTTTCGGATATATAAATCGTGCAGCTGAACCAATAGCGGGGCTCGCAAGCTATCCGGTAATTCAATTTGTAGAAAAACCAGACAAAGTCTCTGCACATGGGTATCTTCGAAGTGGGGACTATCTATGGAACGCAGGCATGTTCGCTTTTCGTCCAAATGTGTTTCTGGACGAGCTCCTAAATCAATCGCCAGAGATTGCCAGACGTGCAGAAAGCGCGTTCCGTGATGCGGATTTGAGTGAGCGTCCTGGACGCTGCAGCCGCCTCAATCTCAAATCGACAAGTTTTCTGAAGATTCCATCTCTGTCCGTTGATTACGCGGTCATGGAGAAAACGAAAAAAGCGTGTGTTTTACCTGCCGAATTTGGCTGGAACGATGTTGGCAGCTGGGCCGCTGCTCATGAAATTGCCGAAACTGATGAAAAAGGAAACGCACTTGTTGGCGACGTAATCGCGATGGATAGTCGAAACTCTTTCATCAAATCACACAACAAACTGATTGCGGCAGTAGATGTCGACGATCTCATCGTTGTAGACACTCAAAATGCCATTCTTGTTTGCCCGAAAACAAGCTCTCAGAAAGTTAAGAACCTGCATGCGCAACTAAGTGCGATGAACCATCCATCAGCTTACCATTCCGGAGTTGGCACACGCGCACACCGTAAAGTGGTAGAAGAAAAAGTCAGAAGCTGGTTATTCGACACAGCTCTTCCTTTCTGGGGCGAAACTGGCATTGATCGAATAAATGGCGGCTCATATGAAGCGGTAGATTTTTTCGGAAAACCGTTGGAAGATCTCAACAAGAGAACTCTGGTTCAAGCGCGTCAAACTTATGTATTTGCTCACAGCTTTGTGCTAGGTCACCGCCAATCTAAAGAATCGATGGCGGAACCATTGGAGTTTCTGATACGATACGGCCAACAGTCACCCGGTCGTTTCGCTCACAAATTGACACCTGAAGGCCAAGTTTTCGATTCGAAGTTTGATACTTATGATCATGCATTTATTTTGTTCGCATTGGCTTGGGCATACCAAGTTACCGGCGAGCCATCGCTTCTAAAAACAGCAGAAGATACTATGGAGTTCATCCTAACCGACCTGCGCCACCCGCACGGAGGTTTTCGTGAAGATTTATCGTCAACGAACGGGCTTCGCCGCGCAAACCCTCATATGCATTTGTTCGAAGCTGCGCTTGCCTGGATGGAACTGCACGAGCACGAGCGCATGTCCGAACTGGCCAAAGAACTCTATGACCTGTTCCATACGAAGTTCTGGAAATCCGGGTTGTTACGAGAGTTTTTCCTTGATGACCTCTCGCTCCCAACACAAACAGATGACCCTGTTAGACTTGCTATCGAACCAGGCCATTTTTACGAGTGGGCTTACCTCTTGAACGAGTACGAAAAGCTTACAGGCCGGACGAGCCTCGCTCCCGCAGTTCTCGAGGCATTTGCTGATCGTTACGGCCACGATAGAACTAATGGCCTTGTTGTCGATCACACTAAGATCAACGGTGAACATTTCACCCCCACATCAAGTCGACTATGGCCCCAAACAGAATTTGTTCGGCTGAAAATATCTCACAATGATCCTCGCGAGGAAGCTGAAGCTCTTTCTGCTATCGAAACCTTTATGAGCAAGTTCTTTACGTTCAATGGAAGCATGCCGGGCTATTGGCGCGACAAAGTCTCATCGAACGGCGTTAACCTTGTTGATCGGTCACCAGCAAGCAGTTTTTATCATATATTGGGTTGTTTCGAACCGATTCTGAAATAAGAAGGACATCCATTGTCCGTTCGAGTAGATCAATGCAAACTGCCCTTAAGCGTCTGAAAGCTGCTGCAGACCTATCCCCAGAGTTGATCAAACTGGAAGAAGACCAGCAGTCAAAAGACCTCTGGGTGATATTTTCTCATGTCGATGTTCCTGTTGGAAAATTTGCTCAGACCCGCGTATTTGAAAGATTGGACGGAAATAAACTTTTCCTGAACTGCCGCCACAACGCTTGGTACACAAACGGTATAGATGGTTTTTCGAGCGACATCGGAGACACAATCTATCGCTTGAAAGAGCTCGTTCAGCCATACAATACATGCTTTGTTGGCCACTCGATGGGTGCTTACTTGTCGCTACTTTGCGGAAACATCATCCCTAACACGCGTTTTATCGCCACAAGTCCAGAACTCCACCTGCACCTCCCAGGTTCCCGAGCTGATCGAAATGGAGTCAACATCGATAGCAAATGGGCTAGCGTCGCCACCCTTTCTGAAGAATTCCACAACCACCCTAACGGTCAGATCTATATGGGAACGTATGATCCCATCGACGCATACTTCACGTCACGTAAGGAAATGATATCAAACATGGGAGACGTTTACGAAGTCCCCCACCATCACGGGGTAACGGAATATTTTACGTCCGCCGGAATTTATCTCGACATTCTGATTGGCAAAAAGGAAGTGCTGAATTCCCTTCTAGCTCGACGGTTTCTACTCCCCCCAAACGCGCTCGGCCCGATTGACGCCTACGAACATTTTTATAAAACCTTTTTGCTACTTTCCGAAGATATCTCTAGGGAAGACGTTCTGAATTCGATCTCAAGCTTCGAAGATTGGCTGCATCCAGGCTGGCAAGAGGTCCGGGCAAAGCTTTATCGTAAGATTAGTGATCGACTTTCAAGCTTGAAGTCGGCTGAAACGGCCTACTTTCAGCAACCAAATCTTGAGCAATTTATTGGAACTTATGCTACATCTTGCGCTGACAATCGCGATTATCTGCGGTTCAAAAGGTTACAGCACAGTATCCCTCCAAACCTCCAACGTCATCGAATTGTCGATCGCTTAGCGGAAATCGAAACCAAATTTCCCAACAAGCAAGAAATTATAAATAGTTTTCCACTCCAAAATTTTCCAAATACAGCGGATGTTCTAAATAATTTGGAACCGCCTCGAAAACCGTTAAATATAGATGCCATTTTGGAAGCAAAACGACACATGGAATGGCAAACGATATTAGAGTTGGTTCCGACTAACTATGAGTTCAGGCGCTCAAACTCAGACCACAATGTTGCTGTTGCGCTATTGCGAGCTCTATTGGCGGTTGGGGAAACAGGTGCCATTTTCCGTCACAGCGTAAACTTTTTTTTCCTCTTTCCGAATTCAGAGAGAATCGCGGCCAACGTGTTAACCGCTGCTATCCAGTTAAATTCGAACATATTGATTTCAGTGTTTCTGAATTTTCGCTTTCCTCACAAAACAATGAACAAGTTATGCGGCCGGCTACTCAAACAACTTCCGAACGTCTCTGACCATCTTCTCGCTGCAGATTGCACCCTTTTCTTTTTGACCAATGCAGAGCCCGCAAATAAGCAGCGTGTATTTCTTCATCAGACTTTGCTAAAAAAAGGTATGATGCGGAGCGTTTGCCAAGTCATAATTGAGAAACGACTCACCCGCTCTATCCCAAACAAAAACGTTCTAGCATTCGTCAGGCTATTTCTCGCGAGCGGATACCGAAATTCTGCGATCAGCTGGTTGCACAATAATGCTGAGTATTTCGATCACTCTGCGAAGTCTCAAGCTATGGCGATCATTTCACGCGGAATGCTAAAAAGCTCTTCCACTTCCCCTCCTCTCGCGCTTGATAGCTGACTGATGGCAACATATTTGAACAAAGACCTATGCTTTGGCCTCATAGACGTGCCATTTTCCGGTGCCTCGCAGGCCCTGAATTCAATGTATTCGGTTTTCCCGGACTTTAAACAACGGCGGAACGATGCCGCTTCCCTCCCAATACCCGTACACGCGAGCATTACAGATCTACATCGTGTGATAGGAAGCGCAATTTTTGATTATTTTTTGGTCGCTTTTGTCCGCAATACCTTCGAACTTCTATTAGTTCGGTATAATTTCGTAAAATCCAATCCTCGGCACCCTGATCACGAGCGATGTCTTCTTTACACTTTTGAAGACTACGTTTTTGCAGAAGGCCAAACAGTACGGATACGAGAACAGCATCCGATGGTTTTATCTGAAACAAGCGGGGTTACTTTAATCGCCAATTCCCGTTGTTTTTCGAATGTCTTAAGGGAAATTTTAACTGAATTAGGGGCACCTCCGGAAATTTTCATACCTCGCCCCCCTGAACTCTGCATCAGTTATCGTGAATATTATTCCGAAACAATGCGTGAACATGTCAGCAAGGTGTATGCTGAAGACATTAAAAAATTCGGCTTCGAATTCGACTAAGACGGGCTGACTGACCTCTGTCACTTCCGCCAGTATTTTGATAGCACTCATCAGTGGAGAATTTGCAAGGGAGCAGAGAGTCGTGAGTATCGAGCAAAGAAGCTACCTGTTTGCCAGTGTTGATGCCCCTCCAAGGGTTGGAGGCGTGGCAAATCTCGCTACCAATATCGCCAATACATTTACAGACGCGTATGCTTCTAAAGCTGTATTTGTCGGACCGTCAGGAACTTATTTCAACCAACAGATCTACTTCGACCTAATAGAAGACTTCAACTCAGATATACGATTGCGCGACGGCACCCGCAGCGCCGCTGAGGAAGCTAGAATTGAGGATTTCTTTTCTCGAATCATAGACGGTTATACTGTCAACGAGGTCATGCTGTTCCACCCCTTTTACTATGCGATTGGCGCTATTCGCGCAGCACGAAAGCGCAATATTCGATCCAGCCTATATCTGCACGGCACCGAAGTGACGAGTCAGGTGCCGGCCGTATTCACAAAAAAGGAACTGGATTCTTCCGACACAGATTTCGCCCCCAACTCGTTAGCCTCGAAACTCCTTTCTGCGACGCGTTCTGCAGATATCTTGTTCACCAACAGTCATTTTTCTAAGTCTCTCGTCAATCGACTAGCCCCAAGTAAGCCAATTTACGTATCCGGTTGCGGCATTGAAGAAACTGTCCTCAAAAAAGAGACCGAACAAAATCCCAATTATGCCCCCATCAGGAAAACTTTTTTTCGAGAACGCACCGGCCTTGCTGAACGCTTGACGTTTGTCAGCGTCGGACGCCATGTCCCACACAAACGAACCGAAGCTGGAATTCACTTGATGAGCGAAATTCCAGATGCTCAGTTAGTTGTGATTGGGGAT
Source organism: Ponticaulis profundi (assembly GCF_042659465.1). Classification (NCBI taxonomy): domain Bacteria; kingdom Pseudomonadati; phylum Pseudomonadota; class Alphaproteobacteria; order Hyphomonadales; family Hyphomonadaceae; genus Ponticaulis; species Ponticaulis profundi. The sequence goes on along the minus strand of NZ_JBHSSW010000066.1, from coordinate 133,909 downwards.
GGACCCAAAACGAATGAGCTGAAACAGCTTGCGGCTGAGCTAGCTGTAGCTGATCGGATAATTTTTGTTGGCGCTATCAGTGAAGAAGAAAAATGGAATTATTTGCGAGCTGCAGATGTTGGCATCCTGTCATCAACCTTCGATCAAACCACAGGCGGCTATGAGGGATTTGGAATCGTCATGCTGGAATATGCTGCTGCCGGATGTGTCGTTTTAACGCCCGGAACTGAGGGCATGCATGATTTCGCCATTCGATATAAAGGAGCGCTCATCGGCCTTTCATCACTTGAAAATGATGCTCTGAAGCAGGATGCATCCATGCTTTCAGATTTCTTTTCAGACCTAGATCGCGTGAATTACCAAGTGAATCATGCCCGAGAAGTGATTGCCCAAAGGTATACTTGGAAGAAAGTCACTGAAGTCATGCACGAAATAATGACAACAAAATGATGGCTGAATTGATAGAAATTTCTGAAGATATCGCGGCTAAAATTAAAGACCGTAGTATCCTGGTGCTTTCAGACGCTTATCCACCTTACAACACCGGTGGCGCTGAAGTGAGCCTTCACGCCGTTCTGGCGAAATTTCCAGCCAGTATACGAAGAAAGATTCTGGTCTGCACATTCGCTGGACAGGTCGGAGAGCCATTAATCACCGACATTCTGGGTATCAACGTCGTTCACTTACCTGAACCTGCGCCTTGGCCCTACCTTACTGTCACCCGCTCCAAGTCAGATTTTCAACAAAAACGAAGCAGCTTTCTTTTAGGTGCAAACTGGTACGAACGCCTGATCCGAAAGAAAGAAGCATTCACTGCGCCAAATTCCGCGCGAATCAAAGCTGTTCTAAATCATACCCTCGACAATCCTTCAGGTGGCATCATTACAGACGAATTCATCGACTTTAGAGATTCAAGGGTACGCACGATTCGCTCCCTCGCTTCTCATATGAAAGCCCATGATTTGTTATTCGCAGACAATACCCGGTCTATTTTGCTCGGCGCTGTTTTGCAGAGTGAGTTTTCGTTTCGTGATTCTGTCGCCGTTGTACGAGATAACCGCTTCCATTGTGAGCGCCCGACTCAAAGTCGAATTGTGGCTGGCAAGATCTGTACGACATGCGATTTTCAATGCGCACGCGAAGACGCACCTAACGCTATTAACGCTCGAAAAGCAAATCTCCAATATACACGCAACAAACGTCGAGCAAGCTTAAAGAGCTACAACAAGGTAGTTGTGACAAGCTTCGAGCTAGAGCGACACATCTCTCCACTACTTGGAACAAATCAGCAATTAGAGCGAATACCGAACACATACGGCGATGCTCTTCAGATTGATAACTTAATAGAATGCACGGGGCAGAAGCCGACAAAGAACTTGATTATAATCGGAATGCTAAACGAGAACAAAGGTCAGCTCGCTTTCATAAAGGCTGCTAAGACTTGGCTAAAACAACGCCCGGACGTTCGCCTTATCCTCTGCGGTAAAGGGGATCGCATTGAGAGACAAATTCGTAAGTTCGCTGACGAACACGGACTCTCTAGACAGATAAAACCGATTGGTTTCCGGTCTCGTGAATCTATTTTTGAAGAGATAAGGCGTGCCACACTCGTTCTAGCACCGACTGTATGGCCTGAACCATTTGGTCGAGTGCCCCTCGAAGCTGGCCTTGCTCGCCGTGCGATCGTTGCCTTCGGCGTTGGCGGCCTAAACGAGAGTATTACGCACGGTATTACAGGCTACCTCGCACCTCCAGGTGACTATACTGCGTTTCTGGATTATGCGGATGAACTTCTAAAAGACGGCTGCAAACGCCTCAAGATGGAAAAACGGGCACACAGTTTTGTTTCCGCGCGATACAACGCAGAAGAGATTACTGAGCGTTACTTCAAACTTGCATTTGATCATCTGATAAACGACAACGAGCAGTCATCATAGAGCCTGCAAGAGCGCTTTTTTACTCTTTCTTACACCATTCAAGTAACTTCCTTGGAAACGATGATTTAGGAATGTTTGTTCAACTAAATCTCGATTCATCCGTTGCAAAATATGGCACCGTATTTTACGAAAAGATGCGTATGAATACCGGTGGGGGTGGTAAAAATGACAACAGAACAATTGCTTCAAACTGATCGAAGCTCACCAGAATCCAAAACATCTCGAGACTTCATTCGTGACGTCTTCGCACTGCTTCTCGGACGTATCCCACCTGAAAATATCATCGAAGAGCGGCTGTCTCAGTCAAATTTCGAGGTCGCGAAGCGTTGCATTACAGCGCCAGAGTTTTCAGAGAAAGCGCTCGCTCGGTATCTGACACGAGAGTTCGAAAAGAAGCAGGCTTCTTCAATCACTTTTGAAGCATCGTTTATCAATCTTGCAGTGCAAACTTTACTTCAGCAAGAGTATATAAAAAGCGTACCGTCAAATCACGACGAGACATTAAGCTGGCTCGATGCATTCGAGTTATTTCTCTATACGCTTCACATTAATTCCCCGACATTCTTAGCGGAAGAAACTCCAGATCATGAGAATATACGACTGTATTTTCAGTCATTGGATATTCGAGAAAAAGTCGATCGTTACGTTGCCTCAGGTGATTTCGTCCGGGCATATTTAGCAAGCAGCCGAGCTGTCAAAGCAGGGCTTCGCTCTCTTCTAGAACGTCAGTTTTTATCCGCAATTCTGCTGGGCGTGAATTTTCATACATTGTACAAATTACGCGATCCAGCTCATACTGCTATAGGCAAACACCTAGAATACTTGTTCAGTGAACAATTTTCCGAGAAAGACTACGGCTCTGAACCTGCCATAACAGCACTTTCTAGCGAAATCGTTTCTTTCTTTCTTCTTCCAGATACATTTAAGAACGCGTTGCTTTCAGTACGCTCATCATCTGATTTTCCAATTACTACGGCAGTGACATCGTTAATTGAGGAAACAAATGAGAATATTCAAAAACCTATCACGCTAATTGATCAGTCGGAAAAGGGGCGACTATGCATTCTTAGTCGAAATAAGGAAAAATCGATTGATCAGTCCCTTATTTCGTTAGATCGAGAAGTAATACATCATCGTTACGATACCCCTGAAGAGCTTGAGCAACTTCCCGAAGAACCGGGGGAATTGAAAATTTTATTGAATGAAGTCCAGGGCGATGAGTTACAATTTTCGCCTCTCGAGCTCGATATTGTAGATGTTCTTTGTGACTGGAATCCGGCCGTTCAATTTAGAGCGGAGAATGAAATTTATGAAATCCGTGGGTTTGATTTTGAAACTATTGAAATCTCCGGGCCAGCAACAGACCCTATCGCCGTCGCAACTAAAAAGTCCAAAGATGATTTTGAATATATTCACTTACGTGATTCACTTACATCTACACAAAACGATTATCTTAATGAATTAGACTCCACTACTTTGCTTGTTCGCACTCAATCGAGAGAGCAGAAGTACCAAGAGCAAGAAGCACCACAAGAAGCACCACAAGAAGCACTAGGGGCAATAACTGTTCTGAATATCGACCTCCGAACCAACAAGGAAACGGACCATCCGCAAGTAAGGTCAACTCATTACTGCACTCTGGGGACATTGCCTGTTCTTAATTTTGTCTATTTAGATATAGAGAATGGGAACTCGTGCGAAGATGTATTGAAAATGATCAACAGGCATCAACTCGATGCCGGTACTCCCGTCCTACTTTTAACGGATGATTTCCAATACGCTCCCGACTACGCTGAGGCACTTACACTCCAGTTCCTACGATTTGGCGGCATGCAGCCCCTTTCACTTAGGCGGTTGGAATTTAACACTGATGCTAAACTAGAGCTTCGCTCATCTACTTCTATTAGAGATAGCTTTGCTAGCCCTTTGAGTTGCTCGATAGCTCCGTTGCATATAGTGTTAGAAGCGCTTCAAGCGCAGAGCGAGATTCCGGTTTCAGATACATTACTCATTTCGAAGAATGGCCAGATCACATGGAGCAACCCTGCTGACATTCTCATTGGAGACGGGTTGCCTTTAATTGATCGAATAATCGTTGAGCCATACTCACTCCAGAGAATTCACTCCGCACGCAACAACTCTATCCGTGAACTACGAAACAGCGATCGGGTAGCAGGCTTACTTGCTACTTCGCTTGCTCACCGATCTGCCGACAAAGCACGTTTGGTGCTATTGAACCAATTGGTAGATGCCACTTCGGCAGACGGTAACGACTTAAAAGAGAAAATCGAAGCTGTTCTTAAGGACGAGCAGATTGATAAATTTAGCGAACTCATGAATTACGGACACGGTGAACAAGTTTGCGAGTTTGTGGTTTCTTGTTTCAGAAGCCCCGAAGTATTGACCGTATTGTCCCTCACTGCCTTCTCTAATTTGATCAACTTAGTTCAAGCCGCCGCTCTTCAGCAAGTCATTAGTAATATAGCGAAAGTTCATGCTTGGCAGATTGTCAGCAAAGAACCGAGAAAGATCACATCACTTTATACGCTTTTTGCCTCGGGACTTACGCAGGAGGATTTTTATTCAGTCTGTTCGGCGTCGATTGTTAGAGCATTCGAAGGTCGCTTAAATACAAGGCGTTGTATCCGTCTTTTGGACGTCTTTACGCGTTTTGCGTCTCCAGAAGTAGTAAAACTAACAGCACTGCTTATAGATGAAATGGCGCCGGATTTTTTGAAGAAGAATGAGAATACTCATATGCTCCTTGGCCGCGCACTGTTGGGAAATTATACAGAACTCGTCTTTCCGAACAGTGGCGTTGACTTGGAAGCTCTAGCTAAAGCGGTTTCACCGAAATCCAAAGTTATTGAAGCTGTAGCCTGCGGTGACCGAGAGCAATTACTACGACTACTTAGGGGCTACTCAGAAAGCGGAACACCCCTTAGAGATCTGATTGAATGGTTACGTCCATATACATTTGAAGTATCTCAGCTTAATATCACAGCTGTTGATTGGCGGTACAATATCTATTCATCGGCTCCGAACGTCATGAGAATGGCCTGCATCCTTCGTGACAAAAACGTTATAACGTATCTGCTGCCGGAGATTGACGATCCCGAACTTCAGGTCATTGCAAATGCAGCAATAGGAAACCTGGATGAGCTCAATTCTTATTATGCTAAGAATGCCAAAAATCTTGGATTATCGTCGTTATCTTTCAAAGGAGAGAACAATGTTGAGTTGTTTCGACATTTTTCATCACAGGCAACAGGTACCCGCCTAGACACCCCGTCTGGATCCCCACTTGTATCAGTAGTGATGACCGTCTTTGATCCTGATTTAGACTTACTAGATTTGGCTATCCAGTCCGTTCTGAATCAGACAGTCGAAGATATAGAATTATTTTTAATTGACGATTTGTCCGAACCTGGAATTGGGTCGAAAATTGCAGATTTAGCAAGTATCGACGCCAGAATCAGATATTTCGCATTTCCATCCAACTGTGGACCCTATGTAGGTCGAAACTTTGCGATTGATCGAGCGAAAGGCAAGTTTATAGCAATTCAAGATGGTGACGATTATTCACATCCTCAGCGGCTCGAAAAACAGTTAAGCTTGTTCGATCAGTATAAATTCCTTCAGGGCTGTGCAAGCAATCATATTCGGTTTGATGCCAATGCTTTGCCGCAAATGGAACATGGGTTTTCATTGCTTGGCGATGGCACGATGTCTTCAGTCTTTCGCAGGACAGTTTTTGACGAGATTGGTGGCTTTATCCCGTCCCGCTCTCGAGGAGATGTAGAGTTTCGTGAACGCTTAAAGGGGGTCTACGGACCCGCAGCTTTTTATCAAATCTCCGAGCCACTAATCTTTTGCAATTCAACACCCTCAACGTTATCTCACACTATCAACCGCCAAAAGCGTGAGCATTTACAAGAGCTTCGTGTAAATCTAAGTCGGCGCTCTTGGGATTATACTCAAGATATACCGACACCGCTCCACGATCTTGCAATACCTTTCGGATTGCGTGCTAAAACAAACTAATCTGACTGAAAAGCGATAACGACAGATGGACCATTCACTTCACGTTGACGTTTGCCTTACATCAATTTCCTCACGGATTGCGGAAGTTCACAAAACAATTTCAACAATTTTGTCGCAAGACTATCCAAGCTTCAACGTTTATCTATATCTTTCCGACGAGCCGTTCTTGCTTGATAAAGGTGTCTCGAAGTCGCTACCCGAAAGCCTTCAAAGGCTCATTCGTGCCGATAAAAGATTTCAGGTTAGATTTGTGCCGAATTGGGGGCCATACCGAAAGGCTATACCCTATCTGATGGAACATCAGCAGCAACACAGAGTTTTCGTGACAGCTGATGATGATACTATTTATCCATCCCATTGGCTTTCCGGATTAGTCGAGCAATATAAAATTCATCGGTGCATCATCTGCTATCGCGGACACGCCATTCAAACTAGCGGTAAATCGTTCATGCCATACCGGCGATGGATGACAAGCGGTATCCGTCAGAATCCGGATATCTATATTGTTCCGACTGGAAAAGATGGAGTTCTATACGATACGACCCTCCTCCATCCTCGGATTATAGACGTGAATACGGCTCTAAAGGTAGCACCAACGGCTGATGATTTGTGGTTCAAATGGCATTCTGCGGCTGTTGGCACGTCAACCTTTATCATCAATTCGGATTATTCGACAGGTACTTTTGACGGCACCGACTTTGAAGAGAGTTTGTATCAACGTTTCAACAAAGGAGGAAAAAACGATGATACACTTGTAAGTTTATCTAAATATAGCCGGGATAGTTTAAAGTTCGACATGCTTACACTTAGTTCTGTTTAGTTAGCGGACTCGCAGGTTTTCTAAGCTCCACCGCTTCAGCAACCGCCTTGAAATGATTTGCCAATTGAACCGTTCGTGCAGCGTTTGTTGTGCGTGTTTAACCTGCTTTTTGATCTGATCATCCCCGCGTTCCACTGATTTCAATGCATCTAAAAGTTCAGTCTTGTTGATTGGATCAATCAATTGTCCGGATTCTCCGTATTGGAGAGCGAATGGTAGCCCCCCCGTTTGAGCCGCAATGACGGGAATATTACATGCCATCGCTTCCAAAGCCGCAATGCCGAACCCCTCTACATCACCATTTTTCATTGGCAATGATAACAAACAGAACACGTCTAGAGCATTCAAAAGTTCCCTTTTTTTGCTTTCGCTCGCTTGTCCTACAAATCGCACGCGCTTTATTACGCCGTGCGACTCTGCAAGCGACTTTAAGTTTTTTCGTTCGGGGCCGTCGCCAATTAAGAGCAAAAAGCCGTTCGGAACTTCTTCTAAGATCTCGACAAGAGAACGGAAGTTTTTCGAAAGCACTAGTCGACCTACCGAGCCGATCAGTAGCGCTTCCGTAGGAATGCCCAGCTCAAATCGTATTGATTCAGCTGAGTTTTTACGAGGCACAGAAATCTCATTCTCCGGCAAACCGCAGCCGATCACATGAATACTCTCACCCGAACGCCCGGTCTTATGCACGAGACTTTTGGTAAACGGTGAATTCACCAGAACTTCGTCAGCCCTGTGCAGTGTTCTCATCGTTTCCCATTCAATCGACGGCAACTCACGGGATACTTGCTTTTGTAAAAAGCTCCATAGCGCCCGGCAGGTTAGGTGATGTTTAAGTTCAGACCCGTGAATCACCAGAGAAAGCGGTGTCTTTGTTTCCAGTGATAAATGTGACAAAACCTGTCCGTAGCCATGGATATGAAATGCCAAAAAGCGATCATAATTGGTCTCATCACCCAAGGTTTGAAACATGCTGGATATCCGAGGGGCCTCACGCTCCCTGAACTCCCGCCCCTCAAATATACCCCCCTGAAAACCGACATCCGAAATGAGCTGGTAGTGGCGAGGCCACTTTTCCAAGTCGTCGCCTGCGCATGGCGCGACTAATGTCACTTCAGCGCCAGCACATTGTAATGCGTTACAAAGATGATGTGTCATCAGAGACACGCCCCCAAGATGAGGCAGGTAATCCACTGATGCCGCAAGAATGCGAATTGCTCCATCTCCCGCTGACGTTTACCGCTTCCGGACTCGAGCAAACTTATATTCTGTAATTACCGCGAAATATACTTCCAGGCTGCATATGTTCGTCCCAAGCTGTTTCCAGTTGACTGAGCCTCTGACGAATAGCTTCAGGTTGCCCACCATAGCCATTATCAGCCACATTCATCATTGCTGAAACCACATCCTCCACCTCCACGTCAGCCCACTCCGCTCCAGAGCTCGCGTATTTCCCGTATACATCGTCTGTTGATTTCACGGGTATCAATTTGTGAGGCAGGCTTCCTTGTCCGGCGTCGCACATATAGTCCATGTTTCCAGACCAACCAGTTCCAATAATCGGTCGATTTAGCCAGGCAGATTCAGCCAGCCCCAGTCCGAACCCTTCGGATCTGTGTGTGGACACGACGCAGTCGACCTTATTCCAAAGTTCCTGATAGTTAGATTCGCCAAGCGTCCAATTTAGCCATCGAACGTTACTCATTCCAGCCAACTGCTCTCGAATTTTCACTTCATGGCATTCTTTCAGGTTTCTGGTTTTAAGAATCAATTCGAATTCACTGCTATCCCTAAAAGCAATCCGAAACGCCTCCAGTGCTGTAAGAATGTTTTTACGAGAAAAACTCGAGTTTCCATCCATCTGAATAAAAAATGTTCTTGCCTTTTTTACATCGCGCTCATCCACTCTTCTAACGGTACGACCGAGCGAAACAGGATGCGTTAGTAAGCTTGTCTGCACACCTTTTGTTGCAAGAGAGTCCTGCACGAACTTACTTGGCACGAGCACATCATCAAACATATCAGACATTGAGCTCCAGCCCTTCGGAAAAACGTCCAGCTCCCAAGCCCAGTAGCTTAACCACATTCCGCGTGGCGTTTTTCTCGGATCAACAGAGAGCAGAAATGCCAACACTTCCGGCGGGTTCGCATGAATAATCCATCCATAATCCTCAGGCGCGTCTATAGATTTTGCAAAATAGGGACGCGTATTCATCACGTTCCGAATATTGTGCCGAATAACTTTGAAGCCTAGCATTTCGAGTTTCGTGGCGGTTAGTTCAGCTGACCGTGCCAAACCGAATTCATCTCGAAAAAAGCCGGAAACAACAAATCCTTCAGGCCAATACTTTTTTTCTCGTCCCCGGCTCAAAGACTGGTGACGCCAGCGTGCTAGAGTAAGCAACGCCTCATACACAGCGCGTTTAATCAAGATCAAATGACTCTACTCAACTCAAAATAATAGTTTTGCCGTGCAGGAGTACACGGTTAATGTAAAGTGAAATAATGACATTCGCTGTGATCCCCCTTCTCATCCCAGCTAATGAGACCGAAATCCGACTTCGATTACAAACGTTTTTTTGAATTTAGGCCGTTAAAGCAGAGACGCCCACATTCATGGTTCTCTCGCATCCAAGATATGCTTAGCCGCAAATCGTGTACGCAAATCTCGCACCACTCTATCCATTTCACAGAGAGGCACGATACGAAAACATAAAAACTCATTAGTTTCGCCAGAAATAGAAGTTGCGAATGTTCAGTTGCGAGTAGGCTTAGAACCTCTTACTCAATGAAAGCGTCGTGCCTGATGGGATGAAAGGTTGGACACATCTGATGTCTTTAAACCTCGTTGCATCGTACAGCGTAATAAACCGGGCGGGAGTGATTAAATGACCGAACTTGAAATCAACGCTCAGGCCAAGCGCCTGAACGCATCTTCACTGAAAGCTCTTGCAGAACAGAGAAGTGACTCAATCTACAGCGCAGGCCCGTGGACATTGAATGCGTCGCGTCAATTTCTCGATTCTGAAGCAGAACAGGCACTTCTGAGTTTCGCGAAAAGCCAGAACATCGAAGGCGCGATTTCCGCGCTTTTTGCTGGTGAGCACGTAAATGCGTCCGAAGATCGGCCCGCCACGCACTGGGCTCTACGCGCAAACCCGTCAGACAATCCCGATGTCGAAGCGCTTCGTGTCACGCTGGACCCGGCACTTGAATATGCCGAAAAAGTGCGTTCGGACGGTAAGTTCAAAACCGTCCTACACCTTGGCATTGGTGGATCGGACTTTGGGCCGCGCCTGTTGCACGATGCCTGCAAGGACGATTACCCAAATGAGATTGATGTAAGGTTCGCGGCCAATGTCGATCCTCTCGACCTTGATCGTGCGCTTAGTGGGTTAGATCCTCACACCACGCTGGTTGTGGGCGTTTCAAAATCCTTCTCATCAGAAGAGACCATCTACAATCTGGAACGCGTTCGTGACTGGATGAGTGAGCATGTCGGACGTGAATGGCCCGAACATTTTGCTCTTGTGACGGCTTCTCCAGATAAGGCAAAAGCCTGGCTGGGGCGCGACAGCGACCGCCTGTTCGATATGCCGATCAGTGTCGGAGGGCGTTTTTCGCTTTGGTCAAACGGTAGCCTCGCCTGCATGATTGCCTTCGGGAAAAGCTGGTTTGAAGAATTTCTGGCGGGTGCGCGAGAAATGGATGAGCACGTCCAAACCGCTGCCCTGACAGACAATCTCGCACTGAAACTCGCCCTGATCGATTATTGGAATATGACCATTCGAAACGTCGAATCCGGCATTGTTCTGGCTTATTCGAACGCCTTACGCATGCTGCCGACATATCTGCAGCAATTGGAACTGGAATCGAATGGGAAGAGCGTTCAACCCGATGGCTCGTCCATCCCCGCAAAATCCATCTCAGGCCTGTGGGGCGGCGAAGGCACGATCGGGCAGCACTCCTACCACCAATGGCTGCACCAAGGGACATGCAATGTTGCGGTGGAATTCATCGTTGCACTAAATCCGGACCGGGAACCCAATGGAACCCGCGCGCTCATCGCTCACGCACTTGCTCAGGCCGAAGTGCTTGCGAATGGTCGAAGCGAAGAGGAAATTGCCGCGGAAGAGCCAGACCTCGATCCGATCATCCGAAAGCAGAAGGTCATGCCAGGTGGCAAGCCATCATTGATCCTGGCATGTAAGGCGTTCAATGCGCATGCGCTTGGCGCTCTGATCGCACTCTACGAGCACCGCACATTTCTGGCTGGCCGCCTCTGGGGGGTAAACAGTTTTGACCAGTGGGGCGTCGAACGCGGCAAGGTTCAGGCAGCCAAAATCAAGAAAGCGCTCGCTGGTGAATCCGAAACTGATGACCCGATTACCGCTCAGCTTGTGGACTTTTTCCGCAAATGACGTAGAGCGGACCCGAGAACACATTCAACTTCAATAGCGGGTAACATCATGCAGTTTTTTGTCGACACCGCCGATGTCGCGGCCATTCGCGAACTCGACGAACTGGGTCTTCTTGACGGGGTTACAACAAACCCTTCGCTTATCGCCAAATCCGGCCGAAAGAATGAAAACGTTATCGAAGAGATTTGCTCTTTCGTAACGGGCCCGGTTTCTGCAGAAGTTCTGGCAACCGATTTCAAAGGCATGCTGAGCGAAGGCAAGGAACTTGCAAAGATTGCGCCGAACGTTGCCGTCAAAGTACCGCTCACCTGGGACGGCCTGCGCGCCTGTAAAGTCCTGTCGTCCGAAGGCACGATGGTCAATGTCACACTTTGCTTTAGTGCCAATCAGGCCCTGCTCGCAGCGAAGGCTGGCGCAACGTTCATCTCTCCCTTCATCGGACGACTGGATGACCTCGCGCTCGACGGGATGGAACTGATCCGCGACATTCGTCTGATCTACGACAACTATGACGACCTCAACACGCAAATTCTGGCGGCATCAATTCGCGGCCCGAACCACGTGAAGGATTCAGCCCTGGCAGGCGCTGATGTTGCAACCGTGCCGCCAAACGTCCTGAAGGCGCTGGTCAATCACCCACTTACGGATAAAGGGCTCGAAGCCTTTCTCGCCGACGCTGCGAAAGCCAAAGGCTGATCGCTCGTTCAATGAGACAACGATCAAAGGCGCTGCCCCGGTCAGCGCCTTTTTTGTACCGCCGAGCCATGTGCAGACACCTTGAAGATGTTCCAGGTCAGAGCGCGGCAAAGTGTGGCGATACTGATTTTACGATTCTTACGCAGAGCTTTTCGCTCGCGTCGAAATGACAAAGCGTCTGCCCAGCCCGCCTTGGTACCTCTCCAGACGTATCGACTATACGGTTTGCCAAAATGTTTTAGGATCAGAAAGGCTGTCAGACCAAGATGTGCCGGTAAGGTCAGCGCCAAGAGCGCAGCCGGCATGTTTCCGACATATGTCCAGACCCGGTTTCGTGACCCGTGAAAAACGGAAAACTCGCTCTCTTCTCCAGCCAGTCCGCCGCCTTTGTGATGTATGATCGCATCTGGAAGGAACAGACAGTGCTCTCCATCCAAACGCAGTCGGAAAGAAAGATCGACATCTTCGACATAACAAAAATAGCGCTCATCAAAGCCATCATGCTTCAGGAAGACATCCTTGCGGTAGATGGCGCCAGCACCGCAGGGGCCAAAACACTCGCCGACAAAGTCCGGCTTGCTTGAAACCGGCTTAAGATAGCCGCCACGCCACGGAAATCCATAAGCCGAATACCCGTCGCCAACACCATCAAGCAGCCCTTTCTCTTCCATACGCAGCTGCGTTGAAGCGAACATCGCTGTCTCCGGATATTTCGCAATGGCATCGTGGAGCACCTGAAGCCAGTCTGGCTCTGCCACGGCATCTGCATTCAAGAGCACAATCCATTTGCCGTTCGCGCGTCGCGCAGCAACATTGTTGCCTTCTGCAAATCCGGAATTGCGCCTCATCATGATAACCTGAGATGAAATCAGTTCTGACAGATCGAGTGTTTCCATCGATCCATCATGAGAATCATTATCCACGATCCAGGTTTCAAAGCGCGTGAAGGTCTGCCCGACAAGCGAGTTTACGCACTGCTGCAAATACGCGCCGGCATTGTAATTGACGATGATGACGGAAAAAAACGGTTCTTCCAGCAAGATACTCCCCTCTTCCCCTGCCCTCTACGCGATGCTTCTACGACCGGTCCAGCTACGGTCTTACATATTCCATCGGCTTGCTTAGGCCGATCTTAGCTGAATCATGTTTAACAGCGATAAAGACTCACCTTCAGGTTAAGGCACCATGACATATCTGGAAGCATTGCACGCCGCCGTAATTGCCAGCATTCGGGAAAATGGCCCCATGCTGGGTAAAGAACTCGTCGAGCATCATCCGGACAAGAATTATCTGCAGCTCTGGCAAGCCTGCTTCACCTGTGACGAGATCATGATCTCGCACTTTTCACGCTACTATCTTCGCTACGATATCACGCGGGAAGATTCGATCCGGCTGAGCCCGTCAATCCTGCGCGACTTCCTGTCCTTCACACTGTTCTCCCTGCCAGGGCAACGCGAGCAAGTCATCGATCGACAGGTTCTGTTGTCCAATCACCACCGCGTGGTCAGCATGGAGAAAACTCAGATTGCGCGAAACATTCTGCGTCAGATCATGCGCAAGATTCCCCGCGAGGAACATCACCTGCTCTGCGCTTTTCTGGCCGGTGACATTGCCTATTTCCTTGCCCACCGCGAACCACGCGAGGTCGCTGCAATCGGGGAAATGGTGAACGGATCCGACATCGACATCATCATTGTCGAAGACGGTCTCAGCGAAGAATCCATCCAGCTGATCGATCAGGAGATGATGTCCTTCAAGAACTATTATCTCCGCCATCCGGACTATCGTGAAGAGGTCGACTATATCTGCAAGAGCAAAGAGACGATGTTCGACCAGCTCGCTTATCAGAATATTGATCAGAAGATTGCCAGCAAGATTGCCTATGAAGCGATTTCGCTCGCGGGCTCCGTCGAAATTTTCTCGCAGATCAAGAACCAGGTCGACGCGGCCGGCACGAAGGATCTTATTGAGCGTGACTTTCTATACGGCCTCGATAACCGCAAGAAAGCCATGCGAACGCTTCTTTCAACGGATGCACAATCGATTGATGCCGACACCGAGTCTTTGTTCTTCTTCTCGCAGGAGCGCGTGGAATTCAAATAGGCGGCCCAGCGCCTAGGAGACACCAATCTTCAACAAGTCGTGCATGTGAATGAAGCCAACGGGTTTGTTGTCCGCATCAGTGACGAAGATCTGTGTCAGCTTTTTCGACCCGCTTGTCATTTGGCGCAGAACATCTGCTGCCAACACATCGGCAGCAATGGTCACCGGGCTTTTCGTCATGATCTCATCAACAGATTTGCTCGGCAAATCGGCTGAAAGATGACGACGTAGATCACCATCCGTGATGATACCAATCAGCGCACCCTGAGACGACACAATGCCCATACAACCGAACCCCTTGCGGCTTAACTCCGCGACAGCATCGGGAACGCTGGTGCCCGTCTCAACCAGCGGCATCTCATCACCTGAATGCATGAGCTCCTTCGCGCTTGTCAGCGCAGCGCCCAGTGATCCACCCGGATGATAGCGCTTGAAGTCTTCTGCCGTGAAACCACGTTTTTCGATCAGTGCAACCGCGAGCGCGTCACCAAGCGCCATCATCAGGGTTGTGGACGTTGTGGGTGCTCGTGTTTCACCACAGGCTTCAGCAGCATTCGGAACCAGCAAGAGATAGTCTGACGCACGACCGAGGGCACTATCAGCCTCCATCGTCATGCCAATCAAGGGCACAGAAAAACGGCGACAATAGGCAATCAGGTCTGACAATTCCTTTGTCTCACCTGATTTCGATAGTGCCAGCACGGCATCATCTGTCGAGATCATGCCGAGATCGCCATGACTGGCTTCTGCCGGGTGAACAAAATAAGCCTGCGTACCGGTCGACGCCAGCGTTGCAGCAATCTTGCGGGCGACGTGCCCCGATTTGCCGACACCCGCACATGCCAGGCGCCCCTTCGTCCTGGAGAGACATTCGACAACCCGGATCGCCTCATCGCCCAGCGACTCTTCCAGAGCCGTCATACCGTCTATCTCAACAGCGATGGTACGTTTGAGTGCGGAAAGAATGCGGTCTGCTGCTTCGCTCATGGCTTAATCCTTGATCACTCCCGGAAATACCAAAGCAGCACTCCGACAGATCAGATATCGTTTGGCGCGACGTTCCAGAGTCGCGGATGAATTACGCCATCATCAACATCAGCCAAGCAAAAATGCCCTGTTTTGACCTTAGGTGACGGCGCAGTTTGATCGCCGTCATATAGTGCGGTGTGGAAGAAACGCAAATTGCCATTCGACGTAATGAGCAGAACACAGGACGCACTCTGGTATTCAGACAAAACATCGCTCAGAACACCCTCAGCGTTTGCTCTGAGAGTCTGCTCGTCCGGAGCCCAGTCCGCGCCGGCCGGACGAATGGTTCGCTCTCTCCAGTCGTCAATCACCTCAGCGCCGAAGAGCGCTTCAACTTCATCGTCTGACTTGCCGCCCCAGCTGCCATAGTCAATTTCCTTGAGGCGCTCATCAATCCGGATTCCTCCCTCGAAACCGAGGTCCTGAGAGATAATCTCTGCACCAACTTTGGTTCTGAGAAGCGGACCGGCTATGATTGCGTCCGGCTTCAGTTTCATACGCTTGATGGCCGCCGCCATGTCGTGCGCCTGCTGCAGGCCTTTCTCGACGAGCGGGTAGTCTTCCTTCGCACCGACCCAGACCGGCGTATCACCGGGGCCGAAAGTATTGCCATGCCTTGCAAGTATCAGTTTCATGTTTCCCCCTCACCGGATTTGTCATCCAGATAATCGAGAAGTCTCTGATAGGTCTCGCGCCGCCCGACATCCACCCAGCGATCCGAAATCGGCAGTGCCGCAATATGCGCCCCCTGACCGATCAGCCTTTGAATAAAGTCCGGCATGTCGATGACTTCAGCATGTGCCATCGCGTTCAGCACTTGCGGAGACAACACATACATGCCCGCACTGATCGTAACAGATTGCGTCGGCTTTTCCTCAACCCGGCTAACCCGCTGAGTATCACTATAAACAACCCCATACGGAACCTGGAAAGCAGCTTCTCGCGTGCACATGGTCAAGGCCGCGCTCGATGCCTTATGCGCATCAATGACTTTTCGATAATCCAGATCGGTAATGAGATCTGCGTTTGCAACAATGATCGGCTCTTCCGGGACAGGATCGAGCAATGATAGCCCGCCAGCAGTGCCCAGCGCTTCAGGCTCATCAATGTAACCTATCTCGACGCCCCATTTGGAACCATCGCCAAAATGGGCCTTCAGCTGATCGGCCATATGACGCACAGATAGTTTGAAGCGTGCAAACCCCTGCTGGATCATCTGGCACATGATGTGCTCCAGCATTGGGTGATCTGCGATTGGCAAAAGCGGTTTGGGTACATCCTTCGTCAACGGCATCATGCGCCGTCCAAAACCGCCAGCCATCAGAACCACGAGCTCACTGCGCGCAGGCCCCGTCAGTCTTGTGGATGCCGTTTTGGAAAGAATGTCTTCAATGTCCAGTTGCTCTCCCTGAATCCGATAGGACATGGCTGGAGACTGACTCAGCATGGACGAAACCTTCCGGGAAACCATTTGCATTCAACGTCGTTCTGAAGCGGTGCGCAGAACTTCGCAAGAGGCGTGCGCAGGAAAAGCGTCGCAGTGTCCAATCCTGACTTTCTGTGCCAAGAAGATCAGCAGTTCGACGACAGGATGTAAGAGCCGATGATTGTTTGCCCGGATCAAATTGCCACCGATCGCGACATTTCCCTTTTTGCAGATGACATGCGTCGGCACGAAAAAGAACTACAGCAGGCACTTCATAAAGCGCGCGTATGCGTGATTGGTGGTGCTGGCTCAATCGGATCGGCGACCGTCAATGAACTTGCCAGATACCCGTTGGACGAACTCGTTATCATTGACCAGAATGAAAACGCGCTGGCGAATTTGACGCGCACATTCCGGTCTGCGCCGGAACCGCCTATACCACGGGCCCTGACAACCCTGCCTTTCGACTATGCGTCGGAACTCGGACGACTGTATTTTCAGGACCATCCACCGTTTGACTTCATTCTGAACTTCGCCGCCCTGAAGCATGTAAGAACGGAAAAAGATGCAATTTCAGCGCTCGCCCTGATTGATGCCAACGTGCTCAAGCAAGCGCGATTTTTATCATGGATCGCAGATATCAGTCCCACGGCTGACTATTTCACCGTATCGACAGATAAAGCAGCCAATCCTGTTTCCTTCATGGGAGCCACAAAGCGGCTAATGGAACACGTGGTGTTCAATTCCAAAGCGTCCGAAAAACTGACGGGCCGCAAAGTGTCTGCACGTTTTGCCAATGTGGCTTACTCAAATGGCTCGCTGCTTGAAAGTTTCGCTGATCGAATGCGTCAGCGAGTTCCACTGGCCGCCCCCATCGGGATCAGCCGCTACTTCATCAGTATGCAGGAAGCTGGCGAACTCTGCCTGCTTGCCGCCATTCTGGGAGAATCAGAGCGCATATTGATTCCTCGGCTCGCGCCCGAGGAACACCTCATTCCAGTCGAAGAAATTGCCAGACGCTTTCTCTCGGCAAATGGGTATGATGCCGACGTTTTCACGCTAGAAGAAGAAAATGATGCAAAAGCGAGTGTGAATGCGCTCGCCGAACAAGGCAAATGGCCGCTAATTCTCACGCCCGCTGATACCGCGGGTGAAAAGCCATATGAGGAATTTGCAGGCGACGGAGAAACTCCGGAGCTCAGCAAGTTTCACGCCTTGCTGCGCATTCCCTATCAATCCGGTTTGACCGCATCGGAGGTCGAGGCGAGTCTCGAGCACTTCACCGACTGGATGGCGGGGCGCTCTGCGGATCAGCTGTCACTCGATGCTCTGAAGCAACAAATCGCAGACCTGGAGCCACGCTTTGCCGACGCGCATATTTCATCGGCAAAGCGTTTGGACGATCGAATCTAGCCGTTAAAGCTACGGATCGCTTCGATAACCCTATCCTGATCTGCTTCGGAAAGATAAGGATGCATTGGCAGCGCCAGGACCGTCGCCGCCTTTGCCTCTGTCACGGGCAATCCGCCAGGTCCCTGTCCGAAGTCTGCATAGGCTCCATTCACATGCATAGGGACAGGATAATACACAGCGGTCGGGACATCCTGTCCTCGCAGATGCGCCTGCAAACCGTCGCGGTTCTCGTGTTCGATCACATATTGCGCCCAGGTCGAAATCACGCCTCCCATGACCTGCGGAACGGCTTTCACAACACCGCTCAGGCCTTCCGCGTAGCGGTCAGCAACCTTGTTGCGCAGCTCAATCTCTTCAGCAAAAATATTGAGCTTCTCAATCAGAATTGCCGCCTGGATCGTGTCGAGACGTGAGTTCAGACCGATGCGCATATTGAAATATTTCGGGTCGTGCTCAAAGCTTACCCCCTTCAGATCCGAAGGGGTCACCTTGCCGTGCACACGCACGCTATCGATGAGCTCAGCCTGCTGATCATCATTTGTCAGAACCGCGCCGCCATCGCCATAACAGCCAAGAGGTTTGGCAGGGAAAAAGCTCGTCGTCGCAACATCTGCAAAGTCTGACGGGTGTTTACCGTTCAGGGTCGTACCGAACCCTTGCGCACTATCGGCAATGAGCTTCAGACCATACCTGTCCGCGATTTCGCGAATTTTCGGGTAATCTGCACTCTGTCCGAACAAGTCGACAGCGATGATCACTTTTGGCGTCAGACGACCTTCTGCCTGAACGGCCTGAATTGCTTTCTCGAGATGATCCGGATCCATATTGAACGTGTCCGGCAGGATATCGACGAAGACAGGTTCCGCGCCAACCCACGGCACAACTTCAGCTGTCGCGCAAAATGTGAAGCTCGGACAGAAAACGGCATCACCTGCACCAACACCCCAGGCCATGAGAGGCAGGGCCAGAGCGTCCGTTCCGTTCCCGCACCCAAGCGCATGCTTTGCATTTGAAAATTCTGCAAGACTTGCTTCAAAGCTGCGGACTTCCGGTCCCATCACATACATGCCGTGCGTGAGCACGTTGGAAATCGCCTCGTTTACCTGAGTTTCGATCCGCTTACGCTGAGCTTGAAGGTCAATGAACTGCATCAAACAGGCTCCTTGATTGATTTGTGCGTGCTCTATCGCGTTCGAACGCCCTGCGCCACGCACAAAGCATTCCGAAACATTTCAAACAAAGCGCACTGGGATACCTAACCGTTCCGATAGTCGCGGAACCATTCAACAAACTTCGGCAGCCCCACTTCCAGAGGCGTGGATGCCTGAAAGCCGAAATCGTTCTGAATCGCGGAAATGTCAGCGCAGGTGTCCTTCACGTCGCCAGCCTGCATCGGAAGGAAGTCTTTCTGGGCCTCGATGCCAAGCGCATCTTCAATCGTCTCAATCATCTTCATGAGCTGGATCGGACGGTTGTTGCCAATGTTATAGAGCTTGTGCGGCGGTTGCCCGGGCGTGAAATCCACCTGCTGGGTGATGGTTGCCATCAGGCCTGCAATGATATCGTCAATATAGGTAAAGTCCCGGCGCATTTTGCCATGGTTGAACACCTGGATCGGCTCGCCCTTGAGGATTTTATCTGCAAAAATCCAATAGGCCATGTCCGGGCGTCCCCACGCGCCATAAACGGTGAAGAATCGCAGACCGATCTGCGGAATATCGAACAGGGACGAATAGCTCGCGCTCAGAAGCTCATCAGCGGCTTTCGTGGCTGCATACAGCGATTTGGGCTGACTGATGCGAACATCTTCATGGAATGGCGGGTTGTGCTCATCACCATAGACCGAGCTGGATGACGCATAGACGATCCGCTGCAGCTTCGGGGCATGCCGGCAGAATTCCAGCATAGACACCTGCCCCACGAGGTTTGACTGCACATAATCGAATGGATTCACAAGCGAATTACGCACACCGGCCTGAGCAGCAAGATGAACGAACACATCAACGTCTTTGCGATCTGGCAGCGCCGCGAGCGCGCCATATTCAGCGATATCCACCAGATAGAAACGGAAATTCTTGTGAGCCTCGAGCCGGTCGAGCCGCGCCTGCTTCAACGACGTCGCATAATATGTGTTCAGATTGTCGATGCCGACAACTTCATACCCTTCAGAGAGCAGTTTTTCACACAGGTGGTAACCGATGAAACCTGCCGCTCCGGTAACGATACACTTCATGCTGTCAGCTAACTCCGAACCTTCGTTCAAATATAAAGCGCTTTCCCTAACCAATCGATAGCCGGGCTCAAAGCGTCTTTGCTAATATGCTCAAAAGCATAGTCGCAGTCATAACAGACAACAAAAAAGCTGACTATTTTGAGCGAATAAAAATCAGGAAGAAAGCAGTTCGCCAAGCAGGTCAATATGATGGCTAAGGCCTGGCAGGGGCAGAGAGACTCGAACTCCCGACCCTCGGTTTTGGAGACCGATGCTCTACCAACTGAGCTATACCCCTAAGGCCAGAAGGGAGCTGTTAGTCTGAAATGATCGACGGTGCAAGACTCTAAGGTCAGGAATTATACTTTTTACCCGATCACACTGAAGCCCCCGCGATGAAATCATGAATGCAAGCGCCTTGCCGCATTCAGCGCTCACTCAAGAGAAAGCTGCCAGGCTCATTTCATGATGAAGCATATCATAAAGACCGGAGCGGTTTCTGCAGCGTTGGCTGCAGCCACTCTCCTCACCCCAACAGCGCTTGCAGACACGAGCCTGAAGGAAACGTTGGTATCGCCGAACCGCACACCTGCTTCGGTCACCTTTGCGCACAAATCCGACAAGCCCCACTATGGTCAGACGTCCGGATACAAAAACAATAGGAACTGGAAAACACGTGAAGCCATCGCATTATGCGAGCGCGCCATCTCGCGCCAGACTGACTTTGCGTTCAGAGCACCACATGTCCACGCCGACTATGGACGCCGCATGAGCATTGACCGCGTCCGAAGAGGTGGCATCCGCATTGAGGCGCCAGTGCAGGTCTCACACCGCGGACAAATGGTTCGCATCGCTTCAAGCTGCACCGTTCAGCGCGGTCGGGTTACAGATTTGGATTTCAACGTGCAGCAAGCAAAACGAAAGCTTCGCGCAAGCAACCCATATATCAATCCAAATAAGCGTTATGCGTATTGGCGTTAAACTCCGGCTGATGGAGTAGAAAGCAGACTGCCCGGAGAAAACCTCCGGGTGATTGACGCTACGCGAGGACTGAAAATTGCCATAACTGCCCAGCGAATGGACGTTTTCACAAAAGTATCAGTTTTTTACTTCCCACCTTGCCATTCCCTGCCGTCCCTATATCAGTGTCCAAAAAGAAGGAAATGCCAGGGGCTAGCCATGAAAGACATTCTCGAAGCGTTGGAAGCCAAGCGCGAGCAGGCACGCATTGGTGGTGGTCAGAAACGGATCGACCGCCAACACGAAAAAGGAAAGCTCACAGCGCGTGAGCGCATCGAGCTGCTGCTCGACGAAGGCTCTTTCGAAGAATGGGATATGTTCGTCGAACATACCTGCAATGACTTCGGTATGTCGGAACAGAAAACTCCAGGCGACGGCGTTGTCACCGGCTGGGGTACTGTGAACGGTCGCCTCGTGTATGTCTTCTCTAAAGACTTCACCGTGTTCGGTGGTTCGCTTTCGAAGGCGCACGCTGCGAAGATCGTGAAAGTTCAGAAGGCTGCCGCCAAGAACGGCGCGCCAGTTATCGGCCTGTTTGATGCTGGTGGCGCCCGCATCCAGGAAGGCGTCGACAGCCTTGCAGGCTATGCCGACATCTTCATGGAGAATGTGCTCTCTTCGGGCGTGATCCCACAGATCTCGGTCATTATGGGGCCATGCGCAGGTGGCGACGTCTATTCACCAGCCATGACCGACTTCATCTTCATGGTGAAAGATACATCCTACATGTATGTCACCGGGCCTGACGTCGTGAAAACGGTTACAAACGAGACCGTCAGCCACGAAGACCTCGGTGGCGCGCGCGTGCACTCCTCGAAATCCGGCGTTGTCGATGGCGCTTTCGACAACGATATCGAAGCGCTCACACAGATCCGCCGCCTCGTCGACTTTCTGCCCTTGTCGAACCGCGAAAGTGCTCCGACTCGTCCGAGCTTCGACAATCCAGAGCGCATTGACGAATCGCTTGATACGCTGGTTCCGGACAACCCGAACAAGCCGTATGACATGCGCGAGCTGATCGAGAAGGTCGCAGACGAAGGTGACTTCTTCGAGATCGGCAAAGACTTCGGCATGAACATCCTGACCGGCTTTGGCCGAATGGAAGGTCAGACGGTCGGCTTCGTTGCCAACCAGCCAATGAGCCTTGCCGGCGTTCTCGACATCGATGCCTCACGTAAAGCGGCTCGTTTCGTTCGCTTCTGCGACTGCTTCAATATTCCGATTGTGACCTTCGTCGACGTTCCAGGCTTCATGCCGGGCACGAAGCAGGAATATGGCGGCCTCATCAAACACGGCGCCAAGCTTCTGTTTGCTTACGCTGAAGCAACTGTCCCGAAAGTAACTATCATCACGCGCAAAGCTTATGGTGGCGCTTACGACGTGATGAGCTCCAAACACCTTCGCGGCGACGTCAACTATGCGTGGCCGAAAGCGGAAATCGCCGTTATGGGTGCCAAGGGCGCAGTTGAGATCATCTTCCGTTCCGATCTCGGCAATGAAGAGAAAATTGCCGAGAAAACGAAAGAGTACGAAGACAACTTCGCCAACCCGTTCGTTGCGGCTCGCAAAGGCTATATTGACGACATCATCATGCCGCACTCCACGCGTAAGCGTGTTGCGCGCGCCCTTCGTCAATTGAAAACGAAGAACGTGACCAACCCTGCGAAAAAGCACGACAACATTCCGCTTTAAAAGCGGTCAGGCTGGCCGCTTCATGCAAGTGGCCAGCTTTTATTTTACGACTATTCGGCGCCATAGTGCGTCCTGCCCGAATTTGAGGAACTGGATATGCGTAACCTTTTGATGACGTCTGTGTTCGCTTTGACCCTCGCCGCCTGCGGTGGATCGGACAACACGCCATCGTCTCAGCCGACAACCAGCACCCCTGCACCAGCTGAAACCAGCACGCCAGAGGTTACGCCCACGCCGGAAACTCAGGCCGAAGCGCCAACAGAAACACCGGATACGGCCGACGCTGCGGTTGAGACCGCTGAAATCGATCCACGACTGGCATCCCTGCCTGCTCCGTATAACGAAGCAGATCTGACGACAGGCGCTCGCATTTACCGCCAATGCTCAACCTGCCACCTTCTCGAGAAGGATGCGGGCAATCGCGTTGGTCCGAATCTGCATGATATTCTCGATCGTCCTGCTGGCGCTGTAGACAGCTTCAACTACTCCAAAGCCATGCAGGAATCCGGCATGACATGGACGCTGGAGCATCTGGACAAGTATCTGGAAAATCCGCGCGCCTATATCCCAGGCAATCGAATGAGCTTTGCAGGTCTGCGCCGACCAAATGACCGCAGAGATGTGATTGCCTATCTTCTGCTGGAAAGCGGAAGCCTCGACGAAGCCGAATAGGCAAATCTGATTTTCATGAAAAAAGCCTGGCTCGATATCGAGCCAGGCTTTTTTGTTTGTCCCCGTATATTCGCGCTCAGGCAACTCGGCGTGCCCGCCGCCAGAAATAGAGAAACTCGTCTGCTGATTTCTGGTCCTGAAAGATCACTGACTTGCAAACCACTTCACCGTCAGGGATCGTTTTGATCATAATATCCGGTGCATCATCTTGTTGCCCCGGGAACGCACTGGAACACCGGCTCAACGTAAATTGATCTACTGCTTCAATGAGTTTTGTTTCCGCTGCGCTATCATCCAAATCGATTCGAACAACGACGTCTGTCATATCCTCACACCCATTCCCACCTAACTTTTGCCACATTGAGCTCAACACGTTCGATTGGCAATGGTTCCAACTGTAAAACAGTTTGACTGTGGAAAAAATATTGCTTGAGTTTTTCCACAGCGCGCATTTACGCCCAAAATCCGATCAACAAGCCGCAAATTTGATTAAATATTCCAGCAAGTCACTTGTTTTGGTCGGCAAAGCGCACGTCTGACAGCTGGAAATTGAACATGCCGGACCGCAGACATTAACCCTCTTCAGCATGATGAACGATGTGGTCGGCAAAAAAGCTTATCAAAAAAGCCTCCGGATACGGACATCCGGAGGCTTTTTTGATATCTGGTTTCCAGTGGGTCAGCCGCGTGAAAGATACTTCCATCCCGCTGACGCAAGAAGCCCCACAAACCCGGCTGCGGCCACATAGCACCCTGCGCAATGCACAAGCCCCGACTGACCGCTTTCGAGCATCATTGTCTGTCCGGAACACAGCGGAATCATGAGCGCCTCAGATGCCGGGTGACAAGACCGAACAGCCAGTCCACCCAGAGCGAGGACCGATGATAATGAGAACAGCCCAACCGGCTGCCGTAAAAGGTAAGTTGCTCGAATCATAACAGTCTCTCTTAAAGCCAATGCGGGTTGTCTAGCATAATTCCCGCACATTGTGTGGGGCCAAATAGTCGCATTTCAAATGTGGCCAAAGCGTGTGATTGGCTGTTTCATACTCGAGTATAACTCAGAGGGGCATTATGGCAAACGCAACACTAAAGACATCGCGTGTCGATTTCAGTGTGCTGAGTGTCGGAATTGTCGTGGGTGTTTTCACCCTTCTGGCAGTCCTGATGACAGCATGGACTTCTGACCGCAATATGGAACTTCACGGCTCTGTCGGCATCCTGGCCGGCATGGTCGCAATCGCCGCTCTCTGCCTTTGGGTAGCGGGCATCAAACGTCCCATCCTGTTCGATCCGAGAGAATATGACGACACGATTATCAAATTCGGTGTCGGCGTTTCCATGTTCTGGGGGGTAGTTGGTATTCTGGTTGGTGTGGTCATCGCCGCACAGCTGACATTTCCAAACATTCTGTACTTCCCGGATTTCGGATTTTTGAACTTCGGACGCCTTCGTCCACTCCACACATCAGCGGTTATCTTCGCATTTGGTGGTAACGTTCTGATCGCAACGTCTTTCCACGTTGTTCAGCGCACCTGCCGGACGCGTCTGGCTGGCGGCATGTGGCCCTGGTTTGTATTCTGGGGATACCAGGCCTTCATCGTGCTCGCGGCAACCGGCTATGTAATGGGTGTTTCCCAATCGAAAGAGTACGCGGAACCTGAATGGTATGTAGACCTCTGGCTGACAGTCGTCTGGGTCGCCTATCTACTGGTCTTCCTCGGCACGATCTGGAAGCGTAAGGAACAGCACATCTATGTCGCAAACTGGTTTTATCTGGCGTTCATCGTCACGATTGCCATGCTGCACATCGTCAACAACCTCGCCTTGCCTGTGAGCTTTGTTGGTACGAAGAGCTATTCTGCGTTCTCAGGTGTTCAGGATGCGCTGACACAATGGTGGTACGGCCACAACGCTGTGGGCTTCTTCCTCACGGCCGGCTTCCTCGCCATCATGTACTACTACATCCCGAAACGCGCAGAACGTCCGGTTTATTCATACCGGCTGTCCATCGTGCACTTCTGGGCGCTGATCTTCATCTATATCTGGGCTGGTCCTCACCACCTGCACTACACTGCACTTCCGCAATGGGCTCAAACCCTCGGCATGACCTTCTCGATCATGCTCTGGATGCCAAGCTGGGGCGGTATGATCAACGGTCTGATGACACTGGCAGGCGCCTGGGACAAACTCCGGACAGACCCTGTCATTCGTATGATGGTCGTTTCTCTGGCGTTCTATGGCATGTCGACCTTTGAAGGTCCGCTCATGTCTGTCCGTGCTGTGAACTCACTGTCTCACTACACAGACTGGACGATCGGTCACGTGCACTCTGGCGCACTCGGCTGGGTTGGCTTCATTTCATTCGGCGCGCTGTACTGTCTGGCACAATGGATGTGGAAGCGCGATCGCCTCTACTCCAACACGCTGGTTGAATGGCACTTCTGGACCGCCACCATTGGTATCCTGCTCTACATCACATCCATGTGGGTATCTGGTATCATGGAAGGTCTGATGTGGCGTGCCTACAACGAATTCGGCTTCCTCGAATACACATTCGTTGAGACCGTAGAAGCTAAGCACATCTCGTACATCATTCGCGCACTCGGCGGCGTTCTCTATCTCGTCGGCGCACTGATCATGTCTTTCAACGTCTTCATGACGGCCAAAGGCAAAACGAGAAAAGGTGAGGAAGACCACGCGCACGCTCCAATGAATGAGAGCAAACCGTACTTCCCTACTCAAACCGCACCTGCCGAATAGGAGACCCTATAATGGCCTTGTTCGATAAACATAAATTCCTGGAGAAGCACTCGCTGATCCTTACGGTGGGTATTCTCGTCGTCGTCGCTATCGGCGGGATCGTGGAAATTGCACCGCTCTTCTACCTCAAGAACACCATTGAGAAGGTAGATGGCATGCGTCCTTACACGCCGCTCGAACTTGCGGGACGTAACATCTACATCCGTGAGGGCTGCTATGTCTGTCACTCACAGATGGTGCGTCCTCTGCGAGATGAGGTGGAGCGCTATGGTCACTATTCTCTCGCTGCAGAGAGCATGTATGACCACCCGTTCCAGTGGGGCTCCAAACGGACCGGCCCAGACCTTGCCCGCGTTGGCGGCAAGTACTCTGACAGCTGGCACGTTGACCACCTGAAAGACCCACGTTCTGTGGTACCTGAATCCATCATGCCGCCTTACGCATTCATGGAAGGCCGCCCTCTGAACTTCGATTCAATTGAAGGCGACCTGAAAGCTCTGCGTACACTTGGCGTGCCTTACACCGACGAAATGATCGAGAATGCAAAGCTCGACCTCGTCGCTCAGGCAAATCCTGAAGAGGATTATGATGGTCTGGTGGAACGCTACACGGCTGCATCTGGTCGTGAAGGTACGGTCAATGTCCGTGTCTTCGATGGTGACCCATCCAAAGTCACTGAACTCGATGCACTCATCGCCTACATGCAAATGCTCGGTACTCTGGTCGACTTCTCGACCTATGAAGCCGACGATCTGCAAAACCGGAGGTAACAGGGCATGAATTACGAAACCCTCTCCAGCTTCGCACAGACATGGGGCCTCATGTACTTCGTGGTGATCTTCCTCGCTGCGTGTGCATACGCCCTGTGGCCTTCCAACGGCGCGAAATTCAAACAAGCCGCCGAACTTCCACTGATTGATGAGGAGCCTATCAATGAGTGACCATGAAAAAGACATTGATTCCGCTACCGGCGTCGAAACGACGGGTCACGAATGGGACGGCATCAAGGAGTTGAACAATCCACTTCCACGCTGGTGGCTGTACATTTTCTATGCATCCATCATCTGGGCCGTCATCTACTGGATCTTCATGCCGGCATGGCCTGCCTTGCCAGGTATGGGAACCAACACACCGGGCATCCGCAACCATTCTGACCGCGCGCTTGTGGCAGAAGACATGGCGGAACTGCACGCAGCCCGTGACGAACAGGGCGAAGCTCTGGTCTCTGCATCTCTTGATGACATCATCAATGATCAGAACCTGCTTCAGTTCGCCATGGCGAGCGGCGAGTCCATCTTCGGTGACCGTTGCGCAACCTGCCACGGTTCTGGCGGACAAGGCGCACCTGGCTACCCGACCCTCGTCGATGACGTGTGGCTCTGGGGCGGCACGATTGATGAAATCGAACACACAATCGAGTTCGGTATTCGTCAGGAAAACGCCGAGTCCCGCTTCTCCATGATGCCGGCTTTTGGTCGCGACCAATTGCTGTCACCTGAAGAAGTTCGCAACGCCGCTCACTATGTGCGCACGCTGTCTGGGCTCGAAGAGACGTCAGAAGAGTCCGAAATGGGCAAGGAAGTCTTCGAGATGCAGTGCGTTGCCTGCCACATGGAAGACGGTACGGGCGACCAGTTCCAGGGTGCTCCGAATCTGACAGACGCTGAATGGCTGTATGGCAGCGAGTTTGAAACGGTCTACAACACCATTTTCAACGCGCGTAACAGCGCCATGCCTGCCTGGGGCGAAGTCTATAACGACGCTCAGATCAAGGCACTGGCCGTCTATGTTCACTCTCTGGGCGGCGGCGAGCCTTCCTGATCTGAACAAACTGTTTTAACGTGGAAGGCCCGGCAAATGCCGGGCCTTCGACATTTGGTCGCATGTGACAACACACCATCAAGACGCCATCGAACCATTGTTTTAGAGACTTCTAAAATATTACTGCTGAAAGCGATTGCGGAATGACTAAGCATAAACCAATCCCACCTGCTGACGCTCAGCCGCTTTATAAAAAGCGCGAGCCCGTCTATCCAAAGCTCGTCCATGGCAAGTTTCGTTCTGCCAAATGGATCTTCATGTTTGTGGCTCTGGCCGTGTATTACGGCCTGCCATGGCTGCGCTGGAACCGTGGTCCGAACGCGCCTGACCAGGCGGTACTGTTCGATTTTGCCGGCGGTCGGTTCTATTTCGGTCCGATCGAAATCTGGCCACAGGAAGTCTATTACATCACCGGCATTCTGGTGCTTTCAGCGCTGGGCCTGTTCCTGGTCACCTCCCTGTTCGGACGTGTCTGGTGTGGATATGCCTGCCCGCAAACCGTATGGACCGACCTCTATATTGCCGTCGAACGCCTGTTTGAAGGTGACCGCAACAAGCGCATCAAACTCGACCGCGCGCCTTGGACCTTTAACAAGATCTGGCGCAAGGCTGGCAAACACTTTGTCTGGCTTATCATTGCAGCAGCAACCGGTGGCGCGCTGGTATTCTATTTCCACGATGCGCCGGATCTCATGCGGAACTTCTTCACCGGTACCGCAGATGCCACAGCCTATTTCTTCGTCGCGATCCTGACCTTCACCACCTATTCCCTGGCGGGTACGATGCGCGAGCAGGTCTGCACCTATCTATGCCCATGGCCACGCATCCAGGCCGCGATGACAGATGAGAACGCTCTCAACGTCACCTACCGCTATGACCGCGGCGAGCCACGTGGTGCCCACAAGAAAAACGAGACCTGGGAAGGCCGCGGCGACTGTATTGACTGTAATGCCTGCGTTACGGCCTGCCCTATGGGGATTGATATCCGTAACGGCGCTCAGCTTGAGTGTATTCACTGCGCGCTGTGTATCGATGCCTGCGACGACATCATGAAGAAGATTGATCGCCCGACCGGCCTGATTGCCTATGACACGGACTTCAATGTCGAAGCTCGTGCCGCCGGTCGCCCTGAGCACTTCACCTTCCTGCGTCCGCGCGTGATTATCTATTCTGTTCTCATTCTCGGGGTTGCTGCGCTTATGCTGTTCGGCCTGATGACACGCTCAACCTTCGAAATGAACGTTCTGAAAGACCGTGCCCCATCCTTCGTCCAACTCTCTGACGGCCGGGTACAGAACAATTACACGCTCAAGCTCGTGAACAAACGTGCAGGCGACAAGGAAATCGAAATCAGCATTTCTGGTATTGAAGGTATCGAATATGATATCGTCGGACAGGACCCAGGCGAGATGGCTGTGACCGTTCCGAGTGAACATGTCGATCGCTTCCGGCTGCACATCAAGGCGCCTCGCGAGGGCTTGAGAGGCAATGAAAAGCTGAGAATCGCTGCTACTGATATGGAAACCGGCGAAGCTGATGTGAACCTGGTGCCCTTCTCTAGTCCCGGAAAGAAATAGTCATGACAAAAACTGGCAAGTTGAACGGATGGCACGTCCTCATCATTCTGGGTGTGTTCTTCGGCATCATGATTGCCGTCAACGTGGTCTTCACTGTGTTCGCAGTGAAGACCTTTCCCGGCGAGCAGGTTCCGAAATCCTATGTTCAGGGCCTCCACTATAACGATGCCCTGCAGGACAAGGCGCGTCAGGCTGCACTTGGCTGGTCCACAGAGGTTGGCCTGGTTGCACAATCAGCTGATACGCCCCGTCTTTTGACGAACTGGTATGACGCCGACGGCACACCCATCGTGAATCTGGACGTTAGCGCCATGATCACACGCCCTGCCAGCGAAGACGGCCAACGCCAGATTGACCTCATTCCGGATGTCCCGGGCCATTACCGCGTCGACCTACCACAGCTGGACGCGGGCATTTGGCGCATTGAAGTGACCGCCGTTTCGCCCGAAGGTGAAACCGCAACAGCTCACAAGACACTGACATGGACACCCTGACAGCAAACGCTTTCGACGCCGAACCATCTCATCACCAGAATGCGACAAAACCCTACGTGAAAACAAAGGGTAATCGCCGGGAGCTTATGCTCGCCGTTTCCGGTGCAAAATGCGGTGGTTGCCTGGCCAAAATCGAGAAAAACCTTCGTGAACTCGAAGGCATTGATACGGTCCGTATGAACCTGACGACGGGACGACTTGTCGTCGACTGGACTGATCCGCAGTTCGATTCTGATCGTGTTGTGACGACACTTGATGGCCTCGGCTATCCGGCAAAACCATTCGATCCAGACCAGATTGATTCATCGCGTGCCAAGCGTGAGCGCAGCCTGCTAGCTGCGATGGCTGTCGCTGGCTTTGCGGCAGCAAACATCATGCTGCTGTCCGTATCGGTCTGGGCCGGCGCTGGAGAAATGTCCGATGAAACCCGTACGCTGATGCACTGGGTTTCCGGCGCAATCGCGCTTCCGGTCATCGCCTTTTCCGGACGGCCATTTTTCACGTCAGCCTGGTCGGCGCTACGCACCGGCAACGTCAATATGGACGTTCCGATCTCGCTCGCCGTGCTACTCTCAGCCGGATTCAGCGTTTTCGAGACCATCAATCACGGCGAGCACTCATACTTTGATGCAGCCGTCATGCTGCTGTTCTTTCTGTTGATTGGTCGCTTTCTGGAAGCAAGACTGCAACGTCAGGCACATAAGGCAGCCGACGACCTTGCCGCGCTTCAGGCTGTGACCGTTTCTCGTCGAAACAGTGATGGCACGCTGGAAACCGTCGCGTCGCGAGACCTTTCTCTCGGTGATACCCTTATTATTGCGAAGGGCGAGCGCCTGCCTGTCGATGTCACTCTCGTAAGTGAATCGGCCGACATTAATACAAGCCTCGTAACCGGAGAGAGCCTGCCGATTGCCGCCCACGCTGGTGAAAGACTTTATGCTGGTACCGTCAATCTGGCTCGCCCGATTGAAGTCAGCGTTGCTGCAACAAGTGACGACTCTCTGATCGGTGAAATCAGCAAGCTTCTCGATGTTGGCGAACAGAAGCGATCGAAATATCGCCAGATCGCGGACAAAGCCGCCGAGCTTTACGTTCCCGTTGTTCACACGCTGGCAGCGCTCGCCTTCATCGGTTGGTTTATCGGAACCGGTGAATTGCGTCCGGCGATCTTCACAGCGATTTCCGTCCTGGTGATTACCTGCCCATGCGCGCTCGCGCTGGCGGCGCCGGTCGTGCAGATTGTTGCGGCTGGCCGTCTCTATCAGAACAATGCCTTCCTGAAATCAGGTGACGCGCTGGAGCGGATCGCTGCCTGTGATCACATTATCTTCGACAAAACAGGTACTCTGACCGAGCTCACGCCGGTGGTCGAAACCACTGACGAAAGCCGCGATACACTCAATCTTGCGGCACAGCTTGCGCGCGGTAGTCGCCACCCTGTTTCCCGCGCCCTCGTACAGGCCGCCTGCCCTGGCCCGATGGCGGACCAAATCGAAGAACACAAGGGGCTTGGCCTGTCTGGTGAAATTGAGGGGCGCGCTGCGCGCCTCGGCAACTGGGAGTGGGTCAGCCACAGCGAGCAGGATCCTCCGGAAAACGCCCATCTCTGGTTCTGGATTGATGGGGAGCCCCCTGCACCGCTCCGCCTGTCAGAAGCGCTGAAGCCTGGCGGTCATGCACTGATGGACTTCCTGAACGCCAATAACATCTCGGCCGAGATTTGCTCCGGTGACCACCCCGACCGGGTGAAGAAAATCGCAGATCAGCTTGGTATGGAAAACTGGTCAGGCGGCGTAACCCCTATCGACAAAGCGCAGCGCGTCGAAGAGCTCGCAGCCCAAGGCAAACGTGTTCTGATGATCGGTGATGGATTGAACGATGCTGGCGCTCTGGCCTCAGCGCACGCTGCACTCGCTCCCGGCGGCGCCCTCGACGCTGCCCGCACAGCAAGTGACTGCGTCTATTCGAGCCCGGATCTCAGCGCCATTGGCAAAGTCCTGAAAATTGCCAAGTCGGCGCAGGGCCGCATCAAGGAGAATTTCGGACTGGCTGTGATCTATAACATGATCGCGGTACCAATTGCGCTTGCCGGTCTTGTGACACCGCTCATCGCCGCAATTGCCATGTCCGGTTCTTCGATTGTGGTGACGGTAAATGCGCTGCGAGTGAACAAGGGGAAACTGTCATGACAGCACTTTTGTTTCTGATTCCCGTTGCTCTTGGCATGGGCCTGCTCGGTCTTGGTACCTTTTTGTGGGCCCTGCGCACGGGTCAGTTCGATGACCCGAGCGGCGCTGCCGAACGTATTCTTCATGACGAAGATCGCCCTCTTTAAGGGCCTATCTCACGGCAATTCCTGAAGAAAATCATGCGCACCCGACAAAAGTCGGGTGCAACTTTTTTGTCACGCCTTGATCGCTATTCGACCAAAGCCCCCTCTCTTCATCAACTGTTGAGATTGACACCTCGCGTTACGAAAGGCATGTCTTCAACATCTGTTGAAAAAGCGATCATCATAAGATCGCGTAACTACTAGGGGGAAAGATGTCTAAACTCGCATCCCGTTTCGCATTACTCGCACTTGCCTCTACGGCAATCTCTCCAATTCCAGCTGCTTTTGCTCAAGAAGCAACAGAAGCGCCAGTCGCTGAAGAAGCTGACCGCCGCTTTGGTGTGGTCCAGGTAACCGCACAGCGCCGCGAACAAAGCCAGCTCGACGTGCCGCTTTCCGTATCTGCATTCGACGGTGAGCTTCTGGCTGAGCTTGGCGTTGCCGATCTGACGGAAGTCGCCAAGGTCTCTCCAAACGTTACGCTGGAAGTCTCGCGCGGCACGAACACGACACTTTCTGCTTTCATCCGTGGCGTCGGTCAGCAAGACCCGGTCGCTGGTTTTGAAGCAGGTGTCGGTATTTATCTCGATGACGTCTATCTGAACCGTCCACAAGGCGCAGTTTTGGATGTTTTTGACGTTGAGCGCATTGAGGTTCTTCGCGGACCACAAGGTACGCTTTACGGCCGGAACACCATTGGCGGCGCGGTGAAATACGTCACGCGCGGCCTCGACACAGAGCCAATGTTCAAAGGCCGTGTCGCGCTCGGTTCTTATAATCAGAAAGACATGGTCCTGACCGGAAGCCTGCCACTCGCAGACACGTTCCGCGTTGGCGGCTCGCTCGCGATTCTTTCTCGCGACGGCTTTGGTGAGAACCTCGTCACAGGCGATGACAACTACAACAAGCAGGTCACGTCTGGCCGCATCTCTGCAGAATGGGATGTAACACCTGACTTCGATCTGCGCTTCGCGGCAGATGCAACGAAAGACACGTCAAACGCTCGTCAGGGACACCGCTTTATTCCGGGCCAGATCTCTGGTGCGCCGGTCTTGGATGATGTCTACGACACACGTGCCGGTCTGAACGTTATCGAACAGGATGCGGAAGGCTATGGCATGTCGCTCGTTGGCGAATACCGCCTGAACGACCGTTTCACGCTGAAAAACATCATCGCGTATCGCGAAGATGAGAGCACATCGCCAATCGACTTCGACAGCCTTCAGTCTGCCGACATTGACGTACCTGCCATCTATGAAAACGACCAGTTCTCCGAAGAATTCCAGGTTCAATACTCTGGTGACCGTCTGAACGGTCTGGTTGGCTTCTATTATCTGGATGCGAATTCTTCGACAGTGTTCGACGTTCTGATCGATACGACAGGTCAGCTTCTTGGCCTTCCAGGCCTCAACGCTCAGACCTTCGGTGACGTGAACACCGAAACCTGGTCTCTGTTCGGTGACTTCACCTACGACGTCACGGACCGTCTGCACCTGACACTGGGCGCGCGTTACACCGAAGACACCCGTACATCGGTTGTGAAACGTCGTCAGTACATTGGTGGCTTCTCTGAGTTCTTTGGTGGCAACCCGATCCTCATCGCGACCACATCTGATTTCGAAGGCTCTGCAGACTTTGATGACTTCAGCCCTCGCGTATCTGTCGCTTACGACCTGACGGACGAAAGCAATGTCTATGCGACTTATGCTCAAGGCTTCAAAGGCGGCGGTTTCGACCCACGTGGTCAGACCACAGCAGCGCCGGACTTCAACCAGGATGGCACGGTCTCTGAAGACGAAGTCTTCAACTTCATGCAGTTCGATCCGGAAGAAGTGAACAGCTATGAAGTGGGTTACAAGGCGAGCCAATTTGGCGGCAAGCTGAACTACTCGATTGCCGGCTTCTACTCTGACTACAAAGACGTCCAGGTCCCTGGCTCTGTTGGTCTGGACACAGATGGCGACGGCATCAGCGACACGTTCAGCGGCGTGACAACAAATGCCGGTGCAGCAACGATCTGGGGTGTTGAGTTTGAAGGCTCTGCGACGTTTGCCGAAGCGGTCTTCAATGATCAGGACCTCTTCAATGCAAGCTGGTCGATCGGTTACCTCGATGCTCAATATGACGAGTACATCGATGCGACGGGTCAGGACGTTTCCGACGAGCGTGTGATCCAGAACACGCCGGATTGGACAGCCAGCCTGCGCCTCGCCTACGACACACCGTTCACGATTGCCAACAATGACGGCAATCTGCTGATGAACACGCTTATCTCATACCGTGGCGACTCAAGCCAGTTCGAGGCACCAAACCCATTCCTCGACCAGGAAGCGTTTGCGCTCTGGGATGCGTCCATCCGCTGGGAAGCTGAAAGCGGCAAATGGGGTGTCAGCCTGACAGGTAAGAACCTCACGGATGAGCGCTATGTCGTTGCTGGCTACAACTTCGTGAACATCAACAACAATGGCACCTACACCCCAACTCTGGGGCTGGAAGGTACGCTGACCGGCTTCTATGGCGATCCGCGCACCGTCACTCTGGGTGTCGACTTCGAATTCTAGTCGTTTCTCCAAATCACGACTTATTCTGCGGCGGCGCTGGACAGCGTCGCCGTTTTTTTATCGTCGTTATTACGGCTGTTATCATCGAACTGTTCGAAGCCCGCCGTAACGAAGTCGACGATATAGCCGCAGGCATCAGGAAGATTGTCAGACTGACAGAGCCCTTTTGACAGATGATCAATTCGCCCGGTCTGGGCGAAAGCGAGCGTCAGCGCACCAGACAGGCAGTGATAGCCCCAATAGAGGCTCTTATCGGGCACATCCGGAAGCGCCATTTTCAGCGCCTCGATAAAGCGTTCAATC
This sequence comes from Ponticaulis profundi, assembly GCF_042659465.1. Lineage (NCBI taxonomy): Bacteria > Pseudomonadati > Pseudomonadota > Alphaproteobacteria > Hyphomonadales > Hyphomonadaceae > Ponticaulis > Ponticaulis profundi. The sequence goes on along the minus strand of NZ_JBHSSW010000066.1, from coordinate 98,576 downwards.
AGTGGATCGAAGAATTGGGTCATGAGCTTCCCGCCCCATTCCGGCGAGTTGTTCACATAGGCAATCAGCGCATAATAATTCTTCCAGCCAGGCTGTTCGACATGAGGCCGGGTCAGGATCGGTTCAAAATATGCGCGGATGATATCACGAACGGTCGGCGCATCCGGGGCAGCATCGGAAATCACACTTTCCAGAGCATCGAGTCGCCAGGAGTTCAGAATCTTCGCACGGCGCATCAGGACGGCATCAAACAGATCCCGCTTCGGTCCGAAATGATAGTTGGCGAGCGCCACATCCACGCCGGCCTGTTTGGCAATTGCCCGCAAAGTCACCCCGTCATAGCCATGCTTTGAGAAGAGCGCCTCGGCCGCATCAAGAATCAATTCGCGCTTGTCGGTTTTCTGAGTTTCGCCTGTCATGTCGTCTAACTTCTTTTTTCCACCCCATGTTTCAAGTTGAATTCACCTGAAACCGTTCAATTTGCAAACGCACGCTTAAATTCCTTGCGTCGTGCGTCTCATCCCCTACAATTTCAACAATTGTTGAATGCAAAGGCAAAGGGTTTTTGAAAATTCTGCCTGGGGAGGAAAACCATGGATATCAGATACCGTTCCAAGGACGGTCTTGAGCTCTATGCGAAAAGCTATGGCGCAGAGAATGCGCCGCTGACGGCGCTGTGCATGCACGGGCTGACGCGCAACCATAAAGACTTCGAACCCATGATCGACGCCTTGCTGGCGGAGGGATTGAATGTTCGTTTCATCGCCGTCGATGTACGCGGTCGCTGCAATTCCGAAAGCGATCAGAACGTCGAGAATTATACGCCTGCCGTCTATGCCGACGATATGTTCACGCTACTCGATCATCTGGGCGTTGAGAAAGCCGCGCTCATCGGCACGAGCATGGGCGGAATCATGTCCATGTTCATGATGAGCATGGCGCCGCAACGTATTCTGGGCGTTGTCCTCAACGACATTGGCCCGGAACTGGAACAGGCAGGCCTGGACCGGATTTCAGGCTATGTCGGTGGCAATGAGCCAAAAGAAAATTACGAAGCCGCCGCCAGGGCGGTTGCGGACGTCCAGAAGGCCGCTTTCCCCAACTACACGTTTGACGACTGGCTGGCATTTGCCAAACGCACCTATCGCGAGCGCCCTGACGGCAAGGTCGAGCTTGACTATGATCCCGCCATTGCCCGCACGATTGGTGAAGTAAAACCGACCCCGGAAATCAAACAGGCAATGTGGGCGCTTTATGCGCAGCTTTCTGCGGTACCTCTGTTGCTTGTTCGCGGTGATATCTCAGACCTCCTGTCCGCTGAAAATGCAGAACGCATGATTACTGAACACGGGAATGGCGAACTCGTCACCGTTTCTCAAATTGGCCATACCCCGCTTCTGAATGAACCAGATGTGGTGACGGCCCTGACCAAACATCTCAAATCGCTGGAGCCGAACGTATGAGTGTCGCTGATACTGGGGCGAGCCCGACCATCAAGAAAGTTCCAGGCCGCGCGTGGGTGCTCGCAGTGCTCACCATGGTCTATACCTTCAACCATCTGGACCGTCAGGTCTTCATCACCGTTCTCGAGCCGATCAAGGCTGAGATGCACCTGTCAGACTTCGTCCTCGGACTTCTGACCGGTGTTGGCTTTGCCGCTGTTTATGCGACGCTTGGCATTCCGATTGCCTATCTCGCAGACCGGTCCAACCGTCGGAACATCATTGCTGGTGCGCTTCTGATCTGGTCGGCGGCAACGGCTGCCTGCGGCCTTGCTGGCAATGTGATGCATCTCTTCCTGGCCCGCATGGGCGTTGGCGTGGGTGAAGCCGGCGGAACACCTCCCGCCACCAGCATGATTGCAGACCTTTATGGCCCGAAAGAGCGCGCCATGGCGCTCGGCATATACACCACCGGCATCGGTTTCGGCATCATGCTTGGCTATATCATTGGTGCGTATGTCTATGCTGCCTATGGCTGGCGTGCTGCCTTCTTCGCCGCGGGTGTCCCGGGGATCGTTCTGGCGATCATACTCCGCTTCACCGTCAAGGAACCCCTGCGCGGCGCCTCCGAAGCGCGACAAGCGGTCGACAGTGAAGAAGCCCCAAGCCTGATCGAAACGCTGCGCTTCATGTTCGGCCAGTCATCCTATCTCTTCCTGCTACTTGGTTGCCTGTCCATCTGTGTCTCAGCAAACGCCTATGTTGCGTTCACGGCCAGTCACCTGATTCGCATGTATGAGCTCGCGCCGACCGATGTTGCCGTTCCGCTTGGGCTATTGATTGGCGGCGTCGGCTCCCTCGGTGCCGTACTGATCGGCTATCTGTGTGACAAGCTTTCAGCAAAGGATCTTCGCTGGCGTCCATGGATCATTGCGGTCACGACAGCCATTGCGCTACCGTTTGCCTTCATGTTCCTGCAAGCCGCCACACCGATGGAAGCCTATATGTGGAATATTGTGCCGAACTTCGTTGGTCTGATCTACGCCAGCATCGCCTACACAGCCTCTCAGGAGCTTGTGAAGCTGCGCATGCGCGCATTCTCTTCGGCGTTCACGCTGTTCTGCCTGACGCTGATCGGCATTAGCGGCGGCCCGGCCATCACCGGCGCGCTCAGCGATATGTTCACCGCTCAGGGTGCGGAGACACCGCTGAAGACCGCCCTGGAACTGATCCTGATCTTCAATGCCGCCAGCATTCTCTTCCTTGGCCTGGCTGGCATCAACTATCGCAAGGATGTGGCCCGCGCCGAAGCCGCGAGCTGATCGCACATCACGTTCTAACGAAGCAAAGCCTCTGTCATTCGGCAGAGGCTTCTTCATTTGCACGGCCCTGATCTGCCAGAACACCGCCCGTTTGGCGGTTCCAGAGATCTGCATAGATGCCACCGCGCGCCAGCAATTCATCATGCGTGCCTTGTTCGACAATCTTCCCCTGATCAATGATGACCAGACGGTCCATCGCAGCGATGGTCGAGAGGCGGTGCGCAATCGCGATCACGGTCTTGCCTTCCATCAGTGAGAACAAATGCTCCTGAATGGCCGCTTCCACTTCGGAGTCGAGCGCTGATGTGGCTTCATCCAGCAACAGGATCGGCGCATCCTTCAGGAAGACACGTGCGATAGCGATACGCTGGCGCTGGCCGCCAGACAGTTTCACACCGCGTTCACCAACATGCGCGTTCAGGCCGGTGCGTCCCTGCTGGTCTTCCATACGCTCCAGAAACTCAAGCGCATCTGCGCGTCGCGCTGCCTGACGAATGTCATCATCGCTTGCATCGGGCTTGCCATAGGCAATGTTGTCGCGAAGTGAGCGGTGAAGAAGGGAAGTATCCTGGCTGACCATCGCAATGTGCTGGCGTAGGGAATCCTGCGTGACATCAGCAATGTTCTGGCCATCAATGCGGATCTGGCCACCTTCAACATCGTAGAAACGCAGAAGAAGGTTTGCGAGCGTCGACTTTCCGGCACCGGACCGCCCGACCAGACCAACGCGCTCGCCGGGTTTGATGTCGAGCTCCAGCCCCTCAATGACACCGCTGCCTTTGCCATAGTGGAAGGCGACATTGTCAAATTCGATGTGACCGGCCGTCAGCTCCAGAGGAACTGCATTTGCCTTGTCTTCCACGCCCACCGGAACTTTCATGAGATTGATGCCGTCATAAACGACACCGATATTCTCAAACAGCTGCGAGACCTCCCACATGATCCATTGCGACATGTTGTGAATGCGCAGTGCCAAGCCAACCGCCACAGCAATCGCCCCGACCGTGATAAACGCGTTGGACCAGAGCAGAATGCCAAGCCCCGCAGTTGCGACGATGAGGGCCGTATTCAGGAAGAAAATCGAGCTTTCCAGAACGGTAACGACACGCATCATCGGATAGACGGTGTGAATGAAGTCATTCATCCCGGAACGGGCATAGCGTTCTTCCCGGCCCGCATGAGAAAAGAGTTTCACCGTACCGATGTTGGAATAGCTGTCGACGATACGTCCCGTCATCACGGAGCGTGCGTCAGCCTGTGTCTGGGAGATCTTTGTCAGTTTCGGCAAGAAATGGCGGACAATCGCCACATAGCAGACCAGCCAGACAATCAACGGGATCATCATACGCCAGTCGCTGCTGCCCACAATGATCATGGTGGAGGTAAAATAGACCACCACATAAACAATCACATCGACAAGCGTGTTCACGACCTGACGGACAGCCAGAGCCGTCTGCATGACCTTGGTCGCGATCCGCCCTGCAAATTCATTGGCATAAAACCCCATGGACTGACGAAGCAGATGCATGTGCATCCGCCAGCGTATCGACATGGGCAGGTTTGCCATGGTGACCTGATGCTGGATCATGCTTTTCAGGAAAATACTGATGGGCAGCACAAGGCCGGCAAACACCGCCATGATCAGCAAGGCTGACCCGCGCTCTTCCCAGATGGCACTACGATCGGCGGCCCCCAACCAGTCCACAATCAGCCCGACAAAAGCGAACAGCGCCACCTGACCAATCGAGGCCAGCATGGTGAGAAAGCTCGTCACTGCGATCCACGGCGCCGCTTCCTTACAGAAGTACCAGCAAAAGCCGAAGAGGCTTGTTGGCGGCGTACCATCCTGGATCTCCGGAAACGGGTTCAGTCTCGATTCGAAAAACTTGAACATGATGGCAGCCCTCTCCCGCTTTCTGCTTGCTTCTATTGATCGAAAGCAGCGGGGGAAAGATCACCCCAAACACTTTGTCTTGATCAGCCGTCCGATGCACGTAGGAAGCGCAGGCGGCAACTTCCATTCAGCAAAACTTCAAGGAGCGGGCAGATTTGCTGGCGTTTGACGCAAGCATAAAAAATGAGGCACCCGAAGGTGCCCCAGTTCAATCGGATATCATCCTTGATTACGCAGTTCGGGATGATGTCACGGGAGGTTGTCTGTCGTCACCGATTCTGACGGTTCTCAATGAGTTCATCGACGACTTCGGGCTCTGCCAGGGTCGATGTGTCACCCAGTGAGCCATAATCATTCTCGGCAATCTTGCGCAGGATACGGCGCATGATTTTACCAGAGCGCGTTTTCGGAAGTCCCGGCGCAAACTGGAGCAGATCCGGGGATGCGATTGGACCGATCTCGCTGCGAACCCAGTTGATGAGCTCCTTCTTGATCTCATCAGATGGCTCAACGCCTGAAATCAGCGTGACATAGGCGTAGATGCCCTGCCCTTTGATATCGTGCGGATAGCCTACCACGGCTGCCTCAGAAACGCTGTCATGTGCCACGAGTGCGCTTTCGACCTCAGCGGTGCCCATACGGTGTCCGGAAACGTTGATCACGTCATCGACACGGCCGGTAATCCAGAAATAGCCATCCTCGTCACGGCGCGCGCCGTCACCGGTGAAATATCGGCCGGGATAAGTAGAGAAATATGTCTGGAAGAAGCGCTCATGGTCTCCAAAGACCGTACGCATCTGACCTGGCCAGGAATCGGTGATGCAGAGATTGCCGTCCACCGCGCCTTCAAGTTCCTTGCCGTCAGCGTCAACAAGGATTGGATTGATGCCAAAGAACGGCTTGGAAGCAGAGCCAGGCTTCAGGTCTGTTGCGCCCGGTAGAGGCGTGATCATAATGCCGCCGGTTTCTGTCTGCCACCATGTATCGACGATTGGACAGCGCCCCTCGCCAACAACATTGTAATACCAGAGCCAGGCTTCCGGGTTGATCGGCTCGCCCACCGAGCCGAGCACGCGCAGGGATTTGCGGCTGGTCTTTTTGACCGGCGCTTCACCTTCGCGCATCAGCGCGCGGATCGCAGTCGGCGCGGTGTAGAAGATGTTCACATTGTGCTTGTCGACGACCTGCCAGAAGCGTGACGCGTCCGGATAGCTTGGAACCCCTTCAAACATGAGGGTCGTCGCACCGTTCGCCAGCGGCCCGTAGACGATATAGCTATGCCCGGTGACCCAGCCGACATCCGCCGTACACCAGTAAACTTCGCCGTCTTTATAATCGAACACATACTCATGCGTCATGCTCGCCCAGACGAGATAACCGCCAGAGGTGTGAAGCACACCTTTCGGTTTGCCGGTCGACCCGGATGTGTAGAGGATGAAAAGCGGGTCTTCGGCATTCATGGGTTCCGGGTCGCAGAACTCATCAACGCCTGCCGCAGCTTCGTGCCACCAGACATCGCGTCCGCCCTTCATGGCGACCTGCGTGCCCGTGTTTTCGACGACGAGCACTTTCTTGACGCCGAAGGCGTGTTTCAGCGCTTCATCGACATTCTTTTTCAGCGGCACATTCTTGCCACCGCGCACGCCTTCATCTGCTGTGATGATGTATTCGGAATCACAGTCATTGACGCGGCCAGCCAGCGCTTCCGGAGAGAATCCACCAAAGACGATGGAGTGGACCGCACCGATGCGTGCGCACGCCAGCATGGCGTAGGACGCTTCGATGATCATCGGCATATAAATGGTGACGCGGTCACCCTTCTTCACACCGAGCTTTTTCAGCACATTGGCAAACCGGCAGACATGCTCGTGAAGCTGGTGATAGGTCACTGTCTTGGACTGGTTCGGGTCATCGCCCTCCCAGATGATGGCGGCCTGCTCACCACGTGTCTCCAGATGGCGATCAATACAGTTATAGCTGACATTGAGCTCGCCATCTTCATACCAGCGGATATGCAGATCGGACTGGTCGAAAGAGACGTCTTTCACCTTGGTGTAGGGTTTTGACCAGTCGAGGCGCTTGCCTGCCTCACCCCAAAACGCTTCCGGGTCAGCGATCGACGCCTTATACATTTCGAGATAACGCTCATTGTCGACATGCGCGTGCTCAGCAATGCTGGACGGAACAGGGAATACTGCCTGTTCATTCTGCGTACCGGATCCGTCTGCCATATTCCTCTCCCAATTTTATTCCGTGCTAGAATGCGTATTTAGTCGAGAAAGTGAAGCGCGTTATATTTCCGTCGTCTCCACCTTTCGTCTCACGTTGCCCGAACATCAGCTCCGTTCCAACGGTTACCTTTGGGGCAAGGTCCCACAAAAGTGCGCCAAACACCGACTGGGTCGACTCGGTCATGCTTGCGACAGCGAAATCCGGATTGTCGATGAACAGTCCGGAGTATCCGATGTTGAGACGCGCGGTCTCAGCAAACGGATGACGCCAAGCGATCAGTCCACCAACGGATGGGATCGCTTCAAGTTCACCGGTTACCGGATCAATCGCGGCGCCATTGGCGGCGTTGAGGCCGATATAGCGGCCAATGCCCTCTCCGGCTGTCAGCGCAAAGCGGATATCATCGCGCGCGCCAGCATTGAGCTTACCCGACACGCTGAGGCCATAACCAAAGGTCTCTTCGTCGATTGCGCCCGATTCCAGGCGAAGCTGACGGGCAATCGCTGCAACTGAGACATTACCATAATCACCACTGAAATTGTAGCGGCCGATCACGTCCGGGATAAGGTTGCCGTCGGCTTCAATGCGCCCGCCACCAACAGGCGTGATGGTGGCATTGCCGTTCTCAAGCGCGAACTGCCAATTTCCCGCCGTATAGCGGATCATCGCCTGACGCTCGAAGATCATGCCATCTGAAAGCACAAGGAAACTCGCACTTTCCGGGATCGCAGAGGTGTTCTGGAAGGTCGACCATTCCTGACCAATGCGCCAGTTGTTGAAGTCTAGAAACGCCCGGCGCAGGCGGGGAGAATAGGAGTTCGATACCCGCTGATCACCTTGCATGGAGCCAAGGAAATCCATCTCGATATGCGCGGCAACCTTGTTCTCACCAATGTCGCGATTGGCACTGATGAAGAAGCGGGTCGCCTGTGCGGTGAAGTCTGTGGCGGTCGTTTCCTCACCCCCGATTGGCGTGGCACCGGGAATATAGAAGTCGCGCGCAATCGAGCTCGCGCCGAAGCTGCCGTCGGAAAGGTTTGTCACATGAGCGTCGAGGTCAACAAAGCCGCCAACCTTCACAATCGTGTCGCCGATTCGCATACCATCCACCGGATTAGCGGATTCGGGCGTCGTAACCGATTGCGATGACGTTTCCAGCCGGACAATGTCGGCGTCCCGCTTGGCTTTTTCTTCTGCAAGCTCAGACTTCAGATCGGAAACCAACGCCTCAAGAGCGGCAAGTCTCGCTTCAAGTTCACTTGTATCAGTTGCACTTGCTGCTTGGACTGTTGCCAATGCAATGCCGGAAAGAAGGACACTCTTCAGTACAGATTTCATGTTATTAGCCTCCCCAGAGGGTTTCTCATTTTTTTGAGGGGAGTATTCCTTCGGTTCCTCTAGGGCACTATTAGCAATTGGTGCTAAGACGAAAGTCGACAGCGTCTCGACATTTCGCTTGGTCTGGCGCTAAACGGGCTTAAAATCAAAGCTGAAGACTCAGCTTATATGTCTGGAGGATACCTTGGCCGAAACAAAGAACGTGCTGATCATCGAAGATCATCCACTGTTCCGCGAGGCGCTTGTCACAGCACTTGGACGAGCATTCCCTTCAGAAGCCACAGCTTTGGAAGCTGATAGTATTTCATCCGGTCTCGACACGCTTCAGAACAACAAAGTTGATCTGGTTCTTCTCGACCTCAACCTGACAGATTCCAGCAATTTCGATGGTCTGACCCGGATCAATGCGGCCAGGCCCAATTGCCCGATCTATGTGGTTTCAGCGACAGAAGGCGCTGAAGCGTTCAACCGCGCCAAAGCGCTGGGTGCGACTGGTTATTTGCCGAAAAGTCTCTCACTCGACGAACTCGCAGCGGCTCTGGCCACGGCGCTCGATGGCGGAAGCTGGTTTCCGGAGGTCGAAAGCGGCCTGAGCGAAGCTGATGATGAAGTCGCAGCACGTATCGCATCCCTCACCCCGGCTCAGCGACGTGTACTTTCCGGCCTGTCTGATGGCTTGCTGAACAAGCAAATCGCCTTCGACATGGGAATCTCAGAAGCGACCGTGAAAGCGCATATGACCGCGATTTTCCGCAAGCTCGGCGCAAACAACCGGACACAGGCACTTCTGGTCTATAAGCAAGCCGTGTCCATTAGCGGCGATGATCACTCTGCAGCCTGAGGCCTTAGTCTCTGACCACACCGCTGCAAAAAGCGTCTGAGCAACACCGAGTCGACCGGCTTTCTGATCAGTTCAATCGACATGGCATTTGTTTTCTGTTCGATCTCAGGCTGGGATTTGGCTGTTAAAAGCGCAACATTTTCAGGCGCGGGAAGCCGTGAGCGAAGCATGGCAATCACATCGAAACCGGTCTGACCATCGGTTAGCTCAAGATCCGCGAGCAAGACATCGACTTCCAGACCCTCATCGATCAGACGGCGTGCATCTGCGAGACTTTGAACCGTGTTCACTCCACATCCCCATTTTTCCAGCAGAGCCGACATGGCGTCCAGGATGGTTCTCTCATCATCCACACAGAGCACCTGCATGGGCGGGAGGTCACCGGAAGACGGCACCGGCTGAGCCTGAACACGTCGTTTTGGCTGGCTTTCCTTTGCGATGGGAACCGTCACTGAGAAGACAGATCCTTTTCCAACACGTGATTTCAGATCCAGACTCGCGCCCATGAAACCGGCGAGCCTTTGGGCCACGGAAAGTCCCAGTCCAGCCCCCCGAACGCCGCTATTGTCGACATCCTGCAAACGCTGAAATTCCTCAAACAACAAATCCTGCTTTTCAGCAGGAATACCCGGCCCCGTGTCCCAGACTTCAATGCGCGCAAAATCGCCGCGTCGACGCGCGCCAATCAAGACCCCGCCGGTTCGGGTATAGCGGCGCGCATTCGACAGGAAATTTCGCAGAATGCTCTGCAGGAAGTCCGGGTCCGCACGAACGCTCAACGCCGTCGGCGCCACGCGCAAATCGAGACCCGCCTGTTCAGCCATTGGCGTTGCCTCATCCACCAGATCTTCCAGCAACGGGCCAAGCATCAGTGTTTCCGGCTTCGCTTTCACGCTGCCATGATCGAGGCGTGAAATGTCGAGAAGTCCTTTCAACAATCCATCCGCAGATTGAATGGAGCGGTCAGCACGCTCAACAAGCTGATGGGCAACCGCGTTATCGTCGGTATCAATGGATGCAAGAAACAAACGTGCGGCATTCAAAGGCTGGAGCAAGTCATGGCTCGCCGCGGCAAGGAAACGCGTCTTCGAAGCGTTTGCGCCTTCGGCGTCCATGCGGGCCTGATCAAGATCATGCGCCATGGCTTCGAGTTCAGCTGTACGCTCCTTGACCCGCGCTTCCAGGTTTTCATTCGCCTCGACAAGCGCTTTTTCACGGGCCTTGTCCTCAGTGATGTCGTGGAAAATCGAGACATACCCGCCCCCCGGCATAGGATTGCCGGTGATGCGCAGCCAGCGGCCATCATGGCTCTGGCGTTCATATCGGTGCGGAGAGCCAGCACGCATGTATTCCACACGGCGACGCGCCTGTTCGACGGGATCACCTTCCAGCCAGCCGGATTCGATATTGTGCTCGATCATCACAGATATGGGCTGGCCAACCTGAACGAGATCGGGCGGATACTGGAAAAGCTCGACATAGACCGAGTTCCAGGCAACGAGCTTCTGTTCATTGTCGACGACGCTGATACCGGACGGCATGTTTTCCAGCATGGCCTGTAGCATGTGGCGGTCGAACCGTTCTGCCTGTGTGCGCTGATCCAGAATGGAGAGAAGATCACTCAGTGCGACGTCTGCACCTGCCAGAGCAGAGGTCAGAACCACACGCGCAGAGGCAGACCCGAGCGCACTGGCGAGGAGCTTCTCCGTCCGCTGGACCAGTCGCCAGTCAGCCGGCACATCACCGCTGACTGCGATGCCTGTATCCTCATGAATTTTCTGGAAAGCGAGATCAACCGCACCCGAATTCAGAAAGCGGGATGCCAGAGCCTTTAATCCATCCGGCGTCACACCAGTCGTCATCGACGTCTGATGGTGACTTTCCGGCAAACTGGCGTCACGGCCAAAATCAACAAAAGCTGCAGCCTGTATTCGGTCTCTCAGCCTCTCCTTGGCCTGTAATGAGCCCACGATGTAGAAGAAAACGTTGGCGCCGAGGCTCCACACAACACCATGCGTTATGTTGTTGCCCATATCGATCCCAAAGAAAGCCTGAGGGTGGAACACGTCCGGCACCACGCTGAGCAAACGCTCAACACCGATGAACTCTGGCAGAAACAGAGTGTAGAGCCACAGGGCAACGCCGACCAGAAGGCCCGAAATCGCCCCTTGCGTTCGCCCGCCTCTCCAGTACAGCGCACCGATCAGAGCTGGAACGAACTGGATCGCCGCCGCAAAAGACAACAGGCCGATCTGAGCAAGCGCATTACTGCTACCTGCAAAGCGGTAATAGCCATAAGCCAGCGCCAGAATGCCGAACATGACGAGACGACGTGTCGTCAGCAGCTGTGAACCCGCACGCAGGTGTGTCGCGTCAAAACGACCCGTGCGCATCATGAGCGGCACCAGCAGGTCGTTCGTGACCATGGTCGACAAGGCGACGGTCGAGACGACCACCATGCCGGCCGCAGCAGAAAAGCCCCCAAGGAAGACAAACAGTGCCAGCAGCCCGTCGCCATGCTGAAGTGGAAGCGCAAGCACATACAAGTCAGCAGGCACATCTGCGGGAACAAACTGCAAGCCCGCCAGGGTGATCGGAATGATCACCAGACTGGTGAGGACCAGATAGACCGGAAACAACCAGCGCGCCCGTTTGAGCTCTTCAGGTCTGCGCCGCTCAATAAAGGTGACGTGAAACTGACGCGGCAAACAGACGATCACGCCCATAGCGACAATCACAACCGTCACAAAGCTTGGAATGCTGACATCTGATTTGAAGGGATTGGACGCCATCTCAGTCAGCGGCTCACCATCACCAACCAGCAGGAACACAGACAGGACGCAAACAGCGACCAGTGCCAATAATTTTACGATCGCTTCGAAAGCCAGCACACGCATCAGGCCTGCATTTGTCCGCGTCGTATCCACCGTTCTTGCGCCGAACAGGATCGCGAATATGGCCAGCACAACAGAGGTGATCAGTACGGTTTCATTCGGCGGAATTCGCCCCCCACTCCCGGCGTCAAAGACCAGTGCCTGAAAGCTCCATCCGACCGATTTAAGCTGAAGTGAAATATAGGGAAGACTGGCCGTCACAGCCGCGAGCGTTGCGAGTGCAGCAAGTGTCCGGCTCTTGCCGTATCGCGCGGCCAGAAAGTCAGAAAGCGATGTGATGCTTTCGCGTTGTACCAGATCGCCAATGCGAGCGAGCATGTTGGGCAGAAACAGAAACACGATGATCGGGCCAACATAAATCGGCAGGTATTCCCAGCCCGAAGAGGCTGCCGTGCCGACGGCGCCGAAATACGTCCACGATGTACAATAGACCGCCAGAGCCAGCGCATAACGCGTCGGATTATCATGAAAGCGCGACGCGGATTCGTCACCCTTATCACCCTGCCAGGCGATAAAGAACAGACCGCCCATATACAGTGCGCTGACAATCAGAACGATCCAGACTGGCATGTCTCAAATTCTCCTGGCGCACATGATGAAGAGACTTCCCTTGCCTGACAAGCACGCCAGAAGTCGAACGCAAAAACGGGCGACCATAAAGGTCGCCCGTTTCAGGATGGGTTTCAGATGAGGTCTTTCCTACTCAGCTGCCATCGGCGCCATGTCGACGTCTCCGGCGCCATGCGGGCTGCGTGTGCCCGGCACCCGAATGTCCTCCACAAGATCCTGAACGTCCTGTGGCGGTGGAGCCGTCACAAGAGACACAACGATACCGAGGATCGCAGACAGGAACATGAAGATGAAACCGATGCCCTCTGGCGAAACACCAAGGAAATACTGATCCGGCGTACCACCACCGAACTTGAAGTAGTAGATATAGGCAAAGGTCGCGATCAGGCCGAACAGCATGCTAGCAATCGCCCCTTCCTTGTTCATCCGCTTCCAGAAGATGCCGAGGAAGATAATCGGGAAGAGCGACGCCGCAGCCAGGCCGAAGGCAAAGGCAACCACCTGAGCCACAAAGCCAAGCTGAGCGGTGTTCATCCCCATCCAGCCGGCAAGCACGACAGCCGATGCAGAGGCAATCCGCGCGGTCATCAATTCCTGCTTATCCGTCATGTTTTTGAAGAAGGTCCGGCGGCAAAGGTCGTGACTGACGGCTGATGAGATCACCATCAGAAGGCCGGCGGCCGTTGAGAGCGCTGCTGCCAGCCCCCCGGCGACGACCAGCCCAATCACCCAGCCTGGCAGGTTCGCAATGCTTGGGTTTGCCATAACGAAGATATCACGGTCGAGCGTTGTGACTTCGTTGGTTTCGCCCGCACTGTATTGAACGACCCCATCGCCATTCATATCCGTGACACCAAGAAGCCCGGTTTTCTCCCAATCCTTGAACCAGCGTGGAATTGGCTTTCCACCTTCTTCTGTGATGGCCGAAGCTTCGGCATCATAGTCGATCTCGTCGATATCGCCCGCGATGTAAGTCGCTTCATTGACGGTATCGATGAAGTTCAGGCGCGCGAATGCCGAGACAGCTGGCGCGGTTGTGTAGAGAATCGCGATGAAGACCAGCGCCCAGCCCGCAGAGATACGCGCGGCGCGCGCACTGCTGACCGTGAAGAACCGGACGATGACGTGCGGCAGGCCGGCCGTGCCAAACATCAGCGCGCCAGTGATCGCAAAAACATCCATCATCGATTTATTCGTCTGGGTGTATTCCAGAAAGCCGAGGTCCCGGACCACCGTGTTGAGCTTGTCCAGCATGGCAACGTCTTCACCCTTCACATTGGAAATGAAGCCGAGCTGTGGAATCGGATTGCCGGTGATGATCAGCGAGATGAAGATCGCAGGTACAGTGTAGGCGAAAATCATGACGCAGTATTGCGCGACCTGCGTATAGGTGACGCCCTTCATACCGCCCCAGACAGCGTAGACGAAGACGATACACATGCCGATCAGGATGCCCGTGTTGAATTCAACACCGAGGAAGCCTGAAAATGCGACGCCGACGCCTTTCATCTGCCCCGCAATATAGGTGAAGGACACAAATAGCGCGCACAGAACCGCGATCAGACGGGCTGCTGTGGAGTAATACCGGTCGCCGACAAAATCCGGGACTGTGAATTTGCCGAACTCTCTCAGGAAAGGTGCGAGCAGAAGTGCCAGAAGCACGAAGCCGCCGGTCCAGCCCATCAGATAGACCGAGCCACCATATCCCAGAAAGGCAATAAGACCTGCCATGGACAGGAAGCTTGCCGCAGACATCCAGTCTGCCGCTGTGGCCATGCCGTTCAGGGTTGGATGCACATCATGCCCGGCAACGTAGAAGTCGTCGGTTGATCCGGCACGCGCCCAGATGGCGATGCCGATATACATGCCGAATGTCAGAACGACGAAGAAATAGGTCCAGAATTGCTGATCCATCGCCCTACCCCTTCACGTTATATTTCTTTTCGATCCGGTTCATCGCGATGCAGTAATAAAAAATCAGCACCATGAAGACGTAGATCGCGCCTTGTTGGGAAAACCAGAATCCGAGCGGTGCGCCGCCTATTCTGAAGTTATCAAGTGCATCGCGGAACAGGATGCCTGCTCCGAATGATACAGCAAACCAGATGACAAGCAGTGTAATGATCAGGCTGACAGTTGCCTTCCAATACCCTTTGCCATCAATTTCTTTTATGTCCTGCGTCAAGGTAATCCTCCCCTGGACTTATATTGGAACGGACTTTTCCGCCCTTATAGGCTCCATGTATTTTATTTAATTTTGTAGGTGGACTTTGGTCGAAGCATTAACACAATAATACGGCTCTCTCACCAAAGCCCGATCGCTCTCTATTCAGCAGAATGAGAGACTATATTTCGCTGATGCAAAATATACTGAATTTTGAATTGGATAAGCGAGCTTACCGGCTCGCGCGCCGACGTTCCAGCAGCTCTCTTGAGCCGGAAAACATCATCCAGCCCGCCAGGATCAGACCGCCGAGCACATAAGCTTCGAGCAGACCTATTCCAGGCTCGAGAAATGCGTTTGCTGCGCGATAAGCGAAGATCGCGGCCATCAGAATACCGATCGCCAGAGTGAGATGAGCTTTCATCCATATTCCTCCCAAGCTTGTCTTTTTCGACAAGCATGACGCAAAATCCCGACTTCCCGAATGGGACATTGGTCGAAGTTGAATTTTGGGAGAAATGGTACCGCCTCCCCGGTTCGAACGGGGGACCTCTAGATCCACAATCTAGCGCTCTAACCGACTGAGCTAAGGCGGCACGTTGAGAACGCGTCTTCTAATCGGAGCCGACGCTGAACGCAAGAGAAACTTGCGACAGAATTCAGCCTTTTCCGGACTTGTTTGCGTATGGGTTCTTACCCTGCCGGACAAACAGCCGGATTGGCACGCCAGGCAGGTCAAATGCCTCACGCAAACCATTGATCAGGTAACGCTTATAGCTTTCAGGCATATGCTCACCGCGATTGGCCATAAGCACAAAGGTCGGCGGACGCGTCTTGATCTGGCTCATATATTTCGGCTTGATCGGCTTACCGTGTACCGATGGCGGTGGGTGACGTTCCACCACATGCTTGAGCCACGCGTTCAGGTCATTCGTTTTGACCCGCGCATTCCAGTCATCAAACATCGACAGGACCGCTGGCATCAACCGGTCAATACGCTTGCCGGTCAGACCAGACAGAAAGACAATCGGTGCGCCCTTGGCGTTTGGCAGCAGACGTCCTGCTTTTTCACGCAGCTCTTTGGCGCGGGCGTCATGATCTTCGATCAGATCCCATTTCGAGAGTACGAACACGAGACCGCGCCCTTCACGTAGAACCAGATCGGCGATCTGAAGGTCCTGCTTCTCAAAGGCATCGCGTGCATCCATGACGAGTGCGACCACATCCGCAAACCGGATCGAACGGATCGTATCCGATGTGGACATACGCTCGATCTGCTCGTGGACTTTCGCCTTTTTACGCAAACCAGCCGTGTCGACCAGCTTGATCGTCCGGTCCTCATAGGACCATTCGATCTCGATTGAGTCGCGCGTAATGCCCGCTTCCGGCCCCGTCAGAAGACGGTCAGACTGGAGCAAAGTATTGATAAGGGTCGACTTGCCTGCATTCGGACGGCCAACCACGATCAGGCGCGCTGTGCGAGGTGGTGGGGGCAGTTCTTCAGCGTCCGGATCGAAGGCTTCGTGCACTTCCTCAACAGCGTCATCCTCGTCCAGTACCTCAGGTACGACGCGAACGATGCCGGAAAAGAGGTCTGCCATGCCCTCACCATGTTCAGCAGACAAACCAACAGGCTCACCGAACCCCAGAGAATAAGCTTCCATCAAGCCGTCTTCACCGGCCTTGCCTTCACACTTATTGCCTGCGACGACGACAGGCTTGTTCACCTTGCGCAAAAGCTCGGCAAAACGCTCATCCAGAGGCGTTACACCCGCGCGCGCATCGATGATGAAAAGCGAAACATCGGCGTCCCGTATGGCCTGCTCGGTCTGTTCACGCATACGCGATTCCAAAGAAGCATCGCGAACATCCTCGAATCCGGGTGTGTCAATCAGCGTGAATTTCAGGCCCGCAAGTTCTGCAGACGCCTCGCGCCGGTCACGTGTTACGCCGGGCTGGTCGTCTACAATAGCAAGACGCTGTCCCACCAGACGGTTGAACAGCGTAGACTTGCCAACATTTGGGCGGCCAACAATGGCCACTTTCAGGGTCATTCAGGTTTACCTTATCGAGAACAGGGTTCCATTGTCCGCGAGCAGGATCAGACGGCCATCATAGGCGATCGGCTCGAGGAAAAACCCAGCATCTGCACCAAAACGACCGATGCGCACAAGCTGTTTTTCTTCCAGCACCTCACCCGTCTGCGGAGAGAAGGAGATAAGGCGCCCGTCTGAGGATACAACCACCAGCTTGCCAGAGGCCAGGATTGGACCGGAATAGCTGATCCGGCCTTTGTTTTTCTCGGGCTTGCGGAACATTTCCAGCTGCTGCACCCAGACCACGCGGCCAGAGGCGGCTTCAACGCAAATCAGTTGCGCATCCACACCCACAGCAAACAGGTAATCACCGACCACGTTCGGTGCCTGTGTGGATCCGAATGGCAGCGACCAGATGCGAGAGCCGGAGCGCCCGTCAATGGCTGCAAGAACACCAGACTGGCTCGTTGCGAAAACAAGACCGCTTCGCAGAACCGGACGTGAGGCAATGTCGTTGATCGCGGAAATCGGCGTAAACCGGCCTGCGCGTGTCAGCGAGTCTGACCACAGTCGACGTCCGTTAGACGGAAGATACGCAATCACCTCGCCGGAGGAGTAAGGCGCGACGATAAAATCATCAATGCCTGCAGGGCTTGGTGACGACAGTACGCGCGCAGACTCGGCAATTGCCTGGTCAGTCCATTCGACAGACCCATCGTCGAGCATCATCGCGTAAAATTCGTTATTGTTGGAGGCGATGAAAATGCGGTTGTCTACGATGGTCGGTGAACCCGTCATCGGCGCCTGCATTTCTTCTTTCCAGATCTCGGCGCCTGTATTTGCATCAACGAGGGACACAAAACCAAAACCAGATGCGATGACCAGCTTGTCACCCTTCAGAGCGAGACCACCACCAAACGCTCGCTTGTCGCGTTTGCTGCCAGAGCTGAGCTCCTTTTTCCAGACCGTCTTGCCGGTCTGTGCATCAATCGCGAAGACAACCTGCTTGGCATCGATGAGATAGATTTTACCGTTTCCGGCGACTGGCGCTGCCGAAAGCGCGCGATTGGTATCTGAACCGGAACCCTGGCTCCATGTCCACGCGACATCAAACGCTTCGCCCGCGCGCACATGGCCCGGCACTTTCGCAGATCCACGTCCCGCCTGCTCCCAGGCATTTACCGGCTCCATATCGGGCAGAATAACCGCAGAGCTGACAAGCTCCGGATCTGCCTGAAGAACCGACTCGGCAGACACCATGGCGATACGGCCTGCTTTTTCGGCCGCCTCAGCTTCGTCTTTCCCATCACCCTTGAATGGGTTCATGTTGCTGATCGTCGAACACGAAGTCAGCAGGACTGCGGAAAGGGCCAGAACCCCCAGTTTATGAGTGGTCATCATGAGGCATTTCCATTTTTCGCGATTAGAGCATCAAGCGCGCCAACGGCCCGCTCGGCGCGCATCTGTACGCCCTGAGGCACATCCAAACCGAGAGAGATGCGGTTATAGCGGCTGCGCGCTTCTTCATAATTCCCAAGGGCGTAAGCACGGGCGGCAATCGTTTCTTCTGCAAGATACGCGTAAGGAGAATCCGCATCCGAAGCCAATGGCTCAAGCCAGACCTGCAGCTCAGAGAGCTCCGCCGACGATGACATCAGATAGGCAGCCTTCAGACGCGCAATATCCGCAAACGCCCCCTCGCCTTCTGCTGCGGCTTTGAGGCTTTCAATTGCGGCTGCGCGATCGCCCTTCGCCGTCATCTGAATACGAGCAAGGTATTGCGACGCCAGAGCGCCGTAAGCATTTTCCTTTTCAGCGACATCGGCAAATAGCGCTTCAGCCAGAGCATAGTCATTCTGCTCCAGCGCCTGCTGGGCTGAAAAGAACGTGTCCGCCGTTTGAGCGTCGCTCTTTCCCTTCTGCCATTTGTAGACTTCATAGCCTGCAACGCCCAGAATCAGCGTGGCAACCAGAACATAGATGATCGGCCCAAGCCATTTCCACACTCTGGCGGCATTGTCGTGAAGCACCGCCTCATCGACTTCTTCAAAAATATCACTCACTCGTGCACCCTGTGAATTCTGTTCGACCGGACATTAGCCGCTGAATGCGCATCCAGCAACGCGTGGAATCTTTACGAATTTCTCAGATTCGCTTTGATTTGGTAGGTTTCCGCCTCTCCGGGGAAGGTTCGGGCCTTCACATCGGATGCATACGCCTCAACGGAGCGGACAATTTCGCCTTTCACATCGCCATAACGACGAACGAATTTCGGCGTCCAGTCGAAAATACCCAGCATGTCATCAATGACCAGAATCTGACCGTCGCAAGCTGCGCTCGCGCCAATGCCGACCGTCGGAATCGAAAGCTGTTCGGTAATTTCGCGCGCGAGGTCTTCTGCGACCCCCTCAATCACAACGGCAAAAGCACCGCCAGCTTCGGCCGCTTTGGCTTCGTCGATCACCCGCTGACGCTCATCGCCTGAACGCCCCTTGGCCTTGAACCCGCCATCGACATGAATTGCCTGCGGACGCAGACCGACATGTCCCATGACCGGAATACCGCGTTCCACGAGGAAGGAGACGATTTCACCAGCATAGGTGCCGCTCTCAATCTTGACCGCCTGGCACCCTGTTTCCTGCATGATGCGCGAAGCGTTTTCAAACGCCTGTACAGGGCCCGCCTCATAGCTGCCGAACGGCATATCCACGACAACAAAGGCCTCTTCAGAGCCTCTCATCACCGCTTTGCCGTGCAGGATCATCATCTCCATGGTCACGCCAACCGTCGAATCGAGTCCGTGGACGACCATGCCGACGCTGTCACCCACCAGAATGAGATCGCAATACGGGTCGATCAATGCCGCACGCGGCGCATCATAAGCCGTCAGGCAAACAAGAGGATCGCCCTTCTTGGCCTTGGCAATATCTTTAACCGTTTTGCGGCGGACTTGCTTTTGAGATGACACAGCGGACTCCTACTATGACTAGGATTGCGTGATTAAAGCGGATTGCGCATTCTGAAAACCACAAAGCCGGAAACTTCTGCAGAAGTGATCTGGATCAATGGGCCGCATGTCGGGATTTCACACGAGGCAGTAGATTGGTCGCATGAGTCAGATGACGGTCTTCTATGATGGTGCCTGCCCGCTTTGCACACGCGAAATCGGACTATTGCGCCGTCTGGAAACGCGAGACCGCCTGCAGTTTCTAGATATTTCACCGCCGGGCGCAGACGCGTTCTGCCCGATCCCGCAAAAGCAGCTCATGGCACGTTTTCATGTCCAGCTTGCAAATGGCGAAATCGTCGATGGCGCACAGGCCTTCACGGAGGCCTGGTCGCAGATTCCATATCTTGTCTGGTTGCGCCCGCTGGGTCGCTGGGCGCCGACCCGGTGGCTTTTGAACCGGGTCTATGGCGCGTTCCTGACGATCCGACCATCCTTACAAAAGCTGATCGGACGCCTGGTCTCTTAATAGCTCTTCGGAAGCTCCAGAACGCGCTCTGAGATATAGTTCAGAATCATCTCGCGGCTGACAGGTGCGATGCGTGCCAGCATGGCTTCACGCATATAACGCTCGACATGATATTCTTTGGCATAGCCCATACCACCATGCGCCAGAACGGCCGCCTCACAGGCGTTGAAACCAGCTTCTGCGCCGAGATATTTCGCAGCATTCGCTTCTGCGCCGCAATCCTCGCCAGCATCATAGAGCGCCGCGCCCTTGAAGCCGAGCAAATTGGCGGCCTCAAGTTCGGCCCATGCTTTTGCGAGCGGATGTGCAACGCCCTGATTCTGGCCAATCGGCCGGCCAAACACGACGCGCTCTTTCGCGTATTGAGCTGCCTTTTCAAGCGCTGCCTGACCCAGGCCAACAGCCTCCGCACAGAAGAGAATCCGTTCCGGGTTCAGCCCCTGGAGCAGGTATTTGAAGCCTGCCCCCTCTTCACCGATCAAATCCTCTTTCGGAACTTCCAGACCATCAAAGAAGAGCATGTTACATTCGACCGCCTTGCGCCCCATTTTCGGGATCGGCTTGGCTTCGATCTTTGCGCGATTGAAGTCGGTGTAGAACAGCGACAGGCCGAGATATGGCTTGGCGCACTGATCTTTCGGCGTGGTGCGCGCAATGATCAGGATCTTGTCGGCGCGCTGCGCGCCGGTCGTCCAGATCTTGCGGCCTGAAATCGTGTAACCGGAATTGGTCTTCTCAGCGCGCGTTTCCAGAGAAGACGTATCCAGACCGGAATTTGGCTCGGTCACAGCGAAGCACATTTTCTGCTCGCCGGAGATGATCTTCGGCAGGTGCTCGGTGCGCTGCTCCGGTGTGCCGAATTTCTCCAGCGGCTTTGGTCCAAAGATATTCAGGTGGATTGCCGACGCGCCGGAAAAGCCTGCGCCGGAACGGGTGACCGCCTGCATGACGATAGCCGCCTCGGTCAGGCCCAGGCCTGCACCGCCAACATCTTCCGGCATGGCGATGCCGAGCCAGCCGCCATCGGCCATGGCTTTGGTGAACTTTTCCGGCCATTCGCCGGTCTCGTCTGTTTTCAGCCAGTATTCGTCATCAAACTGCGCACAGGTTTTGGCGACTGCCTCACGGATGGCAATCTGGTCCTCGGATGGCGCTAAAATCTGATACATGAACGTCTCTCCCGCTTATTTTTCTCCTGCCTTACATGGTTCCTTGGCAGAGGAAAAGCGAGCGATCCTAAAGAGAAACCTGATCAGGCCGCAAATCCGCCAGAACGCTTTCATTTTCATCGACCTCGCCCAGAAGGTCACGAATGACGAGGTCCGCTGTGGCAGGTGCCAGAAGGATGCCGTTTCGATAATGCCCGGTCGCAACATAATTGTTCGCGCTGACCCAGCCAATCATCGGTCGCTGACGACGTGCCATCGGGCGAAGGCCGGCCCATTCCTCAATCCGCTCAACATCGTGACCAAGCGTCGGGCAAAACGCGATTGCGTCCGCAAACATGGCATCCAGGCGTTCTGACTGGGTTGTCAGATCGGTTTCGTCCGGTTCCACCGTCGCGCCGATGATCACGCGGTCGGGCTTCGGTACGATATAGGCAGCGCCCCAGCGAACGGGAATTTTCGGATGGTCGGCGCGTGGTTTGATCGACAGCATCTGACCTTTGACGGGGCGCACATCATGACTTTGCCAGCCGCGGCAGGACACCAGAATATCAGCTTCGGTCAGGGCTTTGCGTTCGCGCGCAAAGAATGGCTGGCAGACCGTTTTCAGCGCCTTGAGAACAGCGCGATTGTCGACCTGAGCATCATCCTCAAACAGCACCATTTCCTTGCCGCGTGCATTCAGCTCGGGAACATAGCTCAGCGCCATGGCCGGATCGGACAGACGGATCGCACCCGGTACGCGTTCATCCTTCTGCAGGAGCGACAAGCTCTCCTGAGGCAGCAACCCAAGCGTGGGGCCATGCTGAAAGAAGATATGCTGGCCGGAATCGCTTTCCAAAGTCGCGGAGAATTCGGGCCAGAGCCTCAGACTATGCGCTGCGAGATGATGCAGATCTTTGGAGAAGTCGGGCTCAATGAGCGCTTCAAATCCTGCAGAGAGCATGCCGGCTGCTGCCCAGCTTGCTTTGCCCTGATCCACGCCGGGGTCATAGATAATAGGCCGAAACCCACGCCGTATCAGCCCCCAGGCGATCGACAGGCCAATAATGCCCGCGCCCTCAATTGCGATGGTTGTGTCCGGACTGATGGCAGGAGAACTCGACATAGGCCCGACTTAGACCAGTCTTCAGCGCAGGGCGATAGGCGATTTCGAAAACCTGCCGCCCTCACAGGCATATCAGAGCGGTCCGCCTACGGGCGACGCGACTGACCACGCCAGATCAACAGGAACTGGCTAGCCGCTTCACGGTCCGCAAACGACACGGCTTTTCGATGAGACTGGCCGCTCATCACATCCTTGATGGTGATTTCCTGCACACCTGCACCGGAAGTCTGCGTTCGTGTGAACGTTTCCATCGCATCGGCAAATCTTGTTTCCGCCTGCTGATCGCCCACCGCGACATGCACAACGACATTCGACATCTTCATCCCCCAGATCTTACGTCTGGTCCCTAACATTCTCAGATCGCGGTTTTATGACGAACCGCGATCCCTGATGAGGAAAAGCATTTAAGAGGCACTTTTCCGCCAACACACACAATCCTTACAAAACAAGAGGTTACCCTCTATTCCTCAGGCTTACCTTCCAATGCGTTGACGCGCGATGGCATCGGCTACGCGATTGGTTGCCTGATTGCTTTGCAGCGATTCGTTGAAAACTTCGTCCAGTGTCTGCATCAGACGCGAGAGTTTGCCCTCAACCCAATCAGCACTGTACTTACCAGAGATCTCGGCGGCGACGTTGATGATACCACCACCATTGATCACATAGTCCGGCGCATAGAGAATGCCGCGCTCTTTCACGGCATCACCCATTTCCGGCGTACTCAGCTGATTGTTCGCACCGCCTGCAATAACCTTGCAGGTGAGTCGCGGTAGGGTTTCCTCATTAATGATCGCACCGAGAGCATTCGGCGAAACCACATCCACATCCTGAAACAGAATATCTGCCACATCGACAGCTGTTGCGCCCGTCTCAGCGGCAAGGTCGGCAACGCGGTCAGCCGCCACATCCGCGATCATGACCTCAGCGCCAGCCTTTGTGAGTTTGCGAACGACATCGGCGCCGACATGGCCGATGCCTTGAACCGCAATTCGGCGTCCCTTTGGATCATCATTTCCGAAAGCGTGCGCCATGGCGACCTTGATACCTCGGAAGACCCCTTCAGCCGTGACAGGTGATGGGTCACCGCTGGCTGCTTCGCCGTCATCCAGACCTGCAACATAACGCGTGTGTTCGCTGGCATAGGCGAGATCCTGCGGCGTGATGCCGACATCCTCAGCCGTCCAGTAGGTTCCGTTGAGCGAGTCGACAGCGCGGCCAAATGCGCGGAACAGGTCCGGCGTCTTGTCTTCGCGCGCATTGCCCCAGATCACGGCCTTGCCGCCTCCAAGCGGCAGCCCCGCCATAGCGTTCTTGTAAGACATGCCCTGAGAGAGACGCAGCACATCACGATACATGTCGATGCCGGTCTCATAATTCCACATACGACAGCCGCCCGCAGCCGGCCCGAGATGAGTGGAGTGAATTGCGATCATGCCACGTAGCCCGGTTTCAGCGTCATGAAACATGTGAACGCTTTCGTGAGCATCATAGGCTGGATGATCGAACATAGCCGTATTCCTCAGGATGTTATTTCGATAGATGGGGCGCTTTTGCAGCAATCTTGCCCCAAGGCAAGGCTGAGGCGTGTGTTTTGACCTTAATTATTCTGCAGGTTTGCGGAACTTCCACATTTTGGAATGGATCAATTCACCGGCGAGTGCGCGCTCTCGCCATTTCCAGGATTCAGCTTCCCATGCGAGCTCGCGCATGAAAACCGCCTTGTTGACCTGATGGATACGTTCACCCAGCTTGTCTTCCAGGTTTTGACCAAACCGTTCGAACGCGGTTCGGCTGGCCTGGATGACGTCGCCGGACAGATCGTCTTCATCACCAGACTGGTCAAAGCCTGCGGACTCGCAAACTTCGATGATTTCATGGTCATCACAGATCTGAGGCTCAGCCCAGGCCGACGCAAAGGCTGGCGACAGGCTTCCCTTCGCTTTTCCGCGCACCGTATCGAGCACAATCCACTGTCCACCCGGCGCGAGTGAACGCAGCGCGCGCACGGCGAGACCAGACTTGTGATCGGAAAACGCGAACGCATCGGTACTGACCAGAAGATCAAGCGATCCAGGTTCAAATGAAGGTCGATCCAGATCACCGAACAGAATGTCAAAATCGGCAAACTGAAGCTTGAACCGATCCGCACATGGGCGACGCCATTCCGCAATGACAGGACAAGATCCGCTTGTTCCCATCAGATGCGACACGAGGGCCGGATCACCGTTCACGACACCAAAGCGGCTATCCATGCCGGCTTCGGCCGGTTTCATACCATCGGTCAGACGTGAAAGGATTTCAGCGCTGCCTGGCGCGAAACGGCCTTCACCCCACAGGACCTCAAGCGCTGCGATGCGCGATTCTGTTGGTGAAAGCACACCGCCCTGCGTGTCTGCAGGCGCTGGTTTCGCTTTCGGTTTATCAGGAGATTTCCTGGCTGGCTTTTCTGCCTCTTCAGAAACAAGCTCATCAGGAACGGGATCGTTATCTGCAACAGGCTCGCTGGCCTCTTCGTCCCCTGACGGCACATACTCACGACCATTCCACCACGCGCCAAAGCGCCCGGCAAAATCATCGGGTACAAATTTTTTCAGGGCCGCGACCATGGATACTCAGGCTCGTCCAATCTCTGTTTGAGACACTTATGGGACGGAAAGATTAAAATTGACCTTCTGTTTACTCAGTTATTTTTCCGCCATGGCAGTTCTGGCGCAGCCGATGGCAGCGGCGCGTCGGGGTCCTTCATGAAGGAGAGCTGATCGCGCCAGACGGTTTCTGCCTGCAGGTCGCGCATCAGCATATGATACCCATTGGCATAGTAAGCTGTGGTCACGTGAGCTGGCAGCCGGGGCGCGGTGCGGCGAAGCCCTTTCTCCGGAATGACGATATCCTTGGCACCATATAGCAGCAGCGTATTTTCCGGCAGATTTGGCGCTCGCTGATGGGCGCGCTCCATCAAACTCACAACGCCATAGACCTGATCGATCCGATTGTCGCGCAGCATCAGCGGGTCTTCCCATGTCCGGCGCAGCATTTCGATATTGTCGGTTGGTTCGATTTTCACGAGCCCACGCGGCGGCACGACCACCCAGCCCGGCCGGACACGTGTAGAGACTTCAAGGGCCGCGCGCTGATACATGGGTATCGCGCCCCAGCCTCTGAGCCCCGGCCCTGACAGAATCAGGCGATCTGCCTGTGGTGGATGTTCGCCGCCGAATGCCGTCATGGCGACGGCCCCGCCCATGGAAATGCCAACAACGGTGAGCGTTGCATCCGGATGCTCGGCGCGCACGAGCTCAATCACTGTCCTGAGGTCTTCGCGCATCGCGTCTTCATTCTGCCAACTTCCTCGACCAAAGGAGCGCCCAAAGCCGCGTTGATCATAGGCATAGGTGCGCACGCCGCGCTCCGCCCACCAGGGCGCCGCCATGTGAAATGCATTGGCATAATCATTCATGCCGTGGACACCCACGACGACATAGTCCGGATCTTCAATCTCCTGACCCCAGATCGTCAGGCCAAGTTCCTCGCCGTCAAAGGTTACGAGACGATTGTTCTGCGGTTCCAGTTTCGGCATAACCATGGTCTCCACCGGGTAGTCAGGAAAACGCGGCGTGGCACACGCGCCAAGCAGGATCAGGATTCCGCAGCAGAGGACGACAAGGCCCGCCCAATGGCGGCGCGAAGTTCCGGCAGCAAATCGGTCTCGAACCAGGGATGCTTCTTCAGCCATGCATTATTTCGCCAGCTTGGATGGGGAACGGGAAAAACACTCGGTGCATAATCTTGCCAATGCTCAACAGTCCTCGTGACGCTGCCTTGATATCGGTCCTTCAGATGCCAGGCTTGCGCATAGCCGCCAATCAGCAAGGTCACCTCAATATTGGGAAGATAGTCCAGCGCTTTTTGGCGCCAATGAGGCGCGCATTCTTTTCTGGGCGGAAGATCCCCGCCTGAGGGCGCATACCCGGGGAAACAGAAGCCCATGGGCAGTACAGCGACCTTACGCGCGTCATAGAAAATATCGTCATCAATCCCCATCCAGTCTCGCAGGCGCACACCGGATGGATCGTTAAAGGTCTTGGTGGTCTGATTGGCGAGATTACCGGGCGCCTGTCCTGCAACCAGAATCCGCGCTGTGGGCGCCATCTGAAACACCGGGTTCGGTGCATGCGGCAGTGGCTTTTCTGCCTGACGGCAGAGCTCACATGCCCGCATACGCGCAAGGAAAGATTGAATTTCCGACTTCGACATAGTTCCCGCCATCACACTGTCATAGCTTGTATGCAGAATGCAGAGCGCAAGAGGCGGACTGCAAATGGACCTTGGGAGGACCACTCATGTCATCAAACGTCAAACTGCTGCTGGAATCAAAACAGCGGAGCCTCGGTGCCTTTTCAGTTCGTCGCGTGCTGCCAAGCCATAAGCAGCGCATGGTTGGTCCGTTCATTTTCTTTGATCATATGGGCCCGGCCGATTTCGCCCCGGGAACATCGGTGGATGTACGTCCGCACCCGCATGTCTGTCTGGCAACGATCACCTATCTGTTTGAAGGCGGCCTGCTTCACCGCGATACCGTTGGCACCGAAATCGAGATACGCCCTGGTGCAGCAAACTGGATGACGGCCGGCAAAGGCATTTCCCATTCCGAGCGCTCTCCTGACGACCTCATCAAGTCCGGACAGACGCTGCACGGCATACAGACCTGGGTCGCCCTGCCAAAATCTCATGAAGAGGTCGATCCGCGCTTCGATCATCACCCGGCCGACACCCTGCCGGAAAAACTGATCAATGGCATCAACACGCGCGTCATTGCAGGCAGCGCCTATGACATGACATCCCCGGTCGATTACCCGCACCCGATTATCTACGTCGCATATGACGCCATCTCAGAAGGCCGCGTCGACCTGCCAGACTTCGAAGAACGCTGCCTTTATGTGGTGACTGGTGAAATGACATTCGACGGTCAGATCTACACAGAAGGTCAGATGATCATTCTGGAAGCTGGCCCCATGCCCGCCATCTCCCTCACCGCAGACACGAAGGTCATGCTGGCAGGCGGCGCCCCGATGGATGGTCCGCGGTATATCGAATGGAACTTTGTTGCCTCAGACAAAGACCGCATTGAGCAGGCAAAAGCGGACTGGCGCGCATCTATCGCAGGTGGTTGGGTCGATACACCCTTTACAATGCCGCCGAATGAGCACGAATACATCCCGCTTCCCGGTGATCCGGAAGCTGAGCCCCAACCTGGCAGCTAAACTTGCCGCGCATCTGTCTTGGACTTAAGAATTTCCCATGACCAAACAAAGATTCGACGACCAGCACACCGCATCCTACGGCTCCTTTGTCGAGGGTGAACTTGTCGCTCATGAAGCCACAGAGTGGCAGGACATCAAGATCGTGAAGACCGAAACGCATGGCAATGTCATGCTAATCGATGATGTTCTCATGCTCTCGGAAGACACACACTTTGTCTATCACGAGCACATGGTGCACATCCCCCTCGCCTGCATCGAGAACCCGAAATCGGTTCTCGTCATTGGCGGCGGCGACGGTGGCACGGTCACGGAACTGGCAAAGTATGACGGCCTGAAACGCATCGTTCTGGCTGAACTTGATGAAGCTGTCGTGCGCATGTCGAAAGAGCATTTGCCCGAGCTGACAGCTGGTCTGGATGATCCACGCGTTGAAATCGAAATCGGTGACGGCGCAGCCTATCTCGCTGCGCAGGATGGTGTGTTTGACGCGATCATCATCGACTCCACCGATGTGTGCGAAGAGGCCCATGCTGGCGCACAGACCGCAAACCCACTCGTCACGGATGAGTTCTATGCAAACATCAAAAAAGCTCTGAAGCCTGGCGGTGTGACCTGCCAGATGCTTGGCAGCCCGACCTTCTATTCCAATGGCATGGAGCTGATGTACCACCGGCTCGCAGACCTGTTCACACACTTCAAACCATTCCTGATGCCGACACCTTTCTACATTTCCGGTGACTGGTGCGGCGGCATTTTCAGCGACGACAATGATCTGACACCGAAATATCAGCACGTGCCAGAAGACCGCCTTGTCTATTTCAACATGGACATTGCCTCGGGCGCGCTTGCGCTGCCGAACAATGTGAAAGCGATGCTCAAGAAGTGATGAGCACCGGGCTCGCCTTGCCGATCCCGGCAGGGCGTGCCACACATTTGCCCATTCAAGCAAAGGGGCCACCTTGATGAAACGAATTCTCGCAACATCCTGCCTCGCGCTCATGCTCGCAGCCTGTGATTCAGGTTCTGAAGCACCTGCGCCAGAAGCAGACACGTCGACGCCAGACGCTGCCGAAACGACGACACCTGAAGCCAGCACGGAAGCCGCTTATGGCGAGCTCCTTCTGCCGCTTCCTGAAGATACCACCACTGAGATTACAGCCGCTGATCTGGGCACACGCATCTCCATTCTTGCCGATGACACCTATGAAGGTCGCGGGCCAGGCCAGGAAAACGGCGAAAAGGCTGCTGACTGGGTTGCCGCTGAAATGGAACGTGTCGGTCTGAAGCCTGCGGTTGATGGCAGCTGGTTCCAGACTGTCGAAATGGTCAACCAGACCGTCGATGCCGACCAGTCCTATCTCACAATCTCTTCGGCTGAAGATGCAGCGCCATTCGTCAATGGCGAAGAAACCGTCATCTGGACGAAGCGCCAGGAAGAGATGGAACTCGATTTCTCAGACTCTGACGTGGTGTTCGTCGGCTATGGCGCCGTCGCGCCAGAGTATGACTGGAACGATTATGAAGGCCTCGACACAGATGGCAAAACCGTTGTCATTCTCGTCAATGATCCGGGCTTTGCGACCCAGGACCCGGAGCTCTTCAACGGCAATGCCATGACCTATTACGGTCGCTGGACATACAAGTATGAAGAAGCGGCGCGTCAGGGCGTGACGGCTGCGATCGTTGTCCACGAGACAGCGCCAGCTGCCTATGGCTGGGATGTGGTCCGTAATTCATGGACCGGCGCTCAGGCAGACCTCGTCCGCTCCAATGGCGGCGAAGATCGTGCCATGATGGAAGGCTGGGTCACATCGGATGTCGCCCGCAAACTGTTCGAAGAGGCCGGTCTCGACTTTGACGAGATGAAAGAAGCCGCCACCAAGCCTGGCTTCAAGCCGGTCGACATGGGCGAGCTGAAAGCGTCTGGCAAGATCGTCCAGACGGTCGATAAAGCAACGTCCCGTAACGTTGTGGGCATGATCGAAGGCAGCGAAGCGCCGGACGAGTATGTGCTGTACACGGCGCACTGGGACCACCTTGGCAAAGCTGAAACGCCGGCAAATTCCAAGACCTTCACCTTCCAGGATGACAAGATCTATAACGGTGCGGTGGATAACGCGACCGGTGTCTCTGGTCTTCTGGATATCGCGGAAAAAATGGCCGCTGAAGGCACGAAACGCTCTGTGCTGTTTGCATCCGTGACGCTTGAAGAGTCCGGCCTGCTCGGATCGGCCTACATGGCGGAAAACCCGATCGTGCCGAGCCACGAAATCGTCGCCGGCATCAACATGGATGGCATGCTCCCAATGGGACCGTCGAAAAACATGGTTGTTGTGGGGTATGGCGCATCTGAACTCGAAGACATTCTGACAGGTGTGCTGGAAGGCCAGGACCGCGTGGTGACACCAGACCCACTGCCGCAGAACGGCTATTTCTACCGCTCAGACCATATCAGCTACGCCAAGAAAGGCATTCCGATGCTGTATGCGGACGGCGGCGACGATCTGCGTGAAGGCGGCAAGGAAGCTGGCGCTCAGCTGGGTTCTGAATACACCAATCTGCGCTATCACAAGCCACAGGATGAGTATTCCGAGAACTGGGTCCTCACCGGCATGGAAGAAGACATTCAGGCGCTCTACGAAGTTGGCGACATCATCGCAAACTCCGAGGAATGGCCAACCTGGTATGAAGGCAATGAGTTTGAAGCCATTCGCAAGGCTGATCTCGAAGCCGCTGGCGAATAAGGCTTTCGCCCGATAAGATATGATTTCGAGAGGCCCGCCTGTTGCGGGCCTCTTCTTGTTCTGAGACCCTGATTATTATGCTGAGCTATCAACACGTCTATCACGCAGGCAATCGCGCCGACCTTCTCAAGCACGCCGTGCTTTGCAATGTGCTGAACACACTGGTGAAGGATAAGCAGCCCATTTTCTATGTGGAGACGCATGCCGCTCGCGGCCTTTACGATCTGTCCTCCAAAGAGGCTCAGAAAGGCGCAGAATACCCGGAAGGGATCGGCCAGCTCTGGAACCTGAAGCGCACGCCGCCTCTCCTCGCCCCTCATCTGGACGAAGTGAAAAAGGTGAACCCTGGCGATAAGCTACAGTTCTATCCAGGGTCTCCAAAGATTGCCGGCTCGATCCTGCGAAAGACAGACCGCATGGCGTTCTTCGAACTGCATCCGCAGGAGATCGCGCATCTGGAGACAAATTTCAAAGATGATGACCGCGTCCAGATCCGTAAAGCGGATGGGTATCGCGGCGCGCTCTCTCTGGCACCGCGCGGCAAGGAGCAGATGGTTGTTCTGATCGACCCGAGCTATGAAACCATGGATGATCTGGAAGCACTGGTCGACTGGGTGCCGCGGGCACTTCGTCGCTGGCCAAATGCCATCATCATGATCTGGCTGCCATTGTTCAAGGACAATCGCGAGGACGAATTCGGTGCCTATCTCGCTGATCTCGCACCGGGCGGTATTTCGGGCGCACGCTGGCCGGATGATCCTGATTCCCGTTCCGCGCTCGCGGGCACGGCCATGATCAGCTATCGCATCCCGCAAAAGGCCGTTGAGGACTCTGCCAAGATTGCCGATATCTGCGAAACCCTCTGGGCACAGCAAGGCTGAAACGCTCCGAACCCGCGCAAATACGGCGCCTCGGAAAGGGAATGAAAAAAAGTCGAAAAACCATCGAGAAGGTGATGGACAGCGCGCCTTCTCCCAACTATACAGCCCTCTCGCTTGCAAAAGCGTACCCCAAATTGCCCGGGTAGCTCAGGGGTAGAGCAGCGGATTGAAAATCCGCGTGTCGGTGGTTCAAATCCGCCCCCGGGCACCATTATTTTTCCATATAAAACAAGATGTTACACGGTGTTCTTCTGGTGCTGTTTTGGGCTTTGCGCTTTTTCCAGAGTTACGCCGAGTTACGTTGAATTTACTGAGGTTTTTCACCGTCTCGGCAAATCATAGCACCCCAATCGCACCCAAGGTCGGGAAATTTGTTCTGGTTTTGTGTCGGTCGCGACGACTTAGCTATTCGGATCCACGAGACGCCAGCTGGCGCTTTTGCGATTCCCTGACCATCCGCACGACAATGTCTGAAACCCATTCAGACATCGCTCGTGTCGATGATTTCGAAATCATGCGTCAGCTCGGCCGACTTCTGCATCATTGCAGACGCTGAGCAGTATTTCTCAATCGACAACTCAATGGCACGCGCTACGCGTTTCTCATCGAGCTTTCGTCCCTTCACAATGAAATGCATGTGAATGCGGGTAAAAATCTTCGGGTCCGTTTCCGCCCGGTCTGCATGAAGTTCGACCTCGACATTCTCCACGGCCTGCCGCCCCTTTTCCAGAATGGCGACGACATCATATACAGAGCAACCACCGGTCCCCATCAGGATCAGTTCCATTGGGCTCGGGCCAGGCTTGGTCCCATCAGATCCAACCGCACCGAACGCAATCTTGTGTCCGCTCTCGCAAGCTCCGACGAAGCTGCGCTCTTCGATCCATTTTACGCGAACATCCATAGTCTTTCTCCAGCATCTGAAGCGCTCTGGATAAGCAAAGCTGTTCATCCTTGCAATCGGGCTGATGGACAGTTGCCCACAGTATCGCTCGACATCGGACCTGAGCAATGATCTCTTTTTCACTTGTGTCCGGGCACGCGCTGACTTTCTCTCTGAAAGCAAACGCGTAAGGAACCGCGCTACTAAGCGTGCGTTCTAATTATATGCCAGATATGAAGGATGTGCACGACTTGAGCTCTGAACCTGAAACGAAGTCGGAGCCCTCTCCGAGCGAAAAACGTCCAACCAAAGGACGCGCCATTGTAACGTATGGCCGGAGCCTGATTTCGCTTGTGATTGCCCGGTCTCTGCATGAACAGGGCATTGAAGTGATTGGCTGCGACGACGTCGGAATGACCGTGCTGTCCTTCTCGCGACATGTGAGCCATAACTTCGTTCATCCCTCCCTGGAAAAAGACCGGGAAGAGGCGCTTGAGGCTCTGGAAGAAGCCGTCCGAAAATACGCGCCGGAAGACGAGGATACGCCTTATGTCCTCATCCCTGCCTTCAAGGATGCCCGCATTTTCGCAGAAGAGCGTGACCGCTTTGAACCACTGATCAAAATCGCCGCGCCTGATCTGTCCTCCATGGATTTCATCGATCCCAAGGATCAGTTCGCGAAGTTTGTGGAAGACCATGATCTCAGCGCCCCGAAATGTCAGATCATTCGCCCCGACGCGCGCAGCGACTTTACGGAAAGCGAGATTGATTTCCCGCTCATCGCCAAACCATCTGATGGCGTAGGCGGACGCGGCGTCGAGAAGCTGGATTCAGCCGAGGAGCTGAAAACCTATCTCGATCACGCGCCAAAGAAAGATACGATCATTCTGCAGGATCTCGTCGATGGCCGTGACTATTGCGTCTCGGTCATTGCAGATCATGGCGAGCTGGCAGGTATTGTCGCCTATGTGAATGAGCGGCAGTTTCCAATCAAATCCGGTGCGGGCGCGGTACGAAAAACCGTCGACCCGGAGCCTTTTCTGGAAACTACGCGCGATCTCCTGCGCGAAACGCGCTGGAACGGTGTCTGCGAGATCGACTATCGCTGGGATGAAAACGGCGATTTTAAGCCAAAGCTGATTGAAGTGAATGCGCGCTATTGGGCGGGCCTGTTTCACTCCACGGCATCAGGCGTCGACTTCCCATGGCTGCACTATCGCCTTGCCACCGGTGAGACCCTGCCACCAGCAGACCTTTCCGTTGTGGACACCGAGTTTCGCTCGCGCACGCCTGCCGCTTGGATCCTCTCCATTGTCGAGGATATCGCCTCATCCGACGAGCATCTGAAGAAATCGAGCTCCGCCTGGAAAGAAATGAAGGACCGCGCGTCCAAAGGTGATCTGCTGCGCGCGGCAAATCAGCTCCTGAAAAGCGCTGGTCACGGTATGGCGTCGCCAAAAATGCTCACCCGCCTTCAGGAAGAACTGAAAGAGCATGATGACCTCCCCTCTGAGTTCACCGCTGATAAAGACCCGGCCGTCGGGCTCGGCATCCTCTTTGCCATCAGCTCACTTCAGAGGCATGGCGAGCTGCCGCCAGAGCTGAAATTCGACCCCAAGGAAGACGAGGACGAAGACGAAGCGCCGGTTCAGAAGCACCGAAAACCCGGACGCCCCGTCATCGGGATTACCAAACCGGACAATGGTGACTGGCTTGCCTATCAGGCAATGAAATTTGCTGTGTGGCTGGCTGGCGGCGATCCTGTAAAAATCACATCGAAAGCCCCGCGCGATCCGAAATCGATCGATGGCTTGCTGTTTGGCGGCGGTTCCGATGTCTATCCAGAGCGTTATCAGGGCGCGGTGAAGGAAGGCCACCGATACAATCTTGCACGAGACGAGATGGAGGCAAGCTGGGCGGAAGTGGCGCTCAATCAGGATATTCCCGTGCTCGGGATCTGCCGCGGCATGCAAATGCTGAACGTCCTTCAGGGCGGCACGCTTTATCCCGATCTCTCGGACTTTGAGGACTCCGACTACCCAACGAGCTTCCTGCACAGAATGTTCTATCGAAAACCGATCCATATCGAGCCTGACAGCTGGCTGGCAGAAACGGTCGGTACAGACGAATTGTGCGTCAATTCAATCCACACTCAGGCGGTCAAAGACCTCGGCGACAGTTTTGATGTCGCGGCCAGAGAACCGAATGGAATCATTCAGTCCATCGAGCACCGGACAGCGCGCTTCATGGTCGGCATTCAGTTTCACCCGGAATTTCTGGTCTACCGGAAAGAGGCGCGTCGTATCTTCGAGCGGTTCATTTCCTGCGCACGCGAAGTCGCGCAGGAACATGAAAACGGCTAGCTGGCCGCCTGGCGGATCAGATAGATCAGCGTCCAGATAACGGTGAAGTAGAGAGAAAACAGGATCGCCATACGCAGCACGAAACTGCGTATCATCGGTTTGATGTCATCCCAGCTGGTGGTCGAGGCAATTGCCGCGACGGCGCGGGCGACCTTCTCGACAATCTCGTCACGCTTGCGCCCAGCCAGCAGCATCAGCACGCTTTCCGTGCGATCGACCGGCTCCCCGCTCGCACGCTCCAGCACGCGTTCAAACACCTGCGCTGAAATGGTTTCCGTCAGAATATGTTTCGGACGCCAGCCATATCGCTTCAGCTCTCGCCGAAGGAATTTCAGCGTGGGGATGGCCCGGATAAAGTCGAAAGTGGTGAAGCCTAGAAACAAAAGACCCAGAACGAGGGCCAGCCAGTGCGCCGCGACGATCCCGCTGATAAACAACAGCGCAACAGCCAGAAACAAGGCGGCTTTGCCCAATGTGATCCAGACAAAGCCCATAAAGCCTTTTGCGAGAAAATGCTTCGCCTCTTCACGGATTTCAGCGCGTGCTTCCTCGACCGCTTTGGCAATAGCCCGATCCGCGCGCTTATCGACTTCCTTGCCAAGCGCTTTGCGGACTGCAACTGCGGACGCGGATAACCCCGCCGCAATGGTCATTATGCCTCGTACGCTCCAGAGTGCCATACTTAGAGATGTCGTTTAGCTTGGTCGAAAAAACAAGTCATATTGATCGCTGCCCTTTAAACCATCCCACAAAAAGAAACCCGCAGCCTTGGCTACGGGTTCCGGATCTCGTCAATGCGATGATCGCTTAGCCAGCGATGTCAGCCTCAGAGAAGAACTGAGCGATTTCGATCGCAGCGTTTTCCTGGCTGTCAGAACCGTGGACAGAGTTCTCGCCGATAGACTTGGCTACTTCCTTGCGGATCGTGCCGTCAGCAGCGTCAGCTGGGTTCGTTGCACCCATGACATCACGGTATTTCGCGACAGCGTTCTCGCCTTCGAGCACCTGAACGACAACCGGGCCAGACGTCATGAATTCCACGAGCTCGCCATAGAATGGGCGCTCAGCGTGAACGGCATAGAAGCGTTTCGCCTGCTCTTCGGTCATTTGGATGCGGCGCTGGCCAATGATGCGCAGACCAGCTGCTTCAATCATTGCGTTGACCTTACCTGTCAGATTGCGTTCGGTCGCATCAGGTTTGATGATCGAAAAAGTACGTTCGAGAGCCATGAAAGTTTTCCTTTGAATGCCTTATTCACAAGGCAAATATGTCTGGGCGCCGCTATACCCGTGGGAAATCGCTCTGCCAACAGCTCAAATGTGGATTTTCAGGCCTCAGGCCTTGTTTTCTTTCCAGCCGCCCTGCCCGGTCTGCTGAAAATAGCGCACGCTCAGGCCGGCTTTGCGCGCGGCTGCGTACTGACGCCGTGCTTCACCGCGTGCATGTGTGTCACCGTCCTCAAAGACAACCATCACACGTTCGAAGTCTGCTTTGGGGTCGTGTCCCTCACCATTCAGCAGCACGAGCACCTTGGCACCGTTTTGATTTTGCGCGCCGGACGACAGAAGGACAGGCTGAAGTTCAGCCTGCCCGATGTCCCGCCCATGCGGCAGGAAACTGTCATCTCTGAAGGTCCAGAGATCCTTGTCGATCTCGTCCAGAACCTCCTGGCTCGGCGAGACCACAAGGACCCGCCAGTCCCGTTCAAGACATTTCTCAAAAAGAGGCGCGAGCGCCGCTGCCAACGGAGGCCGGTCCAGATGATAGAACCACCATTCGCTCGCCATAACGTCCTCTAGGCTTCGAAATTGTCTTTGACGAGACGATCAAGCAGGCGCGGGCCGAAGCCACTTGCCCAGCTTGGATCGGTCGCGTCTTTGTCACCCGATTTCCAGGCGACACCTGCAATATCGATATGCGCCCAAGGTGTACCTTCCTTGATGAAACGCTTCAGGAATTGCGCAGCCGTGATCGACCCTGCTGCCGGTCCGCCGATATTCTTCATATCCGCAAACTGAGACTTCAGCAGATTGTCGTATTTCTGGCTCATTGGCAGACGCCACACGGTTTCACCTTCGCTGACGCCTGCGGCCGTCAGTTGTTCGGAAAGCGTGTCATCATTCGAGAACAGGCCAGCATTCTCATGGCCGAGTGACACGATGATCGCACCTGTCAGTGTCGCAAGGTCTACAATTGCCTTCGGCTTGTAGGTTTCCTGCGCGTACCAGAGAACGTCGCACAGAACCAGGCGGCCTTCTGCGTCGGTGTTCTGGTTTTCAACCGTCTGACCAGACATGGTGGTGACAATGTCACCCGGACGGCTTGCATTGCCGTCAGGCATGTTCTCGACCAGACCAACCAGACCAACGACATTGGCCTTCGCCTTGCGAAGCGCCAGCGCCTTCATCGCGCCGACAACGGCTGCAGAACCGCCCATATCGCCCTTCATGTCCTGCATGTTCGGGCCAGGCTTCAGCGAGATACCGCCAGAGTCAAAGCAAACGCCTTTGCCAACGAATGCGAGTGGCGCTTCATCGCCGCCCCCATTCCATTCAATGCAGACAACCTGCGATTCCTTGACCGAGCCCTGCCCAACACCCAGCAGGGAGAGCATGCCGAGCTTTGTCAGCTCTTCCTCGCCGAGAATGGTGACCTTCAGGCCAATGCTTTCCATCTCTTTGATGCGCGCTGCATAGCTTGCCGGATAAAGAACATTTGGCGGCTCGTTCATCAGGTCGCGCGCCATATAGGTACCTTCAGAGGCCGCCTCGAGCGGCATCCAGGCTGTCGATACTGCGTCGACGTCTGGCGTAACCAGCACGACGGTTTCGAGAGATGGCTTCTGCTCGTCTTTCAGCTTCGTCATGTATTTGTCGAAGCGATAAGCCGCCAGACGTGCACCCAGCAGGATGCGCGCAGCATCCTTACCAGCTGCCTGGATCGATACCTTCTTCGCACCCGAGGTGAGAAGCGATTTCACAACACCCGCGCCATAGAGTTCCAGGCTGCGGTCATCGACTTTGTCAGCCTCACCAAGACCAGCCAGAATGATCTTCTGAACACCATCCAGATCAACAGGCGTGAATTCGAAGGTCTGTCCGGACTTTCCGCGAAAACGGCTCGCCTCAACCAGAGGCTTTACCTTGGCAGAAAGACCCGACTGAATCTCATCGAGTGCACTTGGCACATATTGCTCCGGATCTGCGCACAGGACGTAAACATCGCCGGAATAAGCGGTTTCAATTTCAAACTTCATACTTTTGCTCCAATTGAATCCGAAGTAAGGGCTCGTGTCGAAGACGGCAACCGGTTACCGTCCGGATCGAGTCGCGTGCAATTGTATTAACCAGAAGCAGGATCATGAATCGAATCCAGCGTTATCTTTTCTCCAGCGTGTTACAAGCCGTTTTGACAATCG
Organism: Ponticaulis profundi; assembly: GCF_042659465.1. Lineage (NCBI taxonomy): Bacteria > Pseudomonadati > Pseudomonadota > Alphaproteobacteria > Hyphomonadales > Hyphomonadaceae > Ponticaulis > Ponticaulis profundi. The sequence continues at coordinate 60,542 of NZ_JBHSSW010000066.1, read as the reverse complement.
TTGGAGGATTGTCTCTGCTCGCGCTTCTCGCTCAGGGCCTTTCTCAGACAGACCTGATTGTCGACAATCACCAGTCGGCGCTCACCTATCTGAAAGTGGTCGCGCTTGGCTCGCCGCAGATTATTGCCATTCTGGGTCCGCTCGCCCTGTTCGTTGGCACGCTGAACGCCCTCAATCGCATTCACCGTGACAGCGAAATCATTGTTGCCCATTCCGCTGGTATGACGCGCTGGCAAATCGTTTCGCCGCTTCTGCGCCTTGCTGTTCTGGTTGCTGTGGCGCACCTCTGCGTGAACCTGTTCGTGCAGCCTGCCGCCCAGCGTGAACTGCGTGAGACGCTATCCGAAGCCCGCTCCGATCTTGCGACCGCGCTCATCCGCCCTGGTGCCTTCACTTATCCGTCTGAAGGCCTCACCATCTATGCGCGTGAAAATGCAGGCGGCGTGATGCGCGGCATGCTGATTTCAGACACCCGCGTACCAGGACAGACCGTCGACTATATCGCTCAGACAGGCCTCATCGTGTCCGTGGCTGATCAACCCGCCATCCGCATGATCAATGGCCAGATCCAGCAGCTTGATGCCAATGGCCAGCTCTCGGTTCTCGATTTTGACGACTATGTCTTCGAGCTGACAGACTTTCTCAGCGAGGATTCAGACCTCGTTCTGAAAGCCTCTGACCGCTATCTCTACGAGCTGCTCTATCCGGACCTTGGAGATTTCTATCAGAACCGGGACAAGGAAAAATATCTCGCAGAAGCGCATAGCCGCTTGTCCACACCGCTGATGAATCTCGCAATGGTGATGATTGCAGTGCTTGCGGTCATTGGCGGCGACGTCAATCGGCGAGGCTATACACGCCGCATCACCGTGGCTGTGGTTGGGGCGCTGGTATTGATCGTTCTGACACTGACCATCCAGCCTGCCGCCGGTGATGATCCGTCCCTGAACATTGTGCAGTATATTCTGCCGCTTGGAGCCTTGTTCATCACCGCCTGGATCTTCCTCAATGGAGGGCGCCTCATGCCCCGCAGACAGCCGCGTCAGCTCGGACCGGCAAGGAGCGCGTAATGGGTCTCGGACAACGCCTTCAACGTTATGTGTTTCGCGCATGCCTTTCCTCGCTCGGCATTACCTTTGCCGTGATCTTTGCGGCCATTCTGCTCGTGGATATTGTCGAGCAACTGCGAACGGTCGGTGACACGGTCGACATTTCCTTCGTGACGGCCGGGCAGCTGACGCTGATGAAAATGCCGATGCTGATCGAGCAGACCATGCCGTTTCTGATTCTCAGTGCTGCGATCCTCGCTTTCTCGCGCCTGTCGCGCCTGTCAGAGCTTCCCGCCATGCGCGCCGCAGGCCTGTCTGCCTGGCGCTTCCTGGCACCGCTGGCGCTGCTGGCCGTGATCCTAGGCCTGTTCTCCATGTTCGTGCTCAATCCGCTCGGCGCGAAGCTGAATGCGCAGTTTGAGCAGACACGCGCCCGCCTTGTGGGCGGCACAGCGGACGGCATCGCGCCATCCAAGAATGGCATCTGGCTGCGTCAGGGCAGCGACACCAATCAGTTCGTGATCCATGCGACCTCGACCGCGCAAAGCGGGATCGTGCTTCAGGATGTCAAAATCTTTGAATACGACCGCGTCTATGCGCGCGGCGAAGGCACCGATGAATTTGCATTCCGCCGCCGGATCGAAGCGGACACGGCGACGCTGAAGAATGGGTTCTGGGAACTGCGCAATGTGGTCGAGAACACACCTGGCGAGGAAACCTCCCGTCAGGACGCGCTGTCGATCCCAACCGATCTTGACCCGGCCAAGCTTCTCGACCGGTTTGCGTCCATCAACACGATCGGGTTCTGGGAGCTGCCGACCTTTATCCGTGATACGCGACGGGCCGGTCTTGATGCCCTGCGCTACGAGATGCATTTTCACTCGCTGCTCTCGACGCCGATCCTTTATCTGGCCATGGCGTTGATCGGGGCTTTGGTCTGCCTGCGTCTTGCAAGACTGGGCGGCACAACACAATTGATTGCCTGGGGCGCGCTCTCTGCGGTCCTTCTGTATTTTGTCACGGAGCTATCGCACAGCCTCGGGGCGGCCGGCGCCGCACCAACTTTGGTCGCAGCTTTTGCTCCTCCTGTATTTGCACTCTTTGCGGCGCTCACAACCATCGCCTATCAAGAGGATGGCTGATGAGTCGTGTTGACAGTTCGATGCGCGCCTCGCAGGTAATGCAATGAGGGTAGCTGGAAAGTATTCATGAAAGTCGTTGTCGTCGAATCGCCTGCCAAGGCAAAAACCATCAACAAATACCTCGGTAAGGACTATAAGGTTCTGGCGAGCTACGGCCACATCCGGGACCTGCCGTCCAAGGATGGCTCCGTAAAACCGGACGAAGACTTCTCCATGATCTGGGAAGCGGATGCGAAATCGACCAAGCGCATTCGCGAAATCGCAGACGCCGTCAAAGGCTCTGATTCTCTCATTCTCGCGACCGACCCTGATCGTGAGGGAGAAGCGATTTCATGGCACCTGCTTGAAGCCCTGCGCAATCGGCGCGTCCTCAAGGACGTCGACATTCAGCGTGTTGTCTTCAACGCCATCACCAAATCAGCCGTTACCGAAGCGATGGCCAACCCGCGTCAGATCGACCAGGAGCTGGTGGACGCTTACCTTGCCCGTCGTGCGCTGGACTATCTCGTCGGCTTTTCACTGTCGCCCGTCCTCTGGCGCAAGCTTCCAGGCTCCCGCTCTGCTGGCCGCGTGCAATCTGTTGCGTTGCGCCTGATCTGCGACCGGGAACTGGAAATCGAAACCTTCAAGCCGGAAGAATACTGGCAGGTCATGGCAGACCTGAAGGCCAGTGATGGCTCAACCTTCGAAGCCCGTCTCGTCGAACTGAACGGCAAGAAGCTTCAGAAATTCTCGCTCGCGAACAAGGCAGATGCCGATGCCGCTCTGGAAGCGGTTCGCCGCAATGGCTTCACCGTCGATGCGGTCGAGGCAAAGCCGGTGCGTCGCAACCCGCCGCCGCCTTTCATCACGTCGACGCTGCAACAGGACGCCTCACGCCGCCTCGGTTTCTCTGCCAAACGTACCATGCAGGCGGCACAGAAACTCTATGAAGACGGCAAGATCACCTACATGCGTACTGACGGTGTGCAGATGGCAGAGGAAGCCTATCAGGCGGCCCGTTCTGAGATCCGTTCCAGCTATGGCAGCCAGTATCTGCCGGAAAAGGCACGCCGCTATTCCTCCAAGGCCAAGAACGCTCAGGAAGCGCACGAAGCCATTCGTCCGACTGACTTCGGCCTCAGCCCGAAAGAATTCCGCGGTGATGCCGATCTCGCCCGCCTTTATGATCTGATCTGGAAACGTGCGGTCGCGTCGCAGATGGAAGCCGCGCGTTTCGAACGCACAACCGTCGACATTGTCTCTGCAGACAAGACCGCAGGCCTGCGCGCAACGGGCTCGGTCCTGATGTTTGATGGCTTCCTGACGCTTTATCAGGAAGGCCGTGATGAGCCGTCTGACGATGATGATGACAGCCGCCTGCCTCAGCTGAAGCAAGGCGAGCAGCCTGCCCTGCTCGAAGCAAAGTCCAGCCAGCACTTCACAGAACCGCCACCGCGTTTTTCAGAGGCCTCTCTCGTCAAACGACTGGAAGAGCTCGGCATTGGTCGTCCGTCGACTTACGCGTCCATTATTTCCGTGCTCCAGGACCGTGAATATGTGCGCCTCGACAAGAAGCGCTTCGTCCCGGAAGACAAAGGCCGTCTTGTGACCGCCTTCCTGGAGAGCTTCTTCCGACGCTATGTGGAGTTCGACTTCACAGCGTCACTCGAAGAAAAGCTCGACCTCGTCTCCGACGGCAAGCTTGCCTGGAAAGCCCTGCTCAACGAGTTCTGGAAAGAATTTCAGGCTGCGATCAATGACATTTCAGATCTGCGCGTCAGCGCGGTTCTGGATGCGCTCAATGAAGTTCTCGGCCCTTATGTCTTCAAGCCAGCCGAAGGCGCAGACGAAACCGCCAATCCGCGCACCTGCCCGAATTGCGGTGATGGGCTGCTCTCGCTGAAGCTTGGGCGACATGGCGCATTTGTGGGTTGCTCCAACTATCCGGAATGCAAATTCACGCGCGCCTTCTCTGTCGATGCTGAAGATAGCCAGAACCCGGTCAATCCAGAGGGCAATGTGCTGGGACAGGACCCGGAAACGGGCAAGGATGTCTCTCTCAAATCCGGACGCTTCGGCCCTTATGTGGAACTGGAGCCGGATGAAGGCGAAAAGCCGAAACGTGGCAGCATTCCGAAAGGCTGGGATGTTGAATCCCTGAATCTGGAAAAAGCGCTGATGCTGCTTTCGCTGCCGCGTGAAGTCGGCAAGCACCCGGAAGATGGGGAGCCGATCCTGGCGAATATCGGGCGTTATGGCCCATATGTTCAGCACATCAAGACCTATGCGAACCTGCCGACCGTCGACGAAGTGTTTGAAATCGGCCTGAACCGTGCGGTCTCTGTCATCGCGGACAAGAAAGCCAATCCGGGGCGACGCGCCGCCGCAGCCAAGGTCTTGAAAGATCTCGGCAAGCATCCAGATGATGAAGCGCCGATCCAGGTGCTGGAAGGTCGCTATGGACCTTACGTCAAGCATGGTAAGACGAATGCGACCCTGCCGAAGGATCAGAAACCCGAAGACGTCACGCTGGAACAGGCTGTCGAACTGATTGCCGCGAAAGCCAAGTCTCCGCCGAAAAAGAAAAAAGCCGCGCCGAAGAAAAAGGCACCTGCCAAAAAGAAAACGGCGGCCAGCAGCAAAACCAAAGCAAAGAGTGAATGACCGAAATCACGCGCCAGAATGTTCTAGATTATCTCGCTGAAAATCCCGGCGAGACCAACAAACGGGATATTGCGCGAGGATTGGGGGTCAGCGGTGAAGCACGCCGCGAACTTCGCCTGATCCTCAGGGATCTGGAGAATGAAGGCTATCTGTCGCGCGTCGGCAAACGTGCCTTTGCGCGCGTTGATACGCCGCCGCCAACTGGCGTGGTTCAGTTCGAACGCATCGACGAACATGGCGACCTGATTGGCCGCGCAAGTGGACGCGATGGCCTGTTCGGGCCGGATATTCTCTATGCCGGTCAGAAGGGCAAACGCCGCGATTCAGATCCCGGCGTTGGGGATCGTGCGCTTTGTGATGTTGAAAAAGGCAGTGATGACATCTGGCGCGCACGGATGATCAAAAAGCTGCTAGCGCCCACCAACACGCTGCTTGGTGTCTATGAAGCACATGCCCGTGGCGGCCGCGTGGAAAGCACATCGCGCAAGGACAAACGCACGCTTGTCATCTTCCCCGGTGACCAGAGCGAAGCCAAAGACGGCGATCTCGTTCGTTGCGAGGAGATGCGCTCACGCGGGTATGGTCCGAAACGTGGCCGGGTCATTGAAGTCATCGGCCAGTCCGATGACCCAAAGGCTGCGAGCCTGCTCGCTATGGCCGCTTACGACATTCCGGATGAGTTCGATGATGCCGTCATTGCAGAAGCCGAGAGCGCGCAGCCAACCGATGTGCCGCGAGAAGATCTCACCGGCATTCCGCTCATCACCATCGACCCGGCAGATGCGCGCGACCATGACGATGCGGTCTATGCCGAACCCGATAGCGACCCGAAAAATCCCGGTGGCTGGCGTGTCATCGTCGCCATTGCTGATGTTTCTGCCTATGTGCATTTCGGCTCGCTACTCGATCGGGAAGCTTATCGCCGCGCAAACTCAACCTATTTCCCGGACCGTGTGGCCAGCATGTTGCCCAAAGCCCTTTCGGCAGGCGAATGCTCGCTGAAGGAAGGCGAACTGCGGTGCTGCATGGCGATGGAGATGATCTACTCCAAACACGGCGCCAAGCTTCGTCATCGTGTTCTGCGCGGCATGATGCGATCCGCCGCCGGGCTCTCATATGAAGAGGCGCAGGCGGCCATTGACGGCGATCCGAGTGACCGTGCCGGACCACTTCTGGAACCTGTCCTGAAGCCGCTCTGGGCGGCCTGGAAAGCGCTCGACAAGAAACGCCAGGAACGGGCACCGCTCGATCTCGATATTCCTGAACGCAAGATCAACCTCTCTCCGGAGGGAGAAGTGATTGGCGTGTCCGTCCGTGACCGTTTCGATGCCCACCGCCTGATCGAGGAATTCATGATCCAGGCGAATGTCTGCGCGGCTGAATCGCTCGAGGAAAAGCGCCACGAGCTGATCTATCGCGTGCATGATGAGCCGTCTGACGAAAAGATCATCGGTCTCACCACCTTTCTCGACACGCTCGACATGGAATGGACCAAGGGTGAGAAGATCACGCCGGGCCGTTTCAATCGATTGCTCGCCATGGCGCGTGAAACCGACCGGCATCACGAGATTTCTGAAATCGTTCTGCGCACGCAAAGTCAGGCGATCTATTCCCAGAACAATCTCGGGCATTTCGGGCTGAACCTGCAGCGCTATGCGCATTTCACCTCACCCATCCGTCGCTATTCCGACCTGATCGTGCACCGCGCCCTGATCAGCGCCTATGGTCTGGGACCAGACGGCCTGCCTGATGAGCAACGCGTAAGCCTGGAATCGATTGCCACCCATCTGGTCGAACGTGAACGCGCCAGCATGGCGGCAGAGCGCGATGCGTCCGACCGCTATCTCACAGCCTTTCTGGCCGACCGGATTGGCGCAGAGTTCACCGGGCGCATCACAGGCGTGGCCAAATTCGGCCTGTTTGTCCGACTGGATGAAACAGCCGCTGACGGGTTCATACCGGCCCGCTCTCTTGGTGATGAGTACTGGTATTATGATGAGTCCGCGTCAGCCCTCGTCGCCGAACATTCCGGCCGCCGTTATGAGCTCGGACAACCTGTTACCGTGAAGCTTGAGGAAGCCGATGCCATGTCTGGCTCGCTTCTCCTTGTGATGCTCTCCGAGCCGCGCCCAAAGAAAAAAGGCGAGAAACCGCCCGCCCAAATGCGCCATAAACGTGTTATGATGCATAAAAAGCCTGGAAAAGGCGGGGGCAAACGCCCTGGGGGACGGAAAGGAAAACGCCGGCGATGACAGCCGAACAACTGGATGAAACACAACGCCCTTTCGATCAGATGGAAGATGGCGACGTCGTAGATCGCTCCAAGCCATCCGTCAGACCGAAAGACGCTGCAACGCTTATTCTCGTGCGCCGGGATGGACCAAAGCCCCGGATCCTTGTCGGAAAACGTTCCAACCGTCACGACTTCATGCCTGACAAATACGTTTTCCCGGGCGGCCGAGTGGACCCAACCGACGCGCGGGCCCCAGCAGCCTCAGAGCTGCACGAAACGGTCGAGAGCGACCTCACCATCAGATCTCGTCGCAAACCGCGCGCATTCGGCCTGACAGCCGTCAGAGAGACATTTGAAGAGACCGGGCTCATCATTGGTCAGCCCCGCAACATCGATTCCAGCGGTCCGCAGAACTGGCAGCCCTTTCTGGAACAACGCGCCCTGCCCTGCCTGACGCATTTGCAATTCATCGGACGCGCGGTGACGCCGCCTTACCGGCCCAAACGATTCGACGCCCGATTCTTCATGGCGGAGGCCGAGCAGGCACTGATTGATGAGCGTCCGGCAGCAGTCAGCCCTGAACTGGTGGATTTGCGCTGGATTGACTTCGATGAAGCCGAAGATATGGGCCTGCCGGGCGTCACATTGCACATGGTGCGCGAAGCAAGGCACCGAATAGAGCAACCTGAAACAGAAATCCGGCCCGCATACCTGCGATATGTGTCAAAAGGTCAATTGATTACCAGACTTTGAGCATTCCCCCCTTGACTTAGGGGGGCGAGACAGTGTTTAAGCGCGCTTCGAATTCAATCCGAGGTCTGCACCATGGCGAAGCCAGCAACAATCAAGATCCGCCTGAACTCTACTGCAGGCACCGGCTTCTTCTACGTCACGAAGAAGAACCCACGTAACATCACCGAAAAAATGGTGATGCGTAAGTACGATCCGGTTGTACGTAAGCACGTCGAGTTCAAAGAAGGCAAAATCAAATAAGCTGATCTTCAGCGTTTGATTCAAAAAGGGCCAGCGCGTTTGCGACTGGCCTTTTTTCATGTCTGAATTCTGAATTGAAAGAGGATCAGGCTGCCCGGCTTTTCACCTGATTGCGACCGGCATGCTTGGCTTCATACAGCGCTTCATCAGCGCGCTTGATGACATCATCTTCCGTTTCGCCAGCAGAAAGCGTCGTAGCGACACCCAGACTGACCGTCACATCCAGACGCCCCTTCCCGCTATCGATTCGGAAAGGCTCTCCGCAGACATGGCGGCGCACGCGTTCGGCAACCGAACTTGCAACATCGCCTGCCGTGTTCGGCATGATGACGACAAATTCTTCTCCGCCCTGACGACATGGAATATCCGCCGGACGCACATTTTCTCGCATGCGTTCGGCAAACTGCTTCAGCACTTCGTCGCCAACATCATGCCCATAGGTGTCATTCACGCTCTTGAAGTGATCAATGTCCGCAATGAAGACAGATAATGGCCCATCGCCGCGATTGGCACGGTTCAGGAACTGGCCAAGCTGATTGAGCATATGGCGGCGGTTATACAGCCCCGTCAGCTGGTCGGTGATCGCCAGCTCCATGCTCTCATCCAGGCGGCGTCGCATCGCATCGACATATCGCTTCTTGCGCACCTGCGTTTTCACGCGCGCAGACAGCTCTTCAGTATCGATCGGGCGCATGATGATATCACTGGCACCAAGTTCCAGCGCACGCATGCCGCGCGCTTCATCCTCAAAGTCTGCAATCACCAGAATCGGCAGATCGCGTGTCCCGATGGCTGTCTTGAAATGAGCACAGATGCGCAGCGGGTCGAATGATTTCGATTCCAGTGACAGAATCAAAAGATCAATGCCGGTATTCTTGTTGCCCGACAAACCGCCTGCTTCCTGAATGGTCATCGGAAGATGGTCATCCTTCAGAGCCAGACTGATCCGTCGCGCCTGACGCTCATTGTCATCAACAATCAGTATGCGTGCGGGTGACATCTGACCATTCGGGTCATCACCTTCAATCACGCCCATCCGACGCCCACTCGCCTCGCGCGAACGTAGCTCATCCATGACAAGCTTGTATTTGGTCAAAGCCCGGACACGCGACAACAGCGCGAAATCATCAACAGGTTTGGTCAGGAAATCGTCGGCACCCGCAGAAAGCCCTTTCAGACGGTGCTCACGGTCGCCGAGCGCGGTGACCATGACGATTGGAATGTGCTGGGTGCTGCGATCTGCTTTCAGAATCTCGCAGGCTTCGAAGCCATCCATGACAGGCATCATGACGTCTAGCAGGATGATGTCCGGCTGTAGCGCACGTGCGAGATCCACAGCCTCCTGACCATTACAGGCCGTACTGACCTGAAAGTATTCATGGCTCAGCTTCGCCTGAAGAAGCTTGCGGTTGGCCAGAATATCGTCAGCTACGAGGACATGGGCACTCACCGAACAGTTTCTCCACCGGTCAGGGATTTCACCTTACTCAGGAAAGAGGTCATCTGGATCGGTTTGGACATATAGGCTTCACAGCCCGCCTCGCGAACCCGGTCTTCATCTGACCGCATCGCAAAGGCTGTGACCGCCATGATCGGAATATCCGCCAGGTCGTCATCATCCTTGATCCATCGCGTCAGATCGAGACCGGAGACTTCCGGCAGATTGATGTCCATGATAATCAGAGATGGATGATGCTCGCGGGCAATCTCAAGGGCTTTCAGGCCATCACGGCTTTGCACAGGCTCATAGCCGAATGCGCCGAGCAGGTCACAAAAGAGCTTCATATTGAGCTCATTGTCCTCAACGACGAGAACCTTCTTGCGAATAGCCTCTGACATAAGCCCTGACATTTCCTTGCGATTCGGACGACCTTCAGATCAGCTTATGGATAACCCAAATAGTCTTAAGCCTTATTTACAGTAACTCAGTGAAGGTTTCGCGGACACGTTAATATGCCGGCAAGTTATGATAACAAATTTTCCGAAAATCACGTAGCGCTCTGCCGGAAATGCGCAAAAACCTTCGTGTATTCAAAATCTTGCCCCCAGTGCGGAACCCCTCCATATCTCGCACATCCTGAACTTGAATCCCTCGGCGTTGCGCACATGGATTGCGATGCTTTCTTCGCCGCCATCGAAAAACGTGACAATCCTGACCTCCTGCACAAGCCTGTTATTATCGGCGGTGGTAAACGCGGCGTTGTTGCAACCGCCTGCTATACTGCGCGGCTTTACGGCGTGCGCTCTGCAATGCCGATGTTCAAGGCACTGAAGGCCTGCCCTGACGCCGTTGTCGTCCCACCCAATTTCGACAAATACAAAGCCGCATCGCAGGAGATTCGTCGCCGCATGGACCGGCTGACGCCCCTCGTTCAGCAGGTTTCAATTGATGAAGCCTATCTCGATCTGTCCGGAACGAGCCGGCTTCATAACCGAAGCGCCGCAGAGCTTCTGTGTGACCTTCAGAATGAGATCGCGAGCGATATCGGAATCACGGTGTCCATCGGTCTCTCCTTCAACAAGTTTCTCGCAAAATCTGCTTCTGAGCTCGACAAGCCACGCGGTTTCGCCGTGATTGGCCGGGAGGAAGTGAAAGACTTCCTGTCTGACAAGTCAGTCGACTTTATCCATGGCGTCGGCCCTGCCCTTGCGCGCCAGGTGCGTGGCAAGGGCTATGAAACGCTCAGCGATATTCAGCGCACAGACCTGAAAATGCTGATCCGGCAATTCGGTGAAACAGGCCAGTGGCTGCACGAGCGCGCCAATGGCGTCGACAAACGCCCTGTCGACCCGAATACCGAGCGCAAATCAGTCTCGTCGGAGACAACCTTCTTTGAAGACATTCGCGACCTCGATCAGCTGGAGGACCACCTCTGGTTCCTCAGTGAGAAAACCGCCTTTCGCGCCAAGCAGGCAGGCGTTCAGGGTCGGGTGATCACGCTGAAACTCAAAACGGCGGACTTCAAGACACGCACGCGACGGCTGTCTCTGCACGATGCCACACAGCTTGCCCGCATCATCTTTCAGCGCGGTCGCGATCTGCTCCGAAAGGAAGTTGATGGCACAGCATTTCGTCTGCTCGGCATTGGCATCAGCGAGCTGGAACCAGCACAGGCCGATATCGCTGATCTCATTGATCCGGGCGCCCTGAAGCGCGCAGACGCAGAACGCGCCGCGGATAAAGCCAAACTCAAATTCGGCAAGCATATTGTCACCACCGGAAGAGGTATGAGACTGCTTGCGGAAAAGGCCGCCAAGCGTAATAGCGATACCAAAGACAAAACCTGATCCCGCCATGAAAGGAACATGCCGTGTCCACACCTGAAGAAAAGCTTGCAGAGCTCTCCATCACCCTGCCGGAACCGGCCAAAGCCGTCGCAAACTATGTTCCCTTCGTGATTTCGGGCAACCAGCTGTTTGTTTCTGGCCAGGTCAGCCTCGGCCCGGATGGTCTGGTCAAAGGTCGCCTTGGTGAAACCATGTCCCTCGAAGAAGGTCAGGCTGCCGCCCGCCTGTGCGGCATCAATTTGCTGGCACAATGCAAGGCAGCGCTCGGTGATCTTTCCAGGATCAAGCGCGTGGTAAAACTCGGTGGCTTCGTCGCTGCAGCGCCTGAATTTGTTGAAATCCCGCAAGTCATCAATGGCTGCTCGGATCTGATGGTCGATGTCCTCGGCGATGCAGGACGTCACGCGCGCTCTGCCGTCTCCTGTCCGGTTCTGCCTATGGGTGTCGCGGTGGAAGTCGACGGAGTTTTCGAGATCGCCTGATGGCGCCTCGTCTCAACCTTTCAGGGTTTCGGTTCGCACATCGCGGCTTGTGGGATGCGAACCGACCTGAAAATGCGCTCAGCGCGTTCCGGGCAGCAAGCGCACATGGCTTTGGCGCCGAATGCGACGTCCATCTTTCAAGCGATGGCGTACCGATGGTGTTTCATGACTTCGACCTTGTACGAATGACAGGCCATTCGGCCCGCCTTCAGGATGTCGACTGTGAAACACTCTCAAGTCTCTCTCTCAACGGAACCGATGAGACCATTCCAACACTTCAGGCGGTGCTGGACGAAATGTCCGGCGCGCCTTTACTCGTCGAGCTGAAGGCGAAACGAGGCACAGACATCGCAGCGCTCGCCGCTGGCACCCTGGCTGTTGTATCCGGCCACGACAATCTGGCTCTCATGAGTTTCAGCACAGACCTGCTCAGAGAAATCCGCCGCCTCCAGTCAGATGTCATGCTGGGCTGGTTGATCGAACCCGGCCAGATGCCTGCTGCCGAAGAAGCAGAAAGCTTTGTCAGCACTCAGAAGATCGACTTTCTCGGTCCGAATATAAAGGATCTTCTGCCGGTTTCGGCCATTGCGAAATCTCTGCGCATCCAGAACGCCTGCTGGACGATCCGGAATATGGACGACCTCTCGCAGTGTTTCGCCGCGCAGGCCGCACCAATCTTCGAAAAACTCAATCCAGCCCTCGTCAGAGGGACTTTGAAACACTAACTTGTAGCCAATGGCCGATCTGACGCTCCGAACCGTATCCAGCCTGACGTCTGTCGATCGCGACAGCTGGGATGCCGTGGCAAATCCGGTTGGCGAACCTTATGATCCCTTCCTCAGCTGGGACTTCCTGGAAGCACTGGAATCCTCAGGCGCCGCCTCCCCGCACACAGGCTGGTCTCCACTCCATCTGCTGATCGAAAACCCGGACGGCGAATTGCTTGCGGCCATGCCGCTCTATGGCAAAACGCATTCGCAGGGTGAGTTTATCTTCGACCATAGCTGGGCTGACGCCTTCATGCGTGCAGGCGGCGAATATTATCCGAAACTCCTGTCAGCTGTTCCTTTCACCCCGGTTGCCGGGCGACGACGCCTTGTGCGCGCCGGAGAGCCAGACGCCGAAGGCCTGAGAAACGCGCTGCTGGCCGGTGCTGTTCAGCTTGCTCAGACCCATCATCTTTCTTCCCTGCACATGAATTTCGTCGAGCAGAACGAATATGAACATCTGGGTGATGCTGGCCTTCTGCAGAGAACCGATCAGCAATTTCATTTCGAAAATCACGGATACGAAAACTTCGATGCGTTTCTGGCTGCGCTCTCATCATCAAAGCGCAAGAATTTGCGCAAGGAACGCGCGAAAGCTCAGCAAGGCTTGCGCTTTGAGTGGCTGACCGGCGACACGCTCACCGAAGAGCACTGGGACATCTTCTTCGAATTCTACATCGACACAGGCAGCCGCAAATGGGGCAGCCCTTATCTCAATCGCGAGACGTTTCAGCTGATCCATGAACGCATGGCCGACAAGGTCTTGCTGATCTTTGCCTATGATGGCGAAGAGGCCATCGCCGGAGCTCTGAACTTCATTGGCTCTGAAACCTTGTATGGGCGCTATTGGGGCCGGCTCGAAGAACGCCCCTTCCTGCATTTCGAAGTCTGTTATTATCAGGCCATCGACTTTGCGCTCGAACGCGGCCTCAAGCGTGTCGAGGCCGGCGCACAGGGCGGACACAAACTTGCACGCGGTTACGTGCCGACAACAACGTATTCAGCGCACTGGATCGCCCATGACGGGCTGCGTGACGCCATCGAACATTATTTGGAAAGCGAGCGCTATGCGGTATCGCAGGACATTGAATACCTGAATGATCGCACACCGTTCCGAAAGACAGGGGAGTAAATCATGAGCCTCACTGGCACGTATGAAGACGACAATATTTTCGCCAAAATCCTGCGCGGCGAAATTCCCGCCGTAAAAGTCTATGAAGATGATGTCGCGCTCGCTTTCATGGACCTCTTCCCTCAGGCGGAAGGCCACACGCTTGTGATTCCCAAAGTCCCGGCACGCAACTTTCTGGAGTTTCCCGGCGATTATCTCGGCTCTTACATGCAGAAGGTCCAGAAGGTCGCCAAAGCGGTCACGGCCGCCACCTCACCAGACGGTGTTGTCGTCATGCAGTTCAACGGCGCACCAGCCGGTCAGACCGTCTTTCACCTTCACTTCCACATCATCCCGCGCAAGGAAGGCGAATCGATGAAAGGCCACGGCCAGTCGTCTAAGGCTGACCCGGCGGAACTTGAAAAGCTTGCAGAAAAAATCCGGGCTGCTTTTTAGGCAGTTCCTGCCGGAAAGCAGGCAGCGAGCCTCATGTCACAAAAACATGACCTTTTCGCTGGTGTTTGCCGCCTCTGAATCCTGCTAGGGATGAAGTCCCTGTTCAACAGTAGAAAGGAGGTGATCCATGTCGAGTGAGATCAAGCAAATGTCGGGAATACTTTTGAGGGTAATTGACCGGTTAGAGCAGCCTCCGATCTGCCAATAACCCACATTGAGGTCATCTTCGGATGACCGGGTATTTTGAGACCTAGCTTCTCACGGGGCCGCACTTATCTGGTGCGGCCTTTCCGTTTTCAGGAACCCATCATTCTTTTGATCAGACGAGAAAAACGCCGCTATTCGCAGCTGTCTCCGATGACGCAATATAGCGCGGTGTCGAGCGGCTCATCCTGACCGCTTTCGCCAGGTGCATCAGCAAATTCAAAATAGCGACGCGGATGGAAATCCTCGCGCGGTGTGCCATCCACATGCTGAAGCTGCTCTGTGGTCAGCTTCACCAGAACATTGGTCGCTGGCAGACGATGGTCGGTAATGCCGCCCAAAAGCCCCGCCATGTCAGTCCCGAATGTCGGAATGCCCAGCGCATCGAAGGCCACGGTCAGCCCCTCGCCCATGCTCGCAGTCCAGCGGCCAGAGACAACCGCAACCGGCTTGTCATACATCTCACCGCGCGGGTGCACTTCCTCCAGCCATGAACGAACAACGCCGAAGTCGCGCTCTTCATTGGGCAGGATATGACGCTGATAGACAGTTGGCTGCGAGATAAAGCGCGAGAGAATGCCGCGCGCGACCAGCGTGTTGCCGCCGCTTGCCGTATCTCTCAGATCAATCACCAGCCCGTCGGCTTCAGCGACTTCATTGAGAGCGCGATCAAACGATTCAATGGTTTTCGCATTGCCCAGACTGTCATTCAGACGGATCACGCCAACGGTCTTGTCCTCAACGTCATAGAGGCTGACAGCAACCGGTCCCGCTTCACGCACCAGGCGCGCCTGATACAGGTTTGGCAGTTCCAGCGTCCACTCCAGCCCATCGCGCTCAAGCCCGATCCGGCGGATGCGATCACGGCGCCCTGCCAGCAGCACACGCGCCGCATAAGCCAGACGCTCGTCATCAGAATGTTCATACGCCGGGCCGATAAAGTGCTGAACGGCCTCATCAATCGGGCGTCCCTCAACACTCACCACACGGCTACCAGGACGAATGCCAGCCTTCAGAGCCGGAGAGCCCTGACGGACATCCATGACCATATAGTTGCCATCGACATACTCGACCCAGAGGTCTGCAAAACTCGGCACCAGACCATAGGCATCAG
Organism: Ponticaulis profundi; assembly: GCF_042659465.1. Classification (NCBI taxonomy): domain Bacteria; kingdom Pseudomonadati; phylum Pseudomonadota; class Alphaproteobacteria; order Hyphomonadales; family Hyphomonadaceae; genus Ponticaulis; species Ponticaulis profundi. The sequence continues at coordinate 45,057 of NZ_JBHSSW010000066.1, read as the reverse complement.
CCAGGCCAGAACCCGTAATGGAGTGGTGATCATACAATGCATGAAATGCACGCTGCGAGAATGCGATCAGATCCGTCTTTGAATTGAGGAAAGGAATACGCCCTTCCAGTTCTTTACGAACGGACTGAACGCCCTTCGGATAGCGCGCCGGGTAAGCATATTGCTGCTCAATCAGTTGCAGGAGTGCGAAAGCATCGCTCTGCACTTCGAGCCGGAGCTGTTCGGTAACGGATGGCGTGTGGGTGGTTGCAGGCTGCGCATTGGCAGTTACTGCAGCATTGTTCGAGACAAGCGTCAGTCCACTCAAAAGCCAAATCCTCCAATTTATCAGCACCAGAATCGGCGCATTTTTTCTTAGTTTGAAATGCGAGAGTAAAAATTGAGTAATGCTTGTTAAGCCCGATATCATCATTGCTTGTGAGTTATCCGCAGGATGAGCACCAAAAATGAGAAAGCCGGTCGACTGACCGGCTTTTCATCATTTTCGAATTTGCTGCCTATGGCTAGTTCACCGGCGCTTTTTCATCCGGAGACGATCCATCGCTGTCATCATCAGCGCTGTTCTCTTCAGCCGCTGGTGGCTCCGGAGCGATAAAGTATTCGAAGGTCAGCTCACCAGCGCCATCCTTGGCCTCCGGATTCAGATCAACCTTCACAGCACCGCCGCGTTTCAGATCACCAAATAGCAATTCGTCGGCCATCGGCTTCTTGATGTGCTCCTGAATGACCCGGGAGAGAGGCCGCGCACCGAAGTCCGCATCAAAGCCTTTCTTGCCGAGCCATGCTTTTGCAGCATCCGTCATCTCGATGGTGACATTGCGGTCCGAAAGCTGAGCTTCCAGCTGCAGAACAAACTTCTCGACAACGCGTTCAATGATTGGCTGCGAGAGACCCGCAAACGGGATGGTCGCATCCAGGCGGTTGCGGAATTCCGGCGTGAAGAGCTTTTTGATCGCCTCTTCGTCTTCGCCATCCTTCTTGCCACGGCCGAACCCGATAGAATTCTTCGCCGCTTCCGAAGCGCCCGCATTCGTTGTCATGATCAGAATGACATTGCGGAAATCGATCTTCTTGCCGTTGGAATCGGTCAGCGTGCCATTGTCCATCACCTGCAGGAGAATGTTGAACAGTTCCGGATGCGCCTTCTCGATCTCGTCGAGCAGCAGCACGCAGTGTGGGTGCTGATCGACGCCATCGGTGAGCAGTCCGCCCTGATCATAACCGACATAACCTGGAGGCGCGCCGATGAGACGGCTGACCGTGTGACGCTCCATATATTCCGACATGTCGAAACGCAGCAGCTCCACGCCCATAATGCTCGCCAGCTGACGGGCAACTTCCGTCTTACCAACACCGGTCGGACCAGAGAACAGATAGCAACCAATCGGCTTGTTCGGTTCACGCAGACCAGCACGTGCGAGCTTGATCGCAGAAGACAGCGCCTCAATGGCATTGTCCTGACCATAGACCACACGCTTCAGATCAACTTCCAGACCTTTCAGCGCTTCGGCGTCAGACTTGGTGACCTGTTTCGGCGGAATGCGCGCCATTTTCGCAACGACGGCTTCAATCGTCTCAACGTCGATCTCTTCCATGCGTTCGTCTTCAGGCTTCAGCCATTGGCTGGCACCCGCCTCGTCGATCACGTCGATGGCCTTATCGGGCAGCTTGCGATCCGTCATATAACGCGCAGACAGTTCAACAGCCGCCTTGATGGCGTCATCTGAATATTTGAGACCGTGGAATTCTTCGAAATGCGGACGCAGACCTTTGAGAATCTTGATCGTGTCAGGAACCGTAGGCTCCACCACGTCGATCTTCTGGAAGCGACGCGCCAGTGCGCGGTCTTTCTCAAAGTGCTGACGATACTCCTTGAAGGTGGTCGAGCCCATGCAGCGCAGGCCACCATTCTGAAGCGCAGGCTTCAGAAGGTTTGACGCATCCATGGCGCCGCCAGACGTCGCACCCGCACCGATGACGGTGTGAATCTCGTCAATGAACAGGACGGCTTTTTCCTGGCCTTCCAGCTCTTTCATGACCGCCTTAAGGCGTTCCTCGAAATCACCGCGATAGCGTGTGCCGGCGAGCAAAGCGCCCATATCCAGCGAATAGATCACGGCATCATTCAGAATGGCCGGCGCTTCGCCGTCGACAATACGCTTGGCGAGACCTTCCGCGATGGCAGTTTTACCAACGCCCGGATCACCGACCAGAAGCGGATTGTTCTTGCGACGACGGCACAGAACCTGAATGGCGCGCTCAACTTCAAGCTGGCGACCGATCAGCGGATCGATTTTGCCTTCGCGCGCCTTCTCATTGAGGTTCACGCAATACGCGTCGAGCGCCTCATTGGCTGGCTTGGCGGGCTCTTCTTCCTTCTCACCGGTTGGACGCGTTGGCTTCGGCTTGGACATGCCAGGCTTTTTCGCAACGCCGTGAGAGATAAAGTTCACCGCATCATAGCGGGTCATTTCCTGCTCCTGCAGGAAGTAAGCCGCATGGCTTTCACGTTCAGAGAAGATCGAAACAAGCACGTTTGCGCCGGTCACTTCATCGCGACCAGAGCTTTCCACGTGCAGGATGGCACGCTGGACAACGCGCTGGAATGCAGCGGTCGGGCGAACCTGATCATCGAGCTCGTCAACGACGAGGCTGGACAGATCATCATCGACATAATCCGACAGGTCTTCCTGAAGCTTTTCCAGATCCACCTTACAGGCGGTCATCACTTCAACGGCTTCTTCGTCTTCCGTCAAAGCCAGAAGCAGGTGTTCCAGAGTGGCGTATTCGTGATGGCGCTCGGCCGCGAGGGCGAGTGCCTTCTCAAGTGCGCGTTCCAGGCTTGGGGTCAGTGATGGCATGTGAGGCCCCTAATCTTCTTTTTCCATTGTACACTGGAGCGGGTGTTCATTCCGCCGAGCCAGATCTAAAACTTGTGCGACCTTCGTTTCTGCGACCTCGAAGGTAAAAACACCGCACACCCCGACCCCGTGATTGTGAACATGCAACATGATCTGCGTTGCCTGCTCACGAGACTTGTTGAAGTAACGTTCCAATACATAAATCACGAATTCCATCGGCGTGTAATCATCGTTCAGCAGTAGAACGCGATACATGGATGGGCGCTTGGTTCGCGTGCGGGTCCGCGTTGCGATGCCTGTTCCGACATCATCACCGCCACCGACAGAACCATTATCCTCATTGCCGTTCATGCGGACGATGAAGGGACTTTCACTGAGGGATTTTTTTACGATGCCGTGCATAGCTCTCAAATAGTGACGAATTTTCGTTCTGAAAGCCTGACCTCAAAACCAATGAGGTTCAAGCCCCCTTTTGCGCTTCAATCAGTTTGTTGATCCACTCATCAACACGTTTGGCATTTGTACCGAGATCGGAATATCCGACACGCGATGCCGAGTAGATGATGAAGCTTGAAGCGGCTTCATTGATGGACACAAACTCGACCTGAATATCATCCTTGAACCGCAAAATCGCGGTCCGGGCGATGAAGTGCGCCTTCAGCCCGTCATCTGATCGGGTCTCCAGTGAAACGCGGTCCTGACCGCTCCATACCTGACAGGCCAGATCCGCCAATGCCGAGACCGGCATGGTGAATTCAGGCGTTTGCCGATCAGCTTTTGCGGTGAGGCTGACGCCGGCTGGCGCCGACAGAGCGGTGTTTGGTTTGTCCGGGCGTTCGAGCGTGCGCAGGTCTTCGAGTGTGTTCATACACTATAGAGTAGAGTGTTTTGCGCCACTTCCCAGAGGCCAGATGCAAAAAAGCCGGCCCAAAAGCCGGCTTTTTCGAAGAATTCTGATCTGCCGCTGCGTTAAGCAGACTTCTGCATCATAGAGACAAACTCGCCTGCCTGCGAGTTCAGTGGCGCGCTTGCTTCACGGAAAACGGTCGCAAACATGCCGGACATTGCGTTCACCTGCTCAAGATAAGCTTCGAAGGCCGATTTTGTGTAATTGGCTTGAAGTTCCATCGCTTCCTGTACGGATTGAGCGCCGCTGAACGAACGTGCAGCTTCTACGCCCTTTTCGAAAGCGTCGCGCGAATAAGACGCCGCGCGTGAACTGATCTCTTCAATGCCCTTGGTCGTGATGCGGGACGATTCCGCCATCGCTTCCATGTTCTTTTTGTTGAAATCGGTCATCTCGCCCATGAGCTCGACAGAACGTTCATACGATTTTTTGAAAGCTTCATTCGCCGTGGAAGACATAGTTTCGAATGCCTTACCCGCGGTGTCTGCTGCGGTCTTCGCCATCTGAACATCCTTTCTCAGTCTGGGGTCTTTACCATATACCTTAGTCTATGTGCGTTTGCAACATTTTTTGTGCGGCGCACAATAAATTAGTCAAAATCGAAATGCCTTTTTAATGTGCAAACCGTAATCATGTGAAATTCCTTACAGTTTCGGGTGTTGCATTAACCCTCCAGAAACGATGAAACGAGAGAGTGTAGACTTCAAACCAAGGAGCTCGCTCTATGTCTCTGACCGCTTTGCTTCCTAGTAATATTATTCGCAAATTAGCGGCCACTCTAACGATTATCACGCTCGCTGCCGTCACACCCATGGTGTCCCAGGCCGACGAGAAGTACGCGTCCATTGTCGTGGATATGGAAACCGGACAGGTTCTTCATTCGCGATATGCGGACTCGCCCCGCTACCCAGCCTCCATCACAAAGGTCATGACCCTTTATATGGTGTTCGACGCGCTGGATAATGGCGAGCTGACGCTGACGGAAAGACTTCCCGTATCCCGCGAAGCTGCCATGGCGCCGCCTTCCAAGCTTGGCCTCGCACCGGGTTCAACCATTTCCGTTGAGGATGCCATCCTCGCGCTCGTGACGAAGTCCGCCAATGATGTTGCCCGCGTTCTGGGCGAGCGTCTCGGTGGATCGGAATCGCGCTTTGCTGCGCTGATGACGGTCAAAGCCCGCGCGCTGGATATGAACAATACGCGTTTCTACAATGCGTCAGGTCTGCCGGATGCACGCCAGGTCACCACAGCGCGCGATCTGTCCAAGCTCGCAACGCGCATGATGGAAGATCATGGCGACTATTACCGTTATTTTTCCACAAAATCCTTCACCTATAACAGCCGCAATTATGGCAACCATAATCGCCTGCTTGGCACGGTCGAAGGTGTTGATGGGATCAAGACAGGTTACACGAACGCTTCAGGCTATAATCTGATGGCATCCGCTGTTCGTCAGGACCGCCGCGTGATCGCGATCATGCTGGGTGGTGCAACGTCCAAAGCGCGCAATGATCATGTCACCGACCTTCTCGAGGCCGCATTCACCGCGATTGCAGCAACAGCGCCGTCTGCACCCGATCTTCGCACACGCATCGCATTTCAGCAGGTTCAGGAACCTGGCGCTGATACAGCCAGCATTCTGGCGAGCAATGTTCAGCTGGAGCAAGGCTCTGCCGCTGAGTAACTTCCTAGTCTGAAATCTACGCACGAATTGAGCCGACGTTCCAAAGAATGTCGGCTTTTTTCATGTCGAAAGAATTGAAGCCCGGGACTCGCCCGAATCGGCTGAACACGTCATGCTGCTCACAACACAATGGAGCATTTCCATGCATGATGATGCGGGCGCGCCGGTTGCGACAGAACAGCTGACGGCGCAAATTCTCGAAGCTGGCCAGAACACCCTTGTTTTTGATCCCGATCTTGAAGATCAGGCGATTTCCAACAGCCCGGAATGGCAGGTCTATCATAGCCTGCTCGCCAATCTCGGTATCGAAGATGGCGCGCTGGATGCGATGATGACTGGCGTCGATACACGCCTCGTCTCGCCCCTGCTGCCATTGAAGGCGCTTCTGCAAATTCCGCCCGGCGCGACAAAGCCCCTGTCAAAATCGGCGATTGATCAGGCACTGGCCGACCTGACCCTGCGAAATCTGGAATCGGATCTCCTGCGCAGTGCCGCAGAAGAGCTGGAAATGCTCGGCCCTGCACCGCGTGATCCGGAAATTGCCGAAGCCATTGAAGGCGGCATGAATATCGACTTGCTCGAGCGTGCCCTGGCCCACCCCGATGGCGTCTATGGCTGCGCAGAAGCGCTGCGCCTTGCGGCATCCGATACCCGCCCACTCGGGACACCGGGTTTTGAGACCACACAAATCGGCGAAGAAGACGCGGCCAATCTGGTACGCCTGCTCGACAGCGGATCGGAGATGGTCCTCGCATCGCCTGCCCTGCAGGCTGCAGCCCAGCCTGACAAAGGCTTTGCGATCAATCTGGCAGGTGCCATCACAGGCGGCGAAATCACGCCAGCATTCGTGCACAATGCCGCGCTCGCCATGATTGAAGCCGTCCGCACCTTCCCGAACAAGCGTGTTCAGATCGTCTTCATCGGTCTGTCAGAAGCCCTCCTGCGCACGGGCAATCCGGGCACCACGCCGGACGAAAGGCTGGAGGCTGCGTTCAATCTTCTGACTTCCATCAGCGCGCCACTCGTCGCAGCCGCTGCGCAGTGGAATGTTCAGCCAGTCTTTTCGCTCGACTACGCACATCCTGACCTGATCCCACACTTTGGCAGCCTCTCGAATGGCCTCGAGCCGGTCGCAATGACGAGCGAGCAACTTGGCTCCAATCCGATCCTGCTCTCAGCCTGCCGCGAAGCGCTGTCAGCGGCCCGGCCGGAACTTCGCGAGCGATTCGACGAGCATCTGTCCAACATCCACCGTCTGGTCGGCGTTCCGGGCATTGATCGCTCGCGCCTGCTCGCAAGAGGCTTTTCAGACGCAACACTCGACAGCATTGAGGCACGTCTTGGCGAAGGCATGAGCCTGACACAGGCCTGCTCGCTCTGGATGATCGGCGAAGAGGTCGTATCGAAAGAGCTGAAGCTTGATCTCGATGTCTTCGACGAAGACGAAGACCAGTCGGTGCTCCGCCTGCTCGGCTTCTCGAAGAAAGACATCGGCCTTGCGCAGAACCATCTGAGTGTGGAGCGCTGGCAACGCGTCGCTGCCCTCTTGCGTGATGCGGGCCTGATGATCGATCATACACCGGAAAGCGCCCTCAGCTTTGCAGCCAATCTCTGCAAGCAGGCTGATATTTCGGGAACGACATCGATCAGCTTCAAAACGCTTCCGGACGGTGCCTCGCTCGAGAAACTGCTCTCGGCTGCGGACTTCTCACGTCTGTCCGTCTTCATGTCCTGCGAAACGGCCGCACGCAAAGAGCGCGCCGCCGAGCGTATTCGTCACGCGCTCGATCTGGTCGAGGAAACCCGCCAGGCTGAGAAAGAGATGGACCCGACACTGCCAGCCGAACCAATGGCAGGCTCAGGCAGCCCGTCCGACGAAGCGCAGGGCCGCGAACGGCGTTACCGCCTTCCCGATCGCCGCAAGGGCTATATTCAGAAAGCCACGGTCGGCGGCCACAAGGTCTATCTGCACACAGGCGAGTTCGATAATGGCGAGCTCGGCGAGATCTTCCTCGACATGCACAAGGAAGGCGCGGCTTTCCGCTCGCTGATGAACAATTTCGCCATCGCGATCTCGATCGGCCTGCAATATGGCGTACCGCTGGAAGAATTCGTCGAAGCCTTCGTCTACACGCGCTTTGACCCGGCTGGTGAAGTCACAGGTAACGACTCCATCAAGCGCGCGACGTCCATTCTGGACTATATCTTCCGCGAACTCGCCGTCTCCTATCTCGGACGCGACGACCTTGCAGAACTGTCGGAAGGCCAGTCACATGACGGCCTGGGACGTGGCATCAAGGATGATGTCTTCCAGTTCCCGGCTGAGGCAGCTCAGATCGTCTCTCGCGGCTTCAGTCGTGGTCAGTTGCCAGACAACATCGTCATTCTCGACCGCCGTCGCAAAGATGCCGACGAAGAAGAAGTGGAAGAATCCGTCGATTACATGGGCGATCCCTGCCCGTCCTGCGGACATTTCACGCTCAAGGAAACCGACGGTGAAATCCGTTGTGAGGCGTGCGGTCAGCTCGCCGCTGACAACAACAACTGATCTTCCAGTCAGCAGACACAAAAAAGCCCATCGCCTTTCGGTGATGGGCTTTTTGTTCTTTTCCGGGTGCCGACTAGAGGCGGAAACGGATCTGATCTGACCAGAAGCGCTCCAGACGTGTGGCCGTGCGGTTGAAATGATCCAGGTCATCCGGGCGGACGCTGGCTGTCGGCTCAAGCGCATTTGCCTGACGCTCGAACAGTGCTGCAACGCGTTCGCGTACATCCTGGCCTGACGGGGTGAGTTTCAGGCGCACCGTACGACGGTCGTCATCAGAGCGGGTCTGAACCAGATAGCCGCCTTCCTGAAGCTTTTTCACGTTGTATGACATCGACGTACCCGCAAAGGCACCACGCGCACGCAGCGTGCTGGCTGGCGTCTCGCCATCGCCGATTTCATAAAGCAGCAGAGCCTGAACACCTGTCAGGGAGCGCTCACCGGAACGCTCCAGATCATCTTTCACAACATCGTGCAGACGACGATGGACCTGCTCAAGAAGAGTCAGGCTTTTCAGGAAGGTTTCTCCAACCGTAGCTTCGGCTACATTATCTCGGCTTTTTGCCTCAATCATCATGTCAACACCCATGTAATTTTGTTTGGTTTTCAAACGTATTACATGAGCAAAACTAAGAATTCGCTAATCGCGCCGTTTAACCATAGTAAAGAAACACTTAAGAAAAGCCGGAATTAAGCAGAAAATTCATACTTTTGTTCCGTTCCGGTACACTTTACTCGAAAGTCAGCTCATCTGCCCCAAGTGGCGAAAAAATTTCTTCAATTTTTTTCTCTGAGACGTTTTCTAGACTCTGAGACGGCCAGACTGGATTCTGATCCTTGTCGATAATCACCGCGCGCACGCCTTCCTGGAAATCCGCGCTGCGCACCTGACGCCAGCCAATCCGGAACTCGTTCTTCATATTCTCTTCGAAGGTTTCAAAGCCCGCACCCTCGCGGAGCTGACGAAAGGCCACTTTCAGGGTCTGAGGTGATTTGGTGGCCAGCACTTTGATCTGCGCCTGCGCCCAGTCATCCTGCTCAGCCTCCAGGGCCTCAATAATTGCTTCCACCGAGTCTTTGGAGAAGCATCGATTGATCATCTCCATATTGTCAGAGAAGCCGCCACGAACCGCTGGCTTGTGACGCGGCGCCAGAATGGTGTTCACCAGATGTGCGGCATCGTGGGAAAGGTCGGCATTCAGGAGTTCGGACTTGAGATTGCCGATCAGCTCGGCCGGGACGAAATGCGTTGCAACGCCTGCGGCCTGCACGTCTGCCCCTTTCAGCCGCGCACCGGTCAGCGCCAGCCACATTCCGAGCTCCCCCTTCAGACGCGGCAGGAACCAGCCGCCGCCCACATCCGGGAACAGGCCAATCCCTGTCTCCGGCATGGCAAACAGTGTGTTCTCCGTTGCCACGCGATGCGAGCCATGCACCGAAATGCCAACACCGCCGCCCATGGTCACGCCGTCCATCAGCGCAATATATGGCTTCGGAAAGCGTTTGATCAGCGTATTGAGCCGGTACTCGGCTGCGAAGAAGTCTGTCGCTTCCTTGCCATCGCCCTTCCCGCTCTCAGCCAGCATACGAATGTCACCACCTGCGCAGAAGCCGCGTGTGCCCTCTGCATGGTCAACCAGCACAGCACCGACACTTGCATCATCCCGCCATTTGCGCAGCGCATCCGTCATGATCTCGCACATCTCATGGTCCAGAGAGTGCAGTGCTTTCGGACGGTTCAGCGTAAGGCGACCGATAGACCCTTGCGTCTGAACGATAACGGGTGCGGTGTCTGACATGAAAAACTCCTCGACCATGACTTTAGCAAGCCGGGCTTGCCTATTGAATTATCTGGCAAATCTATAGACGAGCGCGTTTGCATGCTCCAGCCCCAGTTTCGCCAATCGGTCCTGCACATTTGCAGTTTCCGCCTCGGGCTGAGATTTGCGAGAATCTCTTTATATATAAGGTGCGTGACAAACCTCTCGTTCCACAGAGGGTTCGCTTAGAAGGAATGAGAGGCATGACAAAGGCCTTTGCGCGGTTTCGGCTGGGAACTGAAGAGGACATCGCGGACCTGCAGCGCATTGATCTGGCGGCGTCCAGACTCTTTGAACCGACCGGCCTGATTGATGAAGGCCCCGATGGCCCGACGCCCATTCCGGAAGCCGCCCTGCAGAACGGTATCGCGAAAAAGCTGCTCATCGTGTCATTGTCAGATGACACCGGCTTTCCCAATGGCTTTGCCCTGATGAGCCGGCACTCTCCGGACCTCTATCTCGATCAGATTTCGGTGGACCCGGCTCATGGCCGACGCGGCATAGGCGCAAACCTGCTTGGCCTTGTGATCGCAAGAGCTGACGCCCTGAAACTGCGCGGCGTTGTCCTCTCGACCTTTCGGGACCTCGCCTGGAATGGTCCTTTCTATGCCCGCCATGGCTTTGTCGAGCTGGCGCGTGAGGACATGAAGAAATGGATGCTGGAGCTGGAAACCATCCAGTCAGAGACCATGGATGTCTCACTGCGCTGTTTTATGCGACGACCTGGCGCGCTCGATAAACACTGGTTTCGGTTGCCTGACCTGCCCGTTGGGCGTTACCCAGAAACTGACACGTCTACAGACAAACCAATGAGTTCCGACACATGACACAGATCGTTTCTTCCGAGTTCCCGATGACCCGTATGCGCCGCAACCGGCAGGCAGACTGGGTCCGCCGGGTCACACGCGAAACGGTGCTGACCAAAGGCGATCTCGTCTGGGCGCTGATTGTTCATGATGGTGAAACGCCGCGCATCCCTGTGGAAGCCATGCCGGGCGTTGATCGGCTGAACCTCGATGAGGCTGTCAAAGCTGCCGAACGCGCCAAAGCACTTGGCATTCCTGCCCTTGCGCTCTTTCCGCATATTGATCCCTCGAAGAAAGACGCCGAAGGCTCTGAGGCACTGAACCCGGATGGCTTCGTCCCGCAGGTGATCCGGGCCATCAAGCGTGCGGTGCCGGATATCGGCATTATGTGCGATGTCGCGCTCGACCCGTTCACCACGCATGGTCATGACGGCGTTTTGAATGCGAAAGATCAGATCGACAATGACGAGACCATCAAGCGTCTGGTCGAGCAAAGCCTGGTTCAGGCCAAGGCCGGTGTCGATGTGGTTGCCCCCTCCGACATGATGGATGGACGCATTGCCGCCATTCGCAAGGCGTTGGAAAGCCATGGCTGCACCAACACCATGATCATGTCCTATTCGGCCAAGTATGCGAGCGCCTTTTACGGGCCTTACCGTGAGGCCGTCGGGTCTGGAGAGCTCCTGAAGGGCGACAAGAAAACCTATCAGATGGATTACGGCAACACCGATGAGGCGCTGCGTGAAACCGCGCTCGACATTCAGGAAGGCGCCGACATGGTGATGGTAAAGCCGGGGCTGCCATATCTCGATATCGTGTACCGCGTATCATCGACCTTCAACGTGCCAACCCTCGTCTTCCAGATCTCCGGCGAGTACGCACAGATCAAACTTGCCGCTCAGGCTGGCTGGCTCGATGAAGACAAGGCCATTCTCGAAACGCTGTCCGCATTCAAACGCGCTGGCGCAGACGGCATTGTCACCTATTTTGCCGAGCAGGCCGCCGAACTTCTGAGCTGAACACTATGAAAGATCTTTCGAACTTTTCGCCTCGGCCTTTGCCGGGTGCCTCAAGCTTGCCCGGTCGTCTGGTCCGTCTTGAGGCCTATCAGGCAGATCAGCATGCGCCCGGCCTCGCCAAAGCCGTGGGCGGGCCGGAGAATGCCGACACCTGGACCTTCATGCCGTTTGCGCCCTTCCCCGCAGGTGAGGCCTTCGCCCCCGCCTTCAAATCGGTCTCCATTGAACGTGGCTGGCTGCCCTATGTCATTATCGACAACAGCTCGAATGAAATTCTGGGCACGGCCAGCTTTATGCGCCTTCGCCCGGAACATGGGAGCTGCGAAGTTGGCTGCGTGGCTTTCAGCGACAAGCTCAAACGCACAGCCCACGCCAGTGAGGCTATGTATCTGATGGCGCGCTATGTTTTCGACGAGCTCGATTACCGCCGCTATGAATGGAAATGCCACAATGAAAACCTCGCCTCCCGGCGCGCCGCTGCGCGCTTTGGTTTTCAGTATGAAGGCGTGTTCCGCAATGACATGGTGATGAAGGGCAAGAACCGCGACACCGCCTGGTTCGCCATGACCGATGATGACTGGCCATACATCAGGGCGGATTTTGAAGCCTGGCTTGCCCCGGAAAACTTCGACACGGATGGCATCCAGAAGATCAGCCTGTCATCGCTGCGGGCCCGACGTGCACAACAGCAACAACAGCAGCAACAGCAGCAATAATCTCTGTCAGAATGGTGAGATCCGCTTCCCCGCACTTACAGGATCGCGGCTACTCCTTTTCACCCGCAGCCTCCGTTTCAGTCGCGGCTTCGTTGGCATTTTCATCCGGACATTCACGGCCTGCCGGGACATTCGCATAGCTCGGTGCTCCGCCCGGCGTAACGGGCGGCTGATAGACCTGCTGATAAAGAATGCGGCACCCATCTTCATCGTAAGGCGTGGTCGAACAGGCAGACAGCATTGTCAGCCCGGCAAAGCTGCAAGCAAGACCCGCCAGGTTCATCTGTTTCCGCGTCATGGCTTCCCCCTCCATGAATGACACAAGCGAGGTCATGCCTCGCGCCTGAAACACCATCCTGACGGCTGTGGCGATGCGGTCAAACGAAATTCTCGGGCGTCTCAGTCAGCAGCCGCGTCAAAGATCTCACGCGCATTACGGATGGCATCATGATGGGCTTCTGCCCATTCGGTCAGCTGTGCAATCGGCGTGAGCGCCGAGACGCCAAGCGGCGTCAGCGTATACTCAACTGCTGGCGGCGTGGTCGGATAGACTGTGCGCGAGATCATCCCGTCCCGCTCCAGCTGTCGCAAGGTCTGGGTCAACATGCGCTTGGAAATATCGCCGACAGCGCGCCGGACACTCGAAAATCGCCTCGGCCCTGCTTCCAGCGAAATGAGCACGAGGATCGTCCATTTCTGGCCGACCCGGTCGAGCACATCGCGCACCGGACAGGCTTCCGGGTTCTCCGGAACGCCCTCTGGAAAGAAGAACCGACGCAGCACACTGCCCTGATCGGCATCCGGGTTACCTGAAGGTTCCCTGGTGATCATTTTGTGCCTCCTTTACCGACAAAACGACAAGGACTACATCCGAGACCTTGTGATGGTTTGAGACTATTTAGGAAAGGAAGACCCATGTCGTCTAGTATTAAATACATGGTCACAGGTGCGTCCGGCCAGCTCGGCGCCCTCACGATCGACGCCCTGCTGAAAACGGTTCCAGCTTCAGACATTGGCGCGCTCGTCCGCCGCGAAGAGGCCGCAGCGCCGCTCAGAGCGAAAGGCGTCACCGTTCGCATTGCGAGCTATGATGACGAAGCCGCCCTGGTTTCTGCCTTCAGGGATGTTGAACGACTGCTGCTCATTTCCTCAAGCGAGGTCGGCCAGCGCGCGCGCCAGCACGCCAACGTCATTGACGCAGCAAAAGCCAATGATGTCGATTTCATTGCCTACACATCTCTGCTTCGCGCCGATACCTCACCGCTCACGCTCCTCGCCGGCGAACACAATGCGACGGAAAACGCCCTCGCCGCTTCCGGCCTCACATATGCGGTGCTGCGCAATGGATGGTATACGGAAAACTATGCGATGAGCGCCGGTCAGGCGGTTGAACATGGCACCGTGCTCGGCGCGGCCGCTGATGGCAAAATCTCCAGTGCCGCGCGGGCAGACTATGCTGACGCCGCAGCCGCCGTTCTTACCGGTGACATTCCTGCGTCCGGCACGATCTATGAACTCGCGGGTGACACCGCCTATACCCTTGCCGAGTTTGCAGACGAGATCAGCAAACTCAGCGGCAAAACGGTCACTTATACCAACCTCTCGCAGGCAGACTATGAGCAAGCGCTCAAGGATGCAGGCCTGCCGGACCCGGTTGCCGACATGCTGGCCAACAGCGATGCCGGCGCTGCGAAGGGCGGCCTTTACAGCGCAGAAACAACGCTCTCAGACCTCATCGGTCGCAAGACCACGCCATGGCAGGACACGCTGAAAGCAGCCCTGTCCTAGCCTGCCCCATGGCCATCACCCGCCCCTGACAAGGCGGGTGGTGTCTATTCTGCGACGGCACGCTGCTCCTGAAACTGCAGTTCCACAATCCAGCCGGATGGACCGCTGCGTCCGCGCATATACGGCGTGTAGGACATTTTCAGGAAGATCGGATCGACGGTAAAATCGAACGTATCAGCTCCGGGTCTGCCGCTGACGGGCTCGAAAACCAAATTCTGATAGACTTCGAAATCATTGTGCTCAGTGGTTTCCTCAACCGCCCAATCATCACCGAGACAGCCTTTGATCGTGTCGCTCACATCCGACATGAGCGCCCGGGCCTCAGCTTCTGTGGTCTCTCGGTCGCTCGAGCGAAGCGCCGTAAACAGCTCGCAGCGATAAAGGCTGATGTCCGTCCCCATCATTCCGCTTATCACACCGATCTCGCAGTGCTCACCAAAAGCGGGGGTTTTGGCAATCCAGGTGTCGTTCAGCACCCGCTCACCCTGCATTTTCGGCTCACCGCGCAAAGAGCTGTAAGGCACAGTCTCCTGTCCTGCTGCCAGCACACTGCGAACGGCGTCACAAGAACCCGGCTCGAAAGCCGCTTCCTTTGTACCGCCGCCCCCACCGCAGCCTGCCAGAACCAGAAGCGATAGCGCGAAATAAGCTGTTTTCATTTTGTTTTCCTGAAGATCGCCGAGTTGGGCACACTCTAAAGCCGGACGCATGCCCGGCTATCCCCCGTTCAGGGGATCGCATCACCTTTCGCCAAAGGAAGAAAAGACGCTAGCGCTTCAGTCGCGTGATCAGGCTGGACGTATCCCAGCGCTTGCCACCATTTACCTGCACATCGGCATAGAACTGATCGACCAGTGCGGTGACCGGCAGGCTGGAACCATTCTGGCGCGCTTCTTCCAGAGCGATCCGTAAATCCTTGCGCATCCAATCTACGGCAAAGCCATAATCGAACTTGCCGTCCACCATGGTTTTCCAGCGGTTTTCCATCTGCCAGCTTTGCGCTGCACCTTTGGAAATTGCTTCAATCACCTTAGCCGGATCGAGCCCTGCATTCTCTGCAAAGGCAAGGCCTTCCGAAAGCCCCTGAACCACACCTGCAATACAGATCTGATTGACCATTTTGGCCGTTTGACCGGCACCCGGCCCGCCAATCAGTGTCATTTGTTTGGCATAGCAATCCATGACCGGCGCAACACTTTCAAACGCTGCCTCATCGCCGCCGCACATAATCGTCAGCTGCCCGGCTTCTGCCCCTGCCTGACCACCGGAAATCGGCGCATCCACGAACGCAATGCTTTTGTCCGCCAGCGCGGCATAGAGACGGCGCGCCAGATCAGCGCTCGCCGTTGTATGATCAACCACCACCGCGCCAGGCGTCAGCGATGCCATCATGTCTGAATAGACCGCCTCGACATCCGGATCGTCACCCAGACAGGAAAAGACGAACTCTGCGCCCGAGACCGCGTCCGCAGCCGTTTCCGCCATGCTTGCTGACGACGCCCCCTGCGCCTCCACCCAGGCTGTTGCCTTCGCGGTGGTCCGGTTCCAGACGGTCACATCATGCCCGGCCTTGACCAGATAGCCCGCCATTGGCGCGCCCATTACGCCGAGCCCGAGAAAGCAACACCTGGCCATGTCCTAGTCCTTCTTTTCGATCAGAGGCGTGTAATCACCCTTGAAGAAGCCGAGCCCGTTTCCGGCCTGCGCATCAAAGCCGATCACATTGCCAAAAATCACGACATGATCACCGGCTTTCTGGCGAAACCCTGTTTCACATTCCAGGTATCCAAGCGCATCAGCGTACAGCGGAATACCGTGTTGCCCGACTTTCAGCTCTGCGCCGGAAAGCTCTGCATCCACATTTCGGGCAAACTCAGTCGACACATCGCCATGATGTTCGCGCAGGAAACTGACACCAAAATGGTCAGCGCCCGCAAACAGGTCATAGCGGTCGGAATGCACATCAATGCACCAGAGAATGATCGGTGGGTGTAATGAGACGCTGGAGAAACTGTTGGCTGTGATGGCGCGCGCACGTCCGGCTTCGTCACGCGTGGTAATCAGGCAGACACCTGTGCCGAAACAGCCCAGCGCATCGCGATACCCGCGCACATCGAAAGCAGATCCGTCGGATTTTACAGTGCTCATGCACACCCCTTTAACCACACTCTGTTAGAGCTACACCTCTAGAAGTGAGACATGACACACCATGGCCGGCAATCAACCTATTGTCATAAAAAAGGTAAAGAAGGTTTCTGGCGGCGGCCACCATGGCGGCGCCTGGAAAGTGGCATATGCCGACTTCGTGACCGCCATGATGGCCTTCTTTCTGTTGATGTGGCTGATCAATACAACCAGCCCGGAACAGAAGCGCGGCATTGCTGACTATTTCGCCCCTGCCGCTGTTTCGACCTCGACCTCCGGTTCCGGCGGTGTCCTGGGTGGCACGGCCATTTCGACCGAGGGCGCGCGCTCTCAGGGCTCGAAGTCGATCATTGAACAATTGTCTCCTGAAACACCTCGGACGATTTCCAAGGAACCGCAGGAAATCACCGAAAAAACGCAGGCCGTAAAACGCATCGATCTGGAAGTGACCGAAGACGCCCTCGCCCAGGCGAAGGCCATTCGCGAGCGCGCCCAGTTCGAACGTGCCGAACAATCCCTGCGTCAGGCGATTGAAGATCTGCCGGAACTGGCGGAGCTTTCAAAACATCTCGTCATCGACATGACGGATGAAGGCATGCGCATCCAGTTGATCGATCAGGAAGGCCGTTCCATGTTTGATCAGGGCTCGAAAGAGCCAAATGCACGCGCGGTTCGTCTGCTCGAAGCCGTAGCGAAAATTGTCCAGCGTCTGCCGAATCGTATTGCCATTTCCGGCCATACAGACAGCCAGCCGAGCGGTGATCCCAATTACTCAAACTGGGAACTCTCTTCGGACCGCGCCAACATTGCGCGCCGTATCCTCAGCCAGAACGGCGTTCTGCAGGATCGTTTTGCGCGTGTCTCCGGAAAAGCGGGTTCAGAACCTCTCTACCAGGACGATCCGGACTTGCCAGGTAATCGTCGTATCAGCATAGTCCTCATGCGGGAGGCGCCTGTCCTGCCGCCAGAACACGGTCTGTAATACAGAATTTCGGGTTTGGACTGGAGTGGGAATGCTGGCGGAACTCTCCGCGAACTGGCCAATGCTGATCAGCGGGCTGGTCGTAATCGGTGCGATTTTCTTCTACACGCGTGATGAAATTCCGATGGAGGTTGTCTCCGTCTCGATCATCACTGTGTTGCTTTTATTGTTCTTTCTGGCCGAACGCATTCCGTCTTCGGCGTCTGGCATCACGACAGATGATCTGTTGTCCGGGTTCGGAAACCCGGCCCTCATCACCATCATGGCTCTGCTCGTTGTAGGTCAGGGCCTCTTCCAGACGGGCGCGCTCGATGGCCCGACGCGATTCCTCATGTCGTCCTATGAAGTACGACCACGGACGACCCTTGTTGCCGCTTTCGCTGCCGTTTTCATCACCAGCGCGTTCATCAACAATACGCCGGTTGTCGTGATGTTTCTGCCGATTATGTCGGCCTTTGCGATCAAAATGGGCATTTCCTCGTCCAAGATCATGCAGCCACTGAGCTTCGCGTCTGTCTTTGCTGGCATGACAACACTGATTGGTACCTCAACCAACCTGCTGGCCGCGGACGTCTATAAAAAAACCGAAGGCATTTCACTGGGGTTCTTTGAACTCACCCCGATCGGCCTGATCCTCGCAGGCATTGGTTTCGTCTATATGCTGCTTTTCTCGCGCGTGCTTCTGCCGAACCGCGAGGGCCTGGATGCAGACATCGTCTCCCGCTCCGGCCGTCAGTTTGTTGCCCAGATCGCCGTGACCGAAAACAACCCACTCGTCGGCAAGACAGCCGTCGCAGGCATGTTCCCGGACCTCACAGACATGACCGTCCGAATGATCCAGCGCGGAGAAGCCTCCATTCTGCCGCCTTTTGAAGACGTCACCCTTCAGCCGGGTGACGTTCTGATCATCGCCGCGACCCGTAAGAAGCTCACCGACACCTTCGCCTCTCAGCCGGACCTGCTGCGCCATATGTGGCAGCGCGGAGAAGGCCAGACCGAAGGTTTCACAGATCTCGAAGGCGGTACGCCGCGTCTCATGCTGGTCGAGGCCGTCGTGGCGCCGGGCTCGCGCATGATCGGCCGCGCCATCGAACATGTCGGCTTCCGCCGCATGACCAACACCTTCGTTCTGGGTGTGCAGCGCCGTTCGCGCATGATGCGCTCAAAGCTCGGGGACATTCGTCTCGAAGCTGGCGACACCCTCCTTCTGTGCGGATCATCTGCCTCTTTCCGCGATCTGCGTTCCAGCCGTGACCTGCTGCTGCTCGAATGGTCCCAGATCGAACTGCCTGTCACAGAGAAAAGCCATTATGCGCGATGGATCACGCTCGGCGTGGTGATTGCTGCGGCCACAGGCCTGCTCGGCATTCTGCATGCCTCCATGATCGGCGCTGTCCTCATGGTGATCACGGGCTGTCTCAACATCCGCCAGGCAACGCGTTCGCTCGATCTTCGGATTTTCACGCTGATTGGCGCAGCCATTGCGATGGGCACGGCGCTCGACAAGACCGGCGCGGCCATGCTCCTCGCCGAAAGTGTTGTGACGCTGATGTCGCCATTCGGCACCCTGGCCGTTCTGTCTGTCCTGTTCCTCTGCGTGGCGTTCCTGACGAACATTCTGTCCAATACCGCGACCGCCGTTCTGTTCACGCCGATTGCGATTTCCGCAGCGAATATCCTTGGCACAGACCCCAAACCCTTCGTCCTCGCCGTCATCTATGCGGCGAACTGCTGTTTTGCGACGCCGATTGCCTACCAGACAAACCTGCTGGTCATGGGTCCGGGGCACTACAAGTTCGGAGACTATCTGCGTTTTGGTGGTCCGCTGGTTCTGGTGATCTGGATTGCCTTCACCATAATTGCCCCTTTACGCTTCACCCTGTGACGCGTTTAATTGGTCCTTATGAAGATCATCGATTCTCCATCCGTTCGGGGCCTTGGACACAGACAGCTGCGGTTTTACCTGACCAATGCGTCTCCCTGCCCCTATCTGGACGGGCAGATCGAACGGAAAGTCTTCACCAATCTTGCAACGGAAGACGCAGACAATCTGCATGATGCGCTGTCACACAGCGGCTTTCGGCGCTCTCAGAACATTGCCTATCGCCCGGCTTGTCCGGCCTGCAATGCCTGCCGTGCAACACGCCTGCCCGT
This sequence comes from Ponticaulis profundi, assembly GCF_042659465.1. Classification (NCBI taxonomy): domain Bacteria; kingdom Pseudomonadati; phylum Pseudomonadota; class Alphaproteobacteria; order Hyphomonadales; family Hyphomonadaceae; genus Ponticaulis; species Ponticaulis profundi. The sequence continues at coordinate 25,630 of NZ_JBHSSW010000066.1, read as the reverse complement.
CGCAGACTTCGAGCCGAAAAAGCGCTGGCGGCGTGTCTGGAACAAGAACAAACATTTCATCCGCACACCGCGCCAGCCCATTGCCACGCGCGAACAGTTTCGTCTTCTGAAAACCTATCTCGATCACCGCCATGAAGACGGCGGCATGACGCAGATGGATTTGCGCGACTATGTCGCCATGGTCGAAGGCTCACCGGTATCGTCCGTCATCTTCGAATATCGCGAGAGCGACGCAGAGGATGCCCCGCTTGTGGCCGCCGCGATTACGGATGTTCTGAAGGATGGCCTGTCCATGGTCTATTCCTTCTTTGATCCGACCCGCGCCAGCCAGGGCATCGGCAATTTCATCATTCTCGATCACATCGAGCAGGCCCGCGCGCTCGGGCTTGACTATGTTTACATGGGCTATTGGGTCGAGGGCAGTCCGAAAATGGGCTATAAAGCGGACTTCAGGCCCCTCGAAGTGCTTTACGGCGACGAATGGCGCATACTAAGAAACGAAACATAATCGTTCCAACTGTCCGCTAAGAGACAGTTTAGCCGTCTGGCTGGGGAGAAAACATGATCAACCGACGCAACCTGATTGGCGCAGGTCTGCTTGGCGCAGGCGGAGCCGCTGCAGCCTTTGCAAATCCTGAGCGTGCTGCCGACCTCGCCGCACCCGCCATTTCCCGCAATCGCCGACGCCTCAACATGGTGACGACCTGGCCGAAAGGTCTGCCCGGCCTCGGGGAAGCACCAGAGCGTGTCGCCCAGCGCATTCAGACCATGTCCGAAGGTCTGATCGAAGTGAAGGTCTTTGCCGCAGGCGAACTCGTGCCTGCCTTTGAATGCTTCGATGCCGTCGCCAACGGCTCAGCCGATATGTATCACGGCGCCGAATATTACTGGCCGGCAAAATCCAGCGCCTATCCTTTCTTCACCGCCGTACCTTTCGGGATGACAGCTCAGGAAATCATGGGCTGGATCGATTTTGGTGGTGGTCAGAAGCTCTGGGACGAACTGTCTGCCGACTTTGGCATCAAGCCGATACAGGCGGCAAATACCGGTCACCAGATGGGCGGCTGGTTCCGCAAGGAGATCAACAGTCTCGATGATCTGGTGGGCCTTCAGATGCGCATTCCGGGGCAAGGCGGCGACGTGCTTCGCGCGCTCGGCGGATCAGCCCGCACCCTTCCCGGCGGTGAAATCTATCAGGCGCTTCAGACGGGCAATATCGACGCGACTGAATGGGTCGGCCCGTGGAATGACTACGCGCTCGGCTTCTATCGCGAAGCTCCTTACTATTACGGCCCCGGCTTCCATGAACCGGGCGCATCGCTCGCCGTTGGCGTCAACCTTCGCCTCTGGAACGAGATGACCGAAGGCGAACGCGCCATGATCACCGCCGCCTGCGAGAGCGTCAATCACACCTCGCTCGGTGAGTTCACCTATCAGAATGCGGTCTATCTCGACATCCTGCAGCGCGAGCATAACATCCAGCTTCGCTCCTTCCCGGATGACGTCGTGAAAGCCATGTCAGACGCAGCGCAGGATGTCCGTGCCGCCTCTGGTCGCGACGGCATTGAAAAGCGCATCTATGAGAGCTTTGAAAGCGGCCTGAAGAAAATGCGTGACTGGGCTGCCGTGTCCGAAGGTCCATATTATGCGGCCCGTGAGCTCGGCGCCCGCGCCTCTGGCACCTAGGGGCACCGCGTATGGATCCGCAATTCTTTCTGCAGATTGGCAGCGTGCTCGGCTGGATTGGCCTCTGCCTCTTACCACTGTTTCTGCTGCCACTTCTCACCCTCGTCGTGCCCGGCCTGGTCGAGCCGGTTTCCAAATGGCTCTACAAAGGGATTGATCGCATCACAGACGGCGCCGCTGCCATCTCGATCTTTACCGCGATTTGCCTTCTGGGCTTCCAGCTTGCCGCCGTCATCGCTGCCTATGCCTTCGGGCTTTCCTGGACATGGTTGTCAGAGCTTGTGGTCTATGCGTTCGCCGCCACCTTCATGATCGGTGCCTGCGTCGCTCTTCGCGACAATGCGCATGTACGCGTCGACATTCTGCGCCCGCGCTTTGGTGAGACCGGTCGCAACTGGATCGAGCTGGTCGGCATTTATCTGCTGCTCTTCCCGATCTGCGTGCGCATCCTTCAGACCGGCGAGCAGGGCCTTGCCCGCACATGGCTCCTGTTTGAAGGTTCACGCGAAAGCGATGGCCTGCCACTGCTTTTCCTCTTCAAGACGCTCGTTCCCATCTTCGCAGTCCTGATGATCTCTCAGGGGCTCTCTGAAGCCCTGAAAGCGGCCCTGCGCCTGACGGGTAAGCTTGCCCCCGCAGACGAAGCCGAAGCGGAGGTGCATTATGGAGCTTGAAGTCATTCTGGCTGTGCTGATGTTCCTGACGGCCATCGGCGCACTGCTCTCCGGGTACCCGGTCGCGCTCACCCTTGGTGGTGTGGCACTGCTCTTCGCACTCGTTGGCATCGGACTTGGGGTCTTTCCAGAACCCATGCTTCGATCTCTGCCGAGCCGCATTCAGGGCGGCTCGATCATGCAGAACGAAACGCTGATCGCGGTCCCGCTCTTCATCATCATGGGTGTTATTCTGGAACGCTCACGCGTGGCAGAAGACCTGCTCCACATTGCGAGCCGCCTGCTGGGACGCGTCCGCGGCGGGCTTGGCTATGCCGTCATTCTGGTGGGCGCTCTGCTTGCCGCCTCAACCGGCATTGTCGGTGCGACCGTCATCACCATGGCGCTGATTGCCCTGCCCACCATGCTGCGCCAGAAATACGATCCGCGCCTTGCCTCCGGAACAATCGCCGCTTCCGGCACGCTGGGCCAGATCATTCCGCCGAGCATCGTCCTCATCCTGCTGGCGGACGCAGTGTCCAACGCAGCCAGCCAGGCCGCGAGCCAGATGGGCGGCGGCGCATCCTTTGTTGTCTCCGTTGGTGATCTTTTTGCAGGCGCACTCCTGCCCGGCGTCATCCTGGTTGGCTTCTACCTGGCCTATGTCGCCTTTACCGCACTGACCCGGCCATCTGCCTGCCCACCTGTGGAACAGGAAGAAGATGACCCGCTCACAATGCAGGAAATCCTCTTCGGCCTTGGTGCACCCCTCTTCCTCATTATTGCCGTGCTGGGCGCGATCCTTGCCGGTATCGCACCGCCGACACAGGCCGCCTCCATTGGCGCTGCTGGCGCGCTCCTGCTCGCTGGCATTCGATTGTCAGATGAGAAACAGGCCGGTCTGCGCAAGCTGATTTTCGTCGCGCTTGTTTCCATCTTCGTGATCATCCTGTTGAAGAACACCCTCGACCTGCGCATGGGGGTTGATCAGATTGCGACAATCAATCTGATCGGTATGGTCGTCACACTGTTTGCTGTCCTGACCTTCCTCGCAGGTGTCGCCGCCGGCATGCTGGTCCTTCACCGCGCTGGCCAACTGATCCCGGCATTAAAGAGCGCCGTCGAAATCACCTCCATGGTCTTCCTCATCCTGATTGGCGCCAGCCTGTTCAGTCTGGTGTTCAGAGGCTTTGGCGGTGATGATCTGGTGCATGAAATGCTCAGCGCCACACCCGGCGGTAAATGGGGCGCACTGGTCATCGCCATGCTCGTCATGTTCGTTCTGGGCTTCTTCCTCGATTTCATCGAGATTGTCTTTGTCGTCGTACCGCTGGTGACACCAACGCTCATCATTGCGGGCTTCGACCCGGTCTGGCTTGGCATTCTGATGGCGCTCAACCTTCAGACAAGCTTCCTGACTCCGCCCTTTGGCTTTGCACTCTTCTATCTGCGCGGGGCCGCACCAGACGATCTGCGCACGCTCGACATCTGGCGTGGCGCGATACCGTTCATTGGCCTGCAGCTCGCTATGATCCTGCTCGTCGCGCTGATCCCGGCACTGGCCACCTGGCTGCCGAGCCTGACGCGCTAGACACCCTGACATAAAAAAAAGCCCGGACACGTGTCCGGGCTTTTCGTATGCATGTCACCGGGCCAGCCCCCGATGGTGTCAGCGATCAGAACTTCACTTCCGTCACAACGGAAAGGTCAGCGCGTGCCTCTTCACCAACATCGAAGAAAGGCTGTTCGTGAAAGCCAAACATGCTGGCAAACACAGCCGCAGGGAATGTCTCGCGCGCTGTGTTGTACTGCATGACAGCAGAGTTGTAGAAGCGACGCGCCGCAGCCAGCTTGTCCTCGATATTCGACAGTTCGCGCTGCAGTTCGAGAAAGTTCGTGTTCGCTTTCAGGTCCGGATAGGCTTCTGCCAGAGCAAACAGCTTACCGAGCGCCTGTGTCACCATGCCTTCGGCTTCCGCCGTCTCGGCTGGGCCACTTGCTGAAACCGCCGTGTTGCGCGCCTTGATCACCGCATCCAGCGTCTCTTTTTCATGGCTGGCATAACCCTTCACCGTCTCAACGAGGTTCGGGATCAGATTGCGGCGCTGTTTCAGTTGAACGTCCACATCGGCAAAAGCCTGCTTGCATTGCTGCCGCTTCTGCACAAGGCCGTTATAAATGCCAATGACGATGATCGCCAGCACAGCGATGATGCCAACGACGACTAATAATTCCATCATTTGATGTCCCCCAGATAGATGCTTGAGAGCTACCCGCTTTCTTCGAATTCGACAAGCAGGCGATACAGGAAAGCCCGCCCAGTCAAAACGCAGCAGGTTCGACTTCGCAACCGGGCGTCAAATATACAATGAAAGTCACTTGCGCATTTAATGAAATATTATGCGCAAGTCCCTACCCCTTTTCTTTTCAGAGTGGGCCATTCCGCTCTGATTTAACGAATCTTTTTTGGTTCAGGGGGCGAAATACATGACGAACAACACCCATCGGAAAACGCTGAAAGCCTTCAGCCTGTCAGCCTGCAGCGCGCTTGCGCTGACGGCTTTTGCAACACTGCCAGCCATTCCGGAGGAAGGCGTCGCACGTACCGGTGTTTTCGAGGAACACGCGTCCCTGCCATCCTGCGATAACGCATGGTCCTCTATCAAGAGCGGCATTGATAAGGCCTATAGCGAAACCGCAGGTGCCATCGCCTCTGAAGCGGACTCCATCGCGAAGGCGACAACCGACCTCGCCGTTCATGGCAATCCGGACGGCATCGCGGACTTTGCCGCGTCCAACTGGAATGAAGCCAAAGAAGCCGCCAAAGAGGCTGGCAGCATCTATGTGAAGATCAACGCCATCACCTCCAAATATGCCGTCTACCAGCTCCTGCCGGACGGCAAGGTGAAAAGCTTCCTCGACAAGGCGAACAATACGGTCGCCGAAATGCAGGGCGCGATGCCACTGCAGACGCTTGAAGGCTTTCAGGGCGATGTCAGCGAAATCGGTTCCGACGGCTGGAGCCTTCTTTCCTCGATCAATGATCCCAAGGAATTTGCCAAGAAGTTCGCTGAGCTGAACCAGAAATGGGACCCGGCATACACCTGGACCTATCTCTTCACGAGCGACAATATTGACGAAGGCATCATGCGCGCGGCGCATGCCTATAATCGTCAGGCCGAAATCATCGCGGCATATGGCGACGATGCCGGCGTGGATCCGGAGATCGTTGAGGCTGCTGTCATGTATGGAAACATGCAGACGGCCAAGCAATTCATCGACAAGATGACCGATGAGAACGAAAAGAAGGCCGCTCAGATGATGCTGATCGCCTTCACGGGCGAGGCGCTTCGTGGCTCGGTCGATCCGGCAGACCACCCATTCTACAAGAAGGCCAGACTGCAAAACACGCCAGCAACCCTCGTCTGGGATGACCGCGGCTCAGGCGGACACCACGATATCTCACTCTGGAAGGGCGATGTGACGAGCTCGAAGTATTCGAGCTGCATCTCGCTCGGTGATTATGCCGAGAACAACTACCACAAAGTGGATGGCCGAACCGTGATCTGCGACGCCATGGATGGCCGTGGTGACTGGTGGGAACGACCAACCGATTTCACGCTCGTCTGGTCAGACCGATGCTCGGGCGCACATATGCACGGCAGTGTCTGGGCGCCTGTCTGCCCTGATGGCTATACCGGTGTTGGCTTTGTCGCTGAAGCGAGTGATGGCTATTCCAAGCCTCTGCCAAACCAGATCGCCTGTCTGAAGAAGGATAGCAGCCTGTTCCACTACACCACCGGTCGGTCAGGTGGCATGCACTGGCTCCTGAATGACAAAGGCTCTGGCGCCAAGATGAATCTGGAAATCGTCACACGTGACTTTGCCGGACAGCCCATGATGTGGGCCTACCCAACCCATGGCTATGACTTCCTCGACTCCATTATTCCGGTGGCCTGGGGCAAACCGGGCCGAGACGTCTATTCGGTTGCCGATGACCTCAAATCCATCGACGACAAACGAAAAGCCGCATACGAAGCCAGCAAATAAGCTGCACAAAGGCCAGAGTTTATCTCTGGCCTTTTTCATTCTGTGATCGCACGAACGGGCGTCAGAGACGATTGATCGTATTTTCCGATCTCCCCTATCGCCAAAAGTCGCAGACCGATATGCGTTTTCTACTTGCGAATGCCTTGCATTAAAAGAACCTCATGCTAGCAGTGTCCTCGACAAACGAAATCAGCAATGAGAACAGGGCCACATGCCGCTAGACACAACGGATATGACAGCCACAAGCGGCAGAACGGCACCCAAAAAACGCAAGAAAGCCGGTAATTTCTGGAAGAAGCAGGCCCGCATCTGGCACTGGATTTCCGGTGCTGTCTGTCTCATCGGCATGTTGCTGTTTGCTTTCACAGGGATCACGCTGAACCATGCGGGCGACATCCCTGCGACCCCCGTCACCAAGGCGTCCGAGATGACCTTGTCCGAAACGCCCATGGCTGATCTTGCCGCCGAACCGGAAGAAGGCACCACGCCATCCCTGCCGCGCTCCATTGTGCGTGATATCCGCTCAGGCCTCGGTGTGAATGTCGCCGGAAAGACAGCGGAATGGACCGACTTCGATGTCTATGTCGCCCTGCCCCGTCCGGGCGGCGATGCCTGGCTCGCGATTGATCGTGAAACCGGCCTCGTGGAATACGAAACCACCAGCCGCGGCGCCATCTCCTACCTCAACGACCTGCACAAGGGCCGCAATACCGGGCTTGGCTGGGCGATCTTCCTGGATGTGTTCTCACTGGCCACGATCTTCTTCTGCCTGACCGGGCTCTGGCTGTTGCAGATCCATTCGGGCAAGCGCGCCATTACCTGGCCGCTCACAGGCCTTGGCCTGATCATTCCCCTCATCGTCATCATTTTCTTCATGCATTAAAGAGGTCTCTATGAAAGCCGTCCTGAAATTTCTTGGGCTTGGCGCTGCTGCCGGCACGCTGGTCTCCGCCGCAAATGCCGGTGACATGGCGCTCTCTGTGGAGCTGCCTCGCCTGAATGTGGCTGAGTATCACAAGCCTTATGTCGCCATCTGGATCGCCCGTCCCGATCACTCCGTCGCTGCCAATCTTGCTGTCTGGTACCAGCTCGAAGCCGGCCCTGAAGGTGAAGGCGAGACCTGGCTGAAGGATATCCGCCAGTGGTGGCGCCGCACAGGTCGCTCACTGGACATGCCGGTCGATGGCGTTTCCAGCCCGACCCGTGGACCAGGCGAAAACCTCGTTGAGTTCAGCGCCGATGATGGCCCGCTCGCCGACCTGCCGGAAGGCGAATACATTCTCTACGTCGAAGCCTCCCGCGAAGTCGGTGGCCGCGAGCTGGTCCAGATCCCATTCACATGGGATGGCACGGCCTCTGAAACCCAGACAGTCTCTGGCGAGACAGAGCTCGGCGACGTCTCTCTCACCATTCTTCCATAAATTTCAGACCTTTATAACGGAGCCAATCTTATGACTCATTTTCGCAAACTCGCTGCTGGCGTTGCCGTCGCTCTCGCCCTGTCTGCACCGGCACACGCCCACCGCGCCTGGATCCTGCCATCCACTTTCACGCTTTCCGGCGACGAACAGCTGATCACCGTTGATGGTGCCATTTCAAACGACCTGTTCTTCCCGAACCACGTCGCCATGCGTCTTGATGACATGAAAATCACCGCCCCGGATGGCACAGTCACCGGCGTTGAGAATGGCTGGACCGGCAAGATCCGTTCGACCTTCGATGTGACACTCGATCAGCAGGGCACGTACAAAATCGGTAATGGCGGCAATTCCTTCTTCGCAAGCTGGGAAGAAGATGGCGAGCGTCGCCGTGCCCGCGGCACCTATGAAGGCTTCAAGGAAGAAGGCGTTCTGGACAAGGACGGCGTTGAGCTGACCAAAATGTCTCGCCAGACAGCGACCTTCGTCACGCTTGGCGCACCAACCGATGACGTGTTCGCGACCACAGGTGAAGGCCTCGAATTCACACCGGTCACGCACCCGAACGATGTCTATACCGGCGAAGAGATCACCTTCGGCTTCACGCTGGATGGCGCACCGATCGAAGGCATGGAAGTCGAGATCGTGAAAGGTCATGACCGCTATCGCGACGAACAGGGCACGCTGGAGCTGACCACAGACGCTGACGGTCAGATCACCTTCACACTGGAGGAATCCGGTCGCTACTGGCTCGAAACCGGCACTCAGGGCACCACCATGGTTGATGGCAAGGAAATTGGCGCGCGCAGCGGCTATGTCATCACATTCGAGGCCCTGTCCTTCTGAGCCTGATTGAGGTTCTCATTCCACCCGGTCTGTCGCAAAGCAGTCTAGCCCTGCCCCGCACAGACCGGCTGATGGATCTTTCGGGTGAGACCATGGGAACGACATGGTCTGCCCGCGCTCTGGTGCCTGATGGCATCACAAAAGCCGACCTGCATGACGCGATCACAGGTTCGCACCACGCTGTCATTGATGTGTTCAGCACATGGGACGCCGGCTCCTTCATCAGCCGCTTCAACGCTGCCCCTGCTGGCACGTGCTTTACGCCGGACGCCGCCTTTCAAACCGTCTGGAGCGAAGCCGTCCGGATTGCTGACCTGACACATGGCGCATTCAATCCAGCGCATGGCGCGGAGACACGCGCGCGTGGGTTTGGCCCCACAGATACAGGCTTGAGCGCCTTCACGGCGCGGCAGAGCTGGACAGGCGATCCCATCACACGTCCTGATGGCCAGATCCGCCAGCCAGGCGGTCTGGAGCTTGATCTCTCTGCCATTGCCAAGGGCTATGGCGTCGACGAAATGGCGCGCGCCCTCTTGGCGCTGAACGTCCCGTCCTTCCTTGTCGAGATTGGCGGTGAATTTTACGGCCACGGCATTCGCGCAGATGGCCAGCCCTGGTGGATTGATCTGCAAAGCCCTGATCTGGACCGCCCGGCCTGGCGCGTCGCCGCCTGCGGGATCGCCATTGCAACGAGCGGCAATCTCTATAAGTCGAGGCAGGGCCGCTCACACATCATCGGCGCGCCAACCCATGACCGCATTCACACCAGTATCAGCGTGTTTGCATCCAGCGTCATGCTGGCGGATGCCTGGGCGACCGCCCTTTATGCAGCAGGCGATGACGCCCTCCCACTTGCCAACGCGCATGACATCCCCGCCCTGTTTCAGAGCGCAGGCCAGCCCCCCCGGCATTCCGAGGCGCTAAAAGCGTATTTCGACTAGATCAGACTCGCAATCCTCGCGTAGATATATCCCCGATTGAAGTTCCAACACTTTCAGAACGAATTACCTATGCGATTATTTCAGATCATCTTCGCCGCATTCATCGCGACAGCGCCTCTGGCAGCCCTTCCAGCTCAGGCAGAGACACCATATCTCCGCAATCTCGATTGTAAGGCATTAGTCAGTGACATCGACGGCAAGATGCGGAAATTGAGCATGTACCTGTTCAACCGCCCGGTCGTTCTTGCTGAGTTAATGCACCACAGCGAACAGGCGGGCGATGAAACATTCGATTATTTAAACTTCAGCAGAGAAAATGTTCTTTGGCTCGTCAGGAGGGTTGGGCGGGGTAGTCGGCCTGAATTATATTTGGAACTTCCAAATGCGTGCGACTTACTTGAAGAGCGAGGTATTTCGAAAAGTAACATCACCAGGTTCTCCATGTGCTACACCGGGGCCGAGCGCATTCTTCTTCGGCTTGAAATGCATCCTTCGAAGCATTACGAGCCCGTGCCGGAAAATCTGTTTGAGGGGACAAGATACGGTGAAATTCTGAAGAGCGCGTATCCGGAATACTCAGGCCAATTGATTGGCTCGATAGATAAAGTGCTCTCCGATCTGTACGCCGAGACGAAGTTTGCTTTCAAACTCAGTATAGAGTCGTCGCCAAGCGGTGAAACCTACGTTCCGGTTGCCGGATATTATTTCGAGCGACATATCATTATTGAAGATGATGCTATCATCGCGCATCTGAATTTCATCGACAGAGAAAGCGGCGAAGTGATTGTAAACTTCCAGAACTTCTTTGTTCCTTCGACGTTAGAGCCGATTTGCGCCTCGGAACTTGAGCATGCGTATGGAGGAGAGTTTCTTTTCTTTGATGGGCACTTTGAACTTTTCATTTCTAATATTCTGATGCTCAAAACGGATTAGCGGGCTCCAATAGGTTTCTTCACACCAGTATCAGCGTCATGCTGGCGGATGCCTGGGCGACCGCCCTTTATGCAGCAGGCGATGACGCCCTCCCACTTGCCAACGCGCATGCCATCCCCGCCCTGTTTCAGAGCGCAGGCCACCCGCCCCGCCATTCCGAGGCACTAAAGGCGTATTTCGACTAGATCAGACGAGACTGAGCGGCTCAATTTTCAATCGCGCCACCGGGCGTATATGGCGCGTCAGGATCCACAGGCTCACCCCTCAGGTTTTCCCAGGCCTTTCGGGATTCGACCTTTTTGACCTCCAAACACGCCTCATATTTCGCGATAGCGGCATTACAGGCGGTTTCATCAAGCCCTCGGCAGCTCCATTCGCAAGGCGGCGTATAATCCACTTTTTTATACGGAATCTGACGCGAGCTGCCTCCCTTGGTCTCTCCCTGATCAGATCCCGCTGAAGCGTCCGCAGCTCTACGATCGGTTGGCATTGAGCTGCCAACCCGCTCGAGCCGGCCATCAATCATCACAACCGGCCCGATTGATCCATCGCCGCCTTCCATCAGGCTCTCACGGCTCAGACGCTCGGCTGTCTCGCCAGCACGACGCTCCAGCTCCGCTCGTTGTGCCTCCGGTGTATTTCTGAGATCGCGATCAATGGCAGCCAGCCCTCCGGCAATACCGGCGGAAAGCGATTGCTGGTCCATCTGCCGCTCATAAGCACGTGTCGCGGCGAGGGTCTCGGCCTCTTTCCGGTTTCTTGCTGCCAGATTTCGTTGCCGCTGCGCGTCAATATCCGCCCAATAGGCCAAAGCCTCAGGTTTGAAACGACCATATTCAATCAGCTTATCGATCACCCACTCCGCGCGCGCTTTCTGCGCTGGCATTTTCAACGCTTTTTCAAGTTCCGTATAAAGATTGGGTCGGCTTCTGACGCGGCGCTCTATGCCACCCGGTGCCATCGGGTTCGGCTTTAGCTGATAAAAAATACAGGACTGTTCCGGGTCGCCAAGTATCGGACTATCGAGATCCGGGCCGTCATCCAGCCAACTGCGAATACCGGCCAGAAGGAAGATCAGTTTCGATTTCGCCTCTTCGAGCTGGGTCGAAGCGTTCGGCGCGCTGATATAGGAATACCAGACATGCATCAGCACCGGGCATGTGTCGTGCGTGGATCCAAACTGAGCATATTCGCTCTGTCCACGTTGGACTGACGTCAGGTTCAATTGATCGCGTGAGATTCGCGGCTTGCCGACACTCGAGCGCCCGGCATGAATGGCATCCAGAAAGATCCTAAACTGGTCATGAGGGCCGTATGCAGCCGCGTGAACAAGCACCTGATAATTGTCGAAGTCCGTGACGTCGATGCGCTTCGCCAACTCGTTGCTCAATAGCATTTGCTGTTTTGCGCTGAATTGGTTTTGAACGCGCGGGGTATTCAGACGCAAATACGGGCGAATACCTTTAGGGCTCACCCCGGGCGAATTCGCCTGAGAGAGATTGGCCATGACGCCATCATAGTCACCTCGCAGCAAGGCCTTGTGGATGGCTGGCTCCCGGCGATCAATGGGAAGAGATGCCAGCTGTTTCTTTAGCTGTTGCTTGTCATAAGCGTACTGGCGCTGCCCTCTGATTTCTCCCAGAACGGTATTGATCCAGGATTCAGCATGGGTCTGCGCCTCCTCGCTCCACAGGCCCGCCGCCTGAAGAATGTTGATCCCCGCCTGAGCGTTTTGTTCGCTCTCGGAAAGCACGCCGATCAGAAGCATGAGCTCGAACATCGAAAGATCGCGGAATCTCATGCTTCTCACTTTGCCGTCGTTAAACCGGCACGCGGGCTGATTGCGCAGAATATCTGTCGGCACGATCTCCAGAAGCGCCATCAGGTTTTCCAGGCTCTCCCGAGAGGCGGGCGTACCGAACTCCCTGGAAGCAACGCTCCAGGAAATCATGCCTGCCGGAGAGCAGCTCACTATGCTTTCCCAGGAATCGAAAAGCGGCTGCCCATATGTCGCCGAACTCGAGAAATCGCCGACCACAGGAAAAAGGCTATTGATGGACGTTGTTCGTAGCCGGTCAGGGGTGTCACTCTCCGGCATGTGCTCGACCATTTCCGTGAGCAGTTCCCGAACCAGTTCAGGTGGGCCGTTCAGGTAAGCACTTGGGAGCCCGGTTGGCCCACCACCTGCTTCAGATAATTCCCGGATCATCTGCATTCTGACATCGGCTGGCACGCTCTCCTGAACATCCTTCATTGTCAGACGCGCCATTGGCGGCAAACCGCGCGGCGAATAACCCTCTGCTTCCGGATCATCCAGCGCGCGCCTGAAGGCCTTCAGATCGCCGCGCATGATCGCCTTGTGAATTGCCGGTTCCTTTGAATCCGGCCTGAGCGTCGGTTTCAGTTCGATCGTAAAGTCACGCCCAATGGTATTTCGAAAAGGCTGTAAAATCGATGGGTCGATCGTCGGTCCGCGACCCGACGAAACCGCCGTCACCGGCGGCGCAGATGCAACCTGTTGTTTTTGGGTTTGAGGCGGACCCGCAATGGTCTGCTGAGCCAACCGTAACTGCCGCTTATCCTCCAGGCTGTCAGCCAGCGGTGCAAATTTTGCGAATGACGCCTCATAGTCTGCTTCGTCATACAGCCCCTGATCCATCAGCGCGGCTTTCGCGCTCTCAAGCCCGATTTCATTTCCATAAATCCCGCCAGCATAGGCGAGCCAGTCATGAACGGAAATCTTGCTCTCCGCGATGTCGACGCCGTCCGGGGCCTTCAGAAAACGACACACCTCATCCAACTGAAGCGTTTCCTCGTCAAAATACAGAAAGCCGTAAAATAACTTATTCGTCGCTTCATACTGCGCTGAAGACCCTTCATCGGTGACCATGGCCCCCAATAAGGCAAAGCCCATTGGCGTGCATTCGATGAAATCGTCAGAATACCAATACGGATCGAATGCCCGAGACACCGGGTAGTACGGCATCTCCCAGTCTGCGCCCGCGTCCAACGCATCAAGCGCTTCATTCGATAACTCTGTGAGAACAGGATCGATCACAATGAGCGGAGCAAAGGCATAAAGAGCGCCTTCATAGCCCACATAGCCGGGCAGACTCAGGTCCGCTCCATCCGGCCCCAATAGCTTTTCCAACAGATCGACATACGACCGCGTGTCCAGCACCTCATCTGCCTCAGGGGTCAGCAGTCGGAGCAATGGCCGGATACCCTGTGGTGAAACTCCGGGGATATCCGGATCATCCAGATGTTCCCAGATCGCATCCTCATCACCATCCAGAATGGCCTGATGGAGCGGGGGTTCGACTTGCGCGAGCGCAACATTTGCACAAAAGGCAAAGAAGCCCGCAATGCCCGCCCCAATCGTGACTCTGTTCAGAAATGCCATACTGCCCCCCATCAGCATTTGCAAAAAGCCTAATTTGATAGGTCTATGGATGCAAGTTCATGACTGCGATGGGACTTTTCGGACGAAGGTTCATTGCCTGCAGAAAAGCGAAAGGCTGCCTGAAGCGGCAGCCTTTTTTACATGGTCAACAAAACCTCAGGTTTGCGCACTTACCCCTCAAAAGTCCCGTTACGTGGGAAGCCGCGAGGTGCCATGCGGCCTGCGCCCGCGCGTCGACCAACCCATCACCGCATTCAGACCAGTATCAGCGTGTTTGCATCCAGCGTCATGCTGGCGGAGCCAAGGCGACCGCCCTTTATGCAGCAGGCGATGACGCCCTCGCGCTTGCCATACCCGCCCTGTTTCAGAACGCAGCCCCCCACCCCGGCATTCCGAGGCACTAAAGGCGTATTTCGACTAGATCAGACTCGCAATCCTCTCGTAGATATATCCCCGATTGAAGTTCCAACTCTTTCAGAACGAATTACCTATGCGATTATTTCAGATCATCTTCGCCGCATTCATTGCGACAGCGCTTCTGGCAGCCCTTCCAGCTCAGGCAGAGACATCACATCTCCACAATCTTGATGGTAAGGCATTATTCAGTGACACCGACGGCAAGATACGGAAATTGGACAGGTATCTTATGGACGGCCCCGTTTGGTTTAAAAGACGACAACTTCCGCAAAGAAGTCGCCATCTATGAGCGAGATCCGTCTACAGGTCGCGACAGCGTTCTCAAAGGGGCTTTTGAAATTGTACAGGCTGGTCGCCCAAAACGGCATCCTGCTGATAAGACCGATACCGAGTATTGCATCAATCTCTACAAGGGTGTGTATAAGTGAGTAAAGACGTATACAAAATCTTTTCGCTCCACTCCGGAACTAAGGTTTTGATATACTGACAAACTAGTCGACATCGAAGGGATTAGGTGCGACAGATCTCACACGCTGTTGTTCTAGAATCCGGAAATTATCGATCCGGGACGCTGCGGCGTTAAACTGGACACGAAGCCCCCTCGCGATCACAGGCCGGTTGAAACGGCAGATAATTTCAGACCAATCCATGATTTCAGACCCCGAACAAGATGCAGATACCTTGTTCCACGCTCCGCCATCTCCAGGACGAAACTGATTGAGGTAGACGATATTGTTCGGATAACCGATTTTTCCTTTGTACTGGAAGCCTTCAATCACTCGGTCGAGATCGCCAAGATCTGTTTCAATCGTGAAATACACTCCATCATGGGGATTGAAGAACCTGTTGCTGCCTCTACCACTCAAATCCTGCAAGCTGTCGTTTGTTAGCTGACCGCGAGTACCGGTTCCGCCACCCTTGATCAGACTAAAACCGCTGACATTCACATTTGACATGAGTTCCGGAGACACCGGTATGAGAGTGTCGTACATCCGATCGGATATCGTTTCTGCTGGTATAATGCGGATGCCGCCGGTTTCCGCTCCACTAACAAACCCTATTAAACGGTTCGTCGACGGAACTTCCCCATAGCGGTCTAAGCTAACCGACATTTGCCATATCGACATACCACTATCACTTTGCACGAATGACTGTTCAGAAGATACTGGCGACGCAATGATCGTGTCGTTTGCAACCTGTTTTACCGTCAGCGCGACACTCTCCACCCCTCCGGCGCTGCTGCTCACGCGCAGACCGTAGATTTTGTTACCGATCATTTTGCTCAGATCTGACACGGGCACATATTCAGTCGATGTAAGCGCATTGAACCTTGGCCGCAGCGAATTGACGTGGCCATAAATTTTCGTCGCCACTGCAATATCCACATCCGGAAGCTGAGCAGCTAAATCATAGATCTCTCGTTCACCACCCACTGTCGTCGTAGTCATGGTTGGGCCAGACTGCAGATGGTTGGCAGTTACGAGCATATCCCACCAGATCGCGGCCGCGTCCAGATCACGATATGATCGTATCAGAATGCCTTGCCCTTCACCTCCGGGGGTTTCCACAAATCGCGGAGACATCTGAGCGTGAGCACACAATGAAAGCGCCGACATCGCCAGAACGAACAGGCTCTTCGACCAGGAACGTGTCATCTCTCGGACTCCTTCTCCGGCTTTGACGGTTGCGAACTGAAGAACTGACTAAACGCCAGCAGAACCAAAATAATTCCGTAGATGTAACGGAGGTTCGGATCACCAATTAACCTTGCAACTAACGTCAGTGACAACGTGTCACTTGTCGACTCTGCATCACCTTTAGAAAAGTCGAGAGCTGGATTCGAGATTTGTATACTCTCGGTATTTGAAGCTGCGCCGACGGATAAAGTGGATGACGCGCTGGACCACTCAGCATACCCCCACCAGTCGGTGCTCGTCCTTTTCTGTTTTGTTTGATCAGACGGCACAAGAATTTGAGAATTGGGGGGAAGTTCGAACTTGTCGACCAGATATAGCGCACCGGGCTGAAACGGCTCAAATCGCAGGGGCAAGAACCATATTTTTTCAATAGCACGCCCATAAACGGTCAGCTCGCCACCGCGCAATGTCTGCGGATGATAATCGAAAGACGACGCCGACTGAACGTCATCCCCCACGTTGAGCGCGCCATGAATAGGGAATTTTAGTGTTTCAGAAACAGAACAACTGCTCGTATCAACCGTGAAATGTACGGGCGAAGTCGTCGAGATTTCCATCTCATCTGTTTCGGTGACGAAGCTAGCACCACCTGTAACAACAATTTTTAGTACATCTCCTGTCTGATATAGCGCCACCCGCGCTCCACTGAACGGTGTAATCAATACGCGCTCAGGAACACATTCGGGCTCGGTTGTTGTTGTCCAGTCTGCATCCACTTCATCGATCCAAACGGCTGCTCCTGGTAAAATGAATGATGATGTTGCTGTCGAGATAGGTTGGTAGGACAGAGACTCAGTTTGCGCCTCAAGCGCCACAAAAGTGCGAGGGCTTGGCAAACCGAACATCACAAGTAAGACCACGGCGATAAGCATCAATGCGAATTTATTTCGCCGAATGGCGGACAATCGGCGACCGGGATGAAGCCAAGCCAAATTGCGTTTCGCTTTGGATTTAGCCACCGACACTCACTCCAATCTGATCAACTCGAGGAGGACCGGAACGCGGAACTCGGCGAATGAAAACTTCGAGGTTCCCGACTCCCACTTTGCCGAGATCGAACCGACAAACCGTATCAAATGCCCTACTAGACCCTTCCGACTTTTTGGAACACTCACCATCAACAGTCGAGCTGTCGGGGCGTACCGCTTTCGACTGAACGTTTGTCGCACGCTGCGAATTAACTTGCACGATAAGCGTGTCCGGTTCTGTCGAAAGCTTTATCGGAATGGCCGTCTTAGCCGAAGCGAGTGAACAGCTTTCAGCATCAAAAACCATGCCTGCGATGTCGTCTCGATCATATTCTTTAAGTGGCTCTTGGTAGGACCACCCTCGCTCTGACGGAGGCTTCACAGGGGCGTAATGTGTCGCGGATGAAGGCACGCTACCCGAGGCCACATAGCGCCCATCACGTGACGTAAGCAGAAGACAACTCGGTTGACCAGAAGCCGCAGACCGCAACTGAAGATCGGAAATCTGAAAGCTTCCGCTCATTTCCGAGGCCATAACAAGCCCCAGGCCGACGAATAAATGTCCAGACATAGGAACAAAGTCGCTGAGATGTTCCTCAAAGTTATCAATGGCGATCACTTCACTCTGAGAAGAGGCCGGCGGCACACCGAAGGATAACGACATTATGGCCGCTGGAAACAAGCGCCCGCAGTTGAGCAAGCTCCATTTCATTTCGATTCTGACCAATCGAACCTCCGTTCTCAATGCCCGAATTCTGGCTTGCACATCATGGCGTCAATCTATCCACAAGCTGAGCGCTTTACCGTTGCAGAATTTTGCGCTTTTTCAAATCAAAAGCGGTCGATTTTCAGAACTTTACGCAGCGTCGTTTCGCTCATTCAACTGATGCCCCAGTATACTAAGCGAATATCAACGCGTTTACGAAAAGCCCCCATGCAAATCGTGCGCCTCCCAAATTGGGATGCACCGACATTCTGCAACATCTGGCTTGAGACAAGCTGCAATTCAATATCAGAATTACAGCCCTGAGCACGCTCCGCCCACTTACACCCGATTGCCCCAGATCTCTTGCCCCCGAGTACAGTCTTGAGCGCGCTCTGTGCGGAGACATTCGTCTCGCTAGAGCAAATAGAAATTACGCAGGCGCAGCAGCCGGAGCGTCAGCTCCGAATAGCTACGCACCGGCTACCCTTCAAAAGTTCCGTTACGTGGGAAGCCGCGAGGTGCCATGCGGCCCGCGCCCGCGCGTCGACCAACCCAGTCGCGCCAGTCCGGGAAGGTGCGCTGACGCCCGGAACCATCCGTCACCGAGAACCCATCCTCGCCATTGAAGAGCTTGGCATCAGCCAGTCCGCCATCTTTGTAGGATTGCAGCTTCACGCCCTTGCCGCGCGGCATTTCCGGCAATTCGCTTGCTTCATAGATCAACAGCTTGCGGTTCTCACCAATCACGGCGGCCATATCGCCTTCCGCTGGCTTGCAACACAGAAGCACGCTGTCGCCCGGACAGTTCACAACCTGCTTGCCGGCTTTACGTGCCGAGAGCAGTTCCGCTTCCGGACAGATAAAGCCATAGCCCGCCGTCGACGCCATGAAGCGTTTCTGATCGGCCGTGTATTTGAACATGTCGATGATGGCTTTTTCCTGCTCCAGATCGATCTGGAGCCGGATCGGCTCACCCTGCCCGCGCCCGCCCGGCAACTTGTCAGCGCCCAGCGTAAAGGCCCGACCATCGCTCGACATCAGGATCAGCTTGTCGGTGGTTTCCAGCTTGCAATAGAGATGCAGCGCGTCGCCATCCTTGAACTTCACCTTGTCCAGATCGTTCGAATGGCCTTTCAGCGCGCGGATCCAGCCCTGCTCAGACAGGACCACCGTGATTGGCTCACGCACGATCAGCGCTTCGGCGACCATATCACCATCATGGATCGGCGCCTCACCAAAGACAGACCGGCGGCGCCCCAGGTCAGTTTCCGGGTCGAACACCTTGCGCGCCTCTTTCAGGCCCTTCGCGACTTCTGTCCACTGGCGACGCTCGCTCGCGATCAGAGCCTGAAGGCTGTCGCGGACTTTCTCCAGTTCTTCATGCTCCTTGCGGATCTCGAACTCTTCGAGCTTGCGCAGAGAACGCAAACGCATGTTCAGAATGGCTTCGGCCTGATTTTCCGTCAGGTCGAATGTCTTGATCAGCTCGGCTTTGGGATGATCCTCCTCGCGGATAATGCGGATCACCTCATCAAGGTTCAGGAACGCGATCAGATAGCCTGCCAGAACTTCCAGACGCGCTTCAGCCTTGTCGAGGCGGAACTGCGCCTGACGCGTGATCACTTCACGGCGGTGCGCCAGATAGGCCAGCAGCACATCTTTCAGCCCCATCACCTTCGGCGCGCCGCGATCCAGAACGTTGAGGTTCATGGAGAAGCGGTTTTCCAGATCGGACAGCTTAAACAGGCTTTCCATCAGCATGTCCGGATCGACCGTTTTCGATTTCGGCTCCAGCACCAGACGAATGTCCTCGGCGCTTTCATCGCGCACATCGCCCAGCAGAGGCACTTTCTTGCCGTCGATCAGTTCAGCCAGCCGCTCGATCAGCTTGCCCTTCTGAACCTGGAACGGAATTTCCGTGACAACGATCTGCCAAGTGCCACGGCCAAGATCTTCCTTCTCCCATTTGGCGCGGACGCGGAAACCACCCCGTCCGGTCTCATAGGCTTCCAGAATATTGGCCTTGTCCTCGACCAGCGTACCGCCGGTCGGGAAATCCGGTCCCGGCATCACTTCCAGCAGCTCTTCGGTCGTTGTGGATTTGCGCTCAATCAGCATCAGGCAGGCATCAATCAGCTCCGCCGCATTGTGGGGCGGGATGCTGGTTGCCATGCCGACGGCGATACCGGTCGCGCCATTCGCCAGGAGGTTCGGATAGGCCGCTGGCAGGACGACAGGTTCGGAATCCTGTTCGTCATAGGTATCGCGGAAGTCGACCGCGTCTTCGTCCAGACCATCGAGCAGCAGCTTGGCCGCTGCCGTCATCCGGCTTTCCGTGTAACGCATGGCCGCGGCGCTATCGCCATCGATATTGCCGAAATTGCCCTGACCATCGACCAGCGGGTAGCGGACCGAGAAACTCTGCGCCAGACGCACCAGCGTGTCATAAATCGCGCTATCACCATGCGGGTGATAGTTACCCATCACCTCACCGACGATTTTCGCGCATTTGCGATAGCTCGCATCCGGGTTCAGCTTCAGCTCGCGCATCGCATACAGAATGCGGCGCTGCACCGGCTTCAGACCGTCGCGCACATCTGGCAGCGCGCGGGATGTAATGGTGGACAGCGCATAGGCGAGATAGCGCTTGGACAGCGCCTCGCTTAGCGGTTCGTCGATGATGTTTTCTTCACCGTCGTCGATCAGATCAGCCATGCAAACTCCTGGGGCGCAGCTTCAGTCCGGTCCCCACCGGTTATCCACCCGAAAATGCGCACAATACGATTGACGTCTCAGTTTATACGAGTCGCCGCCCATGTCGCGGGGGTAAGGCCGGGAATCATGGGGAGAAACCGCCCGGAATGCATTCCATATTATCGAAG
Source organism: Ponticaulis profundi (assembly GCF_042659465.1). NCBI lineage: Bacteria > Pseudomonadati > Pseudomonadota > Alphaproteobacteria > Hyphomonadales > Hyphomonadaceae > Ponticaulis > Ponticaulis profundi. The sequence goes on along the minus strand of NZ_JBHSSW010000066.1, from coordinate 5,030 downwards.
CGATTTACGAACCACAGCAAAGCGCCCGGCTCAGACCTCAGAAATCCCACATCGGGTCCTGCAGACCATAGGGCTCAACCTGATTCAGTCCCTGCAGAATGGACAGCGTGTTTTGCTGCAACATGCCAGCCTGCGCCCGGATCATGGCCGTCTCGATCATGAACTGCTCGAAATGCGCTCTGAGACGTTCCGCCGCCTCCTCATCGCTCTGACGGCCAAACGCCAGGACATTGGCGGCAGGCGGGTTCGGATCAGAGAATGTCACATCCAGCAGATGCGCCAGCGGCACGATCACCCCGCCAAGATGTTCATACTCGGCCTCGCTGGCGAGGAAAAACTCCATGGAGGTGCCCGGATCACCATCTTCAGACGTCACAAAGGACAGGCCAGCCGCCTTCATCCGGCCCGCATCGCCTGTGCCGCTGGCGATCCACGCGAAAAACCGGCCTTTAGGCGTTCCGATGACATCCCGGAACACCTGTGCGATGTCGCCCGTCACCTCCAGGCGCTCATTCATGCGAACGTCGCGCACGCCTTCCAGCGACAGCGCAAAACGGAGCGCCTCTTCAAACCGGCTGGCATCGGTGATCGCATCCAGTTCCGGCCGCTTCACATTCGCAATCACAGCCGTCGAATAGCCATCAGTCCGCCGGATCAGGCGCTTTGGTGCCCAGTCCTTTGAGTCCGGCACCCAGCCTTCGAGCGATTCCCAGCTTTCGCCATCGACCTGGATCTCGGTCTTCACCGGCGCCACAGGCTCGAGCGCCTCTGAACAGCCCGCCGTAAAGGGCAGAACAAAGCATGACAGTCCGACAATCATCTGACGCAGCATAGACATCCACTCCGGTTTCCTCACCTGACTGAAGCTCTACCAATCGGATATGACAGCGGTAAGAAACTCAAAGTCGGACATGCAGCGTATTTGAACGCACGCCGTGCAGTGGAAAATGTATTCAGTCCGCCCCCAGCCAGGCCTCATATTCCGGACAACGCGCCAGCGCTCTCGCTTCTGAGGATGGCGTAAAGCGTTCGACATCAAAATAATGGTCGAAGGCCGGTTCAGGGGACGGAGTAAGCGGAACGCCAAATTCTGGCACCGCCATGGGCGTCCCTTCATGCAGGCCGCATCCGCCCGCCAGAACGCAGTTGCGCATGACGCCGCCTTCGGAAGCAACCAATCTCACCCGACTTATCGGCGCATCCCGCAGATAATATCCGGCATAGCCATCAATCTCTCCACTTTCCCGCGTGCTGAATGTGTTTCTCGCGTGACGCCAGCCCCCAAGCACCAGCGTGCGATGTGACGGAGAGAGGATTTCGCGAATCCGCCTGGCCCGCCCCTGTTCGTCATAGGTCTGATCAAAGGCCCCATTCTCGCTGATCCGCCCTTTGGCCGGACTGTGAAAATGAAACCTGACCAGCGGATGATCTGCCCAGGCCGTCAGCTCGCAAACAAGCTCAGGATTGGCGACCGTTGTCGCGCCGCCCGCGCTCTTCGGAAGAGCCCGAAGACGAAAGTCAGCCCGCTCGGACATTTCAAGCGATATCACGACCGGCTCGCCTGCTGACACGGTGTCCCTGATCAGACAATCCATCAGCTCTGCCGTTTGTATCTGGCCATGCATCTCGCCCAGAAAGAGCGCGTTCTCGCGGCCCAGCAATGTCGCCAATGCCTCATAGCGTGCACATCGGTCTCCCGCGTCGGACGTGACGGCCGCACGCCGCTCACCTTCATCCACTTGGGGCGTACACCCTGCGCTCATCAGCAGCGCAGCGAACGTGAAAAATACCATAAGACGCGACGAATTCATGGTGTAATGATATCACCTTTCAATCCTTGGTAAAGGCGCCCCTTCTCTCAGGACACACCGCCCACCTCTACCCCACCACCTTCCCACAACTGGAAAAAAGACAGCCAAAACAGGCAGTTTTTTCATCGCTGGCAAAAGAAACACCATTCAACTGCTGTTCACATAGCGACGATTATAAAATCCCGTTGTAGAATACCCCGACTCCTATAGAGGAGCGTGCGCCTGGCGAGCGTGCGAACGGGGCGTTATTTCGGGGCTTTTGCTACATGTTGTTTGGCGTTGAAGATCGGCAAGCCGATCATTCTGCTGCACTGATTGGTCCTGCGGGCCATGTCATCACATATCACGACCTCGCCGCACAGATTGCGGAAACGGCGACGCTTCTCGGCGCAGAACGCCGCCTTCTGGTGATCGAGGCACACCGCAATCTCGAAACGTTGGTCGCGTATCTCGGCGCGCTGTCAGCGGGCCATGCCGTTGCCATGCTCGCGCCAGACGATATGCGTGCCCTGTCCGGCTTCATTCGCGATTTCGCGCCCGATGGCGTGTTCGATGGTCAGGGCTGGGAGCTTCAGCCCATCACTGCCAGGCCGAAACTGCATCCTGATCTGGCGCTGCTGCTCTCAACATCGGGCAGCACGGGCGATTCCAAATTCGTCCGCCTGTCGCGCGAAAACCTGGTCGCGAATGCCCGCGCCATTGCCGACTATCTGCAGCTGACACCGCAAGACCGCAGCGCGCATATCCTGCCCCTGCAATACTGCTATGGCCTGTCGGTGCTCCATTCACACCTCATCGCAGGCGCGAGCGTCTATATCGCCCCATCCTCGGTGATTTCAGACGACTTCCTGCCCGCCATCGAAGCGCAGGGCTGCACAAACCTTTCCGGCGTGCCGCACACCTATCGCCTGCTCGAAAAGTCAGACTTCCGCGCCCGCCAGACCCGCCCGCTCCGCTTCATGACCGTTGCCGGTGGCAAAATGCCTCCCGACCTCGCCACCACCTATCACACGCATCTGAACAAGCGTCAGGGCGAGCTCTTCCTCATGTATGGCCAGACCGAGGCCACGGCCCGCATCGCCTATCTGCCGCCATCCGAGCTGACGAAGCACATGGATACGATTGGCCGCGCCATTCCCGGCGGCGAGCTATCCCTGCTCGACGAGCAAGGCCAGCCCTTTAACGACACCGGCAAACCGGGCGAGCTCATCTATCGCGGCCCGAATGTCATGATGGGCTATGCCAGCGCGCTGGAAGACCTGTCGCGCGGGCCGGAGATTGACTGGCTCCACACCGGTGATCTGGCAGAGCGCACAGCTAACGGCTTTTTCCGCATTGTGGGCCGGTTGAAGCGCATGTCGAAAATCTCCGGCAACCGGATCAGTCATGATGCCATTGAACAGGCGCTCTCGCGCGATGGCATAGACGCGCTTGTCACCGGCGATGACAAATCCCTGCTCATCCTGCACGCGACCACATGGTCGACCGATTACATTCTCTCGCGCACCGCACAGCTTTCCGGTCTGCCGAAAATGGTGCTTCGCGTGGATTATGTGCCCGCTTTGCCGCGCCTGCCGACCGGCAAGCCGGACTATCCGGCTGCACGCCAACGCCTAGAAGACCTGCGCGCCATCGAAGAACAGGATGCTCAGAGCGCAGATATCCGCGCGATCTTCCGCGAAACCTTCCCCGGCGCGCGCATTGACGACACAGACAGCTTTGTCTCCCTCGGCGGGGATTCCCTCAGCCATGTACAGATGTCCCTGCGCCTGGAACAGGTGTTTGGCGGCCTGCCGCGCAAATGGGAAACCCTCACCGTTGCCGAACTCTCAGACCGCAACAGCCCGCGCCCCATCCGCAGCGAAATCGGCTCTGACATTCTCATCCGCATTTCCGCCATTGTGCTGGTGGTCATCCATCACGCGACCCTCTGGCCGATCCCGGGCGGCGCCGCTGCCATGCTCATCATGGCAGGCTTCAGCCTTGGCCGGTTTCAGGCGACGTCAGCCCTGAAACCCGGCCAGCCATGGAAGCTTCTGACCGGCCTGCCCAAAGTCCTCTTGCCTTATGCCATCATCCTGATCGGCTATGGCCTCGCCTGGGGGGATTTCCCTTGGGCCTCTGCCCTATTGATGGGGAATTTCGGTTTCGCCGATCCCGTCAATCACGACATGATGCCCTATCTCTACTGGTTCGTAGAGATTTACGCCCAGCTCATCCTCATCATGTTTGGCCTGATCCTCATTCCGCCTGTGCGCCGCTTTGCACTCGACCGGCCCTTTGCCTTTTCGCTTTCGCTCATCGCGGCTGGCGTCGCCATGCGCTTTGGCTGGGCGCAGAACTGGGATTTCGGCAATCGGCAGATTTTCACCGTGCCATGGAATTTCTTCCTGTTCGCGCTGGGCTGGGCCGCCTCCACGGCGCGCGGCCTGAACCAGCGTCTGGTCATCTTTGCACTCGCCTGCGTGCTCCTGCCCCTTGGCGCATATTATGGTGGCAACTGGATTGGTGGCTGGATCAAGTTCATGCTGCAATTCCCGGTCATGGCGCTTTTGCTCTTTGTGCCGACCGTCGCGATGAGCAAGCGGCTGATCGCCCCGCTGCTGACCTTCGCGTCCTCCACCTATCACATCTATCTGTTCCACCGCATCGTGCCCGAACACTTTCCCGAATGGCTGGGCTCGACCTGGTCGCAGCCTTTCTTCGTCACGGTATCAATTGTGTTCGGCATTGCCTGTGGTATCGCAGCTTATGTCGCTCAGAACGCGCTGTTGAAATGGGTGTCGCGGCGCCTCATGCCAGAACTTGATGGGCTGATGTTCCGCCTGCGCCTTCGCAAATCCACCGAGGCGGCGGAGTAAGACATCCAGAACCTGCTACTCATGCTTAACTTAGCATGACTGATGGGTGCAATTACCGACATTTCGCTGAACACCACTTGAATACAGAGCTGGTGATTTATTTGACCACAAGATCAGAAACCTCCGCGCCGATCCGGTTCGCCACCTGATCACTTGTACATTGTGAGCGGCCTGTACATTGGGTTAACGCGCGCATGGTATTTCTCCGTCTCGATTGACCGCAATCTTAACCGGAAATTGCTAGTCCTCATTCGAATTCCAGAACGGGAGTTTGTGATGTTGACGAAATACCTTGCTGGGGCGCTTTTAGCGTCGCAAATAATTGTAACGCCGGCAGCATTCGCTGCCATTCCAAACG